>CAWJRD010000054.1:0-38894 GCA_963845015.1 uncultured delta proteobacterium
CGAGCCACTCCCAGTCGGCCGGATCGATCGGCACTGTTCTGGCGTCCGCCTGGCTGAACCCATGGTGCGGGCCCCTGAAAAACACCTTGCCGCCCACCATGCCGACCAGGGGCCGGTACCCCAGGATATTGCCTGGGTCCTGGGGACCAACGCCGCAGATGACGGCGATGCCGCCGGCCATGAATTCCCCGAAATAATCCCCGACAGACCCCAGAACCCAGAGCTCCGGAGGAGAAAACCGCGGGTTCTGCTTGGTCATGGTCATGCCGCGCGATCCGATATTGCCGCCGATAAATACCTTGCCCTGGGCCATGGCGTTGCAGGCGCCGTTTCCCGCATGACCGTGAACAATGATCTGTGCGCCGGCATTGAGCCATCCCACATCATCGATGCCGGCCCATGACCTCGATTTCTGTATTCGGAAATCCCAACGACCCTAACGCTGACCGGATGTCCTGTCACCCGAATATGGACCTGTTCGTTTCCGGCCCTCCAGAGCCTGCCGCCGATCCCGTGCTGTCCGAACGCCTGAATTGTCGAGATGTCGGTATCCCGGCTACGGCCTCCTGAATCCGCTCTTCCAGCATCCGGGAATCCAGCCGGTTCGTCCGTTTTCCGGAAATGTAATGATCTTGTCGTCCATTTATATTTTGCTCCATCATCCTAAACTACATAATTGATGTTCAGCCGCTGTCTGAGTAATCGTTGATTCCCAGGGCATCGGACATGCCGACCGGAAGGGATGTCGAGCGGCCCAGGGGCGCGATGATTTTTTAAGTTCCGTATCAAAGCGCAAGAAACACATCCACCACGCGCTGGGCCACCTGCTCCGGATCCAGCCGGCGATACAGCCGGGCATCCTGGGAAGTGATCCCCTTGGGACACTGGCCGATATTGGAGATGTTGCATCGCCGTTTCGGATCCCAGGCACCCGGCCGCGGCCTGCATGATGTATTTTCCGATCTGGATGCCGCTGGCGCCCAGCATGATCAGGGCCGCCGCATTGGCCGCCAGATTGCCGCTTTTGCCGATGCCGCCGCCGGCAAAAAGTGGAATTTCGTTCTGCATGCCCGCGGACACCAGTCCCAGATAGGCATCACGGATATTGCTGGCGATGGGGTATCCCATGTGGTCCATGGAAATGTTATAGGCCGCACCGGTTCCGCCGTCCTCGCCGTCGATGCCAAGGCCTCCCGCAAAGGGGTTGCGGGTCAGGTTGTTTAGAACCGCAAGGGCCGTTGATGTTCCGGATATTTTGGGATAAACCGGGACCCGGAATCCCCAGGCCATGGACATGGACTGGATCATCTTGGCCACGGATTCCTCGATGGAATACTGGGTCTGATGCGTGGGCGGGCTCGGCAGGTTGACGCCGGCCGGAACCCCGCGGATCGCGGCGATGAGGCGGTTGACCTTGTACCACATCAGCAGTCCGCCGTCACCGGGTTGGCGCCCTGGCCGTATTTGATCTCGATGGCGCAGGGGTCTTCCTTCATTTCCGGTAGCGCATGGATGATTTCATCCCAGCCGAAATAGCCGCTTGCGATCTGAAAAATCACGTATTTCAGAATCGGGACCGAGCAGCCGCGGCGGGCAGCCGCCTTCGCCGGTGCAGACCCGAACCGGCATCCCCATTTCTTCGTTAAATAGGCCACGCCCATCTGAATGCCTTCCCACATGTTGGGAGACAGGGCGCCGAACGACATGCCGCCGATCATCAACGGGTAGATTTCCCGAACCGGCGGAATCCAGCCGTGTTGCCGGATGAATTTCAGGTTTTCCTCCGGCGGCAGCATGCGCCCCAAAAGGGTGCGATTTCAAATTCGTGCCGGCCGGCATCCAGTGCCGGGTCCGTGAGCATGGAAATCCGGATGAACTTGATCTGGTCCAGAACCGTTCCCGGCACATTCCGGCGGCCTCCCCGGCTGCGCGGCAGCCCCCCGCGGTCCCGATGAAAGACGAGTTTATCGGCCTCATCGCTCCGGCAGGGGATGATGGCGTCATTCGGGCAGACCAGGTTGCACATGGCGCATCCCATGCAGCTATACACCGGGTCTGTTTTCTGGCGGATGCCGTAATAAAGCTGCATCGTGCTTTCCGGCGGCTTGACGAATCCCGGGACAGATCAAGGACTCTTTTGCGGAACACTCCAAGCTCAATGGCGTGAACCGGGCACACGGCCGTGCATTGCCCGCAAAGCGTGCATTTGTCCTTGTTCCAGTCGATCTGCCAGGGAAGATCCTTGACGCTCAGCGTGGAAGGGGTAATGGGGATGTTTGACGGCATACCGCAACCTCCTGTCGATTCGGGCCGACAATGGCCGTGTCCAGATGCATGGGTTGAAAATCCAGGGTTTTGTCGCGATCCGGAATGGCGGCGTCCAGCCCGCAGATCTCGGAGGAAAACGCATATCTTCCGGGTCTGCCGCCGACCACGCCGGGCCGGAGTTTCTTGCGGTCCTGAACCATGAACAGGCTGTGATCCGGAAGGCATCCGATGACGCAGTTGGGCCCGTCGATGATCAGCCGTCTGCAGGACTGCTTGAGCTGCTGAAGCAGGATGGCATCCGGATGAACGGCGATGTCTTCATCCTGAAGCGGGGTGATGATATGTTTGTAGGCCTCGATTCCCAATCCCAGCCTTTCCAGGGTATAATGCAGAATATGGGTAAAGACTTCGGAATCCGACTGATATCCGGTATAGCCGGGAAATCCCCGGGACTGAAGGTAGTCCCGGATCGGGATAAACGCCGTGTTCTCGCCATTGGTCATGGTTGAAAACCCCTGAAGGAAAAACGGATGACAGGCATAGAGATTGATGGCGTAGTTGGTGTTCTGTCGTCCCTGGGCCATCATGACCCTTGCCTTGATGTCTTTTCGGTCCAGCTTCAGGTGCTGGGCGACCTTGAGCGGCTCGCCGATTTCCTTGATCATGATGACATCGGGCCAGAAGGAAAACACCATCATATCGCCTTCTGCCTTGCCCATTTCCCGGAGCTGCAGGCGGATATTGACCAGGCGGCTGTAAAGCTCCGGCTGGCCGAGGCCATCCCATTCCTCCGGGTATTCATAGGCCCGGACCAGATAGATATCCCGTTTGGGAACCCCTGAAGGCGGTGTTTTGGATACTTTTATCGGCAATTTGTATTTGGTCATGAATCCCAGATTCATCATGAACGTATCCAGGCGTTTGAGGCCGTTTTCGGTAAAAATGCCGGATAGAATCGGCGCATCCTTCATGTCTTCAAACGGGCCGCCAAGGTCCCGAAGGAAGAGTCCCACGCCGGAGCCGTCGTGGCCTTCGCGCATGACATCAAGGGCTTCAAAGGCAACCATGGGCGACAGGGGCTCTTCGCTGGTTATGGCAAATAAACGACACATGCTGTTTTCTCCTGTAAAAATGCGCATCGCTGAAAAACAATGCGCATTTACATTAATTCCGTGAAAATACGCTGGCGGTCTGACAAGCAATATTGATGCCGCACCCAAATCATTTTATCGGGATAGTGCGTGTCTTTAAAATGCAGATAAAAAAAGCTGCTGAACATAGACTGTTTCCGGGAAATTCGAGGATTCCCAGAACAGACATGATTCAGCAGCATAAAAAAATGATTTATCTTATATTCGAAAAACACATAATTGTCAAAATATTTCATAATATAATGACAAAAATGTATTTTGCGATAGCATGTATTTTTTCAATCCGTTGCGATCAGATGGCAACGGTGACAAGAACAGGATGCAGTACCTGTATCAGATCCCGGGGCTTCATGGAAAGAAGAACCCTCTTTTGCCGGCATTGATGTAAATTTCCGGCAATTCCGCAATGGAGGCTTCCATGTAAACCGGAAGCAAAAGCCGGGTGCCAAAAGGGGAAATGCCGCCCACGGTATAGCCGGTAATTTTTTCGGCTTTCTGCGGCGTACAGGGCTGAACCGTTTTTACCCCCATTTGCCTGGCCAGGGCCTTGGCCGAAACCTGTTTGTCCCCGTGCATCAGCACGATAAAAGGTTTCCGGGAATCATCCTCCATGACCAGCGTCTTGATGACGCCGTGCTCTGCAACGCCCAAGGCAGCAGAAGCTGTTTCGGTTCCCCCTTTTTCTTCATAGGCGTAAGGATGGAGCGAAAATGAAACGGCTCCGGCCTTCAGCTGCCGGATTGCCGGCGTGTACAGGAATTTTTTGACTGGACATGCTTTTAGTACCCGATCCGGGAATGAAATCCGCCGCATCATTTGTGAAGCTGTTTCAGAAGATACGCCATGTTTTCGCCCAGGACCTTCAGGGTTCCCAGGCCTTCCTCATCTTTTTCAACATCGCCCTTGTCCTTGCCAAATCCCATATTCCAGTAATTGGATCCGGGCACGATCATCTGGCTGATGAAAAAGAAATGATTCATGGAATCAAACGCGTGAATGCTTCCGCCGCGGCGCGCCACAACCACCGCGGCCCCTGCTTTTCGCCGCAGCATATCGCCGTTGGCCCGGCTGACCATGCCGGCGCGGTCGATCAGGGCCTTGATCTCGGCGGTAACATCCGCAAAATAAGTGGGGGAGGCCAGAATGATGCCATCCGCAGCCAGCATTTTTTCGATGCACGCGTTGACATCATCCTTGACGGCGCAGCGCTGGTCCTTGTTTTCCCAGCATTTGTAACAGGCGATGCAGCCGTGAATTTTCTTTCCGGAGAGCTGAATCAGCTCGGTTTCGATGCCTTCTTTTTCAAGTTCCGAAAATACGTGGCGGACGGCGATCGCCGTGTTGCCGTCCTTGCGGGCGCTTCCGCTGATTCCAACAACTTTCATGATTTTCTCCTTGATGTCGTTAATTGTTCCCAAAATCAGGCTGCCGTAAGTCTCCTGTTGCGCTTTCTGTCATTGCAAAATCAGTTGGGTGGAAGTAAAATTCAAAAATCATGAACAAAAACCGCTTCAAAACCGCTTCTTCTTTTATCTCCACTGCAGATCGCAAACGACGAAAGCGGGAGCTGATCATTATCGCAGCCATTATTGTCGTTGTCGCCCTGATGACTTACGCCCAGAACAAGCTCATCCATTTCGGCGCCAATTTTCCCATTTCCAATACCATATTGATGTTCACGATGACGAACATCAATTTGCTGTTGCTGATTCTAATGATTTTTCTGGTTTTTCGCAACCTGGTAAAATTGCTGTATGACCGAAGGCGAAAGGTCATGGGATCAAAGCTTCGAACCCGGCTGGTCATCGCCTTTGTTTCGCTGACCCTGATTCCCGCAGGCGTGATGTTTTTCTTTTCCATGGGTTTTATTACCACCAGCATTGATTTCTGGTTTAATGTTCCGGTTGAGCAGGCCCTTGAAAACTCGCTGCATGTCGGCAGGCAGATCTATGGCATTACGGAAAACAGCAATGCGTTTTTCCTGGACAGGACTGCCCATCAGATCAAAACCCGGAAACTTCTGGAACCCGCAAGGGTCAAAGAATTGGTCCAATATGTTGAAATCGTTCAACGGTCATTCAACCTGGATGCGGTTGAAGTGTACGATATCCGTGCCAGGCGCATTGCCCAGTCCCTGGGGCGTGACCTGAACACGCAATCGCTTCAGGCGGTTTCCATTGAACAGCTGCGAAAAGAATTTTCCCCCAAGTCCGTTTCGTCATTTTCTCAAATCATCTCTGCCGGCGAGGTGATTCGAACTGTCGGAACCATTCCTTTTGGCGTCAAACCCGCTGATGCAGAGGCATTTCTGGTCTTGACGGTCATGATTCCGCCCTATCTTTCAGAAAACATGGCGTCCATTTCAAGGGGCTTTGAGGAGTATCAGCAAGTCAAGCTTTTGAAAAAACCCATCCAGATTTCCTATTATATCACCCTTTCCATCGTTGGGCTTCTGGTGGTGTTCTGCGCCGTATGGTTCGGGTTTTATCTGGCCAAATCCATCAGCATTCCCATCAAGGAGCTGGCGGAAGGTACCCGGCGGGTTGCTGAAGGTGATTTGAGTTTTCAGATCGGATCGGTAGGCGATGATGAAATCGGCAGCCTGGTGGATTCTTTCAATAAGATGACCCGTGATCTGCGGCTCAGCAGAGATCAGTTGGAGCTGACTTCCAATAAGCTTCGCGAACAGTATCTTGAAATCGAAGAAAAACGCCAGTACATGGAGATCGTTTTGAAAAATGTATCCGCAGGCGTTGTTACGCTGGATGCAGGCGGTTTTATTGCAACGATCAATACATCGGCTGAAAAAATGCTGAACATCTCCGCAGCGCAGGTTGTCGGAAAAAACCATGTTCGCCTTCTGCAGGGCCGCTATCTGAAAATGGCTGAAAAAATTATTCAGGGGTTTAAAGGGATTCACAATGATTTTATTGAATTGCCGCTGAGAGCAACGATTGAGGGGCGCCCCCGGAGCTTCATGCTCCACATCAGTTCGCTGAAGGACGATAGCGGACGTCATATCGGAATTGTCGTGGTGTTTGATGATCTGACGGAGCTTGAAAAGGCCCAGCGGACGGCAGCCTGGAGGGAAGTGGCCAGGCGCATTGCCCATGAAGTCAAAAATCCGCTGACGCCCATTACCCTTTCCGCGCAGCGCCTGAAACGAAGATATTCCCGGCTGATCCAGGAGCCGGTGTTTGACGAATGCACGCAGATGATCATTGATCATGTGGATATCATCCGAAATCTTGTCAATGAATTTTCATCGTTTGCCAGATTTCCTTCGGCAAACCCGAAACCAGGGGAGATTCTGCCCATTATTGAAGAAACCATCGCGCTTTATCGCGAAGGACATACGGCCGTTCGTTTCGAAATCAGAAAAATGGGAAATATCCCCGTTATCAATCTGGACCGCCAGCAGATCAAACGGGCCATGATCAATCTGGTCGACAATGCCATTGCCGCCATTCACTCGGAAGGGGAAATCACGATTTCACTTTCCCATGATGCGGCGCATAAGCTGGTTCGTGTTGAAGTCGCGGATACCGGCGATGGCATTTCCGATGAAGACAAGACCCGGCTTTTTGAACCGGATTTTTCGACCAAGGTAACGGGCATGGGGCTTGGGCTGGCCATCGTCAACTCCATTGTGATGGATCATCATGGAACGATTCGCGCAGAGGACAATCATCCCAAAGGCGCCAGATTTATTTTTGAACTGCCGGCTTGAAGCGCTTCGGCATCAATACTTGATTAGTTAATAGAAAGGACAGCACAATGTATCCATCTGTGATGATCGTCGATGACGAACCCTCCATCCTGAAATCTCTGAGCGGGATTCTGTCTGATGAGGGATTTGAAATTTTCACCGCTTCAAACGGGTATGAAGCGCTTAAGCGCATCGAACAGGAAGCCCGGACCTGGTGCTGCTGGACATCTGGATGCCGGGTCTGGACGGCATTGAAACCCTGAAGGAAATTAAAAAAACAACCCGGTGATTCAAGTCATTATCATTACCGGACATGGCACCATCGAAACCGCGGTAAGCGCCACCAAACTGGGGGCTTTTGACCTGATTGAAAAACCGCTTTCCATTGACAAGGTGATTGTGGCCATCAACCGGGCACTGAATTATCGAAGGCTTGAAGAAGAAAACAAATATCTTCGAAAAAAAACCATTGAAAAGAATTCCATTACCGGGAGCAGTCCGGCGACTCTTGCCCTGAAAAAACAGATTGCGGTGGCCGGCCCCACCGATGCCTGGATCCTGATTACGGGAGAAAACGGATGCGGCAAGGAACTGGTTGCCCGCACCATTCACCAGCTCAGCAGCCGTGCGCATGAGCCTTTGGTGGATGTCAATTGTGCCGCCATTCCGGATGATCTGATTGAAAGCGAGCTGTTCGGTCAGGAAAAAAGGGGCATTTCCCGGGGCAGACTTAAAAAAACGGGGAAAATTCGAACAGGCCGGCAAGGGAACTTTGTTTCTGGATGAAATTGGAGATATGAGTTTAAAGTCCCAAGGGAAAATGCTGCGGGTTCTTCAGGAAAAAAAGTTTCACCGTATCGGGGGCGGTCGGACACTGGAGATGAATGTTCGGATCATTGCCGCCACCAACAAAGATATCGAGGCGGAAATCGCCAGGGGGACATTTCGGGAAGACCTGTATTTTCGGCTCAATGTCATTCCCATTGAAGTTCCACCGTTGCGGACGCGGATTGAAGATCTTCCGGTTCTGGCAGATCTGTTTCTCGATGAATTCGCCCGGCAGAATCATTGCGCCGGAAAAACGCTGACACCCGCGGCGCTTGAACTGCTCAGCAATTATTCATGGCCCGGAAATGTCCGGGAGCTGAAAAATCTGCTGGAGCGGCTATCCATCATGGTGGATGGTGAAATGATCCATGAAAAGGATATTCCGTTTCCCATTAATTCAGGCGAAAAAAATGAGAAATCCGTTCAGCGTGAGTCCCCTTTGTTTTCGATCTCCCATCTGAAAGAGGCTCAAAAAGCCTTTGAAGACGAATTCATCAAGCGAAAGCTGCTTCAGAATAACCAGGACATTGCCGCAACCGCCAGAGCCATCGGCGTGGGACAAAGTCACATCAGAAATTACCTGAAGCAGGTTCAGAAGGAAAACAAATAGGCGGTTTCGTGGGTTTGACAACTCACGAAACCGAATGTTTACACGGACGCAAACGGATTGAAGCGTTTTTCCCTGCCAATGGTGGTTTCCGGGCCATGTCCGGTATAGACAATCACCCGATCCCCCAGTGGATAGAGCTTGTTTCGAATGCTGGATATCAGGGTATCAAAATCCCCGCCGGGAAAATCGGTCCGGCCGATGGAACCGGCAAAAAGCGTATCCCCGACAAACACCATGCCGTCCGTATGCAGCGAGATGCCGCCTGGCGTATGACCTGGCGTGTGAAGGACCGTAAGCGTGATTTCCCCGAATTGAAGGGTATCGCCGTCCTGAACCGTTTGATCCGGGGGCGGAGAATTCTCGGCAGAAAGCCCAAATGCGGCGGAGGTTTCAGAAAGGACTTCCAGCATGGGCTGATCGAGTGCGTGTATAACGAGCTTTGCGCCGGTGGCTTCCTTCAGCTTCCGGTTTGCACCGACATGATCGAAATGGCCATGCGTATTGATGATATACGCAACCGTCAGCTTCTGCTCGGCCAGCTTCATCAGGATTCGGCCAGATTCGGCGCCGGGGTCGATGACCGCTGCTTTTCGTGTCTTTTCACAGCCTAAAATAAAACAATTTGCCATAATGGGCCCAACGGCCATTGATTGAAGAATCAAATCAGGCTCCTAATAAACGGGTAAGGGGTTATAGGTAATGGGTTATAGGGAGCGGGCAATGGGCATTTATCCAAAACCTATCACCTACATCCCCTTACCCATTACCTGTTTTTATCGACTTTTCAAATGCGCGGGTTTCGGAAAATTTTCAAACACCTTTTCTGAACGACAGATTTCATCATCGGTCATTTCATAATTGATCAGCTCTCCTGAAAAATATTTTTCATATGCCCCAAAATCCAGCAGCCCATGACCGCTCCAGTTAACCAGGATCACTTTTTCCTTGCCTTCCAGTTTGGCTTTCTGGGCTTCTTCCACCACACAGGCCAGGGCATGCGTGGTTTCAGGAGCGGGAATAATCCCTTCGGTCCTGGCAAAGGCAATACCTGCATCATAGGCCTGGATCTGTTGAACCGATCGCGGCGTGATGATCCCTTCGTCAGCCAACTGGCTGACGGTCGGAGCCATGCCATGATATCGCAATCCGCCGGCATGAAACGGCGGCGGGACAAAGGCGTGTCCCAGGCTGTACATAGGCAGCAGCGGCGTGTAGCGCGACGTATCCCCGTGGTCATAAACAAATGGCGCCCGCGTCAGGGTGGGGCAGGCAGCCGGTTCAACCGGATAGATTTCAATGTGTTTTCCGTTGATTTTATCCAGGACAAAAGGAAACGCAAGCCCGGCAAAATTGCTGCCGCCGCCGGCGCAGCCGATGATGATATCCGGATATTCACCGACTTTGCTCAGCTGTTTTTTTGCCTCAAGTCCGACGATGGTCTGATGCAGCATGACATGGTTCAGAACGCTTCCCAGGGAATACCGGGTTTTGCCGCTCGTGTCGCTGACCGCGGCCTCGATGGCTTCGCTGATCGCAATTCCCAGACTTCCCGGCGTGTTGGGATCTTTCTCCAGCGCATCCCGGCCGGCCCGGGTTTCCATGCTGGGGCTGGCCACGCATTTCCCGCCCCAGGTTTCCATCATGGCTTTGCGAT
Source organism: uncultured delta proteobacterium (assembly GCA_963845015.1). Lineage (GTDB taxonomy): Bacteria > Desulfobacterota > Desulfobacteria > Desulfobacterales > Desulfatirhabdiaceae > RAAP-1. The sequence goes on from CAWJRD010000054.1 coordinate 10,221, forward strand.
ACGGCTTCTGGTCAAAGCTGACCCTGACCATAAACACCTTGCATTCCAGTCCGAACTGACAGCAGGCAAACGACAGGGCGCTTCCCCATTGCCCGGCGCCGGTTTCGGTTGTCATTTTTTCGATGCCGAAGATTTTATTGTAATAGGCCTGGGGGACGGCGGTGTTGGGTTTGTGGCTTCCCGGCGGACTGACGCTTTCATTTTTAAAATAGATCCGCGCCGGAGTATCCAGGGCTTTTTCCAGAGACAAGGCCCTGACCAGGGGGGACGGCCGCCAGATGCGGTAAACATCCAGGACAGGCTCGGGAATGTCAATCCACCGGTCCGTGCTGACCTCCTGTTCAATCAGGTTCATGGGAAAGACCGGGGCCAGAGCTTCCGGCCCAATGGGGTTTCCATCCGGACCCAGCGGGGGATTCATTTTGATGTCCGCAAGGATATTGTACCATTGGCGTGGCATTTCATCCTCGGTTAATAGGATTTTTCTGTCGTTCATGAATTGCTCCTTTGTCTTCCTGTCATGTTTTGGATTATCAGCGAATCAGGGTTCGTCTGGGTTTTTTCGTTTCAGGGCTTCGGGATTCCGACTGCTGCTGTTCAGAAACGTCCTCATCCTGCGGATAAAATTCAGGTTCAGGTTCAATGGAAAATTCCGGGACATCTCCAGCCTCCCCTTCAAGGTCGGAATCCTGGCCGGACAGATCGGGTTCGGGCATATCCGGAATGAATTCGCAGCGCCCGTTGACCGGAATGGAAATGTCTTCTGTCTCCATTGCCAGGCGGATGCTGTCCAGGATGCCGTTCACGAAAGCGCCGGATTCTTCGGTGCCGAATTTTTTCCCCAGATCAATGGCTTCGTTGATGGATACTTTGCAGGGAATGTCTTTGCAGCACAGCATTTCAAAAACAGCCACCCGCATAATATTCCGGTCAACGCCGGACATCCGGCTGATTTTCCAGTTATTCGAAAAGCGCTCGATCAGGGCATCAATTTCAGCCCTGGTAGATGAAACCCCACGGACGAGATTTAAAAAAAACGGGCGAATCTGAGAGGATGGCAGAAAATTCTCGCAGAAAAGGGATAATTTCTCTTCTGCGAAACGGTCGTTCATGTCCATAAAAAAAAGCGCTTGAATAGCAAGTTCCCGAGATTTGCGACGATTTCCCATAAGTTATGCCTGGTCGATGTCCTGGATCAAATTCGCCATTTCAATAGCGGATATCGCTGCATGCCAACCTTTGTTTCCGGCCTTTGTGCCGGCGCGTTCAATGGCCTGTTCGATGGTATCGGTCGTGACGATCCCGAAGATCACGGGGATTTCAAATTCAAGGCTGACCATGGCAATGCCTTTGGTCACTTCGGCGCTGACATATTCAAAATGCGGCGTTGCCCCGCGAATGACGGCCCCCAGGCAGATGATCGCATGGTATTTTCCTTTTTTCGCCATTTTTTTTGCGACAAGCGGGATTTCAAAAGCGCCCGGCACTTTGACAATATCGATGTCTTCGGTTAAGGCGCCTGAACGGAGAAGGGCATCCACAGCCCCTCCCACCAGCCTGTCGGTAATAAAATCATTGAATCGGCTGACCACGAGGGCGAATTTTTTCCCTTCGGCAAGCAGTTTGGCCTCGATAATGTTGGGCATGAAGAAAGTCCTCCAGTAGAAAGATATTTTATTTAATAATTCCCAGCTTCCGATATCGGGTCGTTCTTAAGGGTTCTTGTCGACATGCAGCAGATGCCCCATCTTGTTTTGTTTGCACTCCAGATAGCACCGGTTGAATTCATTCGGTTCGATTTCAATGGGAATCTGTTCGATAATGCTCAGGCCATATCCGTCAAGGCCGATCATTTTTTTGGGGTTATTGGTGAGAAGCCTCATTTTTTTAACGCCAAGATCCACCAGCACCTGGGCGCCGATGCCATAATTTCGCATATCCGCCTGAAAGCCGAGTTCAAGGTTGGCATCCACCGTATCCATTCCCTGGTCCTGCAGCACATACGCCTTTATTTTGTTGACCAGGCCGATCCCCCTGCCTTCCTGCCGCATATAAAGCAGAATGCCGGAGCCTTCCCTGTCCATCATTTCCATGGCCTTGTGCAGTTGATCCCCGCAGTCGCACCGCAGGGAGCCGAACACATCGCCGGTCAGGCATTCGGAGTGAACCCGGACCAGAATCGGCTTGTCGGGGAAAATCTCTCCTTTGACCATCGCGACATGTATCAGGTCATCGACGTCATTTTCGTAAACGATCACTTTGAATTCACCGGCAAAGGCCGTGGGAATGACGGCTTCCGCGGACCGGCGGACAAAGGATTCCATCCGCATCCGGTATTCGATCAGATCGGCAATGGTACAGATGCCGATGCCGTGTTCTTCGCTGAATATTTCAAGAGAAGGCATTCTGGACATGGTGCCGTCTTCGTCCATAATTTCGCAGATGACGCCCGCCGGCTTTAAACCGGCCAGTCTGGCCAGGTCAACGGAGCCTTCGGTCTGGCCGGCTCGGACCATCACCCCGCCTTTTCTGGCCCTTAACGGAAAAATGTGGCCGGGCCTGACCAGATCGCTGGGTTTGGTGTCATCCGCAATGGCAGTCAGGATGGTGGTGGCGCGATCCGCCGCGGAGATGCCGGTTGTCACGCCGCGCCTGGCTTCGATGGACACGGTAAATCCCGTATTGAACGGAGAGGTGTTGTCCTTGACCATCATCGGCAGATTCAGGCTGTCCAGCTTTTCGCCCGTCATGGACAGGCAGATCAGGCCCCGGCCGTATCTGGCCATAAAATTGATGATCTCCGGGGTAACCTTTTCGGCTGCGATGGTCAAATCGCCTTCATTTTCCCGATCCTCATCATCCACCAGAATCACCATTTTCCCGGCTTTTATATCTTCAATCGCTTGTTCTATTGATATCAGTGGCATTTCGTAAATTTATTCTCCTTGAATGAAGCTTTTATGCAAATTCCCATGCCCGGCATGACAAAGCATGGAAGCTGGTTCATAACCGACTGCCTTAACATTTTCGCACAAATTATAAAAAACCGGATCTGGCCAGAAACTGCATATCCAGGCCAGCGGCGGTTTCTGGCGCCCGTGGTTGACGATGCGGCATCAAAAACCGCTCCACATATTTTCCGATCATATCGGTTTCAATGTTCACCGGAGCGCCGGCGGACTTCACCCCGATGGTGGTAAGCCCGGCGGTGTGGGGAATGATGCTGACTTCAAAATTTCCGGCTGAACACTGGTTGATGGTCAGGCTGATGCCATCCACGGCAACGGAGCCTTTTTGAATCATGTAGCGTGAGAGCGATTCCGGAACCTTGATAACGACGATCACGGCATTTCCGGCGTTTTTTTTCTGATCGATGGTTCCCACGCCATCGATATGGCCGGAAACCAGATGGCCGTCCAGGCGGTCGGAAAGCCGAAGCGCACGCTCCAGATTGACCCTCTCGCCGATTCTTGATCTTTCCGAATGTCGTCCTGTCCAGGGTTTCCGGAGATACATCCGCCACAAAACGGCGGCTGCCGATTTCCACTGCGGTCAGGCAGGCGCCGTTGACGGCAATGCTGTCGCCGATCCGGCTGTGAAGCAGATCAAAGTCGGCGGTAACGGTCAGGCGTCTGCCCTTTCCCGAGGCTTGAATCGCGGCAATTGTTCCCAGTCCTTCAATAATACCCGTAAACATATATATTCCCGTAAAAAAGTCAAAGAAACAACAAAAAGTAACTGTTCCGCCCCCGGTCCCTATCCCCGGACCCCGGCGTTCAGATATCCTTCGATGAGGATGTCATCGTCAAACTGCCGGACCGAAACAGCGTGTTACCGGAATGCAGTCTTTCATGAATTCGGGACCGGGACCCTTGCAGATCGGCACGCCGTCATCACCGCCTGAAATTTTCGGGGCGTAAAAAAGAGAACCTTATCCACGATGCCGGCGGCCAGAGAAGCGGCAATCACCCGGCTGCCGCCTTCAATGAAAAGGCTGGCCACCCCCATATCGCCCAGGCTGTCCATCAGTGCATTCAGGTCGATCCGTCCGTTTTGAAGCGGGGATTCCAGGATCCGGACTTTTTGATTCCGGGTCAGGGCATTTCGCCGCTCCGGGTCGGTCGGTCCGGTGACAATCAGGGTTTGCGCATCGGATTCGGGGTGAAGCACGCCGGAAGCATCCGGAATGGTCAGGCGGGTATCCAGAATGACCCGCAGGGGATCTCTGGGTTTTCTGCCATCCGGAGAGGCGGGAATCCGGGCCGTTAGCCGCGGGTTGTCTTTTTTTACGGTTTCCACCCCCACCAGGATGGCGTCATATGCGTGCCTCAGGCTGTGAACATAGGCCCTGGAGGCCTCTCCCGTTATCCATCTGGAGTCGCCGGTTCGCGTCGCCAGTCTGCCGTCCAGTGTGGCGGCGCATTTCAGGGTCACAAAAGGTCTGCGGGTGGTAGATGTATTTGATGAACGATTCATTCAGCCGTCTGGCCTGATCTTCGCACACGCCCGTCGTTACCCGGACGCCTTGTGAAGCCAGATAGGCATTGCCGCCGCCTTTGACCTTGGGATTGGGGTCAGGCATGGCGACCACGACATGGGAAATTCCCGCATCCAGGATTTTCCGGGTACAGGGCGGTGTCCGGCCGACATGGTTGCAGGGTTCAAGGGTGACAAAAAGGGTCGCCCCCCTTGCAGCCGGCCCGGCATCATCAATGGCATGGACTTCGGCATGGGGACCGCCAACCGACTGGTGATATCCCTGGCCGATGAATCTGCCGTCCGGATCAACAACAACGGCCCCGACCATCGGGTTGGGAGACGGTATATCCCGCCCCTTTTGCGGCAAGTTCAAGGGCGATCCGCATGTATGCGCCGGGGTCCTTCACGGCCGGTTATTTTCCAGCATCAGCTTCAATTCCTGTACAAAATCGTTCACATCTTTAAATTCCCTGTATACAGAGGCAAACCGGACATAGGCGATCTCGTCCAGGTCATGCAGCCGGTTTATCACCCGTTCTCCCACGACCGAGGATGAAATCTCCTTCTTTCCGGTTTCACGAAGCTCCTGTTCCAGCTCATCCAGAAAGTCCTCGATACTGTTCATGCTGACATTGCGTTTTTCGCAAGCCTTGGTAATGCCGCTTCGAATTTTGTCCCGGTTGAATTCTTCCCGCCGGCCATCTTTCTTGATAATCATCAAGGGGATTTCTTCAATCCGTTCATAGGTCGTAAAGCGCCGGTTGCATGCCAGGCATTCCCTTCGCCGTCGTATCACATACCCTTCCTTGCTCAACCTGGAGTCAATGACTTTATTTTCCGTATCTGCACAAAACGGACATTTCATTCAGCTTACTCCCCCATATGCGACAAGGGCCATTCTTCATCGGCAAAGCAATATCAGGACGTTTTGCCCTGCCGGTTTCACAAGTCTGAATGACTTCAACGCCTGCCTCGCCGAGCATCGTTAACGACAGTTCGTCTGCATAGCCTTCCTGATAGTATATCCGGCAAATCCCCGCATTGATGATCATCTTGGTGCAGATGGCGCAGGGAAGATTTGTACAATACAACATGGCGTTTTTAATGGAAAAACCATGATAAGCCGCCTGAATGATGGCATTTTGTTCCGCATGAATTCCCCGGCACAGTTCATGCCGCTGGCCCGAGGCCACCATGAGTTTTTCCCTGAGGCATCCGATATCCAGACAGTGAGCCAAACCCGATGGCGCTCCATTGTAGCCTGTGGAAAGAATGCGTTTGTCCTTGACGATAACGGCGCCCACGGAACGCCTGCGGCATGTGGAACGGCTGGCGACCAGCCTGGCGATATCCATGAAATAGGTTTCCCATGAAGGCCTGCTGACGCCTTTTTTTGCGGCTGCATCTTTTTGTGGATCCCTGTCTGCCATTTCCGCCATGTTTATGCCTTCCTCCCGGCCTCCCTTTTTCAAAGGCGGGAATCCATTTCCACGAATCATTGCGAAACCATCACCCCTGCCATCACCCCTGATAGATCGGAAACGCCTGGCAAAGTTCATGAACTTTTTGTCGTGTCTGTGCGATGACCGATTCCTCATATGGATTTTTCAGCACTTCAACGATCAGATCCGCAATCTTGGCCATTTCCGGCGCCTTCATGCCCCGGGTGGTCACGGCAGGGGTTCCGATGCGAATGCCGCTGGTTACCTGCGGGCTTCGGGTTTCAAACGGAATCGAATTCTTGTTGACCGTGATTCCGGATCGTCCCAGTGCGATTTCGGCGTCTTTGCCGGTGATATCCAGACTGGTTAAATCCACCAGCATCATGTGGTTGTCGGTGCCGTTCGATACCAGTTTGACGCCATGCGCCATGAGGCTGTCAGAAAGGGTTTTGGCATTGGCCACGTGTGTTCTGCTGATAGGCCTTGAATTCATCCGTCAGCGCCAGCTTGAAGGCAACGGCTTTTGCGGCAATGACATGCATGAGCGGGCCGCCCTGAATGCCGGGAAAAACCTGCCGGTTCAGTTTGTCGCTGCAGGGCGTAGACGAGACAATCAAACCGCCGCGGGGGCCCCTGAGGGTTTTGTGGGTCGTTGACGTAACGACATCGGCATGGGGAACCGGAGAAGGATGCAGGCCTGCGGCGACAAGGCCCTGCGATATGCGCCATGTCCACCATCAAATAGGCGCCGACAGATCTGGCAATGCGGGCAAAAGCCTCAAAATCAAGGGTTCGGGCATAGGCGCTGGCGCCTGCGATAATCATATTGGGTTTGATTTTTTTGGCAATATCTTCAACCGCATCATAATCAATGCATCCGGTCCGGGGATCAACACCGTAGTGAGCGGTCTTGTAAAGCCTTCCGGAGAAACTGACCGGGCTTCCATGCGTCAGATGTCCGCCATGGGAAAGGTTCATGCCAAGAATGGTATCTCCGGGGCTTAGAAATGCAAAATATACGGCCATGTTGGCCTGAGATCCCGAGTGGGGCTGAACATTGGCATAGGTGGAATGAAAGAGCTGGTTGGCCCTTTCGATAGCCAGGTTTTCCGCCACATCAACCCATTCGCATCCGCCGTAATACCGCTTGTTCGGATACCCTTCGGCATATTTGTTGGTCAATACACTTCCCTGGGCATCCATGACAGCCTGACTGGCAATATTTTCCGAAGCAATCAGCTCCAGCGTATTCTCCTGTCTTTCATACTCCCTGGCAATCACCCTGGCGATATCCGGGTCAATGCGTTCGATGGTGGATAAACTCAAGTGGTACCTCTGAACGGTTTATGGGTTATTGGCAAGCGTTGTTTTTGTCTACTGGAACAAGGCAGCCCATGTTCTCAAATTTGTCGAGCCGCCGCTGATGCCTTCCGCCTTCAAAAGGCGTTTCCAGCCACGCGGTAACGATTTCCCTTGCCAGAACATCCCCGATGACCCGCCCTCCCATGACCAGGATGTTGGCGTTGTTGTGGCGCCGGCTCATGATGGCGGAGAACAGGTCGTTGCATAAGGCTGCCCGGACATGCGGGAATTTATTGGCCACCATGGACATTCCCAGTCCGGTTCCACAAAGCAGAATGCCGTGGGAATATTTTCCGGCTGAAACAGCTTCGGCCACCTGAAATCCAAAATCCGGATAATCGGCCGCCTTGGTGCTGTGTGCACCAACATCCCGGATTTCAATGCCTTTTTGTTTTATAAGTTCTTTCAGGTATTCCTTCAGGCCATAGGCCGCATGATCACTGCCCATGATAATGGGCGCTCTGTTATCTTCCATTATTGTCTTCCCGCAGAGAGAAATTAACTGCATCACTGGATTTTTTATTGAAATATTCCAGAATCCATTTACAATAAATAATATAAAACCGCCAAAAAAACAATAATATCTCTTTCATGTGATCCGATCATGACCAATCCACTGCTGTCATTATCTTTGCGCAGACTTCTCCCCTTTGGGAAAAGGGAGGGCAGGCTGGGATTTTATTAATTTTCATCGACCAGGAAAAAATATGGCCAAAAGAAGTGGGAAATCGGTAAGTTTTGATGCGATGATAAAATTTTTCATGATCCGCTTTGAAATACCCACCCGGCAGGATATTCAAAGGATTGTGAACCGCCTGGATCAACTGGAAAAGACCATCAAAAAGATTGCCAGTTTGCGGAAAACCCAAACGGTCCGGAAGTTCAAAATCCGGCTGCGGCAACACCCGAACCGCCGGTTCCGGCCTGACGTCGAACGCTTCGGAGGTCATCCTGAATGCCATCAAGGGATCTGTTCAGGGCCTGGACTATGCCGGGATATCCGAAATGACGCACTTCGAAGAAAAAAAAATCCGGAATATTCTGCACCGGCTTCATAAAACCGGAAAGATCCAGCGCAAGCGAAGGGGTTTATACGTTGCAGGTTGACTAATCCAGTTCTTCCGAGAGCAAAATGGCTTCAGCCACGCTGCGCATGGATTTTCGGGTGGTCATGCTCCGCTTCTGGATCCAGCGATAGGCCTGTTCCCCGGTCTTGCCCCTTCGCAGCATGAGTATCTCCTTTGCCCGTTCAACGAGTTTTCGCGTTTCCAGCTCCTCCTGAATCACCCGTGTTTTTACCATCAATTCGGTATTTACGATGGCAACCGCCGCTTGATTGGCAACGGTCTGGATCAGATTGACCTCTGTTTCGGAAAACGTATGGGGCTCGGCGGTAAAACAGTTAAGAACACCGATGACTTTTTCATTCTTGACCTGAAGCGGAACACTGACCATGGATACCAGGCCCAGGCGTTTGGCCATGTCTTTTTCTTTAAAGCGCGGCTCTTCGATGACATTTGCAATGATCACCGGCTTTTTATGCGTGGCCACATAACCCACGATCCCTTCATCCATGCTCAGCGACCGATCCTTGAGATAATCCGGATCAATGGCCTGGGTGGCTGTCAGCCTGATTTTCAAGGGATCGGTGCCTTCATCGATCAGCCACAATGAACAGATTTCCACGCCGGTGACCTTGGCGGTTACCATGACGATCAGTTTCAGAATGTCTTCCTGATAAAGATCCGAGGTAATGGCCCGGCTGATATCCATGATTCCCTTGATGTACTTGTCGTAGGTCTGCGGCGCCAGTTGTTCCATAATCTGTTGCTATCCAGTCAAGAGTGGGTTATCATTAATTATTAAAATGTACCCTATCATAATGACGTTCAGAAAATCCAGGAGATGTATTGCCGCTTTAGAAGAATTCCTCCGGACGCGGAATAAACGGGAATTTCCAATATCCAATCATCTACAAAGAAAACCCCTGATCTGTCAATATCCAGCACGACAATTAATTGATATTTTCCCGTTTTTATTTGCCATGGAACGGGTGTTGAGGTTCACACGATGCAGAGCACTTATACAGATGAAATAAACCGGCGCAGAACCTTTGGCATTATCAGCCATCCCGATGCCGGAAAAACCACGTTAACCGAAAAACTCCTTTTGTTCGGCGGCGCCATTCAACTGGCCGGGGCCGTCAAGGCCAGAAAGGCCGCCAGACACGCCACCAGCGACTGGATGTCTGTTGAAAAAGAGCGGGGAATTTCCGTTACCACATCGGTCATGAAATTCAACTACCGGGATTATGAAATCAACCTGCTGGACACGCCCGGGCATCAGGATTTTTCCGAAGACACCTACAGGGTGCTGACGGCGGTTGACAGCGCGCTCATGGTCATCGACAGCGCCAAGGGGGTTGAGCCTCAGACGGAAAAGCTGATGGCGGTCTGCCGCATGCGAAATACCCCCATCATTACATTTATCAACAAAATGGACCGGGAAGGCATGGCCCCCCTCGACCTTCTGGAAGATATCGAAAACCGGCTGCAAATCGAATGCTCGCCGCTTTCCTGGCCCGTGGGTTCCGGAAAGCGGTTCAAAGGCGTTTATAATCTTTACAGCAAATCACTTCATCTGTTCACGCCGGGAAGGGAAATCCGCCAGCAGGACGGAGTCGTCATCGAAGACATTATGGATCCCCGATTGGATGCGCTGCTGGGAGATCAGGCCAAGGAACTGCGCGAAGACATCGACCTTCTGATGGGCGCTGCCAACCCCTTTGATCCGGCGGAATATCTCAAGGGAAACCAGAGTCCGGTTTTTTTCGGCAGCGCCGTCAATAATTTCGGTGTCCAGGAACTGCTGGAGTCCTTTGTTGAAATGGCCCCCGGTCCCCGCTCCAGACAGACGACGACACGGGAAGTCCATCCGGATGAAGCCGACTTTTCAGGCTTTGTGTTTAAAATCCAGGCCAACATGGACCCGGCGCACCGGGACCGGATTGCTTTTTTAAGAATCTGCTCCGGGAAATTCACGCGGGGGATGAAGGTGCTTCACCACCGGATCGGGAAAGAACTGGCCCTTTCCAATGCCACCATCTTCATGGCCCAGGACAGAGCCCATGTCGAAGAGGCCTATCCTGGGGACATCATCGGCATCCACAATCATGGCACCATCAAGGTCGGCGATACGTTTACGATCAAGGAGCCGCTGAAATTTACCGGCATTCCCAATTTTGCTCCGGAGCATTTCCGGAGGGTGCGCCTGAAAAATCCCCTTAAAACCAAGCAGTTGGCCAAAGGGCTTTATCAACTGGCCGAAGAAGGCGCGGTTCAGGTCTTTCGTCCGAAACTGGACAACACCTTTATTCTGGGCGCTGTCGGTATTCTGCAGTTTGATGTGACCATGGCCCGGTTAAAGGATGAATACGGGGTCGATGCCGTGTATGAGTCCGTGGAATATGCGACCGCCCGCTGGATTTACTGTCCGGAGAAAAACCGGCTGGCTGTTTTTGAAAGAGAGAATCTGGCTCAGCTTGCCACCGATGCCGAAGGGCACCTGGCATACCTTGCCAGAAGCGAATGGAGCCTGGGATACGAGATGGAGCAGTGGCCGGATATCGAATTTTTAAAGACCCGTGAGCATGGCCAATGATGGAGGTGCTTTTCGTATAAACCCCGATGCATCATCAGCGCATCCTCGCATCAACATTGTCTGCCGTGTTCAAAGTAAGCCACCCGCGGACTTCACCCGGATTTGCAGCCGTCCTTTAAAAAAAAAGCCTCAATGAATTTTTGAAGATACGCCGCATACTGGTCGACCGAAATCTCTCTTCTGGCGTGCTTGCTGCGTTTGAGATACCAGTCCTGGAGCATGGCCTTGATGATGCCCGCCCCCATCTGCGGGTCATGCGGATAAAAAACGCCTGTCTGCTGCCCCTGTATCAGGACATCTCTGATCATTATTTCGGTCTCCAGCTCACTGGCCACGGCTTTTTCCTTTTCCGTTCGAGACAGGTTTTTGGCCTCCATAAAGGAAAAATAAAACCATGGCTGCATGGCTTCGCTCAGATAGAGATGGGTGAGAATGGCCGCGTGCAGTTTTGCAACCGGTTCCTTTTGTTCGGTAATGCGTTCTTCCAGTATGTTTACAAAAAAACTGCGGTGCTGCTCCTGAAGGGTTTTCAGGAGTTCTTCCTTGCTGGTAAAATATGTATAGAGCGAGCCCATGCTCATGCCGGTTGCACGGCTCAAGTCCCGCATGGTCATGGCCTGAAAGCCTTTTTTGTTGGCGATCTTGAGGGTAGCGCCATAAATGTTGTCCAGATTCTTTACTGCCGTGGCTTCTTTTTTAATCAGAATGGTTTTTCGATTTTCGAGATATGTTTTTCGGCTGATGTCCTGCCTGGAAAGATAGTATTTTTTTTGAAATTCCGTAAACGTCATTCGCCGTCTCCCCAGTTGGATTAAAGGATTAAGAAGGGTCGGATGCGGGAATCGCCAGTTCGATTACCGATAAGTTAATAGAGACGAATCCTGCTTCATGGCCAGATGGGCGATATCGTTGAATCCTGCCAGAAAAATCCCGCGGGAATTGAAATAAAACCGGCTGACGGAGGCGTTCATGACCTGCCAGGATATTTCCATGGTCTTGCTGTCCGACAGGTTCAGGGCCAACTGCATGGCGATTGAAATCGGCCCTCCCGAAGTAAAAACGGCAATATGCTGGCCGGCGCCGTGACCGGTGGTCAGGGCCGTGATGCCTTCCAGAACGCGATCAACAAAATCTGTCCAGCGAATACTCCCTGGAGCGTCATGATTTCCGGAAATCCAGCGCATCATGACCCGTTCGAACAACTGCTGGAATTTGCGCTTGTCCGTCCGCGTCTGATGGAGGTCTTCGGGCAGCAGGGCCTTTTCCTGGATCATCTTTTCCGTTTGATTCCTCCACACCGTAAACGCATCGTATTCATCAAAAGCAGCCTGTGCCACCGGAGCCGGGAAGGAAAGGCCAGCAGACGTGAAGCCGGCCATCACTTCTCTGGCGGTATGCTGCTGGCGTTCCATTTCGCCGCAGTAGGCTTCATGAAACACAAACCGGATGCCGGCCAGATATTCTCCGAGAATCCGCGCCTGCTGAATTCCCGCAGGCGACAGCCGGTCATAATTCTTTTGGCCGAAAGATGCCTGGCCATGTCGGATGAAATAGAGAATTCCCATTATCTTCAAATACTCACAAGAAGAAACGATGTCAAGAAAAATGAACCATCGTTCGTTTTATTATTGACTCATATTCATCATTCTCTTAAACTCAGGATATAAGTACCCTCTTTTTTCAATGAGGGGCTTTCTTTGGATATTACTCAAGTTAATACCATTTGACATTGATAACCAAGCCGGAAAGCGGATGCGTCTTTTGCGGCTTTCAGATAGAGGAGAAGTCGATGGTAAATTCGTGTGTAGCAATTGTTCGCTATGAAAAGCCCATGGAATCCGTTCGAAAAGCTGTTGAACTTTCCTGCGGCCTGGATCATCTGCCTCGGGGAGCGAAAGTATTTATCAAGCCCAATATCGTTTTCTGGACCCGGGCCACCCCGTTCCCCAAATGGGGCGTCATTACCACATCCCGCGTGGTGGAAGACATGGTGGTTCTGCTGAAGGAAAAAGGCATCGATCGCATCACCATCGGTGAAGGCATGGTGGTCATGGATCCCAAGGACGACAAAACGCCGGTCCATGCCTTTCAGACCCTTGGTTACGAAACCCTGAAGCAGCGTTACGGCGTCAACTATGTGAGCCTGTGGGACCGGCCGTTTCAGAAAAAGGATCTTGGGGACGGCATTTACCTGAACTACAGTTCCGAAATCTTGGACAGCGATTTTGTGGTGAATCTTCCGGTGATGAAAACCCACAACCAGACCGTCGTCAGTCTGGGCATCAAAAACCTGAAAGGGACCATCGATATCGCATCCCGGAAAAAATGTCACAGCATGGATCCGGCGGTGGATCTTAACGTCATGGTGGCGCGACTGGCGGAACCCCTGCCGCCCATGCTGACCCTCATTGACGGCATCTTCACGAACGAGCGGGGTCCGGGCTTTGATGGAAAAATGCGGCGAAGCAACATCCTGATTGCCTCATCCGATGTGCTGGCCGCGGACATGGTGGGCGCATCCGCGCTGGGGCATTCCCCATGCGATGTGCCGCATCTGGCGCATGCGGCGGCCAGAAAAGGCATTCCTGCGGATCTTTCGACGATTTCAATAAAAGGAGAGCCCCTGGATGCGGTGACATCGCGCCACGAATACGATTTTCACTATTCGAATACGCCCAAGAATGATTTGCCCGTGCCCCTGGCCAACATGGGCATCAAGGGGGTTTCGTACCGCAAATACGATCTGTCCATGTGCACCTACTGTTCCTTCGTCAACGGCCTGGTGCTTTCGGCCATTCGCTATGCCTGGAAGGGCCGGCCCTGGGATGAAGTGGAAATCCTGACGGGCAAAGCCATGAAGCCCACCCCGGGAATGAAGAAAACCATCCTTCTGGGAAAATGCATGTATAAAGCCAACAAGGATCATCCGGACATTCAGGAAATGATTCCGGTCAAGGGCTGTCCCCCCAAACCGGCCGATATCGTCAAGGCCCTTCACCAGGCAGGCATTGACGTGGATCCCGGCCTGTTTGAAAGCATGGATCTGCTTCCCGGTTTTTACATGAGCCGGTATGAGGGAAAGCCCGAATTCGACGAGTCCTTATTCAAGGTTATTTAAGGCCTGAACGAAAAGTCCGTTCAGGGAAAATCCGAATATCGAAATCCGAAACAAATTCAAAATTCTAAATCAGCCGTTTCAGCGGTGTAAATTCGCTTGTTGCCGCCGGCATCGATGGTCAGCGCATCGAAACAGGTAACGGAATCCGCCTTGGTCCATATGCCCACGTAGCCGTTCAGGGGCCTTTCCGAAGTGTATTCGATAAGCAGATCATCATCAAGGTAGCCTTTCAGGGTTTGACCGGTAATCTCGGCCCTGATCCGGTACCACCTGGCTGTCTCGATTTTCCGGTGGACCGTTGCCCGCTGAAATCGTCTGTCATTGATAAACTCGAACAGGTTGAAATTATCTTCAAGCGCGTTGATCCGCAGGACAAAGTAGTTGCCCACGTTCATCAGCCCGAACGCCAGGCCCCCGGCCCGGTCGATGCTTCCGGAAACCGGCCGGACATCGACCTGTAAAATGGCGTCTGAAACGGCGCTTTCCCTGGCAATGGCGATGGGGAAATAATAATACGCCCGGATGTTGTCCAGAAATTCCTGATATTTTGCGCCCACCATTTTCCCCATCACCTTTGCCATGCCGGAGGACAGGCTGTTTCCCCACCGGGAACCGTCCTGCAGAAAAACCGTTCTGCCTGCTTCGACCACCGGTTTCCAGTCTCCGGCATGCGTGTAAAAGTTGGGCAGGCTATTGCTTTCGGCATTGCCGAGAAAATCGTAATTTCCGCTGAAAAAAGCTTCTGTCATGGAATCGATTTTGGCCTGGTTGGGAATGGCCATGTCCAGAAGCCGGCTTGCGGCCAGAAGCCTTCCCAGTTGATCCAGCGTCTTTTCCATGGACGCCCTGTCGTAGCCCGTCAGGCTGGCCTCCAGAAGATCTCCGGTGGCGGCAACCGAAAATCCAAGGCGTCCGAGCACTTCGGAGAGAAAATGGATTCGCATGGACCGGCCGTAATAGGCGCCGGCCCCGCCTGAAAACTGCAGGGCAATGTAATTCTGACCGGCATCATCCCCGCAGAAAGTATCCACATTGGCGTAATGGTAGCCGAATTTGGCGCTTAAATTGAGGTATTCCCGGGAGAGGATGGCATAGCTGTCGCCTCCCGGTATGCCTGCCCCCAGCTCGGCCGTTGCGCTGGATGCCATGAGGGTCATGAGATTCCCGAATCCGAAATTGACGGTGCCCGACCAGGTGATGCCCGGGTGGGCGAATCCGCTCCAGATCGCTTTCATCGGCACGGATTCGATTTGAAAGGGAGTAATCGTGTCGCAGGTGGTGAGCCCCCGTTTCAGGCCTTCGCCCAAGTCGATGCAATAAAGGGACAGCGGAAAATTTGCCGTGAGCCTGACCGCCGTGACGTCTTTTTTATCCTGTCCGGAAAGACCGAACATCTCTTTCATGGCATTTTCGTGAGCAAACCGGATAATATCGTGAAGGGTTCTGCAACCTTCGGGAGAAAAAGAAGGAAGTTTCGGGTCTGTCAGATTCAAAGGGGAAATATTATCCAGAACAGCCTTCATGCGGCGGTGAACCGGGCTTTCAAAGATAAACTGCTTCATGGGTTTTGCGCTTTCCGCCAGCTCCGGAACAATTCCCTGGTAAACGGTTGTGGTGTCGGCCATCATCGTGATCGCTTCGCCGTCTTTCAGGATGGTTGTCGCTCGGCCCGCATCAAAAATGGCGGGAACGCCGAATTCGCGCGCAACTGAAGCCAGATGACTGGCCACACTGCCGACATCGGTGATGATGCCCCTGATTTTGCCCATCAGCGCGGCATAATCGGGGGAGGCCATCCTGGTTACCAGAATGGCGTCATCGGGAATTTGGCTCTGGTTGTCGACTCCGGCAATAAAAACCCTGCCCGCGGCTGTGCCGGTTGAAGCGGTTTTGCCCTCGGACAACAGAATCGGGTGATCGGGAAAAATCTGCGGCGATATTTTCCGCCGCTGTTTTTCCTGCCACGAATCCAAGCGGTCTTGATTGAAGAATGAAGAGATTGTTTTTACCGTCCAGCGCCCATTCCACATCCTGCGGTCCCTTAAAATACTTCTCCAGCTCTAACCCGCAGCGAACCAGGGTGCCAACGGTGCTGTCATCAATGGATGGCAACGCCTGCTCATCTTCCGGCGTTTTTTTAAGGAACACGCCGCCGGTGTCCAGATTGACAAGTTGCATCTCTTTTCTGCGGATGTCCCGTTCAAGAACCCTGCCGGTGGATCTGTCCACAAAGAAAACGTCGGGTGATGCTTCGCCGCTGACAAGATGCTCTCCAAGACCCCAGATGGCGCTGATCTTTAAAATTGAAGATTCCGGCCTGGAGGGGTCAACCGTATAGAGAACGCCGCTGGATTTGGCATCAATCATCACGATTCCGGCCACGCACATGGGCGTTTCCCGGTCGTCCAGCCCGTAGCGGAGTCTGTAAAGAATCGCCCGGGGCGAATACTTGCTGGCCACCACCGACTTGTAGGCATGCAGGATGTTTTCCCGCGTGACGTTCAGCTCCGTGATGTACTGTCCGGCAAAAGAGGCTTCGGTATCTTCACCGACAGCGCTGCTGCGCATGGCGATGCGCACGTTCTTAAAGGTTTTCGCCTCCAGCGCCGCATAGTGCCCTAAAATTTCATCCGATAGGGATTCGGGAATCCCGGCCTGCAACACCCTGTCCTGAATGGCCTGGCACTTTTCCGCCATTTCCGGGGTCATGTCGGTGGTGATATCGGCAAGCATTTCCTGAATGGGTTGTGCCAGTCCGCTTTCTTCGAGAAAGCGCTCAAAAGCATGCGCGGTAATGACAAAGCCCGGGGGGATGCCAAGCCCCAATGCGTTACCCGCAGTTGCAAGGTTCGTTGCCTTGGAGCCGGCGATTTTCACCATTTCCGGACGGAGCGACTCAAACGCCAGGACCATTTCCCCCGTGGAAGTCGAAATGCCGGCATTGAAAAGGGGGGCGGATTCCTGGTTGATCCGGTCGCAGACATCGGACAATGCGGCATACTTCCCTTTTGAAATCCCATTCAGCGCATCAATGAGGTTATGGGTCGATGCCAGCAAGTCGTCATAGCGTTTTCTCGCCGATCCCATGCTGAAAGAACTTCCGCTGTAATAGGTCTGCTCCAGTTCGGCAATGGCGTTCAGCGCATTCCGGTTATGGGTCAGAAAATCCTGGAAATACCTGTATTTTTCAACAACCTTCCCCTCCACATTGACCAGAAGATCGCAGGTCTTTTTTCTTGAAAACAGGTCAAATAATGACATGGCCTTCCTCCATAATTATTATGATTCCATCAGAAGCTATTGATTATTCCGCGGACTGTCAACATCCACGCTCAGCATAAATACAGGTACAAAAATCAGCAGGATAGCGGCCATCAGCCAGAAGGCATGAAGATAATCCCATTTTGCAATCAGAACTCCTGCCAGAATGGGCCCGGATGCATGTCCAATATCAAAAATTGTGCCAAATGTTCCCATGGCGGTCCCGAAATGGCGCTTCTTGCAGATGTCGGCGATCAGGGCAGCCGAAGAAGATGTCACAAAGGCCTCTCCGATGCCGAAAAAAGCCGCGGCCATCAACAGAAGGTAAAAGGTCCCGTAGCAGGGGAACGCACGCAAAAGAAACCGCGCACAGCACCATGCCCGTTGCAATGACTGCTTTTCTTCCGGAGCCGTCTGAAAACTTTCCCATGATGGGCTTGGAGACGATGGTTACCAGAACCTGAATTCCCCAGAGGAGCCCTGCCTGGAATTCATTGAGTCCGACGACCTTGACGGCATAAATCGGCAGAAAGGCTTCCAGGGCGCCCATGGTCATGTTCTGCAGTCCTTCTGCACTCGATGTGATCACCACCCGCCTGTCGCTCATCACTTCCGGATGCCTGATAAAAATTTTCTGAAAGCGTTTTTCAGCCCGATCCCCTTTTGGATGGTTTCTTCGCCTTTCAGATATCGCCATGCGCAAAACAGTGAAATGAGCCCGGCGCATCCGCTCAAAAGGAAAACTTTTTGAAAATCACCCAGCGAAAGGGCTGCCGTTTTCGACACGCTGTAAAGCACCCAGCCGCCGACCGGCGCACCCAGAAGGTTGCCGATAATGGTGACGGAAGAGAACCATGAAAGCATTTCTCCTTTTTTGTTCCCCGCAATGTCTGCAATCACCGCCATGGACACCGGACCGTATATGGCGGTTGCAAATCCGTGCAGAAACCGGATCACCATGAGCAATTGCACATTTTTCACCCAAAGATAGGTGAAGGGCATCACGGCAAATACAACCAAGCCAACGAGCATGGTCTTTTTTCTGCCGATCACATCGGAGATGGCTCCTGCTGGCAGTTTAAAGAAAATTCCCGTCACCGTTGAGATTCCGACCACCCAGCCGATGGCTTCGGGGCCTGCGCCAAAATAGAGGGCAAAAAGCGGTAATACAGGACTTCGTGCAAGCGCATAAGACAACCTTGCAAAAAAGCCGACCGCATAGATTCCCATAAATGGATTGAGTGAATTCATCTGGTCTTCCTTATGTTTCATGTGCCTTGCGAGCAACCCGTTCGATTTTAAAATATTTTGGCGTATTGTATAGTGGTTTTAAAAATATGTAACTAAAGTTACAAATTATTATATAGCGCGTATTGATGTTGTCAAGCATTAATCGCGCTATTTATATAATTTATTATTAGAAATAGATTGAATTTCATTCCTGTTGACAAAGAAATTATAGGCAATATAATGTATTTTAAGTTACATTTATTGTCATGCGTTAAAATTCAATCTCACTCGAAGGAGAGAGTTAACATTGAAGTGGATCATGCTCATTTATAAATTGCCGCTTGCCAAGACCACGGCCAACAAGGTTGCGGTCTGGAGAAAGCTGAAGAAACTGGGGGTTTTTCCCATTCAGAAATCGGTGTGTATCCTGCCTCATTCAGAGCGCACCCTGGAGCATTTTGAATGGCTTGCCGCGGAATTTCTGGAAACAGGCGGGCAAGCTTCTGTCTGGGAGGCTGAGTCGCTGACGCCATCGCAGGAAAAAGAGATCCGGGATTTTTTCCTGGATCAGGTGAACGGGGATTACCGCAGGGTCATTCAAGAGGCGGAACTGGCAAAAACGGAAAGGCAGGTCAAGATCGCTCTGGGCAAGTTATAACAAGATTAAAGCCCGGGATTACCTGAAGTCCCCGCTGTCTGCCGAGGCCAAATCCGCCTGTGAAGAACGGGCGCGGAAATTCCGGAAAGAGGAGGAATCAAATTGAAGTGGATTACCTGGGAAAAAGTTGGGGTGGACAGGATTGCCTGCGCCTGGCTCATTCGAAAACACGTGGATCCGGATGCGACTTTCGTTTTCATCAAGCGCGGCTCCGACTACAAGGAAATGGACGGCATCGCATTTGACATTGCCGGCGCCAATCTGAGCCACAAACGCGGGAAATGCAGTTTTTGCACGATATTAAAAGAATACGAAATCTCCGATAAAATCTTGGATCAGATCGGCGCCATTGTGAATGCCGCGGATTCCGTCAATGATCTGCTTCCCCCGCCGGAGGCAGCCGGGCTGGACCTGATCTGCAGGGGACTGACCAAGGTCCTCCATGATGATTTAAAAGCGCTTGAAGTCGGTGGAATCATCTTTGATGCGATCTATAAACAACTGACCGATCAGACCTGAAGGCGGTTGCCAGATGGAGGAAAAATAGATGCCGGTCACTTTTAAAGAAGCCTTCAAATTCTGGGTAAAATTGGGTTTTATCAATTTCGGGGGCCCTGCGGGACAGATTGCCGTCATGCACCGGGAATTGGTTGATCGCAGAAAATGGGTCGAAGAGTCGGTCTTCCTGCGGGGGCTGAATTTCTGCATGCTCTTGCCCGGTCCGGAGGCCCAGCAACTTGCCACCTACATCGGCTGGCGCCTGCACGGATACCTTGGCGGCGTTGTGGCCGGAACGTTTTTTGTGATTCCGTCCATATTCGTCATGCTGGTGCTGAGTTGGCTTGCGGCGGCTCATGGCGATGTGCCTGTTATTGCCGGGCTGTTTTACGGCATTTCGCCGGTGGTTGTGGCCATTGTGGTGGAAGCCGTGATGCGGATCGGGAAAAAATCTCTAAAACATAAGGCTTTATATGGGTTTGCCGCGGGAGCGTTTGTTGCAGGGTATTTTTTCGATGTGCCTTTTCCGTTGATTGTTTTGGCTGCGGCACTGGGAGGCATTCTTTTAGGCGCATACTATCCGGAAATATTTTGCCTCCGCATCGGGGGGGCCAAAGAATGTTCGATGGAAGACACCAACAAGCAGACGGCCCTGCCGCCCATATCGCGGGCCATAAAGGTTGCGCTGGTGTTCGGCATGTTATGGGTTGCGGTTGCCGCGCCCCTGTTTGCCGTCTTTGGAACGGATCATATTCTGACGCAGATAACCATTTTCTTTACCAAGGCGGCTTTTGTTACTTTCGGCGGCGCCTATGCCGTATTGAGTTATATTGCCGACTATGCCGTCCATATATCCGGATGGCTAACCGAAAAGCAGATGCTCTCCGGGCTGGGTCTGGCCGAATCCACGCCGGGACCGCTGATTATGGTGACGCAGTATGTCGGCTTTTTAGGCGCCTGGAAGTTCAGCGGAAATGCTTCCCAGCTCTGGACGGCTATTGCCGGAGGACTGTTGACCACGTACTGCACGTTTTTACCCAGTTTCATGTTCATCTTCGCCGGCGCGCCCTATATTGATGCCCTTTCAGGGAACCGCCGGATCGAGGCGGCGCTCACCGGCGTTACGGCTGCAGTGGTAGGGGTCGTCCTCAAGCTCGCCGTCTTTTTCAGCATCAATACATTTTCCCCCATAAAGGGCGCCATCGATGGGTTTGCCATTGGCGTTGCGGGGGTGACATTTTTAGCGCTGCAACGCTTTCATATTCCGATTCACGTGGTCATTTTATTTGGCGCCTTGAGCGGAATGCTCTGGAAGCTGTACATTTAAAAAAGGATCATTTGTCGATAAGCAGACGATCATGCCTAAAATAAGCGAACATATTCAGAGAAGCATTGATGACACCGGAAAAGATTACAAAGAGGTTCATGGGTTTGTGGATAACGCCGCCACCAAATTCCACCGACATGACATTACCCGGATATTTGAAATCGGGAAATATTTTGAAAAGACGCAAGGCCAGGAAGCGGTTCAAGAATATATCCAGCACATCCATGACGATGTCAAAAGTAAATTTGAGCATCTTTTTGAAGATCTGGAAAAAATTGTTTCTTCGGAGACCATCCCGAAAATTCAAAAACTGGTCTGGGATACATTAAGTCTTATCGATATGCCATTATTGACTTAGCAAAAGATTTCCGTTACAAAGATCACAGCCCTTTGCTCGCAGCATCTACCAGTATTGAATAGAATCCGGAAAGACCATGTACAATCAAAACGAATGGTTCACCAGCATGCGTGATTTCTTGCCGATTAACAGATGGGCACATACAGATTAGGAGGCGTTTATGAAGACCAGAGTATCACATTATTGGCAACTAATGGTTGTTTTGTTCCTGTTAACGGGATTTTCCGTTCTGCTCCATGCCCAGGAGAATTGCACGGAAACCTATGGAAGCGGTGCCCAGCGGTTTAGCCTGGCTACCGGAAGCCCGGGAGAACTTGGCCTGTTGAAGGCCCTGGCCGAGGAATTCAACCGGGAAACGAAAGCCACGCTTTGCTGGGTGAAGGCAGGCTCCGGTGACTCCCTGAAGATGCTTAAAGAGAAACAGGTGGACGCAATCATGGTGCATGCGCCGGCGGCGGAAAAACAGGCCGTGCAGCAAGGATGGGCCATCCGGCGGACCCTGATCGGTTCCAATGAATTTTTCATTGTCGGTCCCCCGAATGATCCTGCCGGTATTGCTTCGGCACAAAAGGCCGCCCAGGCCTACAGTAAAATCGCGGAGGCCAAAGCGCCATTTCTTTCCCGCGGCGACAATTCCGGAACCCATAAAAAGGAACTGGATATCTGGAAGGCATCGGGCATAACGCCTTCCGGCGAATGGTATATTCTTTCCAAGGGGTTCATGCTGGACACCCTGAAAAACGCGGATAGCCAGGGCGGATATTTCATGACCGACAGCAGCACCTGGATTGAGGCCAATAAAGATTTAAAACACTTGAAGATATTGTTCCGGGGTGATCCGGTCATGATCAATACCTATCATGCGCTCTGCCAGCCGGAAGGCGCCACGACCGGACAGTCCGTTGCTTCTCAATTCATTGATTTTGTGGCTTCTGAAAAAGGGCAGTCGTTGATTCGAAACTTCGGAAAAGATCGCTTCGGAGAAGGGTTATACAACGATGCCGAATATGCCAGGCAGTATGATCACTGATCGGATGACAGGGGAGTTTGGATGAGAAAGAAATTGTTGTGCTATCGTTTTCGCTGGAATGTGCTGGATGTGGGCGGGCAGGGCGGATTGCGCCTATCATCACCAGGGGGATATGGATTCCGGCGTGTTTCTGGAAGCCTATCCCGATAAAGCGGGAACCAAACTGGACAGTTGCGCCCTTTGCCATACCGGCGGCAACTATGAGAAAAAGCCGGGCAGTTGGGTTAGCCTGGGAAGTTGTCAGTGGTGCCACGATTCCTATGGATATGACAAATCCGGTAATATCGCAGATACACTCAATCCTTACGGTAATGCCTATTGGAAGAAAGGCCGCAACGCATCGGCGCTGGCAGCGATGCCGGGCTGGATTCAGACGGCGACGGATTCTCCAACAAGGAAGAGATCGCTGCCGTAAGATATCCCGGCAACCCGGCAGATGATCCCCGCAAGGTAACGGCGCCTTACCGGATTTACTCAAAAACCGACCTGATGTCGCTTCCCCGGCACTCCCAGTTTCAGTTGATGAATGCCCATAAATCTCCGGATTTCTATGCCCAGTACAGCGGTGTCGCCATGCCCGTGCTGCTGGATGCCGCAGGGATACTGCCTTCGGCAACCGGCATTGTGGTGTATGCTCCGGATGGCTGGTCGCAGTACCATCCGCGTGAACCGGACGATGATCCGCTTCTCTATCATGTTTACGGAACGTACAGCCAGGCCGCCTACTATTATAATCCGGAAGCGGATATCGCCGTCAATCCAACAAACGGCTGGTGTGAATACAGCGCTCCCTCATGCCTGGGGCGAATTCATGAAAGCCCGATTATTAATCCTTCAGGGCTGCAAATGCTTCTGGC
The DNA here is from genome assembly GCA_963845015.1 of uncultured delta proteobacterium. Lineage (GTDB taxonomy): Bacteria > Desulfobacterota > Desulfobacteria > Desulfobacterales > Desulfatirhabdiaceae > RAAP-1. The sequence goes on from CAWJRD010000054.1 coordinate 33,501, forward strand.
GCTGCTCAGAGATGGCCAGCCGCTGGCTCCCGGCGAGTTGACGGACGACGATAAACTGGACGGGGAAGGCCCCTTCCGGGTCATTTTGCCACAGAAAACCCCCGGACCGCCGGATCAGCTCTCGACAGCCCCAGATCAGAATGTGTTGTGGGCTTTTGATGAGGATGCCGATCACAGCGCCGGGTTCTCTACGCGGACGGCCACCATGATCAAGGTTGAGCCCCTGCCCGACGGGACAACGGATGTGGACACACTGGAAGCCGGTTGGGACTTTGTTGATGAAGAAAAGCTGATCATCTATGGCGCCATTGATCCTATGCCGAATATCCAGGAGAAGATAGATTCCCTTATTGAAACGCTGGCATCAGCCGGCAAAGCCGATTTCAGGCATTCCCGGCAAAAAGCCCAGTTGATACACAAAGCAAAGAGCATCAAAAGATTGTCTGGTTCCGGACGGATCAATACGGCTCAAACCAGGCTGAAAAATGACTTTTTGTTTAGAACCAATGGTTGCCAAAAGGCCGGATCAGCGGATTCGAATGACTGGGTATTGAATTGTGAACTGCAAAAACAGCTTGGCTGGATGGTGAACGAAGTGAGCGTTCTATTCAGCATTTTGAACCCTTAATTCATGTATTGACACAGAAAGGAAATTTTCAATGAACAAACCATGTTATCGTATTCAATCCATTGTTGTCTGTGCCGCATTGATTCTGATGCTGGCGGTAAATGTGTCACTGGCTTCAGCGGCTGAATCAACGGATGTGATTCTTTCCACGACAACATCGACCGTGGATTCCGGCCTCCTGGATGATTTTGATTCCCCGGTTTGAAAAGAAAACCGGGTTTCGGGTCAAGACAATTTCGGTTGGGACCGGCCAGGCCCTGGCGATGGGTGAAAAAGGTGAAGCGGATGTTCTGCTGGTGCATGCCCCTGCTTCGGAAAAAAAATTGGTGGATGCCGGTGTGGCAATCAATTATCAGTTGGTGATGCACAATGATTTTATCATCGTCGGCCCGGCAGCCGATCCGGCAAAAATCAAAGGGAAAACCGCGGCGGACGCGTTACAAGGCGATTGACGCCAGCGGTGCGGTGTTTGTTTCCCGCGGGGATGACTCCGGCACGCATAAAAAAGAGCTGAGCCTGTGGAAAGATGCGAATGTCGTCCCGACCGGAAAACCCTGGTATCAGGAATCCGGCCAGGGAATGGGCGCAACGCTGTTGATGGCTTCCGAAAAAGCGGGATACACCCTGACGGACCGGGCAACCTATCTGGCCCAGAAAGCCAATGTCAAACTGGAGATTCTTTCCGAAGGCGACAAACCCCTGTTGAACATCTATCATGTGATGCAGGTGAACCCGGAAAAATTTTCCAAGGTCAATGCGGCTGGCGCCAAGGCGTTTGTCGAATTCATGATCGCCCCGGAAACCCAGAAGGTGATCGGCGAATTTGGAAAAGACAAATATGGTGCGTCTCTGTTTTTCCCGGATGCGGTTAAATGACCATTTTTCTTGACGGATTTCAATCCGCGTTCAATCTGCTGGTTTCCCTGGACCCGGATGTTCTGGCCATTACCTGGCGGACGATTCATGTTTCCACGGTTGCCACCTTCATCAGCGTATTGATCGGTATTCCCATTGGCACGGCCCTGGCCCTGACCCGGTTTCAGGGTCGGGGGCTTCTGGTCAGCCTGATCAATTTCGGCATGGGATTGCCGCCGGTGGTGGTGGGGCTGGCAACCTGGCTGATGCTGACCCGGTATGGGCCTCTGGGCATGCTGGGTCTTCTGTATACGCCAACCGCCATGATTCTGGCGCAGGCGATCATTGCAAGCCCGATTGTGGCCGGATTCAGTCTGGCCGCCATTCAGTCGGTCAATCCCAAACTGCTGCTTCAGATCCAGTCCCTGGGCACCACCCGGTTTCAATACCTGATGCTGCTGCTCTGGGAAGCCCGGCTGGGTATTCTGTCCGCGATCATCGCCGGATTCGGCGGTGTCATCAGCGAGGTGGGCGCATCCATGATGGTGGGCGGAAACATTCGGGGATACACGCGGGTATTGACAACCGCCACGGTACTGGAGGTTTCCAAGGGAAAATTTGAACTGGCCACGGCGCTCAGCATCATTTTGCTGGTGTTGACTTTTATCATCGTCTCCCTGCTCAGTTATTTGCAGCAGCGAAAGGCAGGCCACTGATGTCTGTCAAACTATCTGTAAAAAACCTCAAACTGAGGCGGTCCGGCAGAGACATTCTGGATATCGAACAGTTTATTCTGAATCGCGGCGATGTTCTGGCGATTGTCGGACCCAATGGTGCGGGAAAATCCAGCCTGCTTCAAATTCTGGCTTTTCTGATTGAGCCGGATACCGGAATCATCATGCTGGATGGCGAGACTGTCGGGAATGGCAACCGCCTGGCTGCCCGGCGAAAGCTGGCGATGGTGTTTCAGGAAGCCCTGCTTCTGGATACGACGGTTCAAAAAAATATTGAAATTCCGCTTCGCATTCGAGGGGTTTCCAGGCAGGAGGCGGCTGCCCGATCCCAGGAATGGATGCACCGGCTGGGCATCAACCGCCTGTCCGGGCAGCGGGCCAGAAACCTGTCGGGCGGCGAATCCCAGCGAACCAGTATCGCCAGAGCCCTGGCCATGAAGCCGGAAATTCTGTTGATGGACGAGCCGTTTTCCGCGCTGGATTATCCGACCCGCAAATCGCTTTTGTCCGAGATGGGCGATATTCTCCACGCATCCGGTATGACGACCGTCTTTGTGACCCACGATTTTTCCGAGATTCCGGCTCTGACGCGCCAGGTGGCCGTGCTTTACAACGGCAGGCTGATCAAACGGGGGGATATTCAGGAAATTCTGGGGGAATCGGCGGTGTCTGTTAAAAGCTGGGCGCCCTGGGATGATGGCGCCGATTCAGCATAACAACATTTTCTTGACAGGAAAATCAAAAGGGATAAAATCCGGCATTAATAAAATATGCAGCCAAGATCCGTTCTGTGAACGGATGCGGGGGACCCAGGTTTTTGGGGCGAATTCCTTTTTTGGATAGGGCACTTTCAGGCCCGAGCCCGACAGCTAACTCCGTAGGCATTTGGAAGGGCAACTGACAGCGTTTTAAAAAGCCGCCGGTCCTGCGCCGACGGCTTTTTTGCGTTTAAGCCCGGTGAATAATCAGTTTGTCGAGGAGGATGTATGGCTTCAAGCAACAGCCAGCCGGAAGAAAATGTCATCACAAAATTCCTGCATGCGATCATCGGGGCGCCCAAGCAGGTCAAAGACCCCAATATTTTTCATAAAATGTCGCTGATTCCGGTCCTGGCCTGGATAGGGCTCGGCGCCGACGGGCTTTCTTCTTCTTCCTACGGTCCCGAAGAGGCCTATCGCGCGCTGGGGACCCATACGTATCTGGCCATTCTTCTGGGTCTGGCAACTGCCCTTACGGTTTTTATCATCTCCTATGCGTATTCCCGGATCATCGAGCATTTTCCGCATGGCGGCGGCGGGTATATCGTCGCCACCCATATGCTGGGTGAAAAAGCCGGCGTCATCTCCGGCAGCGCCCTTCTGGTGGACTATGTGCTGACCATCACCATCTCCATTGCCGCCTGCGTGGATGCGCTTTTCAGTTACCTGCCGCTGAGCTTCCACCACCACAAGGTCGCTGTTGCCTGTTTTCTGTGTGTGATGCTGATTATTTTGAACATTCGCGGCGTCAAGGAATCCATTGTGGTCATGGCGCCGATTTTTGTGGTCTTTGTCGTCACCCATCTCGTGATGTTGCTCGATGGCATCTTCACCCATACCGATCGCTTTGTTCCCCTGGCCGATAGCTTTCAGGCCGGCATTCAGCAGGATATTTCCACCATCGGCTTCATCGGTATTCTCATGCTGTTCTTGCGGGCCTATTCATTGGGAGGCGGAACTTATACCGGTATCGAGGCGGTTTCCAACGGCATGCAGATCATGCGGGAGCCGCGGGTGCAGACCGGCAAGCGGACAATGGTCTATATGGCGGGTTCGCTTGCCTTTACCGCGGGCGTGCTGTTTCTGTGTTATGCGCTTCTGGATGTCAAACCGGTGGAAGGCAAGACGCTGAATGCCGTGATTGCCGACAACCTGTTTGCCGACTGGGGAATGGGAAAGATGATTGCTTTTATCACGATTTTTTCCGAGGGCGCATTGCTTCTGGTTGCGGCGCAAACCGGGTTTGTGGACGGCCCCAGGGTGATGGCGAACATGGCGGTGGATTCCTGGTTCCCCCACCGGTTTGCGGCCCTGTCCGAACGGCTGACCATGCGAAACGGCATCGTTCTGATGGGCGCATCGGCCATTGCGCTGTTGATCTATACTCACGGCTCGGTATCGGCCCTGGTGATCATGTATTCCATCAACGTTTTTGTGACGTTTTCCTTTTCTCAGCTGGGAATGTCCCGGTTCTACATTCGGCGCCGAAAGGAAGACGCCAAATGGATCCAGCATTTAAGCGTTCATCTTGTCGGACTTGCCCTTTGCGCCACCATTCTGGTGATCACCACCGTGGAGAAATTTACCGAAGGCGGCTGGATGACGCTTCTGATCACCTCCGTGGTCATCGGCGTCTGCTACCTGATCCGCAATCATTACCAAGACGTACGCAGCGGCGTTGCGGAGCTTGACAAGACGCTGCTGAGCTTTCCCATATCCGGTCCGCCCAATAGCGCCCCGCTGAACAAAAAAGACCTGACCGCCATTCAACTGGTTTCGGGATACAGCGGGTTTGGCGTCCACACCCTGCTGTCCATTCTCACCACCTTTCCCAAAATCTACAAGAACATCGTTTTTGTTTCCGTGGCGGTCGTCGACTCCGGTTCGTTCAAGGGCGCCGAAGAAGTCGCAGTCCTGGAGCAATCGGTAACGCGCGGGCTTGAAAAATATGTGGCGCTGGCCAGAAAACTGGGGCTTGCCGCCGACTATCGCATGGAAGTGGGAACGGATGTGGTGGAAAGCGCCATGAACCTGTGCAAGACAATCGCCGTCGAGTATCCCCGGTCCACCGTTTTCACCGGGCAGATCACCTTCCGGCTGGAAAAATTTTATCACAGAATGCTGCACAACGAGACAGCCTTTGCCATCCAGCGCCGTCTGCAGTGGGATGGGATCACCACCGTCATCCTGCCGATACGGATGAGAATATAGATGAAATTTCGCGTTGGCTTTTTGAGGCAATATGGTATGGTGCCTTCATGATCAAAATGCGGACCTCATGTTAACCGACATAAAGAATCTGCTGTCATAACAAACAGGGGATAAACGGAAATGAAAGCGAAACATTCTGGCAAAAGCATCGGAACCTTGGTCATTGCCGCCGCTTTGGTTGCATTTTTGGTGTTCGTCGCATGGATTT
>CAWJRD010000055.1:0-44087 GCA_963845015.1 uncultured delta proteobacterium
CATTGGGAAAAGCGGTGAACGACCCCAAAAAGCTTCCGATTCTTATGGGCATTCCCGTGGTGATATTTATTGTTCTTGGCCTCATCACCGGCCTGCTGCACTTTGCACCGGGTGGAGATGAAATTGTTCATTCCCATTTTTTCTCTTCCTGGCTTGTTGACATGATCATGGTTCCTGCTTTTCTCTGGGCGGTGGCCATATTTGCGCTTGGCCTCAAACGATTTCTGGCGGACATTCATGCCAATGCGCTTCAGGAAGGAAAGTCCGATAAGAAAACGATCGATCCCCTGGAATTTGGAAAAGCCTTTCTCCGCATCATTCCCACGATCCTGAAGCACGACAAATTCAATGAATGCACGGAAAACAGGGAACGATCCACCGCGCATATGATGGTGCTGTTCGGGTTTATCGGCCTGTTCATCGTTACAAACATATTTTTTGTTGTTTTGTATGTATTTCAGATTCACGGACCGTATTCCCAGCTCAACCCGGTCAAGTGGCTGGCCAATTTCAGCGGCGTTGCACTGGTTATCGGCAGCGCTCTGATGATAAAAAACCGGCTTTCACAGAAAGATTCCGTTTCCAGCTACAAAGACTGGTCTCTTTTAGGCCTTGCCCTGGGATTGGGACTGAGCGGCATGCTGACGGAAATGACCCGGCTCGGAGGACTGGCAGGGGATCTCTTATACCCTGTATTTCATCCACTTGATCTTCATTTTCTGCCTGTTCGCCTATCTGCCTTTTTCCAAACTGGCGCACTTGGTTTATCGGACGGTGGCCATGACATATGCGGAATATGCCAACCGGAAATAGCGGAATCGATGACAGGTTCATGCCAGCTTCTTACATATAAAAAGCCCCTTTCCTCCATGAACGGAAAGGGGCTTTTTTATTTAGCGCACTAAAGTTACCCGTTATCCGTTGAGGATGGCTTCGGCCTCTTCCCTGTAGGCATCCATGACATAGGGGATCCCGGTGACTTTGGTGCATTCTTCGGTCAGGGACATGAGGTCCCTGCGGGTGATGCACTCGGGACGTGAAGCAGCGGGCGCCGGCCATCAGCTGCTGCAGACCGACTTTGATCTTGTCCGACGTAGCTGTAGATGCCGATGGCGCCCAGCGGGATATTCTTCGATCTCTTGGCGCCGACCATGTCCTTCACGTCCTCGTAGTTGACAAAGATCTCTTCGATAGTCGAGCCGAACTGGCTGACGGTCTTGGGCAGATCGTTCTTGTCCATCCATTCGGCGATGTTCTTGCCAACCATGCCGGGAATCATCAGCGCGCGGCCCATGCAGACTGCCTTTACGAAAGGAGCGCCCAGGGCCAGGGCCTTGAACACGCCGTCCTCGCTGCAGAAACCGCCGGCAAAGGCGATATCGGGAACTCTCTCGCCCCTGTCGGTCAGTTTCTTGCAGAACTCATAAGCGGCGGAATGCAGATAGAGGCTGGGCATGCCCCATTCTTCCATCATGCGCCAGGGGCTCATGCCGGTGCCGCCGGGAGCGCCGTCAATGGTCAGCAGGTCGATCTTGGCCTTGGAACCCCATTTGATGGCCATGGCCAGCTCGCGCAGGCCGTAGGCGCCGGTCTTTAGCGTGATCCGCTTGAAGCCGAGCTTGCGCAGGCGGTCGCACTTCGGCCATAGAAGCCTTCTTCGCTGACGAAGCCCAGGCGGCTGTGACGCTCGAATTCCTTGATGGCGCCGTCCTTGAAGGCTGCCTGATCAATGGGACTGGACGGGTCGGGCGTGACGATGATAGCCGCGTTTCTGCAGCTCCAGGGCGCGCTCGATGCTGTTGACTTTGATTTCGCCGCCGATGCACTTGGCGCCCTGTCCCCATTTAAGTTCGATGGTCTCCAGGCCGTGCTTCTCGATGACGTATTCGGCAACACCCAGCCGGGTGTCTTCCACATTCATCTGGACCAGGATTTCGCCGTAGCCCTGATGATAGCGCCTGTAGATTTCGATGCGGCGATCCATGTCCGGCGATTTGGCGATCTTTGCCCTTGTGCATTCAGTTCAAGCTTGGGATCGATGCCGCAGACGTTTTCGCCGCAAACCAGGGTCACACCGCTGATGGCGGCGCCCACGGCAAAATGCTCCCAGTTCTTGCGGGCGATTTCCGTGGAACCCAGAGCGCCGGTGAAAATCGGCGACTTTCATCTTGACTTTGATGTCCCAGCCGTATTCGGTTTCGGTGTTGACCGCGGGAAAGATGGCGGTATCCGGGCTGACCGCAACGCCGGCCGGAAGCCCCTTGGCGCCCAGGGCATAGCCCTGAATGTTCAGATGCGAATAGTCCACGGGATAGTTTTTGTCGGCACCGGCCGTGATCTGACCGAACGGTCCCGGATAGATCACTTCGCGGCCGCGGAAGGTGGCCTTGAAGACTTCGCAGTTGCCGCGGCAGCCATCGATACAGCGCGAACAGAGGCCGCTCATGGGAACCACGCTCTTGGAACGGTTGAAAGTCAGGGTTGCATCATTGGCGTTGGGCGTTGACAAGTTCATGTTTGTTTTTCCTTTCTGTTGAATAAATTAATGCTGACAAAGAAATAGGGTTCAACTAAAGAGAAAGTGGACGCCATTGTCCAATGCCAAAGATACCCCGTTGTATTTCGGTCATTAAATAAAAATGATAATTGTTAGTTAAACTCATAATGCGTGTAGATTCAAGGTTCGGTTGATACGCGAAAGCCAGGTCATTTGGTTTAGCAGGTCTTCAAAAAATTTCTCTGAACATCACAAGCATTCACACATGTTATTAAATCGCAACATGCTGTTACTATAGATATGCGCTTTGAGCCCCAAAACAAAAAAGGCGCCCGACCCTCAGAGAGGGCTGGACGCCTTTGTCCTTTAAAACTGAAAATGCTCACGCCATTGTGAAAATTTTCAACTTTTACGAAATTTTCATTATCTTTTTATTTATTAGTCTATACTGAATTATAATGTCAAGAATATTATTTTTACTAATTGCGACTTTTGAAGCCCGGGGGATTGCTGAAAATGTTTTTGCAAAGACAACGATAAAGATTTAGAATGATTTCATCTGATTTCCCATTTAATCTTACATTACCGGATGTCTCCCATGACCCTAAAAAACACGCGAACTTCCCAACGAATTTTATTCCCAGTTCAAGATGTTCCATGAGATCATGTCCATCAAGGTTCGCGAGATTCTGCTTGATTTCAAGCCCTTATGACGCCTATATCATGGAAGAGGATCGCAGTCTGGCCTCTCGCATCGTCAATGAATATATCGGACTGAATTTGAGCCTGCCGCCGCGGGTCACCCGGACATCTTCCGGCCAGAATGCACTGGCCCTTCTGGAGCAAAAATCGTTTGACATGGTCATCACCATGCCGAATCTGGATGACATGGACGCCCAGGCCCTGGGCGTAAAAATCAAGGCAAAGCATCCCGATCTTCCGGTCATTCTGCTCAGCCACAGCCTCCGGTCCATCTTCCCGCAGGGTGAATATCGGAAATTGATGGGCATTGACAAAGTATTTATCTGGTCCGGAAATTCGGATCTGTTGCTCGCGCTGGTTAAAAACGCCGAAGACCGGCTGAACATTGACCGGGATACCCAGCGGGCCATGGTTCGGGTGCTGATTCTGGTAGAAGATTCGCCCCAGTATTATTCGACTTTTCTGCCGCTGATCTACAAGGAAATCGTAAAACAGACCCAGGCGGTATTGGGGGTCGGACTTAACGAAGAGCACCGGCTTCTGCGCATGCGATCCAGGCCGAAAATCATGCTGGCCGAAACGTATGAAGAAGCCATGCAGTCTTTGCCGGAAATACCGCTCCTATCTGATCGGCATCATCTCCGACACCCGGATTCCCCGAAACGGCAAACTGGATGACCAGGCAGGCGCGGACATTCTGACCTTCATGAAACAGGAAATCCCGGATCTGCCGATGCTGATGCTCAGTTCGGATTCCCAGTAACCGGATGAAGGCAGAGCGGATTCCGGCGGTATTTCTGGATAAAAATTCACCCAATCTGCTGGTCGAGCTTCAGGATTTTTTTCTGAATCACCTGGGATTCGGCGATTTTGTTTTCCGATTGCCGGACCGGACGGAAATTGACCGGGCATCCAGCCTGAGAACACTTGAACTCAAGATATCCCGGATTCCGGACGAATCGCTGCTCTACCATGCCAGCCGGAATCATTTTTCCAACTGGCTGATGGCCCGGTCGGAATTTGCCCTGGCGTCCACATTCCGGGAGGTTCAGGCCAGCGAATTCCAGAATATGGCAGACCTGCGCCAGTATATCATTTCCGGCCTGCACACGGTCAGAAAACTTCAGCAAAAAGGGCGTGGTGGCCCAGTTCAGAGCCCAGACCTTTGATTCCGACATCATGGATTTTGTAAAAATCGGAGACGGGTCTCTGGGGGGGAAGGCCAGAGGCCTTGCATTCATGTCTGTCCTGTTGCTTCAGAACCCCGCGCTGCTGAACGCCTATCCGCAGGTTTCCATACAAATCCCCAAAACGCTGGTCATCACCACCCAGGGATTTGAATCGTTTATTACATTAAACCAACTGCAGTATTGCGCAAAAAACGATTTTTCGGACCGGGACATCTCGGATATTTTTTTAAAGGCACAAATGCCGGACTGGCTGGTATCCGATCTGGAGGCATTTCTGGCTCAGGTTCATTATCCCCTGTCCATCCGGTCTTCCAGTCTTCTGGAAGATGCGCAGTTTCAGCCCTATGCAGGGCTTTACCAGACTTACATGATTCCCAACAACCACCCGGATCCGGCCATACGGCTTCGACAACTGATCAATGCCATCAAACTGGTATATGCCTCGACCTATTATGAAGATCCCAGATCCTTTACCCGCAATTCGGTCAGTCAGCCCCAGGAAGAATCCATGGCCGTGATCATTCAACAACTGACCGGAGAGGCATACGGCGACTATTTTTATCCGGCTTTGTCCGGTGTGGTCCAATCCCATAATTTTTATCCGGTTTCCCACATGAAACCCGAAGACGGCATTGCCCATATTGCCATCGGCATGGGAAAAACCGTGGTGGAAGGCGAAAAATCCGTCCGGTTCTCCCCCAGATATCCCCGGATTTTACCTCAGTTCACCACGGTCGAAGACATTCTGAGCAATTGTCAACGCTATTTTTATGCACTCAAAATCCGGGGATATCCGGATGACGCTGAATTTTAAGAAGGCACCAATATGCCAATCTTGAAAAACGGGAAATTGACGAGGCCGAAACCGAGTATCCCATTCGCATGCTTTCCAGCGTCTATATTCCGGACGAACACCGGATTCGGGACAGCGGCCATTTGCCGGGCTCCAAAATCGCCACATTTGCATCCATACTCAAACACGACCTGTTTCCCCTGCCGCAATTGCTTTCCGACTTGCTGGATATTGGCAGGAAGGGCATGGGATGCCCGGTGGAAATCGAGTTTAGCCGTCAATCTGGGAACCGAGGATCAGCGGAAAAACGAATTCTATTTTCTTCAGATGCGACCCATGGCCACGGAAATCGACCGGCGCGATGTGGTCATTACAGACGATGATCTGCGGCAGTCCCTGTGTTTTTCCCGGCACGCACTGGGCAATGGAAAATATGATAACATTTCAGACATCGTTTATGTGAAGCCGCAGGCATTTCAAATCAATGCCACCGAGCAGATGGCCGATGAGATCGGCAGGATCAATGCCATGCTGAGCCGGGAAAAACGGCCCTATCTGCTGATCGGCCCGGGAAGATGGGGAACGTGCGGACAGATGGCTGGGCATCCCGGTCCAATGGCGGAATATCTCGGGCGTGGGCGCCATCATCGAACTGAAGAACAGCCAGATTCATGCCGATCCTTCCCAGGGCTCCCATTTTTTTCAGAATATCACGTCGCTCGGCATTCCCTATATCACGGTCGTGGAAGATTCGGACGATACCCTGAACTGGAAACGGCTGGAAGCCTATGCATCCGTTCAGGAAACCCGGCATATCCGGCATGTCCGGCTCGATCATCCGCTAACCATCAAAATTCAGGGCAAGAAATCCATCGCTGTCATTTACGAAAATGAAAAGACAGGGGTTCAGCCTGAAGATTGAAGGCGATTTCAACCATTAAACGAACAGGAGATACATTATGACGGATATTATTCAATACATGAAAAACAGGGACCCATACGAAAAAGAATTCCATCAGGCGGTTGAGGAGGTTTTTGAAACGGTTCAGCCTGTTCTGGAACGGTATCCGGATTATCGGCAGACCGCGATTCTGGAAAGACTGATTGAACCGGAGCGGGTGATTCAGTTCCGCGTGCCCTGGGTGGATGATCAAGGCCAGGTCCATGTCAACCGCGGATATCGCCTTCAGATGAGCAGTGTGATCGGCCCTTACAAAGGCGGCCTGAGATTTCATCCGTCCGTCAATCTCAGTATTTTGAAATTTCTGGCCTTTGAGCAGGTGTTTAAAAATGCACTTGACAACCCTTCCCATGGGCGGCGGGAAAGGCGGATCGGATTTTAATCCCAAGGGCCGGTCCGATCAGGAAATCATGCGATTCTGCCAGAGCTTCATGATGGAACTGTTCCGCCATGTCGGTCCCAATACCGATGTTCCGGCCGGCGATATCGGGGTCGGCGCGCGTGAAATCGGCTATCTCTTTGGCATGTACAAGAAACTGCGCAATGAATTCACGGGCGTTCTCACCGGCAAAAGCCTGGGCTGGGGCGGCAGCCTCATCCGGCCAGAAGCCACCGGCTTTGGAAATGTCTATTTTGCATCGGAAATGCTGGCAACACGGGGGGAATCACTCAAGGGAAAGATATGCCTTGTCTCCGGATCGGGCAATGTGGCGCAGTACACCGTCGAAAAACTGATCGAACTGGGCGCAAAGGCCGTGACGCTCTCCGACTCCTCCGGATATATTTATGATGAAGCAGGTATTGACGCCGGAAAACTGGACTTTGTCAAACGATTGAAAAATGTTCGCAGGGGCCGCATGCGGGAATATGTGGATAAATATCCCCAGGCGGTTTACATCGAGGCGGATGCCGCCCTGGATCACAACCCCATGTGGAATTATCCGGCAGACTGCGCATTCCCCAGCGCCACTCAGAATGAAATCAACGACAAAGACGCATCCAACCTGATCAATCGGGGCATTTCACTGGTCAGCGAAGGCGCCAATATGCCCAGTACGCCGGAAGCCATCAAAATATTCATCGACAGGAAAATTCTCTATGCGCCGGGCAAGGCATCCAATGCCGGCGGCGTGGCCGTATCCGGCCTGGAAATGTCACAGAACAGCATGAGAATCAGTTGGCCAAGAGAAGAGGTGGATAATCGATTGAAAGGCATCATGAAAAGCATCCATAAAACCTGCCTTGATGCCGCCGCCGAATATGGGGAACCGGGCAATTATCTGGTGGGCGCCAACATCGCGGGATTTGTCAAGGTGGTCAATGCCATGATCGATCAGGGCGTTGTATAGATTACGAATTACGGATCGTGGTATTCGGATTTTGCCTGAACGGACTCTCCGTTCAGGCACTAATTATCCATCGACCTTGATCCCATATTTCTTGATTTTCTGATTCAGGCCGCTTTTTCCGATTCCCAGCAGTTCTGCGGCATGGGACTGCACATTGCCGGAGATGGCCAGCGCCCTTTCAATCATTGATTTTTCCACCATATCGAGCGTTTCATACAATTGGGCGTTGTCGGAAATACCCTCCAGTTGAAGCGAATGGCTGATGCTTTTTTTGAATTCTTTGGGCAGGTCGGAAACCCGGATGATATTTCCGGGACAGAGGACCATGGCTCTTTCGATGGCGTTTTCAAGTTCCCGGACATTTCCCGGCCAACTGTAACTGTACAGCAGCCGATCCACTTCCTGATCCACACCGGTCACCTGCAGGCCCGGCCTGCGCTCCGATGCGTATTTTTCAATCATATGATCCACCAGCAGGCGAATATCCTCTACACGCTCTCTTAGCGGCGGCAGCACCAGATAAAGGACATTCAGCCGGTAATAGAGATCTTCCCGGAAACGCCCCTGTTCGGTCTCCTGTTTCAGATTTTTATTGGTTGCCGCAATAATCCGGATATTAACGGGAACCGGCTTTGTCCCCCCGACGCGTTCGAATGCTCTTTCCTGCAATACGCGCAGCAGTTTTACCTGAAGATTCTGTGAAAGCTCCCCGATTTCATCCAGAAAAAGCGTGCCGCCGTCTGCCAGTTCGAATCGTCCTTTTTTCATGGCAATGGCGCCGGTGAAGGCGCCTTTTTCATGCCCGAAGAGTTCGCTTTCCAGGAGATTTTCCGACAGGGCCGAACAGTTTACGGCGATAAAGGGTTTGTCTTTCCGGGGGCTGTTAAAGTGAATGGACTTGGCGACCAGTTCCTTTCCGGTGCCGCTTTCGCCTTCTATCAACACGGTTGCGGAAGAAGGCGCCATTTTTTTAATCAGCTCGAATATCTCCTGCATGCGTTTGCTCTTGCCAACGATGTTGCCGAAATTGTACCGGGTTTCCACCACATCCCTCAGCCTGAGGTTGTCCTTGACAACCTGGTACATATCAATGGCTTTTTTGACAAAGATAATCAGCCCTTCATTGTCAAAAGGCTTCAGGATATAATTATATGCCCCTTTTTGCATGGCCTCCACGGCCTTTTCAACCGTTCCGTAAGCCGTCATCATCATGACCGGCAAATGCGGATTAATGGCCTTTATCTTTTCCAGAAGCTCAATTCCGTCCATCACCGGCATTTTCATGTCGGTAAGGACCAGATCCACATCCGCATTTGCGTGATTCAAAATCTCCAGCGCTTCCATGCCGCTGTTGGCGGTCAGGGTTTCATAGCCGACGTCCTGAAGCACGGCGCTTAAAATGAGCGGATAATTTTTTTCATCGTCAACGATCAGAATCGTTTCCATGCCATTCCTCTGTCCGGTGATATAATGGTCCGGCTTATTCAGACAGTCAGCATTCTGGTTTCCGGATGCTGAATAGTTAAAGCCAGATTAACATTTCTGAAGAATATTCACAATGGGTTCGCGGGAAGACGACAAGCGGAAAAGGGCGGAACAGGGGGATTTTCAATCGGTTGCACGAAATCCCCCTGCCCCCTTTTCCAAAGGGGAACAGGGGGGAATATCGCTTTAAGTCAAAAACATCGGGGAAAAGGTTCCAAATAAAGCGGGAATAATCCTTACATGGCCAGGCCGATTTTTTTACCCAGTTCAAAACAGGCGGCAAGTGCCTTTTCGTCCGGCACATACTGAACTTTCATTCCCGGATCGATCATCTCAAATTTCATCGCCTCAAGCTCCTGAGCGAGGAGCTTGACCGCTTCGCCGCTCCAGCCGTAAGAGCCGAAGGCGGCCCCGATTTTGTTTTTGGGTTTCAGGCCCTTCATATAGGTCAGGAAATCTCCCAAAGTCGGGAAAAGACCGTTGTTCAAGGTTGGAGAACCGACCACAACGGCTCTGGCATCCAGCACCTCCGCCATGATATCGCTGCGATCCCATTTTCGAAGATGCATGGGTTGAACGGCAACACCCTGTTCGCTGAGGCCGTCGGCAATGGCATGCGCCATTTTTTCAGTACTGTGCCACATGGTGTCATAGACGATCACCGCCTTTCGAACCGCATCCTGGCGGCTCCACCGGACATAGGCATCGATGATCTTGCCCGGATCTTTCCGCCAGAGAATGCCGTGGTCCGGACAGATCATGCGGATATCCAGCCCCATGGCCGTCACCTGTTCCACCAGTTTAAGAATCAGCGGCGCATAACGGAAGCAGGATGTTGGCAAAATATTTTTTGGCATGGGGCATGATGTCATCAATCATGCGATCGTCAAATTTTTCGAAACCGGCATAATGCTGGCCGAATGCATCGCTTGAAAACAAAATCTTTTCTTCATTCAGATAGGTAAACATGCTGTCCGGCCAGTGGAGCATCCGGGCTTCCATAAAAGTCAGCGTATGCTGGCCCAGACTCAGGGTTTCACCGTTTTCAACCGCATGATAATTAAAGTGCTGCGGATAATGCAGGGACAGGTTTTTCTGTCCCATTTTGGAACAGAACAGGGGTTTGTCCTCGCCGATCCGGTGCATGATCCGTGCAAGCCCCCCGGAATGATCCATCTCGGTATGGTTGCTGATCACCACATCGATCTTTCGGGGATCAACAATCTGAGAGATATTTTCAATCAACTCATCTGAAAACTCTTTTTTAACCGCGTCAATCAATGCGATCTTGCTGTCCACGATCAAAAACGCATTATAGCTGGTCCCAAGATGGGTGGAATATCCGTGGAAATCCCGGATATTCCAGTCATTCACACCGACGTCATAAATTCCTTTTGCGATCTCAACCGGTTTCATAAGTTCGCCTACTCTTTTTCAAAATCAGATTTGGCCGCCCCGCATACCGGGCATTCCCAGCCATCCGGAATATCCTCAAACGGGTTCCGGGTTTTATGCCGCTGTCGGGATCACCCAGCTGCCGGATCATAAACATAGCCGCAAACCGTACATACATATCTGTCCATTCGTATCTCCTCCTGGTTATATTGTGTTTGGTAGAAACCCCAGTTTCAAATATAAATGCGAATTTCGGATTTTGCCTGAACAGACTCTCCGTTCAGGCACTGTTTATAAGTAAGTCCAATATCTACATCGAGCTTCATCTTTTTGCATCCACTAAGCCATAATCTTTATAAACTCAACCACCTTTGCTTCGATGGCGTCTCGCAAGCGACGCATGGCATCCAAATCTTCAGGCTCGGTAAAATTCCAGAATTCCTGAGGAATGTCATCCGGCGCCACTGACGGTGTCGTCTCTGCCCATCGAAATGACCAGCTCGGGTTTTTCCGCTGCCAACACCGCGTTTATCGATGCAGTATGGCGGAATCCCATATCAATCCCCTTTTCCTGCATGGCTTCAACCATGAGGGCATTGAGCTTTTCAGCCGGCTGGCTGCCCGCGCTGAACACATCCAGCTTGTCCCCTGCAAGAATCTGCGCAAATGCGCCGGCCATCTGGCTGAGACAGGCATTGTCCCGACAGGCAAAAAGGATTTTATTTCTTCCCCGAAAAGGCTCCAGAAGGGCTCCAACCGCAGCTTGAATATCCGTATGCAGCGTTGCGATGCCGTTCCATATCCCCGGGTTTTTCAATTTCCCGATAGGTCAGGCTGCCGACATACTCGGCACCGACCGCATCATAAAAATATTTCATGGTCAGGTGCAACCCCTCAAACAGATTCTTCCCGCGGGTTGCGCCCACGGCCAGGGTATATCCTCTTCGCCATTTCCGGTTGGGGTCCGTAAGGTGGAGTTTGTATTTTCGAGCCCAGAGGGTCTGACTTCGATCAATCAATGCCTTGAGCTGAGCCGTTGTATTGTAAAAAAAAATCGGGGTAGCGGCGACAATGACATCGGCCTTTCTGAGCAGCGGATAAATCTCATGCTTCATATCATCATCAATCGGACAAATCCCTTTTTTTTCACAAAGAACATATTCCATGCAGGGCTCTATCTTTTTCTGGCAGACCTCGATCATCTGCGTTGTGGCGCCCAGCCTTTGTGCTTCTTCCAGAAATTCCGAAAGCAGAAACCGGGTGTTCCCCTTTTTTCTGGGGCTTCCCTGAAGTCCGAGTACAAACATGTTATTCTTCCTTAGTGATCTCTTCTTGCTTCGTGAAGGCGTGAAAGGGAAAGAGCGCGTGAGAGCGGAGAGCGGAACCATGTCACGCTCTCACGATTTTACGATGAATTTTACGGACTGTCTGATACTGCCAAAAAACTGCCCCCAGGCTATTTCACATGGCATTCTTTGCAGGTCACAGGTCCTGATTTTTCTCCGGCCTCTTTTTTGGCTTTGTGGCACTTCACGCACTGCTTGTTCATGACCTGTTTTTGGGCAAGGGTTCCTTTCTGCTTCAAGTCCTGAATGGCGCCCGCTTGCTGGGGAAAAAGATCATGGCATAGCATACAGTCTTTAAGCGCTTCCTGGTGCTGATGGTGAGGAAATTTCACGTCTCCCTGATTTCCGGATGGAATCACGATCTCTTTTGCCCCTTTGTTGGTTTCGGCAATGGACATCCCTGCAATCCAGACCATGGCGGCAGAGATGAACAGAATCATACCTCTTCGCATGGATTGCCCCCTTAGTTTATGCCCCGGAAAGCGTGCACTGGGTAAAATCAATTTCTTTGCCGCAGGACTTGCAGATCATGTTTTTTATCAAATTCATCTGAAAAAATTTCAATCTCTTTTGAACATGAAGGACACTTGCAGGTAAACGATTTCAAATTCTTGAATTGTTCAAAACCTGGACAATGCGATGGTGTTGTCATGAATTCCTCCTTTAAGCGGTCAATAGTTTGGCAATATCTCTGCCGTAGTTCTGAGCCATCTGAATGCCGCCGCCCAGAGAACTGGATTTGAGGCGCAGCGGCGCTCCGACCATTTTCATCTTAAAGATGTGCGTCATGGTATCATAAATCCGGTCCGGCGCTTCGCCGCTCCAGCCGAATGCGCCGAATGCGCCGCCGACTTTTCCTTCCAGAGCGGCTTTTTCGGCCAGAAACAGAAAGGTTTTCATTCCCTGAATCATATCTCCATGATAGGTCGGTGCGCCAAACACCAGGGCGTCATATCCATTCAGCTCACTGGCATTCTTTATATCACCGGCTTTCATTATGTCAACATCAACTCCGGAAAAGCGCAACCCTTCAGCAATCAATTTGCCGATATTTTCGGTTTCTCCGGTTCGGGTTGCATATACAATAAGCGTTTTTGGCATAACATATCTCCCGGGCGAATATTATTTTTTAGCGATGCGTTTGTCCATGCCATCGCCGGCACAATCGGGCGTATAGCAGGAGTTATCCAGAAATTCACATTTTTCCTTGCAGGACGGACACTGGTCCGGCGGAGCGTCTGCCGTAAAAGTGTAACCGCAATTTTGACATTTCCAGCTTGCCATATTTCCTCCTTATGAAACAGTAAGAGTCTGAAACAAAGAAGGCCAAGATTCTATCAGCCCGTCGACTCTTTGCGTCAAAGCCCTTCTGCTTTGTTAACCTGACTGTTATGCTTTCCAGAGACCGTGAAGGTTACAATACTCTCTTGCAGCAACGGTTGCGGCCTCCAGCATGAATGTGGCTTCCGGAACCTGACCGGGATTCAAAAACTGCCGATAGGCTTTGCCGTCAGCAATAA
Source organism: uncultured delta proteobacterium (assembly GCA_963845015.1). Taxonomy (GTDB): domain Bacteria; phylum Desulfobacterota; class Desulfobacteria; order Desulfobacterales; family Desulfatirhabdiaceae; genus RAAP-1. Next base: position 13,239 of record CAWJRD010000055.1, read on the forward strand.
TTTCAATCCATTCAATGAAATGTTTTTCTTCCATGGGATGCGCGACGCTGCCCACCTTGACTTTGAAGCCGCCGGCAATTTTTTCAATTACCGGAACATGCTTTTCCTTTGCCGCGTCAACGGTATTTTCAACTCGTCTGTTTCATTGGCTGGCCGCAGCAGACAAGCTCACCGCCGCCGGCATGAAGGACTTCAACGATATTGCCACAGATTTCACATTTATAAACTTGAAGTTTCTCGGTCATACAATCTCCTTTCAGATGGTTATGTTACCAGGGTTCCGGAAGATTCCGGCTTCCCCTTTACAGAATGAGGGGAATCCGAGGTACCGTTAGTAATTTTCTCCCAGAAGCTCAAAGTGGGCCTGGGGATGTGCACAGGCCGGACACAGTTTCCGGCGCTTCCTCGCCTTCATGAAGATAACCGCAGTTGCGGCATCGCCAGGTGACTTTTTTATCTTTTTTGAATACTTTCCCTGCCTGAACATTGGCTGCCAGATCCCGGTAACGTTTTTCATGCTGTTTTTCAGCAACCGAAACTTTTTCAAAAAGACCGGCAACGTCTTCAAAGCCTTCTGCTCTGGCGACCCTGGCAAACGCCGGGTAAAGATCCGTATGTTCCTCATGTTCCCCTGCCGCCGCTGCCAGCAGGTTCTCAAGGGTTGTTCCCACGGCGCCGGCCGGAAAACAAGCCGTTATCTCCAGCATCCCGCCTTCCAGAAAACTGAAAAACCGTTTGGCATGTTCTTTTTCCTGATTGGCTGTTTCAGTAAAAATATCGGCAATCTGGACATAGCCTTCCTTGCCGGCCTTGCTGGCAAAATAAGTATAACGATTTCTCGCCTGGGATTCACCCGCAAAAGCCTTCATCAGATTTTTTTCAGTTTGAGTTCCTTTGATACTGGCCACGAATTTTCCTCCTTTATCAGTTGATATTTTTCTTTTGTCCCCCCGAAAGTTCCTGAGACATCATCCCCCTGTTTAAAGAGGGGCCAAGGGGAGTTGTATTTTTTAAAAAGACTGTACGGCACGATAAGACATTGCAGCTATTGGGTCTCATGCCACCAGCCTTTTTGCTGGTGCGCTTTTTTTTCCTGCTCTGCAATTTTTTTCAACCGGTATGCTGCGTCCCGCAATATCCCGTACATAATTCCACAGCCGACATCCTCTCTTTCCACATCGCCCTGATCGGCAAGGGCAATCATCTCGTCTACGAGTTTGAGCGTCCGGTTAATGTTGGTATCGCAGGGCTTCACGGCAATTGCTTTCTTTCTATTAAATGATTTAGTCGTCGATAGATTTATTTCTTATTCTTTTGCATTATCAATTTCCATGCCATAAACAAACCATTTCTTGAAATAATATTTTATAAATATATACAGATGGTTATACAATATACAATATATTGTCCGAAACAGGGCCAATCCGGGCCTTTCAGGATGATACAGCGGCAGCAGAACACATTCATCCCCATGAAGAACATAACTTACTATAATTTATTGTTAAATAATCGCTTATCATCTGTTCGCCATCAATTATGGATACACTTATGTATCATGAGACATCTGATCGCCGAGTCCCGCCACAAGTCTTCCGTCATATCTGTTCCCAGGTGACCCGCAGGACTTCCTGATAGGTGGTTTCGCCTCCCAGAAGCTTTATAACGGCGTTCTCCCTAAGGGAGATCATGCCCTGAGAAATGGCTTCATGCCTCAGGACATCCAGATCCACATTGCTGTTTGTCAGGCGTTTCATCGCCTCGGAATACGCCAGAACCTCATAAATGGCGACTCTTCCATGATAACCGGTTCCTCTGCAGCGATCACAGCCCTTTCCTCGAAACAGACGGACGGTTCCGCTCTGCCGGGTGGCAAGACCCATTTGCAGCAGCTCAGCGGCCTCCATTTCAAAAGCTTCCTTGCAGTGAGGGCATATTTTTCGAACCAGCCGCTGGGACAGTATTCCCACCAGCGTGGCCTGAATCAGAAATGCAGGCACACCAAGGTCCAGCAGCCGGATAACGGTCGACGGCGCATCGTTGGTGTGAATGGTCGACAGTACCAGGTGCCCGGTAAGCGCAGCCTGAATGGCGTTTTGGGCGGTTTCCAGATCCCGCATCTCTCCGACCATGATGATGTCCGGGTCCTGCCGCAGGATGTTGCGCAAAATCGTTGCAAAAGTGATTCCGATGGCCGGTTGCACCGCAATCTGGTTGAAATCCTCATGCACCATTTCAATGGGGTCTTCGATGGTGGTAATGTTGAGCGTGGGAGAAGACAGTTCCTTGAGGGTGGAATAGAGCGTTGTGGATTTCCCGCTTCCCGTCGGCCCGCAGACCAGCACAATCCCGTGCGGCAGCTTGATAAAATGGTTGTAGCGGATCAAATCCGTCGCGCTGAACCCCAGTTTGTCCAGATCCTGAAACAGAATGTCCGGATCCATCACACGCATGACCACTTTTTCGCCAAAGGCAACCGGAATCGTTGAAATACGGATTTCAACCTCTACGCCTGCCTTGCTGGTCTTGATTCTTCCGTCCTGCGGCCGCCGCTTCTCGGACATGTCCATGCGGGAGAGATTTTTAATGCGGCTGACAATCGCCGGATGCACGTTCCTCGGGAAGCCGATAAATGGTGTGAAGCAGGCCGTCTATCCGCATTCGGACCAGACTGACTTCCCGTTTGGGCTCGATGTGAATATCGCTTGCCCGCTGATCCAGCGCATAGGTGAACAGGTGATTGACGGCATTGATAATGTGCTGATCATTGGATGGCACTTCGTCCGCAGATTTCAAGCGGACATACTGCTCCAGATTGCTCAGATCAACGCCGGCATCTCCAAAGCGGTTTTCGGCTTCCGAAATGAAATGTCTGAATCCATAAAACTCAGCGATGTACTTGATGATATCCGAGCGGGAGCTGAAAACCGCCTCCACCTTCATCTGGCTGGCGCGGGAAATATCATTGATGGCTTCATGGTCAAATGGATTGGCCATTGCAACAGTCAGGGTATTGTTCTGAATGGAAAGCGGCAGCATCAGGTTTTTCAAAGCAAACGACCGGGGAATGGTCGTTGTCACCTGATTTAAATCCAGTTTCAAGGGATCGATTTTTCGATAGGGAATCCGCCACTCTCCGGCCATAATCCGGCACAGGGTATCTTCATCCAGAAGGCGTGAAGGTAAATCCGCGCGGGTAAGATTCAAGGAGGCCAGCACATCAATGACGGTCAGAGGCGTGGTGTTTTTCTGATTATTTCCATCGTCGGCCAGGAAGTATTTTTTTTCAAGCCTCTGCAGGAGATTATCATAATGACGGCATATTTCCCCTGCGTTTTTCTCGGAAATGGCCCCTTTGGCCACCAATACTTTCAGGATGTCATCAGGGGATGTCAAGCGGGGCTGTGATGCTATGGTCATGGTTTTTGCATACCTCTCATGGTTTACGGCTCACCAGCATTCAGATATTTTCCTTTTGCCGTGCGGTCCAATCCATTATCAGCCCATGAAAAGATCAAAATCTGCCAGTCTTTTCTTGAAACTGTCGAAAACCAGTTCATCGTCCATGTTCTTATACCTGCATACCAACATATTACGGAAAGACGTCATATCTTGAAAAAAGGGCAGATGCTCCTGGGGAAAAATTCCGTGTTCTGTCAAAATCAACAGCAGATCGCTGTAACCTGCGGGTTCTCGCCATTGATAAAATAAAACAAAATGATTCAGATTCATGCCTCATGGTCGGTGACACCGATGTTGTTGCGGCAGAGCAAGGTTAAAATGGGAGAGGCTGCCGGAAAACATTTCAGGAAATGAGGTAATCGCCGGATTCGGAGTCAAGGCCATATTCCTTGAGCCTTCGCCACAGCGTTGTGCGGGGAAGGCCCAGGATTTTAGCGGTCAGATGGCGGTTATAGTTGGTTCTTTGAAGAATCGTGGTAATGTAGCGTTTTTCCATTTCTTCCAGGGTTTCCATCTCCAGGGTTTCAAAGGTTTTAAAATCAAGTCTCTGCAGATCCGGTGGCAGATCGATCACTTGAATGCGGCTCTGGTCGGTCAGCGCGATTGCCCGCTCGATGATATTTTTCAGCTCCCGGATGTTTCCCGGAAAGTCATAATGCATTAGAATCTCCAAGGCCTGCGGGGAAAGTCCCCTGACCTTTTTCCCGAAGACCTTGTTAAAACTGTCTATAAAATGCGAGATCAGCAGCGGGATATCGTCCCGGCGCTCTGCCAGCGTCGGAAGCTGAATGTTGACGACATTCAGGCGATAAAAAAGGTCTTCCCGGAAGTTACCAGCTTCGACTTCTTTTTTCAAATCCCGGTTTGTGGCGGCGACAATGCGGATGTCCAGGTCTATCGGACGAATGCCCCCGACCCTGAAAATCCGCTTTTCCTGAATGACATGAAGCAGCTTTACCTGCATGGAGTGCGGCATTTCACCGATTTCATCCAGAAAAACCGTGCCGCCAGCGCCCGATTCGATGAGTCCGATCTGCGCGGTTGAGGCCCCGGTAAACGCGCCTTTTTCGTGTCCGAAAAGCTCGCTGCTGATGAGCTCCTCGGTGAATCCGCCGCAGTTAAACGATACAAAGAGAGAATCCTTCCGGTGACTCAGCGCGTGGATGGCGCGGGCCACAAGTTCCTTGCCGGTGCCGCTTCTTCCCTCAATCAGCACATTGCAGTCCACGACCGCCACTTTTCGCGTTAATGCGAAAACTTCCTGCATGGCGATGCTTGTTCCCACGATGCTGGATATGGAATCTCTCTGGGCAATGGCCTCCCGAAGACTTCGGTTTTCGGATTGGAGCCGGATTTTTTCAACAGCGTTTTTGGCGAGCAGTCTGATCTGATCCAGCTTGAGCGGCTTGACGCTGTAATGATAAGCGCCTTTTTTGATGGCTTCAATAGCGGAGTCGATGGAACTGTAACCGGTAATGACAATGACTTCCGTGTCCGGGCTCATTTTTTTAACCCGTTCCAGAACCGTCATGCCATCTGCATCCGGCATTTTCAGATCCGTGAAAACCAGATGAAACCCCTTGCTGACCATTTGCTGAAAAAAAGGTTCGACCGAGGTGAATGCTTCGACATCGTAGGGGCAGTCGCATACGTTTTCCCCTGTCTTTCCCAGGGCGCTTTTCAGGCGGTTTCCAACAATTCGTTCATCATCGATGACTGCAATGCGAATGTTCATGAGACTTGCTTGCACCTGTCCGGAATCGGCAGATAAACCGAAAATGTCGTACCGCTATTCACCTGGCTTTGCACTTCAATATATCCGCCATGCTTTTTGACCAGGGCGTATGATACGGCCAGGCCCAGTCCTGTCCCCCGGCCAACCGCTTTAGTCGTATAAAACGGCTCAAAAATATGTTCCAGGTCTTCCGGCTTGATGCCGATTCCCGTATCCTGAACCGTGATTTTGATGGTTTGCTCAGGCGTGCGGGATGCGATGACCCTGATGGATCCGCCACCGGGCATCGCCTGGATGGCGTTTATGAAAAGATTTAAAAAAACCTGCTCCAGATTGCGAAAATTGCCCCGGACACAGGGGATATCCGGAGAAATGGCGTTCTCCACCACAATCCCGGAAAGCATGGTCTGGTTTTTGACCAGCTTCAGCGCTTTTTGAATCACCTCTTTTATATCCAAGTCCGTAAATGAAGGCATCTCGTTTCGCGAAAAATCCAATAGATTTTTGATGATATCCCCAGCCCGCTCCGCCTGGCTCAGTACATCTGAAAGCAGTTCCTTTGCTTCAGATTCGGTAAGCGTGCCGTAATCTTCGAGGATCGATTCCGCAGTCAGATAGATATTGTTGATCGGATTGTTCAATTCATGGGCAATGCCTGCGGTGAATGTGCCGATGGCTGCAATTTTCCGGGACTGAACCAGTTGCTCCTGTTTGGTTTCCAATTCTCCCGCCATGTGGTTAAATGCATAAATCAGCATGGAAATCTCATCCCTGGCGTTTTCTTCATAATGGATGGGACTGAGGTCTCCCAGCGCAACCCTGTCGATGGTGCGGCGAACCAGGGCAAGGGGTTTGAGGATTCTGTTAAACAGCAATTGCGCAATCAACATGGAAAGTACGACAAAAATCGCCAGAAATACGAGCGGCAGGCCCAGCATTCCGGCAAGCGCCAGATGGATTCTTTGCCGCTTGAGTGAAAGCAGTTTTTCAGCAAAATCGCCGATGGCTTTTCCCTTCAAGCGGATCAACTCATCATGTTTTTCGGTGACAATGCTGTCCTGCCGGGATACAAAAGTTTCGATAATGAATTTGTAATCCTTCAAGTCCTGTTGAAACCGCTGGTATTCTTTCCCGACCACCCGCTCGATATCTTTACTCATATTCGTCGAAATCTCGACAGCTTTATTGATATAGACGAGATTTTCATCCAGACTGCGCCGGTCGTGATAAAAAAGAAAATTCTTTTCATACCGCCGCGCTTCCAGAATATTGTTGAACATATCCTCAAAATATTCGCTGACCGTAACTTTCTGCTCAATGGTCACAATACTCCACCAGTCAAAAATCGTCAGCGCAACCACGCTTGTCAGAAAAATCGCAAAAACCGTGATGATTTTCGCCCGGATTGTCATGGATTTCAATTGAAACACTCCCTCGAAAAAGCAGTTTTCAGCCATCAGTTGCCCGTTTTTCGGTCTTCAGCCTGTTTCCGAATCGAAGACCCGCTCCACGATGGATTTGATATCATCCGCCAGCACCACTTCCAGGCCTTCACAGGATTCGGGCTCAAGATTGTTCACATCCACGGCGTTTCGACTGGGGAAAATGACCACCTTGATGCCTGCCCGCTGGGCCGCCAGAATTTTCTCGCGAACCCCGCTGATCGGAAGAATCCGGCCGTTCAACGTCAGCTCTCCGGTCATGGCCACATCCCTGCGGGCGGGCCTTTGCGTCAGCAGCGATATCAGCGCCAGCGCAATGGTGATTCCGGCGGAAGGGCCGTCTTTGGGAATGGCGCCGCAGGGAAAGTGAATGTGAATATCTGAGTCCTTGAAAAAATCCGGCTGAATTCCGAAATCATCCCCATGGCTTCGCAAAAAGCTGAGCGCCGTCTGGGCCGACTCCTGAAGGACATTTCCCAGGGACCCGGTTAAAATAAGCTGCTGACTTCCCCTCATTCGGGTTGCTTCAACGAATATGATCTCCCCGCCCAGCTCGGACCAGACCAGCCCGGTTGTCACCCCCACCTGGTTTTCGGTTTCGGCGATTTCGTGCGCGAATTTGCGCGGCCCCAGGAGCTGTTCGACCAGATTGTCTTCCACATTCACCACACAGGTGTTGTCCGGGTTATCCAGGCAGGTCCGGGCAAGCTTGCGGCAGACATTGGCGAATTCGCGCTCCAGATTGCGAAGGCCCGCTTCCTGGGTATACTCGCGGATAATTCGGGTGATCGCGGAATCCGAAAACGCCAGCCGATCGTGGGACAATCCGTGATTTCTGAGCTGCCTGGGAATGATGTGGTTTTTGGCGATGACCCGTTTTTCGTTTTCCGTGTATCCGGTGAACTGGATGATCTCGAGCCGGTCCAGCAAGGGCGCCGGAATTTTCTCCACCATGTTGGCGGTCGCGATAAACATGACAGAGGAAAGATCGAACGGAATGTCCACATAATGATCCATGAATTGCGCGTTCTGCTCCGGGTCCAGGATCTCCAGCAGAACGGAGGCGGGATCTCCCCTGAAGTCCTGGCCGATTTTATCCAGCTCATCCAGCATGAAAACCGGGTTTTTGACGCCGACTCTCTTGATTTCGCTGATAATGCGGCCGGCCATGGCCCCGACATAGGTGCGCCGGTGTCCCCTGAGCTCCGCTTCGTCCCGGAAGCCTGCCAGCGAAAGCCGGATGAATTTACGCTCCAGGGCCTCGGCAATGGCTTTTCCGATGGACGTTTTGCCTGTTCCCGGAGGGCCCGCAAAACAAAGAATCGGGCTTCGGGTCATGAGCTTGTGTTTTTTCTTCTCGAGAATCTGGCGGACGGTCGCCCTCAGTTCATCCAGGTTGATCGGCTTGGGAAGGTAATGGGCCGCGCCTTTTTTCAGCGCATCCACAGCCGAGCTGACCGTGGCGAATCCGGTAATCATCACGATATCGGTATGCGGGGTAACGCGCTTAACGGATTCCACAAGCTGCATGCCATCCATTTTCTCCATTTTCAAATCCGTCAGGATCAGGTCGAATTCGCTGGCCATGACTTTTTCCAGCGCATCCGCGCCATTGACCGCTGTCGATACATGATAGCCTTCTTTTTTTAAAATATATTCCAGGTTGGTGCGGGCAATGTCTTCATCATCCACGACCAGTACATGAAATGAACGGATATTGAAAAGGATTCTTACGGCAAGAAATTCCAGAATCCGGTCTTTGACTTGCGCCAGACCGTAATGCTGGGAAGTGAATATTTCTTCGGCGCGTTTGATATCCAGATTGTCGTCCGTAGCCTGCATCCAGGGCAGGGAAATCAGAAATTCGACATAACTCAGCCCGATGCCGTACTCGGGAACCGACGGATCGGTTTTATCCAAGCGATCCAGTTCTTTCAATGCAATCCAGGCGATATTCTCGGGCAGTTGTTTTTTGATCGAAGCGCGAAGTTGGCTCAGTTCCGATTCCGGAGCGATAGGCTCATCTTCCGGTTTTTCAAATTTCCTGAAAAAAATCATTCCTCTCCCCTTTCCCATTCGTTGCATATTGAAACACGGGCTGTTTTTTTGTAACGGGACTTATCTTTATGATTTTATTATTGAAAATGATTTATCTCAAAAAGCGTTACAGAATGCAACATCTATCATTTTTGCAGATCCAGGCAAAATAATTTTATTATAAATTATTTCAATATATTAAATCCAGTTTTATCCTTTGGCACCATTCTTGAATATGCCATACATCAACAGATTTGATGGTATCGCTAATTATCTTTAACAGATCAAATCGGAAATAATCAAATGTTATCCCATCAGGGCAATGAGACAGTGGCAACGGAGCAGCGTAAAATTCTGGTGATTGGAAAATCCGACTGCTTGAATGATGCGCTTTCAGGCTATGCCATTCAACTGGCGCAGCGCCTGAAATATGATCTTTTTGTCGTCAGCGTCATGCCGCAGGTCGCCGGCTCTACTTCCGGTGTCTCCTTGGCTGCTGCTGCAAAATACCATCATGCACTGGAATTTCTCGATGACTTCAAACAGGAAGCAGCCGGCAAGGGTGTCCATTGTGATCATGCCATTCAGTACGGAGAAATCTCGGCCGTGGCAGATGACGTCATGCATACGGTCAGGCGGATTGAGTTTATCGTGACCGATTCAGAATACAGCAAAACAAAAATATCGGAAGATGTGACCATACCGGTCTTCAGTTTATCAACAAACCAGCTTCATCCGGAGGGAAAACCCATGACAAGAGAAACCAAGCAGCAGCGGAATACTGAAGTTAAAAAAACAATCGGTTACGGACTGACTACAGCAGCCCTTTATGGCGCTGTTTTCTGGAATGCGGATACGGTCATGAGCTATTTTACCAAAGGCGGATTTTATGCCGCGCTGCCGGTAGCGACCGTTTTTGTTTTTTCATTCGCACACGGGGCCTTTGCCAGCAATCTATGGTCCCTGATGGGGATCAAACCCATGAAAAAAGATGCGCTGCAGCCTTCGGTCGGCAAAACCGTTACCCAGACCAAAAAAGTACAAAAAAGACCACGCGCCTATGCCTATATCAACCCATTTCATAAAATTTAAATTTGCAACATGCTGATGACTTCGCAAAAAGTCAGGAATCGGGTTTTCCCGTCATTCCGGCGAAAGTCGGAATGACGATAATAGGGACTTTTAACGCGTTCATCGCATGCTGACTTCGTATTTGAAACCATAATTAATAAATCATATCAACTGTAAACAGGGTTCCATACTCGCATAAGGAGTGATCAGATGAACTTAGACGCCATTCAATTTATCGACCTCACTGTTGTTAACATTTCGTTTCTTTTTTTTGTCGGATTCATTGGCGGCCTAGTCAGTGGCTTTATCGGCTCCGGCGGGGCCTTTGTCCTGACCCCCGGCATGATGAGCCTGGGGGTGCCTGGCACGGTCGCCGTGGCCAGCAACATGTGTCACAAATTCCCGAAAGCCATGATCGGGGCTTTCAAGCGCTATAAATACGGCCAGGTTGATATCAAACTGGGGCTTTACATGGCGGTATCCGCCGGAATCGGTGTTCAGATCGGCATCAAAATCCAGCAGATGATTCTGAGCAAATGGGGCCAGGTTGGATCAAATCTCTATGTCAGTCTTTCTTTTGTGACCATCCTGATCATTGTCGGAGGCTATGTGTTTTATGACGCATTAAAATCATCCTCCGGGGACGGACAGGAAAAGACGTCTTCAATCGCCAAAAGGCTTCAGGCCATCAACCTGCCGCCCATGATCCATTTCAAACGCGCCAATTTAACCATATCTTTATGGTTTACGGTTCCGGTGGGGCTTGCAACCGGCATGCTGGCGGCCACTATTGCCGTGGGCGGATTTATCGGCGTACCCGGCATGATTTACATACTCGGCGCATCCAGTATTATCGCCTCGGCCACCGAACTGGTGATTGCTTTTGTGATGGGACTTGCGGGGTCCATCAACTGGGCCATGCACGGGATGGTCGATATCCGGCTCGTCCTGATTATTCTTGGCGGGTCGCTTTTCGGAGTTCAACTTGGCGCCATCGGCACCACGTATGTCAAAGAAAGCATGATCAAAATTGTGATGAGCGTTTTGATGCTGATGGTGGCGGTAAGCCGGCTGCTTGCCATTCCAAAATATCTCGTTGAATTGAATGTCCTGTCGTATGAACCCTCAACCGTTCTCATTCTGGACCGGGTCAGCTTCATCACCATGTGTCTTGCCTTGCTGACCGGCGCTGTCATTATTTTGGTCAGTATGTGGAAAGGACGAAAGCCCTCCGTTTCTCTGGAGCCAAGTTTCAGCAAAGCTTGAAAAAATCAGTTTGAAGGTATATATCCTGAAAATCGAAATTTTTTACATAGCCGCTGGTTCCCAAGCAGAAAATTGGGAACCAGCGGCTTGTTTTTATTTAATCTTTAATGCGAAGGTTTCTTTTTATGCCCATCATTACCATTTCACGCGGTTCTTACAGCAGAGGAAAAGAAGTGGCCGAAGGCGTCGCCCGGAGGCTTGGGTATGACTGTATATCCAGAGATATTCTTCTGGATACTTCCGAACAGTTCAACATCCCGGAAATCAAGCTGGAAAGAGCCATCCATGACGCCCCGTCCATTCTGGACCGCTTCGGCGGTGGGAAAGAACGCTATATGGCCTTGATTCGGAACGCGTTTCTCAATGTCATGCGGGAAGACAATCTGGTGTATCACGGCCTGGCCGGGCATTTTTTTCTTCAGGGGGTATCCCATGTCCTGAAGGTACGGATCATTTCCGATATCGAGGACCGGGTGAAGCTGGAAAAGCAGCGGAAAAACATCTCCGAAAAAGAAGCCCGCCGATTGCTGGTCAAAGACGATGAAGAGCGAAATAAATGGGCTCAATTTCTTTATGGCATCAATACAACGAATTCGCAGCTCTATGATCTGGTCATCCGTATCCGGAAAATTTCCGTGGAAGATGCCGTGGATATCATCTGCCACACCGTGACCATGAAACAGTTTCAGACAACGCCGGAATCGCAGCAGGCGCTGGAAAATCTTGCCCTGAGCGCGGAAGTGAAAGCCGCTTTGATTGAATTGAGTCCGGCGGTTGAAGTGTGCGCGGAAAACGGCATCGTTTATATCAAAGCCAGGATTTCGGAAACAATTCAACAGGAAATGGAAAATGCCTTGAAGACACACGCCTGGTCAGTTCGCGGTGTTAAAGAAGTTCACATAGGGGTTTCGCCCATTTCATTTTATGAGGACTGATATTTGCATTCAAGATGAGGCGGCATCGCCTGCTCCCCTGCCGCCTCATCTTGAATGCAGTTTGAAGGATGCTTGAACCTGGATGCCACGTTCTCGCTTTCGACAGGGTGTCAATAAGGGGGTGGCGGGGGTGGGGGATATCCGTAATATGGCGGAGAGGCCGGTGGCCCCGGAGCATAATCCGGCGGCGGGGGAGGTACTTTATAAGCTCTTCTGGTTTCACGGACAACACCCGGTATCTGGTTTCCTTTTGAATACATGCACTGCTGATAAGCAATGTCATAGCGCCTCTGGACTTCATATCCAGCCGCATGGGCAGGTCCGCTGGCCTCTGCAGCCCCAATGGCCATTCCGCCGGCAGCCCCGATTGCAGCGCCGGCGCCGACATTGCCGGAAGCTGAGCCAATCGCCGCACCCAGTCCAGCCCCCACCAATGTTCCAATCGCAGCGCCACTGGCCACGTTTTGATTGACGGTGTCATTGGCATTCCATCCGGACTGAGTCTCAGCCCATTGCCTGCAGGCGGCATCATCCATCTGGAATAACTCGAAGGGCTTGCCTGGCGCCGGCATCACCGTAACGCTTGGGCCTGGAGGCATCGTCGCACACCCGCCCGCTACGATCACAGCCAGAATTATCAGAAATTTTCGTATCCACTTCATTGTTCATCTCCTTTGCAATCAGTTGGGAGGAGCTGCCTGTGGGTTTGTATTCGGTACCACTTTCATCCATCCGGAAGGACAACTCGAGACATAAGGATAATAACCTTTTGGATTTTCGCAGTAATACCAGTAAGCAGCATCCTCTTGCTGCGGCTGCACATATACCGGAGGCTGCTGGACAACCACGGGCGGCGACGGATAACGACCGAAAGGATACAACAGCGGCCCCACCACGATCGGCACTCCCCAAAATATTCCGGGCCCCCACCCTCGGTAATACCCGTGCCAGCGGGCCTGCGCGCTTCCAGCCATCAGTGCCGTGATAATTAATACAGTCAGAATAGTCAATCCGACCTTTTTCATATCCTCACCTCCTAATCCTGCATTTAATTGTCCTATCCAAACAACATGCGTAATAAAGCAAAATTTGTGCCGGATAATCTGTTGAGCGCCGGGATAGTTTTGCAATTTAGTTGCCAGATTCAGTCTTTCAGCGCATTGCAGGAAATAAGACATTCACAGAATCCTTTAAGGCCATCACTGCAAAAGAGTTAAAACTGAAGCCAGTTGTCAGCACCGTCCGGCAACAGGCCACCATTGGTAAAATGGATAAATCATATCCAACTGGATATAATTTATCCATTTTACACCGCATCTAAAAGCCGGCAGAATACGGGATTATCCATACATGAAGCAGACCGGAGCGAGATCAAGCCTGAACGCACAAAATAATTACGGAAAAGACTGTTTGTGTCTGCGGCCGGTGATTGCCACACAGGCAGTCCCCGGAATTCCGGAGACTGCCACGTTCTCGCTTTCGACAGGGTGTCAATAAGGGGGTGGCGGGGGTGGGGGATATCCGTAATATGGCGGAGAGGCCGGTGGCCCCGGAGCATAATCCGGCGGCGGGGGAGGTACTTTATAAGCTCTTCTGGTTTCACGGACAACACCCGGTATCTGGTTTCCTTTTGAATACATGCACTGCTGATAAGCAATGTCATAGCGCCTCTGGACTTCATATCCAGCCGCATGGGCAGGTCCGCTGGCCTCTGCAGCCCCAATGGCCATTCCGCCGGCAGCCCCGATTGCAGCGCCGGCGCCGACATTGCCGGAAGCTGAGCCAATCGCCGCACCCAGTCCAGCCCCCACCAATGTTCCAATCGCAGCGCCACTGGCCACGTTTTGATTGACGGTGTCATTGGCATTCCATCCGGACTGAGTCTCAGCCCATTGCCTGCAGGCGGCATCATCCATCTGGAATAACTCGAAGGGCTTGCCTGGCGCCGGCATCACCGTAACGCTTGGGCCTGGAGGCATCGTCGCACACCCGCCCGCTACGATCACAGCCAGAATTATCAGAAATTTTCGTATCCACTTCATTGTTCATCTCCTTTGCAATCAGTTGGGAGGAGCTGCCTGTGGGTTTGTATTCGGTACCACTTTCATCCATCCGGAAGGACAACTCGAGACATAAGGATAATAACCTTTTGGATTTTCGCAGTAATACCAGTAAGCAGCATCCTCTTGCTGCGGCTGCACATATACCGGAGGCTGCTGGACAACCACGGGCGGCGACGGATAACGACCGAAAGGATACAACAGCGGCCCCACCACGATCGGCACTCCCCAAAATATTCCGGGCCCCCACCCTCGGTAATACCCGTGCCAGCGGGCCTGCGCGCTTCCAGCCATCAGTGCCGTGATAATTAATAAAATCAGAAAAGTCAATCCGATCTTTTTCATATCCTCACCTCCTAATCCTGCATTAAAAAGTCATACTTGAATAATTAAGCAATAATTGTGCCAATCAATCCGCCAATGACCGAAATGGATCTGTGTTCATATCCTAGAAATCAATCTGTTAAGGGGACTGAAAGACAAAATTACCTGGGCGGGCTTATGGCATGGGAATCAAAAGACCTTTCAAAACAAATCCAATTTAAATGACAATTTCACAACCGGCATCAGATATCCCTGCACGGTGCCTGATGCCGGTCTTGATCAAAATCCCATTCGGTGATAATGGTTTCGATACTCACCATCCACTATTTACAGAACAAGGAGCCAAAATGACGTATCAGACAGTTATCATGGAAATCGGCGAAAATTATGTGGGAACCCTTACACTCAACCGCCCTGAGCAGCTCAATACCTTTACGACCCAGATGGCAAAGGATCTCCATCAGGCGCTTGCGGACATGGATGCGGACAAACGGGTTCGCGTGGTCATCATCAAAGGCAGCGGCAAAGCGTTTTGCGCAGGAATCGACATCAATGAACTGTATGGCAAATCCACCCTGGAATACCGGAACTGGATCGAGCTGATGGAGTCTCCTCTGGTCGCAATCAGTACAATGAAAAAACCGGTGATCGCGCAGGTTCATGGGGTTGCGGCAGCCAATGGCGCGGGGCTGGTGGCCGCATGTGATCTTGCGGTCGCAGCCGACAGCGCCAAAATGGGCTTGACCGCCATCAACGTCGGTTTGAACTGCGTGGGGCCTGTCGTTCCGATAGCGCGATCCATCGGCAGAAAACGGTCCCTTGAGCTGCTACTTTACGGCGACCTGATTTCGGCTTCCCGGGCTCTGGAGCTGGGTCTGATCAACAAAATATGTGCCAAAGAGAATCTGGACCAGGAAACGCGGGATTGGGCTGCGGTACTGGCTCAAAAAAGTCCCATTGCGGTTCAGATCGCCAAAAAATCTTTCTATACGGCCGAGGATATGGACTATCACAAGGCTTTTGACTATATGAACGAAGCCTTTGCCCGCCTGTGCAGCGCGGATGATGCCAAGGAAGGGGTGTCCGCGTTTCTCGAAAAACGTCAGCCCAACTGGTCGGAAAAATAGTTCGAAATGCCTCTTCCGGTGTACTGTAGTCCAATGATTGATGCGTTCTTTCCGTGATGTAAAATGCAAAGGTTGCAGGCAAGAATTCATTCTTGGTCAACACATGGTCGCTTCATAATTCAAGAAAAACGGTAGTTGACATACCGATTTTCTTGAATTATGCTCAACACCATGATCTCAAGGGACAACTATCTTCGAAAAATTCGTTCAGCTCTTGATCGCAGCCCCGTTGCGGCGATTCTGGGCCCCAGGCAATCCGGGAAGACAACCCTGGCGCGCATCATTGCCGAAGAGAAAAACACTTCGTATCTGGATCTGGAAAACCCTGAAGATTTGTCCCGACTTTCCAATCCGATGTTGTTCCTGAAAAGCCTGAGCGGCTTGGTGGTCATTGATGAAATCCAGCGCAGGCCTGAGCTGTTCGAAATTCTTCGCGTGCTGGCGGATGATCCCGAATGCCGGGCCAGGTTTCTGGTGTTGGGGAGCGCCTCTCCCAGGCTGATCAAGGGTGCATCGGAGTCGCTGGCCGGCAGAATTGCCTTTGTTGATCTTTCCGGCTTCGACCTTTCGGAGGTTGGTACAGCCGAATATCACAAGCTTTGGCTGCGGGGAGGATTCCCGCTCGCATTTCTGGCTGCCGAAGATACGAAGAGCTGTCAGTGGCGCAATGACTTTATCCGCACCTTTCTGGAAAGGGACGTGCCTCAGCTTGGCATCACCATTCCCGCAGAGACGCTTCGGCGATTTTGGACAATGGTTTCCCATTATCATGGCCAGATCTGGAATGCCGCCGAGTTTGCGCGATCCCTTGGAACAGCGGAGGCAACCGCCCGACGCTACCTCGATATTTTGTCCGGCGCCTACCTGGTGCGGCAATTGCCTTCATGGTTCGAAAATCTTCGAAAACGTCAGGTGAAATCACCGAAAATTTATGTGCGGGACAGCGGGGTTCTCCACGCATTGCTTGGTGTGAGCAATGAACATGATCTTGCCGGACATCCAAAGCTTGGCGCTTCGTGGGAAGGCTTTGCGGTGGAGCAGATTCTATCGCTTCGAGGCACCCGAGATGCCTATTTTTGGGCAACCCACACCGGAGCGGAATTGGATTTGATGATATTGAGCGGAATCAGGCGAATCGGTTTTGAGATCAAGTATACCGAAGCACCCCGTACGACCAGGTCCATGCACATTGCAGTGAAGGACCTTCAACTGGATAGACTTTACGTCCTGCATCCGGGCCAGCACACATATCCCCTGGATAAAAAGATCACAGCCCTTTCGATCCTGGACCTTCAACGACAGACATCGGACCCAAACTGGCAGGAAAATTGATTCTGAAATGGGATAGAGTTTCGCGAGCGGTTTGATGAATTGCCCAAAGGATGTGGCTGAGAATGGGGCGTATCACCGAAGTGATTAAAATCTTGACATTTCCCGCTGCCTGTGTTTTTTTCTAAATGTACAGGCGCTCAGATATGAGCCAAAGAGGGAACCCCGTGAGAATCGGGGGCGGGCCCGCCGCTGTAACCGGGGACGACCGCAGCATTATAGCCACTGATTGCAATCCATGGATCGGGAAGGCGCTGCCATTAGGATGAACCGGAAGTCAGAAGACCTGCCTATACAGATGTCAGCCCGTTTCCCGTGGACAGGGAAAGGCTTTTTTAGATTCCGTGCGATAAACTGGGCATCCCGGATCGATCTTGAATCGGTCCGGGATTTTTTTTGTCAAAAATCATGGAGGATGAAGAATGAAGCTTAACAAGCAATTACTGTCTGTGTTGGTCATGGTCGCGCTGCTTTGCTGTTCTTTGAACGGGTTTGCCGCGCACGGAGAGAAAAAATCGGAGAAAAAGGCGATTCTGCTCGTGGCTTTTGGTACAAGCGTTCCGGAGGCCCGAAAGGTGTTTGAGCGGATCGATGAACAAACCCGAAAAGAATTCCCCGGTGTGGAAGTCCGCTGGGCGTTCACTTCAAAAATTATCCGCGCCAAGCTTGCCAAGGAAGGGAAAATGCATGGATTCCCCGGAAATGGCAATGGCCAGGCTCATGACAGACGGCTTCACCCATGTGGCGGTGCTTTCCCTGCACACGATTCCGGGTGAAGAATTTCATGAACTCTACCAGAATGCCCGGCTCTTCGGCCAGATGGCCGATGGGTTCGAGAAGATTCTGGTGGCGCGGCCCCTGCTGTCATCGGCCAAAGATATGGAGACCGTGGCCGGAACCCTGATGAAAAACATTCCGGGCCGAAAACCGGCGGATGCCGTCCTCTTCATGGGGCATGGCACCGGGCATCACCCGGCGGATGCCCTTTATCTGGCTATGAACCAGGTGTTTCAGGAAATGGATCCCCGGGCGTTTGTGGGAACCGTGGAAGGCAAACCAACGATCGAAGATCTGTTGCCCAAGCTCAAACAGCTTAAAATCAAAAAAGTCTATCTGGTGCCGATGATGTCCGTTGCCGGCGATCACGCCAAAAACGACATGGCCGGTGATGAACCGGATAGCTGGAAATCCATCCTGACTCAAGCAGGCTACACATGCGAAACCATTTTAAAGGGAACGGCCGATTATCCGGAAATCGTGGAGGTCTGGCTGGACGCATCTGCGGACCGTACTTGCTCATTTTTGACATTTCAGACAAAGACGCATTTAAAGTCCCATGGAGTTAACTATTCCCGGCGGCAAGGATGGCAGATTTAAACGAAACGAGAAGGAAGTGGAGGTGAAGATGTATTTTTACTGGCGCGTGCAGCAGGATTTAAGCTGCCTGGGAGAAATGATAATATTTCACGAGCCCTGTTTCATTCGGTCTCTGCGGCAATGGGTGCGGAAAAACGCCACGGGAATAGCCCAGGCCGAGGATTTTTCACTGGCGGAGATGGTCCGGCCGAGCATGAACTGAATCGCAGGTCATCGGCCTATTCATGCTCGTGATCATGAGTTACCCGCTCATGGCCTTGGTGGTCATGGAGGTGGTATCGTCGCGGCGGATGGCTGTGAGCTTCGTCGCCGTCAGGATGCACGTGCCCGAACTGATGTGGATGTTCATGGGCATGTTCGTGGGGATGGAGGTGTAGGTCCTCGCCGTGCCGATGAAGGTGTGTATGCAGGTGCTCATGGGCATGGGTGTGTTCGTGCTCATGCTGCAGGGCCTGAATGGCCGTGCCGGAATTTTGGCGATAGGTTACGGCCAGGCCGTTGAGGCTGCGCATCTGCTCGTCCTGCATAAACGCATGCGTGGAAAAATCCCCGGCGATGGCGCCCTGGTGCATGACCAGTGTGCGGCGGGTCAATTCCCTCACAAAGAACATGTCGTGGCTGACAAGGATCAATGTGGCTTCGATATCCCGAAGGACCGAGAGCAGAAGCTCCTCTCCCCGGGGATCGAGGCCGGCCGTCGGCTCGTCAAGGATAAGAAGCCGTGGCGCCATGGCCAGAACGCAGGCAAGCGCCAGGCGTTTTCGCTCCCCGCCGGAAAGGTGAAGGGGGACCCGATCCTCGAATCCGTCCAACCGGGCTTGCGCGAGGGATAGACGCACCCGGCTTTCGGTTTCCGAGGTCGAATACCCGAGCTGTTTCAGGCCAAAGGCCACTTCCTCTCCCACGCTCGGGCAGAAGAGCTGATCCGCGCAGTCCTGAAACACCATGCCGATATCCCGCCAGAGCCATTTTTGCCGCCGCCGTGTTACGGGCTTTCCGGCAAAGTAAAATTCGCCTCTGCCTTCCTGAATCCCCAGAAGACAGGAGAGGAGCGTGGTCTTTCCGGCCCCGTTTTCACCCACGATGGCGATGCGTTCGCCGGTGTGAATGTGTATATTGATATCCCGAAGCGCATGGGTGCCGTCCGGATAACGGTAGTGAAAATCCGTCAGGGATACAAGCGGTACTTCCGGCGCCGCTTCGGGGGCGGATTTGCGGGCAGGAGGGCGGATAGCCCCCGATGACGGCAGCGCGGTTGAGACCAGACGAAAGGAAAAATCAAGACCGTGATCGCGCAGGGACTGTCGATGGGCGACGAGTTCATTCATGGCGCAGTCATGATGCATGCGCCCCTGATCCAGCACCACGGCCCGGGAGCAGAGCTCATAGAGAAAAATCAGATCATGGCTGATGCAAATGAGCGTTCCTGGAAACTCCCGCAGCAGGTTTAAAAAAATCTCCTCCTGGCGCGGATCGAGGTTTGCAGTGGGCTCATCAAGAATCAACACCTCCGGCTTCATGGCCAGAAGACCGGCCAGAGCCGCGCGCTTTTTCTGGCCGAAACTGAGGTTGTGCGGGGCCTTGTATGCCGTCTCGACAAGGCCGACAAGGAAGAGGGCGTTTCGGGCCTGTGTTTCGGCCTCGGGAATGGACAGACCCTGCTGGCGGGGGCCGAAGGACACATCGTCGAGGAGGGTATGGCCGAAGAGCTGATCGTCCGGGTCCTGAAAAAGAAGCCCGATTTCAAGGCGGCTTCGATCCAAATGCCCGCCGGTCAACGGCTCTTCCTTGTACCGTACCGACCCGGTTGTCGGGTTTAGCAGTCCGCAAAGAAGTTTTGCCAGCGTGGTTTTCCCGGAACCGTTATGTCCGACAAGCGCGATCCGTTCGCCCCTGGATACGGCAAGTTCAAGGTCCGAAAGCGCCTGAATGCCGTTTTCATACTGGTAGGAGAGTCCGCTGACCCGAAACAGGCATTCTCCGGTTTCGGGTCGGGGCGCAAAAGGCCGGTCGTGGTCATGGGTCATGGCGTCTCATTTCCAGATCCGGTCGCATACGACAAGTGCAATGCCAAGGGTGATCCATCCGGCGCTCAGCATCAGATCCGTTTTCCGCAGTCGCAGCATGACCGGTTCGGGAAACCGGCCCCGATACCCCCTGGCCCGCATGGCGTCGAACACTCGCTCGGTGCGCTCGAAGCTTCGCACCAGAAGCATGCCCAGAAAATTGGCAACGGCCCGCAAGGTCTCAAGATCCGTGCGTTTTCGAAATCCCCGGACCCGCATTCCCGATGCCATGCGCTGAGCCTCGTGGCGGAAGACATGGATATAACGGTGGCTTAAGAGCACCATCTGGCCCACCATGTCCGGAATCCCCAGTTTCGACAAGCCGTGAAGAGTGACCGGAAGCGGCGCTGTCGCAAGAAGCGGTTCCATGAGAAGCGCGATGGCCACCCCCTTGGCGGCAATGACGGCCGCAAGCTCAAGGCCCCGCAGGTTGAAAAAAAGCCAGTTCCATCCGCTGACCGCGATGACCGTATCCCCCGAATGCATGGGGGCGGTAAGCGGCATGACAAAAAGCAGAAGACTTAAAAACCCCGTAACAGCGAGCAGCCGCATGCGTGCGCGGTTCATATCGCATCGGGCCGGAATCAGGGCGGCGACCGAAATTCCCACGGCGACCAGGGCCGGCGCAAGCTGCCGCAGAGAGGCGACAAGGAAAGCGTAAAGCAGCAGGCTCACCAGCTTTGCACGCACATCCCATTGGTGGAAAAGGGATGAACCCGAGGCGCCGGACAGGGGAGGCACAGACCAGTCCGGGTCTTCGTTCGGCATGCCGCGGCGGCGCGCCGCCCCGCGCAAAATGGCGTAGACCGAGGCCAACACCGTCAGGGGGATAAGGAGCATGGCCGCAAATTGCCAGATCGGCAGGCGGATCACCGTTACATCAGGCATGAGGGGGTCCAGAGGGTTTTACAAAGGCCGGTTGCAGCAATTCGGGCTTGACACGGCCCAGAAATCCGACGGTAAAGGCCGTCAACGCCCCCTCGATGAGGATGACCGGAACATGGGCCACAAGCGCGATCTTGGCAACGCCGAAAAAATCTTCGCCGCCGGTGGCCAGAAGAAGCGCCAGAATAACGGCGGCCAGCGCCGTGCCCAAAGCCCCGGAAAGACCCCCGATCGTCATCTGACAGGTATCGCGTGTTTCCCTTGAAGGTCTGAAAAAACCAGCCGCAAAGCAGCGCGGGAAGCCCCATCATGAGCGTGTTGGCGCCCAGCGCCGTAATACCGCCGAACTGAAAGAGCAGACTTTGAAGCAAGAGCCCCAGGCCGATGGACAGAAATGCCGAAGTCCCCAGCATGGCGCCCACGAGTCCCGGCAGGATAAGATGGACGCTCGTGGGACCGAACGGCACATGGATGAGCGAGGCCACGAAAAAGGCCGAAGTCACCACGGCCACCTTGGGCAGATCCACGCTCCGGGTCCGGGCTGCGCTGAAGGAGGCGAGCGCGGCACTTGCCACATAGCCCCCTACCGTGATGGATATGGGAAGAACCCCGTCTGAAATATGCATGGTTTACTCCTTGCGACGGGACGCTACAAAGGCGGCCACGCCGAACAGCCCGAAAATATATCCGATCCCCGAAAATATATCCCGAAAACCGGGCTTTTCGAGATCTGCGCGCAGTGCGGCGATTTCCCGCTGAATGTGCCGCAGATCACCGGACAGCTTGCCGGTTTGCTCCTTCAAGAGCGTGACCAGCTCCGGCGCGTTTTCCGCAGCCGGCGCCTGGGCCGCTGCCGAAACCGGAAAGGTCATCAGCCATGCGGATAGCCCCCCGACGATCAGGACCTTGGAAAAACGCATCATTTGCCCGCCTCCACCTCGGTTTTTTTCAAATCGAAACTGTTCTTGTGCCCCATGCCGGCTTCGATGACAATCTTCAGATCGTCCACCTTCGGAACGGGGAAGCTGAACAATCCCTTCGTATCGGTTTTTCCTTCGAGCAGCAGCGCGTCCTGGCCGTCGTAAACGAGAACCTTGCCGCCTTCGACCGGTTTACTGTCGGGAAAATAGCTTTCGGTATACACCTTGCCGCCCTCGACATAGGCAAAGAGATTGACCTTGTGCGCCAGCGCGGGGCCGGCAAGAAATGCCGACACCGCCAAAAGAGTCAAAACCTTACTTGGAATTTTCATGGAAAACAATCCTTTCTTCAATTTATTTGGCCTGAAAAACATCCTCCCCCTCGCGGGGATTCGGAATGCAACCGGGCCGCTGTTCGTCACGGAATATCGATGGCGCGCACCCAGATCACGGCACCGATTTCGACATTCTTTTTCTTTCCCTCATGATTCAGGGTCCAGCTCGCCTCGTTCAGGGCCGCAAAGCCCCACCATCCCGCCTTGGGCATGGCGTAGTTGAATACACCGCCGCCATCGGCTTTGACCACCTGCGTCACGTAGGGGTCCGCCGGGGGGGCAATCTTTTTTCCCCCTTCGGCCGCCTCGTTCAGGTACTCGATTTCCACTTCCGCGAACGGAACGGGCTTTCCTTTGACCAGAACCCGGCCGGTAAACAGATTGCCTGTCCACAGGCCATAGGGACGGGTCAGGGGAACGATCTCCGTCTCAAGACCGACGGGCTTGTCCCATCCTTCTTCCTTGCCCAGAGCATTGACGCAGACCTTGGTGTAATGCACGATGAAACAGTCCTCGGCGGGCTCCCAGTAGGGCGCGGGCGTGACATAAAACGTGTAGTCCCCGGGGCGCCGGATCGGGTAGTCCGCCTTCCAGAAGGTGAAGGACTCGGTCTGGTCCGGCGCCTTCCCCTTGACCTCCTGAAGGCTGTCCAGCAGATCGGTTTTTTTCCCGTCGAACATCACGCCGAACTGCTTGGGTCTGACCATCTCCATGTAGTGCAGTTCCATGGGATGGATGAACTTGACCGCGATGGTCACTGTTTTGGGATCCTGCTGCGTAATGATGTCATCCGAGGGAACAATGGTGCCGAAATGGGCGGATGCCGGTTCGGCCAGTAGTGTCATCAATGCTGCAGCTATCGCCGAAATAATCACCTTTCCTGTGCGCATATCTACCTCCTGTCATTTCAATGTCTTAAAATATCATCCAGTTTCAATAAAAAAGCCACGAAGGCACCCCTCCCTCTGGAGAATCGCCTTCGTGGCTTGTGGTTTTTGTCTTATGGTCGCACAAATGAAAAAAACACGGCGGGTTTCTACCCGTCAATTGAATCATCAAAATCGCCGAATCTCGGCAGGATGTCAAGATGTTTTTTCTGTCAAAAAACCGATCCGAGACAATCCCTTTAGAATGTGGCTGTCAGCCGAATTCCATAGACTTGGCCGCTCGGGCTGTCGCCTTCCTTGAGTGTGTCTGTGATATATTGAAAATCTCCGGTAACGGCCAGTATTTTATTGATTGCAACCCGATAGTAGATTTCAAAGACGTCTGTTTTATCCACATCAAGGTTTCCCCCGGTCAGATGGCCGTATCCGATTCCGATGTTATCCTCTGGCCTATCCCAAAAGCTGCCTTTGATATCGAATCCTCCCGAATACATATCCTTATGGGTGATTGCCGCATTGTCATCCTGCCAGCCCATCCGAATCCAGGCGCCGACGACTTCCCCAAACTGCTGGTCGCAGGAGAGCACATAGGCCATTTGGGATTCCAGGTTTTCATCGAGTGGATCGGGGAATTCGTCATTGGTCGCTTCCACGGTCACGCGGTAATTTCCCTTACCCCAGTCCGTTTCCAGTGCATACCCCGCCTGGACTCCATAAAAATTATAGGAATTTCCGGCATCATTTTCTCCGACATTCATTCCGACGCCATTCAGGGAAAAGCCGCTGAACTCCCATTCAAATACCCCGCCGGCATCATATGATGGCGCAAACCCCACGGGTGCATTGACAAATGCCTGATTCATAAACTGATTGAATCCGCAATTGGCATATTCATTCTGATCGATATAGTTGGTTGAATCGACAATGCCGAAAGAAAATCCCAATTTGTGGTCTTCCTCAAAGCGAAACGTGTGCCGATACCAGGCGGTGAGCAGCGTGTCACGGTTTCTGCCATTGATGTTCTTCACGTCATCTTCCATATCCACGTTCCAGAGCGAAAGGCTGAAAGGAGATATGCCTTCGCCATTTAATCCATTTCCAGCAGCAAAACCGATTTTAATATACACCTCATCGTCCTGGGTGGGCGTAAAACTGATCTCCGGTTGTATTGGCATCGCGCCCTTGGATGTATTGTCGTATCCTGGCGCATCGCTGGCGGACATGTACTGGCCTCCGCCCGAAATAACACCCCCAATCGAAAGCATTTCATTGATCTCATAACCATGCCCGATAGAGGACATCATCAACATGCATGCCGTGGCCGGAATACCCCATAAATTGAATCTAATCATCTTTTCCATCGTTTTCTCCTTTTTTTGTTAAGCGAAATTTTATTACCATGTTGTATAAAAAATCCGCATTAAAACGAAATCTTACCTCCTTTCGTGAAAATCAGAACTTGGATTTCCTCAAAAAATATCTCCCCTCGCCTGTTTAAATATCTGCCTTCTGTCATTCCAATGTTTCCATGTATCGACAAAATCCAATAAAAAAAGCCACGAAGGCACCTCTCCATCTGGAGAATCGCCTTCGTGGCTTCAGAATTTTGTCTTGTAATCGCAAAAATGAAAAAATGCAGCGGGTTTCTACCCGCCATTTAGATGGCCTGAATCTCCAATACTTTCGCGCCCGCAAAAACCTTTCCTTTTTTCGCCTTATTGTTGGCGCAGCCCACAACCCGAAGCCCGGCTGAAGCGTCCCTGAGGAGCCTTTCTATGAGGATCGCGCTTACCGGAGTGGTTAAGCACCAGAATTTTCCGTATCAGGATATCTTTCCTCGCGAGGTAATCAAAAAACGCCCTGTACGTCAGCCTCCACAGATAAATGTATAGTACCGAAAGCAGCAGCATGAAAATCATAACTATTCTTGAGAATGTAAACGACCTGATAAAGAATGTGAGCGCCAAAAGGACTGTCGTACCCGCTATTGCAGCGGCAGCCACCTTAAAAAACGAATCTATGCCTGCTGACCGCTGCCTGCAGGTAAAGCCCTGCGTAATTCATTGAAAGTATGAAAACAAGCGCAATAAAAGGCGCGGCAGCCAGGTAATACCGGACGAGGCACCCCGTATTTCACAGTCACTACAGGCAGAAAAAACGCGCATAATATGCCGATACTACCGCAAGCATTATAAGGACAGCGTCGCCCAGCGGAAGCATGGCGGAAACTATCAGCCTTACTTTTCTTTTATCCATTTATACCCGCTTTTCAGCCAGTTTTTTAAAACCCGTCCTGAAATTTTCCCTCGAAAAACGCAGGCCGGATTTACGCATGACATTTACATCATAACCCTGTTTTTCCATTTTCTACGTTTTTTATGAAACTTTCCACCGGACCGTCAAAAAATTCGCCTGTTTTACCTTCAATTACAACTTCGAGGCTGCCGCCTTTGTTTAGAGCCAGCACAGGCGTGCCGCATGAAGCCGCCTCCGCCATGGTGATTCCGAAATCTTCCTCGCCCGGGAATAAAAACGCTTTTGCTTTCCTGTAATAATCTCTTATTTCACCGTCACTTTTGAATCCCAGAATTCTCACATTGGAAGGCGCGCCTTTTGCCAGCGTTTCAAACATGGGCGCCTGAACCGATTATTTTAAGCTTCCTGTCCGGCATGCGGCGGAACGCATCCACGCAGAAAGTCCGGCCGCTTGTATTCATTGAGAGCGGTCACCATAAGATAAAAACCCTCTTTTACGCCAGCGGGTGTAAAAAACTCCGTATCCACGGGCGGATACAACACATCCGACTGCCGGCCGTAATACTTTTGTATCCGTTTTTCCACGTGCTGCGAGTTCGCTATAAAATACCCGGCACGGGCCGCTGTTTTCACATCCCATTTTCTTAAGCCCGGCATTATTGCGGATATAAACGCATACTTCAACCTGCCGCTTCTCTCCGGCGAAAAGTAAGCGTCAAACTGATCCCAGGCATATCTCATGGGCGTATGGCAGTAACATATATGTTTTGCCGGGTCAGGCGCTTTTATTCCCTTTGCCACGCAGTGGCTCGAAGATATAACAGCGTCATAACCCGAGAGGTTAAAACTTTCTATGGCCGCAGGAAACAGGGGCAGGAAATTCCTGTATGTTTTAAATATACCCGGCACGGCCTGCAGGAAGGACGTGTGTATTTTATGGGCTTTTATCCCGTCAGAAATTCTTTCCCGGTCGCAAATAAGAGTGAATATTTCCGCCGAAGGATACAAGCCGCAAAGTTCCTCCAGTACTTTTTCCCCGCCTCTCATGCCCGTGAGCCAGTCGTGAATCAAAGCAATTTTCAAAATTAAACTCCTTTTTTAATCAATCACAAATCCCAAATCACATATCACAAATCCACACGGCATTAATTTGTGATTTGGGATGTGTGATTTGTGATTATTCCGCAACTCTTATCCAACTCTTCCATCACCCGTTCCACACTTATCTTCTTCATGCACACATTGTCCCCGCACTCCAAAAACTTCTTTTGGTGCACGGTTTCAGGCGCGTAACAGGGCGAGCACTCAATGCCTTCAAATACGTTCACGCTGTTCTTTCCCCGCGCCAACACGTCCGGCGATGAAGGCCCGAACAGGCCTATCGTCTTGACCCCGAGCGCAGCTGCAATGTGAAGCAGCCCCGTGTCGCAGGCGACAAACACGTCCATGCCTGCCGCGTAATACGCGAATTCTTTCAGCCCGCTTTCTATCAGGACCGCACCTGTGCCCTTTGCCGAGGTTTCCATTTCCGGCCTGTCAAAAACAGCGCCGAACACATACACCTGCCTGCCTTTTTTTTCAAGCTGCTTTATGAGTTCATTAAAGTTTTCCAGGGGCCAGCGTTTTGTTGGCATCACAGTGCCGGGATTGTTTCCTCCTGCCGGAAATACGCCCACCTTCACCTTACCCGGCTGCAGCTTAAAAACAGGGTTGTCTATTACCGGCCTGTTAATCTGCGTATGCCCGCCTTTTAACTCAAAACCAAGCCCTTTTACGACCGACAAATAACGTTCTGTTTCATGTAATGAAGCGTCATAGTTAAAAGCGTGCGTCAGGCTTTTTTCAGAGCCTTTCCATACGAACCCGGCTCTGAACTTTGCGCCGAGAAACGACGTGAATAAAAACGATTTTTTATCCCTGGGACTGATTCTCAGCACTCCGTACTTCTCAGAGATCAGCTTCTAACAGCGTAATCAGAGCGCTGAAAGGGTTGCTGAAATTGACAACGTGCTTTTTATCAATGCACTCGGCACGATATCCGCTATCTGCCTGACCCATGCCACGCAAAGCAAATGGCAACTCCAGCCCCGCCTTCCTTTAAAGCTCTCAAGGCAGGCGTGAGCTGAATTATGTCGCCGATACAGCAAAGCTTGATTACCAGTACCTTCATTTTTCCGCCTTTTTACCGAACAGGATAAGGTTTATTTTTTTTACTTTGTTGCGCATATTGAATTTATCCCTTACAGTCTTTACCGCGTTTTCCTGCATACTGCGGTATGCCCGCCTTGTCAATTGTTTAAGCCTGGCGGCCAGCGCCTGGAAATCCTTTTTGTCTTCATATAAATAGCCGTTATAACCGTACCTGATCATTTCAGGCAAGCCTCCCGCGTTTCTCCCTATCACGGGTATGCCGCAGCTAAAAGTTTCTCCATCACAACAGTTGGAAGCGGGTCAATCAGGCGAGGGACCATGAGAAAGTCAAGCGACCTGTAAAACGCCGGCATTTTTTTCCTGTCAACCGGCCCAGTACCTTAACCGGCAATTTCATGGTCCGTATCTCATCGATTATAGAATTATATAACTTCAAATCGGCCTCAATAGTGCAGGCCATTATGCCCCTGACTTTCAGCCCAAAACCGGCCGCGGCCCCGATGAATCCCGTAAACTCCGCCGGGTTTTTTCTCGCCTCAATGCTTCCCGCATATCCTAATGTCAGCGCTTTTCCGGCTTCCCGGGCAGCCGCGCATTTCCGGCAGCCACGCCGTTATATACGACTTCTATTTTTTCCGGCTGTATCCCCAACCGCGTAAGAGATATCTTTACGGCCTCAGACGCCGCAATGTAGCGGGTAATATTTCTGTCCGACACTTTCAACGCCGCGGCAAGCAGCGAGCCCTTATGCAGGATATCGTATACAAACTGCGTGAATTCCATCCGCTCAGCTTTTGCCGCGGCCGAATACACCGCGTCCCCCGTATTGTTGCCCGCCACTGACCCTGCGCCTGTTTCCCTGATGGCGGCCCTTATAACTTCAGAAGCTTTTGAAACATTCTGTATTTTTCTGATAATTCGCATAAAACCTTTTTTACTGGCAGCGCCCGCGGGGTTCAAAAAAACCGAGCTTAAGGTTTTAACCCCGGTTTTGGAATAAAGCTCCGCCAGCCCCGGTATTGAGGAACACAAAATTGTGAGATTCTTTTTTTCATGCCGGATGCGCGGCAGTAGTTGGCCAGTATGTATTCCGCTCCGCTTACCGCGGACGCGCCGCTTATAAAAGTATTTTTTTCATCAGCGTTTCCTGCCTTTCGCGGCATATGAAGACAGCTTGTTTTTTACGGTTTCCGTAATAACCACGGCATTCTCATCCTTTATAGCCAGCAGGAACAGGAAATAGACAGCCGAGGAAACGAATAAAGCCGCTGCCAGCTCGATTACATAGTTGGCCTCAAGCAGTCGTTTTACCGCCCAGGCAGTGCCGTACATAAGCGCTGCAGCCGCAGGGTAATTTAAACTCTGCATCTTTACCAGCCTGAATTTGATATAGCCCCTGGCCAGTATGAGCATGGTTATAATCACAGCGCCCTCGGTGAGCAGGATCGCAATACTGGGCGCATTTTGGGCCATGCTTTTGATAAGCAGAAAGTTCACCGGCACATTTACAGCCGCGCCTGCCAGATTCGCGATTAATATGGTTTTCTCGTCATTATGCGCCAGCACTACCTGCGTGGTAAGGAAAACCGCGAGCCCGGTAAGCAGAACCTGCACGGAAAGCAGTTTAAGCGAATAAGCGCCGGGCAGGAATTTTATACCTCCGAGCAAAAGAAGTATCTCATCAGCCAGCACAAGACACAGGGCGATTACCGGCAGGGACGCGAAATACAGGAAATTGACTGACCGCTCGGCCGTTAAATTATATTCCTTTTTCATATTATTGCCAATGTAGTAGGCCACCCTCGGTATCAGGACCGTGGTCAGCGACGTCACTACCGCGAGTATAAGCGTTATTATCCTCCTGTTCGCGGTGTAATAACCCACGGCTTTCGCGTCCGACAGCAGCCCCAGGAAAACCGTGTCCAGTTTGTTATATATGCTCGATATGGCTCCGGCAAGGAACACCATGAAAAGCGGAGGCAGGTATTTTTTCAGGTTTAGCCCGGAAAAACAGGCTTTACCTTTTTCAGCATGACAGACATGTTTACCGCGTTTCCAGCCAGCAGCATTAAAACGGCAAGAGCCGCGTATGCCACATAATCCTCCCCTGTTTTTATGACGATAAAAGTGAGGCCAATATACATCAGCCTCACCACGAGGCTGCGCGCTGTTATGTATTTGTAATCTTCAAGCTGCGTAAAGCCAGTCTATGGAAAAAATGTTTACGGCCAGGCGCGGCTCCGGTCACAAAAAAAAGCACCCTTGCCGGTGTTGGCATCCGTGACCACTGGATCAACGCTGAGGAACCTGCCGGCGATGGGATCGTAGTACCGCTGCTGCATGTAAACGAGATCCGTCTCCGAATCATTCACATGCCCCGTGAAGCCAATGCTGCTGGTGCTCGGCCCCGGTTTTTTGCGCCCGCCGCCGTGAAGCCATATGGCTCGAATCGGCTGCGGTTCATCAGGACGCCTGATGCGTTGGTGTGCGCCACCGGGCTGCCCAGTGCGTCGGTGTGCACGTATTGCGTGCCGCTTGCGCTGCTCCACTCCGCAATCTGCTTGCCGCCCAGGTAGATGTAGGCCGCGCTGTCTGACGGCTGCACGCCGCCGCTGCTGGTGGCCCAAAGGATCTGGCCGGCCTGGCTGTAGAGCTGCAAGCGGGTGCTGCCGTCGCTGCTGCTCACCCGAAAGCGCCGCCCGTGGCCGTCGTAGCTGTAGCCGCCGCCCAGGCTCGCGCTGCTGAGCCGGTTGCCCAGGTCTGAAGGCAAAACTCTGGCCACCCTTGCTGCTGATGTTGCCGCGGGCGTCGTAGCTGTAGTTGGCGGTGCTGCCGTTGGTGCTGGTGCTGCTCAGGCGGTTGCTGGCGTCGTAGTTCAGCGTGCTGCTGCGGCTGCCGACGGTGGCCGTGAGCAGGTTGTCCACGGCGTCGTAGGTGTAGGTGGCATTGCCCCAGACGCCGGGCGCGTTGGCCGTCCAGAGCCGGTCCAGATCGTCGTACGTCATCGCCCGGTTGAACACGCCGGACTCTTGCTGATCGGCGATGGCAGTGACGTTGCCGTTGGCGTCGTAGCTGTACTGGTCCTGCATGACCCCGGCGTCGCGGTTCACCAGGGGCAGGCCGCGCAGGTTCTGCGTCAGGCTGTGGGCGATAGCAATACGTAATCAGCCAGGCGTCAACATAAACA
>CAWJRD010000056.1:0-22043 GCA_963845015.1 uncultured delta proteobacterium
TTAATTTCATTTTGGATCCTCCTTTATTGAGTGCAATCGGTTTCAAAATACAAATATCCGGAGTTTGCAGATTATTCCATGCCGTGAGCCTTGATTTTTCGCCTGTCCCTTTATTCCCCTGTTGTTTGTTTCTGCCTTAGATGCGGGCCTGGAAAATGATTGATGACAATCAATCATAATTAATTGGTTAAAAATCAATTAATGAATTTAATTTTGGCTTTTAGGTATCAGAAATAAAATCATATGTCCATATTTAAAACAGTGGTAATTAAAAAAGTCCCGAATTCCGATGCCGGGTATTTCCCCCTGGGAAGACAACGTTCCTTCCTTGATTTCGGATAATACTTGTGTCAGTGTACCCGTTATTAACCGAATTAATGCCCATGGGGCGTTCATCCCAGTGGCATGCTTGTCGTTGTCCCCAATGAGAACAAACAAGAGCGCATTCTCCATTGACTGTTTTCAAATTATTGAAGGAGGAAGAATCATGGATGCAAAGCAGATCGTGACAACTTATCATAATGCCTGGACTGGCGGTGATTTAAAAGCGGCACGCGGTTGCCTGGCGGATGATTTGGATTTTCATGGAAGCATTGATACTTTCCGCCGGGCCGATGACTTTATCATTGCGCTCACGATGTTCCACAAGATGCTTCGGGGTGTCACCTTGATTCAAAGTGTTTTTTCTGAAAATGGCGCCGCGTTGCTCTATGATTGCGACACGATGAGTCCCGCGGGCGTGATTCGAACAGCCGAATTCTTCACGGTTGCAAATGGCAGGATTGAATCGATTCGGCTGGTTTTTGATGCGACCGAGCTTCGAAAACTGATGGGGTGACCGAACTGGGAGCTTTCACGTGCTTCCATGCCTGCGCCGACAACAGAACATAGTCATTAACTGAAAAAAACATTTGGAATCAACATGACAGATATAACGCTCAGGCGCATCGTTGCGACCGTAATTTCAATGCTTCTCATTTTTCAAATCGGCTCGCTGGTATCAAGTCTATTTGGCATGGCCTGGGGAGGCGTCTCTGCGGTTGTCGTGGCCGGGGTTTCCTTTTTCTCCGCACGCATCGCAAAGGCCGGCGGGAAAACCAGCGCCTGGTTTCTGCTTCCGACGGTTCTGTTTACGATTTTACCCGTGTCCTTTACGGTCTGGAAAACAGTGACCAAAGATGCCACCTGGTTCGACCGCGCAATCGGATTTGGCCCCTTTATTATCGGCTTTGTTGCGCCGGTGATACTTTTGCTGGCCGTTCTTTACGAACTC
Source organism: uncultured delta proteobacterium (assembly GCA_963845015.1). Lineage (GTDB taxonomy): Bacteria > Desulfobacterota > Desulfobacteria > Desulfobacterales > Desulfatirhabdiaceae > RAAP-1. The sequence continues at coordinate 1,274 of CAWJRD010000056.1, forward strand.
CGCAAAAGAACGCGTTAAAGCTGACCGATCAATCAATTCATCCCGGAACAATTTCAAGCGGCAAAAGGATCAAGCAGTCGGCAAAAATATTGCGATTGCGGCTGTTGATAACTTCGCAAGAGGAATTAATTTTACATGAAACAGGCCTTTGTTTTGTGCCGTATGGGAGTTTAGGCGGGCAGTGTCTTTTTATGGTAACCCCGGCCATGCATTCCCGTACGCTGGCTTGTTAATTTCAGGTGGATGCATCCGGAATCCGGCACAGCAAAACCTGACATTCTAGAATGAAAGGAGATCGTCATGAGCAAATACAGTATCGCAGTTGTCATTGGAAGCCTTCGCAAGGATTCGTTCAACCGCAGGCTGGCAAACGCCGTTGTCAAGTTGGGGCCGCCGGAGTTCTCGTTCAATCCGGTGAAAATAGACGACCTGCCGCTTTACAACCAGGACGACGATGCCAACCCGGCCGATTCGGTCAAGCGCCTGAAGAACGAAATCAGGAACGCCCAGGGCATTCTGTTCGTTACACCGGAATACAACCGCTCAATGCCCGGCGTACTCAAGAACGCAATCGACCACGCCTCGCGCCCCTATGGCCAGAACGCCTGGGCGGGAAAACCGGCCGGTGTGCTGGGCGCTTCAATCGGCACTGTCGGCACGGCCATGGCGCAGCAGCATTTGCGCAATGTGCTCGCGTATCTGGACGTTCCGACGATGGGCCAGCCCGAAGCGTTCATCCATGTCAGGGATGGGTTGTTCGATGAGGCCGGCACCATCGGAGCGGACAGCAGGCAATTTTTGCAGAACTGGATGGACCGGTACGTCGCCTGGGTGAAACAGCATTCGGCCTGAAGTCAGGGAAGGTGCCGCCAAGGGAACCCCCTGTAGGGAATCAGCATCGGCACCTTGAGCTGGTAATTTCGATACGCATCGCCAAAGGAGGCGATCAAGTCCCTTTCCTCCAGAAAAGCGCCGATGACAATCCAGGCAGTCCAGAGTCCATTGAAAAGCAATCGATCCGTGGTCACGGAGACTTGGGACCATATCATCAAAAGACTCAAAAAGTATTGCGGATGCCGGACCCACCGATAACTCCCCCGTACCGTAAAGAAGGATTCCTTTGCGGTTTTGCCATTTAACTGGCATAAAATTTCTTTTATGCCCAGCCCGTCAAAAGATTGCAAGTGACGGACGGTACAAAGGAAACCGGCAACGGAGAGGAAAAACAAAGCGCGAAATAGCCAATATAGCGTTCCATCAAATTCAACCTGTATGGAAGTCGATTTTTGCCAGAAAAGCATCAGCAGCAATAAAAACAATCCGGAAAAAATCGAAAAGCATGCGCCGAGGAAATTTGAGGGAATATAACCGGATAGCCATTTGCGAAACCCCTTGCGCAGCATGAAGCTGTGTTGAAAGAAAAAAAGAGAACAAAGCAGGGTGTCGATATAAAGGTTCGTCCGGCCATCAAGGACAAGATCCATTTGATTGGGCAATCCGGTATAAAGGAAGCCGGCAAAAAGAGCCAGGGAAGCGCCGCCCGTTAAACCGGAAAGCGCCATCACGATATATGCGCGGATGCAGGCTTTTGACATGCATGAATTGCTGCCTGGAATCGGGTTTTTAATCTTCATGGCTTGCTCCTGCTTAAAATGCATCAATGCGAAATGATGCACATCCATGGTTAATATTTTATCCGCTGCCCGAAGCCGCAATCGGGCGCCTTAGGCTTGGGAAATCGCTTTCAGGACTTCGGCTTTTATTTTATTTTGTTCTTGTGTTTTCATGATGATATGTACATATGCATAATAATGCATGTGTCAAGAAAAAACACATGTTTCCCCCGGACCGCGGCATTTTTGCTGCATCGTTCGGGTTCCGGGCCAAAGGAGGTTTCTTGAAAGCATTCAATATCTATCTGACAGGCGTCGGCGGGCAGGGAATCGGCCTTCTGAGCGAAATATTGCTTCGGGCAGCCGACCATGCCGGTTTTCCGGTTAAAGGGGTGGATACGCACGGCCTTGCGCAGCGCGGCGGTATCGTGGTATCCCAGATCCGCATCGGAAGCGATGTTCACTCCCCCCTGATCCGGCAAGGAGAAGCCGATCTGGTTGTGGCGCTGGAGCGGCACGAGGCTTTCCGGGGGATCATCGCATTTCTGAAAGACGGCGCCGCCGCCATTTATTATGATGCCGTATGGCAGCCCCTGCCGGTACGGCTGAATCAGGCCGCCGAAGTGGATAACGACACCATTCTTGCCCATTGCAGCAAAAGAAATATTCAGGTGTTCCGCATTTTGAAACCCGGCCTTTCCGATGCCCGCATGCAGAACATGGCCGTGCTTGCCGGAATCCACCAGAACCACCTGATTCCCGGGATCGCACTTGACCATTACACGAACGCCATGTCCGATCTCATGGAAGGCCCCATGCTGGAAATAAACATGGCTTTGATGAATGAAATTCTCTCCTGAAAGGAAAACAAAACATGGAGGCAACCGGTCCATTCAAGGTTGAATATGAAGGTCCCATCGCCTGGCTGATCCTGAACCGGCCGGACAAACGAAACAGCATGGGGATGGATTTTTTTGCGTCGCTTCAGGCCCGTTGCGGCGAACTTGACCAGGATCCGAAAGTTCGGGTGGTGGTGATTCGCGCCGAGGGCAAAAGCTTTACCGCAGGGCTCGACCTGATGGAAGCAGGGGCACTTCTGACCGACACATCCGCGGCGGGCCGCGAAGCGCTCAGGCATACCATCGGCCGCCTGCAGGACAGCATTTCGGCCGTTGAAAAATGCCGAAAGCCTTTCATTGCCGCCGTCCACGGCCATTGCATCGGCGGCGGCATCGACTTGATCAGCGCCTGCGATATCCGCATCGCTGCAAATGACGCCACATTCAGCATTCGCGAGACCCGCATCGCCATTATCGCGGACCTGGGGACCCTTCAGCGCCTGCCGCACATCATCGGCCAGGGCTGGTTTGGGGAACTGGCCCTGACGGGCCGGGACTTTACCGCGGAAGAAGCCCTGAAGATGGGGCTGATTACCCGGATGTGCAACTCCCACCCGGCGCTGGTGGATGAGGCGCGCAGCCTGGCCCTGCAGATCGCGGCCCTTCCGCCGCTTACGGTTCAGGGCGTAAAGGATGTGATGCTTTACAACCGGGATCACGGCGTGCATTCTGGCCTGCGGTATGTGGCCCAGAAAAACGCGGCATCCCTTCCTTCCGATGATTTGATCGAGGCGGTAACCGCGTTCATGGAAAAACGATCCCCGGCTTTCAAGGGAAATTGACGACCGCCCAAAACACCTATGGCGGGCTTAAGGAGGACTTATGCTGGAAAAAGGGGCATTGACCGGAATCACCGTACTGGATCTTTCAAGGCTTCTGCCCGGGCCTTTCGGTTCGATGATCCTTGCGGATCACGGTGCGCGGGTGATTTCCATAGAAGACAAGCGCTTTATCGCGGATGGGTTTTTCATCACAACCGTAAACCGGAACAAGGAGCATATTTCCCTGGATTTGAAGACCCCCGAGGGAAAGGAGATTTTCTTTCGCCTGGTGAAAACCGCGGATGTTGTGATGGAAGGATTCCGGCCGGGTGTCGTCAAGCGCCTGGGTGTGGATTATGATACGGTTTCCAAGGTCAATCCGGGGATCATTTACTGCGCCATAACCGGCTATGGCCAGACGGGCCCCTACGTGAACCGGGCCGGCCACGACGTCAATTATCTGAGCGCCGCCGGCATCCTTGACTTGATCGGACAGGCGGATTCTGCCCCCGCCATTCCCGGCGTTCAGATCGCGGACATTGCCGGCGGCGGAATGAATGCGGTGATCGGCATCCTGCTGGCGCTTGTTGCCAGGAATCAGAGCGGCAGGGGCCAGTATATCGATATTTCCATGACGGACGGCATGCTGGGGTTTCTGTCCATCCCGCTCTTCTTTCATCAAATGACCCGTCAGATCCCCACGCGCTCGGACGGCGTGCTGTCTCACCGGTATGCCTGTTACAACACCTATGAAACCGCGGACGGCCGGTTTCTGTCCATCGGCGCCGTCGAACACCGCTTCTGGAAAAAGCTTTGCGAGCATCTGGAATTTCCGGAATTCATCGACCTGCAATATGACGACGGCATGCGGGTGGAAATCATCGACACCCTGCGTGCGGTTTTCCGCCAGAAAACCCTTGACCGGTGGAACAGCGAGCTTGGAGACCTGGATATCTGCTGGGGCAAGGTACAGCACCTGGAAGAAGTGCTGAAGGACCCGCTTTTCAGGGAAAGGGAAATGGTCGTTGACCTCGAGGCAAAGGACGGGAAAACAGCGCCGGTTTTCGGCGTTTCCGTCAAGCTGAGCCAAACGCCGGGCAAGGTGCGCACCCCGGCCGTCGGTTTCGGGGAAAGCACCGTTCCCATTTTGCGGGAAATCGGGTATGCCGAAGATGAGATTGCCGCATTTCAGAAAAAGGGAATCGTATAAACGCGGGAGACTTATGAAATGAAGCTCGATAAGGCGATTTCGGGACAAACTGGAAGTCCGGCAGGGGGACATTACCCGGATGGCGGTTGATGCCATTGTCAATGCCGCCAACACGTCGCTTCTGGGCGGCGGCGGCGTCGACGGGGCCATTCACCGTGCCGCCGGCAAGGCGCTTCTGGCCGAATGCCGATCCATCGGCGGATGCCCGGTCGGCGAGGCCAGGATTACCCGGGGATACCTGCTGGCGGCGCGATACGTCATTCACACGGTCGGGCCGGTTTACAGGGGAACGGCCCAGGATGCGGCGCTGCTTTCCGGGTGTTATGAAAACAGCCTGAAGCTGGCGGCGCAATATCATCTTTCAACCATCGCCTTTCCGGCCATCAGTTGCGGGGCATACGGGTATCCGATCGAAAAAGCCTGCGGGATTGCGATGAACACCTGCCGAAATGTTTTGATGGCCTTGCCCGGTATTCAAAAAATCATTTTCGTCCTGTTTTCGGACAGGGACTATGCCATCTACCAGACCGCGCTGGCGGATGATATCGCTTAAAGGAAGTTTTCCATGGATCTCGGCATTCTGCAAACCGGATTATTGATTTTTTTTGCCAGGGTTTGTGATGTTTCGCTCGGAACCGTTCGCACCATCCTGACGGTGCAGGGGCGATCCGTGCTGGCGTTTTTTTTCGGGCTGTTCGAAGTGCTTATCTGGATCAGCATCGTCAGCACCGTTGTGCTGCACATCAAGGAATCCCCCGTTCTGGTGCTCTTTTACGGTTTTGGATATGCAACCGGAAACGTGGTGGGAATCCTGGTGGAGCGCAAGCTGGCCTTCGGGCTGATGGTCCTGCGGGTCATCACCGCCGACACCGGTCAGAAAATGGCGGAACGGCTGAGAAGCAGGGGCCTGGCCGTCACCCTTTTTTTCGGCGAAGGCATGAACGGGACCGTTACGGAACTTTACATGGCGGTCCGGCGCAAGGACCTGCCCTGGATACTGGCGCTGGTCAAGGAAGAAGACCCCTGTGCATTTTATATCACCGAGCAGGCCAGGGATGTCAGCAAATCCCTTAAGCCCATTTCCCCCACCTGCAATGTCGGGGGCGCTTCACTGAGAAAGTGAATCCGGTTTTTGTCAAATCGGCGGGACTGTTATTCCTTGCGTTTGGATGAAATTTTATGGGATGATATTGATCCTGAAAGCCATTCAAAAAGAGTGCTCTGTCTCCGAAGAAATAATTCGGACGGGCTAATAACGCCAGACGGGCCGGGTTTGAACTGTCCGTTACGGTGCATGGGAGGGATTATGAAATTCGAGGCCATCAAAAAAGAAACCGTCATGCTCAACCCCCAAAAGGATATGGCCGAGCGCCGAATCCCCAGTGAAATCCGCATCGATCCCCTGACCGGCCGGACTGCCAGGATCTGCCATTTCATGAAGCTTCAGTGGCAGAAGCCCGATTTCGACGCCCTTGTCGCGGGAACCGACGCCTGGTGCCCGTTCTGCGCGGACAAGGTGCTGGCCGTGACGCCCTGTTTTCCCAAAGACCTCATCCCCGAAGGCCGTCTGCAAAAAGACGACATGGTGATCTTCCCGAACATCGCTCCCTACGACAGCATCGGGGCCGTGGCGACGTTCGGCGCCCGCCATTTTATTCCCATGACGGCGTTCGACGCCGGCGCACATGGCCTCGGCATTCGGTTTCGCGCAGGACTTTTTCAGGCGCATCGAAAGCACCGGCCATCCGGAATCCGTGTACCACATCATCAACTGGAACTACATGCCGCCGGCCGGAAGCTCTCTCATCCATCCCCACCTGCAGGTCTTTTCCACATCCTCGGCCCCCAATCTCATGCGCCAGGAACTGGAAGCCTCAAAAAACTATCTGGACCGCCACGGCTCCAACTTCTGGGCGGATCTGGTGGATGCCGAGAAGAATGCGGGAAAACGCTACCTGGGAAAGATCGGCCGCACGCACTGGATGACCGCTTTTGCTCCCATGGGCGTTGCCGGAGACGTGCTGGCGGTTCTGGAAGATGCCCGGTGTACGCTGGATCTCAGCGAGCAGGATCTTCTTGACATCGCCTCCGGGCTTGCAAGGGTCATTGCCGGATACGACAAGATGGGGATCTACAGCTTCAACATGAATTTTTTCACCGGCGCGAAAACCGATGACCATTTCCGCTTTCACCTGCTCTTTTCGCCCCGTACGTTCTTCAGCCAGAAACTGGGGACACCGGATGTCGGCGCCCTGCGCAACCTGTTCAATGAAACCGCTGTGCATGGCTTTTCCGGAGGAAATCAATGAAATGCTGAAGCAAGGCTTTTAGAACTCCGACAGGAACCCTTCATGCCGATAGCGCTCGACAATCTGAAAGAATCAAACGAATTCCTGAATCTGATTTTCGAAAACATTAACTCCGCCATTCTCATCGCAGACGAGAATATGCGGATCCATCAATTCAACAAAAGCTTTCTCAGTCTGTTCGACAATGCCGCGGATCGCGTTGCTTGAAAGTTCTTTCGGCCAGATATCCGGATGCGTGAATGCGGTGAAAGAAAACAAGTCCTGCGGCGGTACATCCCAGTGCCAGTTCTGCGTTTTGAGAAAAACACTGCTCCAAACCCTGGTGGAAGGTTACCCCGTTGATCGCAAGTCCCTGGAGCGGGTCTTTTACATCAAAGGCAGGCCGGTTTTAAAAAATCTGGAAGTTACTTCAAGGCTCATCCTGTTTCACGGACAAAAAATGATACTGGTGATCATTTACGATGTCTCGGAAATCGAGGAGCAGAAAAGAAAACTTGAAAAACAGCAGCAGCAGATCAACCAGGAACTTGAAACAGCCGGCCAGATCCAGAAAAGCCTGCTTCCGGACAGCGATCTGGAAATCGACAACATCGTGATCGCCTGGCGATTTGAACCCAGCGGCCATATCGGCGGCGATATTTTTCAAATCCATAAAATCAGTGAAGCGGAAATCGGCATTTACATGCTGGACGTTTGCGGGCACGGCGTCTCGGCAGCCCTGGTCGCCGTTACGATATCGCAGTTTCTGATGAGCCTGCACAACCGCATGCGCCTGACCGGCAAATTATTCAGCCCCGAGGACGTCATGAACCGTCTGGACAAAGAGTTCCCGATGGAGAGATTCGATTGCTTTTTCTCGATTGTCCATGCAGCGTTAAATATTGAAACCGGCCGTTTCATTTACAGCAACGCCGGCCATATGCCGCCTTTGATACTCAGATCCACGGGCCATCTGGAAATGCTGGAGAAGCATGGCACGCCTGTCGGCGTCGGATTCGGCGCTGCTTTCGGCCAGGAAGAAAAGCAATTGAACGCCGGAGACAGGCTGATTCTGTATACGGATGGCCTGATTGAAAACTTCGGGACGGATGGTGAACGTGAAGGCAAGGACAGGTTTCACGCGTTCATGGAGAATTTCCGCCATCTGCCGACCAGAGACCTGGTAGACCGGATGTTTGAAGACGCCGGCCGCCAAAGAGGCGGGGCCGCGCCTTCAGACGACATGAGCCTGATTGCTGTTGAATATACGAAAAACAGGGAATGAAGGGAAGATAGTTGGCCGCCATCCTTTATGGAAAGGAAAACGCATGAAAAAAACGGTATGGATCACCCTGGTTCTTTCGGTGATCGCCGGAAACAGTCTGTTTGCGGCAACGCCCAGGGATACCCTGGTAATGGCATCGAAACTCGATGATGTCATCACGCTGGATCCCGCGGAAATCTTTGAATTTACCGGGGCTGAACTGGCAGCCAACATGTATGACCGTTTGATCGGCTATGATGTGGAGGATGTGAGCAAAATCTATCGGCGTTGTTGCGGAAAGCTGGGATATTTCAGAAGACGGCAGAACCTATTCCTTCAAGATCTGGGACAGGATGAAATTTGCGTCCGGCAACAAACTGACCGCGGATGATGTTGTTTTTTCACTTCAGCGGGTGATCAAGCTGAACAAGTCCCCGGCTTTTCTGTTGACCCAGTTCGGATTCACTCCGGCCAACATGAACGAAAGAATCGTTAAAACAGGAGATTATTCCGTCAGGCTGATTATCGACAAACCCTATGCGCCGACGTTTTTCCTGTATTGCCTGACATCGACCCCGGGCTCCATCGTGGATAAACAGGAGGTGTTGAAACATGAGGAAAACGGCGACATGGGATATGGCTGGCTGAAAACCCATTCCGCCGGTTCAGGCCCCTTTGCGTTGACATCATGGAAACCTTCCGAAATCCTTATCATGGCCGGCAATGCGCATTACCACAGCAAAAAACCCGCCATGAAGCGCATCATCGTCCGGCATATCTCGGAGTCCGCCACCCAGAGGCTTCTTCTTGAAAAAGGGGATGTCGACATGGCAAGGAATATCCAGCCGGACGATCTCAAGGGACTTGCCGGGAATCCGGATGATCCGGATCCGGAAAAAAGCCAAGGGGGCGATCTACTATCTGGGCCTGAACCAGAAAAACCAGTATCTGAAGATTCCCCAGGTCAGACAGGCCTTGAAATACCTTGTCGATTACGCGGGAATGGAATCCACCATCCTGAGCGGCAAAGCCGCGGTGCATCAGGCCTTTCTTCCCAGGGGATTCCTTGGCGCACTGGAAGAGACGCCGTTTTCGCTGGATGTCGAAAAGGCAAAAGGCCTGCTTAAGGAGGCCGGTCTTGAAAAAGGCTTCACCGTGACCATGGATGTGCGGAACACGGAGCCTTCAATTTCGATGGCCGTGGCCATCCAGGCGACATTCGCCCTTGCTGGTATCAAACTGGAGATCATTCCCGGTGAAGGCAAGCAGGTTCTTACCAAATACCGTGAAAGAGCCCATGACATCTTCATCGGCCGCTGGGGACCCGATTATATGGATCCCCATACCAACGCGGACACCTTTGCCAGAAACCCGGATAATTCGGACGCCGGGACAGTCCAAAACCATGGCCTGGAGAAATGCCTGGGACATTCCCGAGATGACCCGGAAAGTCGATGCGGCGGTTCTGGAAAATGACGCAAAAAAGCGGGCCCGGATGTATCTTGAGATTCAGCGGGAGCATCAGAGAAGCGCTCCCTTTGTCTTCATGTTCCAGGAGATTGAAATTCTGGCCGAGAGATCCAATGTGAACGGTTTTTTTCTGGGGCCCAGCTTCGACAGCAATTTTTATCGTTTTATCACCAAATAAGATGAACTCAAAAACGAATCGATGGAGAATATTATTCATCACAGACAACTTTCAAAGACCCTGAACCAGGCCGTCGGAATGGTTGCCATGGTCGGCACGACGTTCCTCGGGCTTCTCCTGGTCACATTTCTGATCGGCCGGGTCGTGCCCATCGATCCGGTTCTGGCCGTGGTGGGGGACAAAGCCTCCGCGGAAGTCTATCAAAGGGTACGTCTGGAACTGGGGCTTCATCTGCCGCTGTGGCAGCAGTTTTTTATCTATATCAAAGCGATGCTGGCCGGGGATTTCGGGGTTTCCGTGCTCACCTCCCGGCCCGTGATCGAAGATATTGCGCGGGTGTTTCCGGCCACCGTGGAACTTGCGGTGATTGCGACCTTGATCGGTGTTTTTTCGGGGATTCCCCTGGGGATTTTTTCCGCGGTCAGGCAGGGAAGCCTGCTGGATCACCTCGCCCGGATCACGGGTCTGTTCGGATACTCCCTGCCGATTTTCTGGCTGGGGCTCATGGGGCTCATGGTGTTTTATGCGCACCTGAACCTGCTGCCCGGACCCGGCAGGGTGGATGTCTTTTATGAGAACATGGTCGATCCGGTGACCGGTTTCCTGCTGATCGACTGTATCCTTGCCCGGGAATGGGACATCTTCCGGAATGCGCTGTCCCACATCATTCTGCCGGCATCCCTTCTGGGGTATTACAGCATGGCATACCTGAGCCGCATGACCCGTTCGTTCATGATCGAGCAATTGCGCCAGGAATACATCCTGACCGCAAGGGTCAAGGGAATTGCCGAATGGCGGGTCATCTGGGGACATGCGCTGGGAAATTGCAGGATTCCCCTGATTACGGTCATTGCTTTAAGCTTTGGCAGCCTTCTTGAGGGCTCCGTTCTTACCGAAACCGTATTTTCATGGCCGGGACTCGGGCAGTATCTGACCAATTCACTCCTGAATGCCGATATGAACGCGGTTCTCGGCAGCACCCTGGTTGTGGGTGCGATTTTTCTGGGGATTAATCTCTTCTCCGATTTCCTCTATGAATTTCTGGACCCAAGGGCCAGATAGCTTTTTAAAAAGCCGCAATCCGATGACGGACATAACGCATACAAACAAAGTCACGCTGAGACGCTGGCTGCTTTCCGATGCGCCCGCATCGGCTTTTCAGGCCTGGGCCGGACGGGTTTATTCGGGATGCCTGGATTTTTCGAATAACAGACTGGCGGTTCTGGGGCTTTCGATCATCCTTCTTCTGATTCTTACCGCAATTTTTGCCCCGCTCATTGCTCCCTATGATCCCCTGCTTACCGATCTGAGAAACAGGCTTCAGCCGATATCCGCCAGCCCATTTCTTTGGAACCGATGAAGTGGGAAGGGATATTTTCAGCAGGATTGTCTTTGGGTCCAGGTTGACCCTGTACGTGGTCGGGCTGGTTGCCGTCATCGCCGCGCCCGTGGGCATCGTGATCGGCACGGTATCCGGATATCTGGGAGGGGCAATCGATATGCTCCTGATGCGGATCACCGATATCTTCCTGGCATTTCCCAAACTGATTCTCGCCCTTGCCTTTGTTGCGGCGCTCGGCCCCGGCATTGAAAACGCGGTGATCGCCATTGCCGTCACATCCTGGCCCGCCTATGCCAGAATCGCCAGGGCGGAAACCCTCACCCTCCGCAATTCGGATTTCATCCATGCCATCCGGCTTCAGGGCGCGGGCCCTTTAAGAATCATCACGGGCCATATCATGCCCCTTTGCATGTCTTCGCTCGTTGTCCGGGTGACGCTGGACATGGCGGGCATCATCCTGACCGCCGCGGGCCTGGGGTTTCTGGGCCTTGGCGCCCAGCCGCCGTCACCGGAATGGGGCGCCATGACATCCGGCGGCCGCGCCTATATTCTGGATTACTGGTGGCTGATCACCATGCCGGGAACGGCGATTTTCATCGTCAGCCTGGCCTTTAACCTGCTGGGAGACGGATTGCGGGAAGTTCTGGATCCCAAAAAAGCGTATTGACCATGGGTGCTGACACGCTGCTCGACATCAAGAATCTGAACGTCGTTTTTCCGGGTCCCAAAGGGGATTTTCATGCGGTCAAGGACATTTCTTTTTCCATGGGAAAAGAAAAGATCGGTATTGTCGGGGAATCCGGGTCCGGGAAGACGGTGACGGGCAGGGCCATTTTAAAACTGCTGCCCGCATCCGCCAGAATCTCCGCGGATGCCATGGATTTCAACGGGCAGGACATTTTGCACAAAAGCGAAAAAGAGATGCGGGGGATCCGGGGCAGGGGAATCGCCATGGTCATGCAGGACCCCCGGTATTCCCTGAATCCGGTCCGGACCGTGGGCAGGCAGATCGCAGAATCGTACCTGGCGCACCGGAGTGTATCCGGAAAAGAAGCCCAAAGGCGGGCCCTGGAAATGCTGGAAGCCGTCCGGATCAGAAAGCCCGAGCGGGTGTACGGGCTCTATCCCCATGAAGTCTCGGGAGGCATGGGCCAGCGGATCATGATCGCGATGATGCTGATCCCGGAGCCCGCCCTTCTTATTGCGGATGAACCCACATCGGCGCTGGATGTGACCGTACAGCGCCAGATCCTGGCAATCCTGGATGATCTGGTGACCCGCCGGGGCATGGGACTGATCTTTATCAGCCATGATCTGGAGCTGGTCTCCGCCTTCTGCGACCGGGTGATCATCCTGTATGCCGGCAGGATCATGGAAGTCTGTGATGCAAAGGATCTGCATCAATCCCGGCATCCCTATACCCGGGGACTGCTGAACTGCCTGCCGAAAATTTCCGGCAGTGCGGATCTCCTGCCAACCCTGAATCGGGATGACGCCTGGCTGAAGCGCGTCTTTTTCCGGTTAAGGAAGCGCCGATAAGCCCCAATGCTGAAAATAACCCACCTCGACATGGCGTTTGGAACCGGGAGCTGCCCGAAACCACGCGGTTAAAAATGTTTCCCTTGAAATTGAAAAAGGGACAAGTTTCGGACTCATCGGCGAATCCGGGTGCGGAAAATCCACGGTTCTGAACTGCATCACCGGACTTTTAAGCGGCTGGACCGGTGAGATCCGGATCGATGGCAGGCCTCAGCATATCAAGCGGGATCTGTCTTTTTACAGAAATGTCCAGATGGTTTTTCAGGATCCCTATGGGTCGCTTCATCCCCGGCATACCATTGACCGGACATTAAAGGAGCCGGTGGCCATTCACGGGATGGGCAATGCCGATCATCGCGTCGAAAAGGCCCTGGATGAGGTGGGCCTGGGCAATCGCTTCCGATTCAGATACCCCCACCAACTCTCCGGCGGGCAGCGGCAGCGGGTCGCCATTGCCAGAGCCCTGATTCTGGAGCCTGAAATCCTCCTGCTTGACGAACCCACATCGGCCCTGGATGTTTCCATTCAGGCCGAGATTCTGAATCTGCTCAAGACCGTCCAGAAAAAACGGGCGCTGACCTATCTTCTGGTGAGTCACGATCTGGCGGTGGTTTCCCATATGTGCAATCGTATTGCGGTCATGGATCGGGGCGCCGTGGTTGAGCATCTCACCCGCAAGCAGTTGAGGGAGGGGGATATCCGGCATCCGTATACCCTGGAGCTGATGGCGGCAAGCCGGGGATTCTCCCGGTCCTCGGCAGATAGCGGAAACACAGGCCCTCAGGTAATTGGCGCCAAGCCGCTTTAAATTTTTCTTGACAAAAGCCATGGTAGCTGTAATGTAGCTTTAATGTAATTAACTTGTGAATATGATTTGCTTGCCTTCCGGATACGATATTACCGCATGACAAAGGAGACACATTATGGCCGACTTAAGCTGGTTACCGAGAGAATCGGGCACAAAAGATCATTTTCTCTGGAACGAAGCGCAGTTTTCACTCCAGGCCCCTGGGGTGATGTTTGAGAAAAAACCGGTTCTGGATGCAGCCGGTAAAACCCGTTGATGGGCTCTATTCCGCCTGGATCACCCTGAATAATCCCACCCAGTACAACTCCTACACCACGGAAATGGTCAAGGGCGTCATCGCCGGTTTCCAGCGGGCGTCCGCGGACAGTTCGGTGATCGCCGCCGTATTTACCGGCATGGGGGACAAGGCTTTCTGTACGGGCGGCAATACCCAGGAATACGCGGAATACTATTCCGGCCGTCCCAATGAATACGGCCTGTACATGGATCTTTTCAATGCCATGGTGGACGGGATTCTGGGCTGCAAGAAGCCGACGATCTGCCGGGTCAACGGCATGCGGGTGGCGGGCGGCCAGGAAATCGGCATGGCCTGCGATCTGACGATCTCCAGCGATCTGGCCATATTCGGCCAGGCCGGCACCCGGCATGGATCCGCGCCGGACGGCGGCAGCACCGATTTTCTGCCCTGGATGCTGCCCCTGGAGCTGGCCATGTGGAACTGCGTGTCCTGCGAGTTCTGGAGCGCCTATAAAATGAAACAACTGGGGCTCATTTCCAAATGCATTCCGGTCATCAAGGACGGCGACAAATGGGTCAGAAACCCGGCCGTGATCACGGATCAATACCTGGATGACGGCGAAATCGTATATGGGGAGTTCAAGGCCGGCGATGCGGCCAAACAGGCCAGGGAATATGTCAAAACCGCCACGACCAGCTTCGAAAAGCTGGATGCGGAATTGAACAGAATCATCTGGACATTCACCAACCTGTTCCCCGGCTGTCTGATCAAAAGCGTCGAGGGGATCCGCCTGAAAAAGAAGTTCTTCTGGGATCAGGCCAAGGTCATCAACCGCCACTGGCTGGCTGCCAATATGGCCACCGAAGCCTATCTGGGATTCAATGCCTTTAATACCAAAAAAATCACCGGCAAGGACACCATCGATTTTATCGAATACCGCAGGCGGATTGCCGGCAGTGCGGCTTTTGACGCCGAATTCATGGCGGCGGTGCTGGGAAAGCCAAAATAATAACAACTAAGGTTATAGGCAATGGGTTATAGGTTATGGGCTGAAAGCGGATGGCCCATGGCTTTAAATCAACTGTTCAAATTGCGACTCATCCCGGAAGGGAATTGAAAAGGAGTAAGAACATATGCTGCTGGAAGGTAAAAATGCGCTGGTAACCGGCGGATCACAGGGAATCGGGGCTGCAACGTCCCTGGGGCTGGCTGCCGAAGGCGCCAATGTCTGCCTGCTGTACCGCAAACATGCGGATGCGGCGTTTAAAATCAGAGATGAAATTATTCAAATGGGGCGAAAGGCCATTGCCCTTTCCTGCGATATCGCCGTATTTGCGGAAGCCGAGCAAGTGGTGAAAACAACCCTTGAGGCCTTTGGGCGTATCGATATTCTGGTGAACAATGCGGGAATGAACTGGGACGGGGTTTGCTGGAAAATGACCGAGGAGCAGTGGGACAAGGTGATCGAGGTCAACCTGAAAGGCTATTTCAATTTCACCCGCCATGTGGCCCCGCTTTTGAAGGAACAGCAATCCGGGAAAATCGTCAACATCACGTCCATCAACGGCATCCGCGGAAAATTCGGCCAGACCAATTACTCGGCCTCCAAAGCCGGCATCATCGGGTATACCAAGGCCGTGGCCAAGGAACTGGGCGCCTTCAATGTGAATGTGAACGCCGTGGCGCCGGGACTGATTGAAACCGCCATGCTGAAGGAATCCGAGGCCCATGACAAAATCGTCAACCTGGCCCTGGGTGAAATCGTCATGAAGCGCGTGGGAACCCCCGAAGATGTGGCCAACGTCATCGTGTTTCTGGCTTCGGACAAGGCCCGCCACGTTACCGGAGAAGTCATCAAGGTGGATGGCGGACAATATATATAAAGGAGATCAAATATGTCCCTTGAACTATCAGACATTGTCGTTATCGGCGCCGTCCGCACCCCGATGGGGCGTTTCGGCGGCACCATCAAGGATGTTCCCTCGTATGAACTGGGGGCCGCGGCCATCCGCGAGGCGCTCCGCAGGGCGGGCATTCAGGGCAGTGACGTATCCGAAGTCATCTACGGCTCCTGCCGCCAGGCCGGAAACGGCCCGAACCCTTCCCGGACCGCCAGCCTGAAGGCCGGCATTCCCATTCACATTTCCACCAACACCATCAACATGGCCTGCCCGTCTGGCATGAAATGCGTTCACCTGGCAACCGAAGCCGCTTCGCCTGGGAGACAGCGACATCGTTGTCGCCGGCGGCATGGATTCCATGAGCACGATTCCCTATCTGCTGAAAGGCGTCAGATGGCAGGGATTCAGAATGGGCCCGAAAACCATCGAAGATGGCTGGAGCGACTCCATAGATCCCACCACCGGCCAGGGAATGGGGGACACGGCGGAAAATCTGGTTGAAAAATACGGCCTGAAACGCGAAGACCTGGATGCAGTTTGCGGTATCCAGCCACCAGAAAGCGGCGCGCGCACAAAAAGAAGGCCTGTTTGATGAAGAAATCATTTCAATTGAAGTTCCGGCGGCCAGCAAAAAAGAAAAGCCGGTTCAGTTCAGCAAGGATGAGACCATCCGCTATGACGCCAATGTCGAACAAATGGCCAAGCTGCCGTCGGCCTTTCGAAAAGGCGGAAGCGTTACGGCCGGCAATTCCTGCGGCATGAGCGACGGGGCCTGCGCGGTCGTGGTCACCACCCGGGAAAGAGCAAAGGCCATTGGCGCAAAGCCCCTGTTTTCATTTGTCAGCTTTGCCCAGGCTGCGGTTGAGCCATCGACCATGGGAGAAGGCCCGGGCATCGTCATCCCCATGGCCCTGAAAAAAGCCGGCATGACCTTGGGCGACATGGATTTGTTTGAAATCAATGAAGCCTTTGCCGCGCAGGTTTTGACCAATATCCAGACCCTGAAACTCGATACCGCCAAACTCAACATTCATGGCAGCGCCATTGCGCTGGGGCACCCCACGGGCATCAGCGGATGCCGGATTCTGATCACCGGATATCACGCGCTGAAGACAACGGGCAAGGAAATGCTCTGTGCTTCCATCTGCGGCGGCGGCGGCGTCACCACGGCCATGATCATCCGAAGAGAGCTATAGCGGGTTAGAAAGGAGGCCAACCATGTCCAATTCTCAAACCATCCGGACCAGTTATGCCGATGGCGTTGCCCGCCTGACATTTGCCAGGCCAAAACACAATGTGTTCAATATCGCGATGATGCAGGAGTTCAATGCGGCGCTGGAATCCCTGAGCGCCGAAAAGGACCTGAAATGCGTGGTGATTCTGGGAGAAGGCCCCAGTTGGTGCGCGGGCGTGGATGTCGGGGACCACAGGCCGGAGCTGGTGGATCAGATGATCAGCACCTTCAACCAGGCGCTTCAATCGATCGAAGCCATTCCGGTTCCGACCATTGCCGCGGTTCACGGGGCCTGCCTCGGCGGCGGCATGGAATTCGCCATTGCCTGCGACATGGTGGTGGCTGCCAAAAAAGCCAAGTTCGGCCAGCCCGAGGTGAAACTGGGGTTTTTCCCGCCCTATGCGGCCATCCGTCTGCCCGCCCTGGTGGGGCCTGCCAAAACAATCGAAATCTGCGCCACCGGCAGAACCTATTCCGCGGATGAATCGGTAGCCATGGGTTTTGTCGGCCGTGCTGTCGAAGATGAGCAATTTGATGTGGAAATCTCAAAACTCGTCGGGGAAATCCAGTCCAGCAGCCCCCTGATCCTGCGGCTGAACAAACAGGCGGTCAAGGCGCATCTGGGCATGAATTTCTCCAAGGCCATCGAAAGCGTCAGCGACCTATTTCTCAATACCCTGATGAAAACCGAAGATACCCTGGAAGGTATCGCCAGTTTTTATGAAAAACGAAAATCCGTATGGAAAAACAGGTAAATATGAAAAACAGGTTATGGGTAATTGGTAATGGGAAGTCATAACCCATAACCCATAACCCATTACCCATTACCCCTCAAGGAGTCCATAATGTCACAGATCCAGAAAATCGGCGTCATCGGCGCAGGCAACATGGGCAGCGGTATTGCCCAGAAGATCGCACAGGAAGGCATCCCTGTGGTCATGATCGATACCCGGGAAGAATTTGTTCAAAGAGGACTTGGCACGATTCAAAGGCTGCTCCAGGAAGGTGTGGAACGCAAGCTGTTCAAACCTGAAAAAGTGGCGGAAATCCTGTCCCGGATCACCGCGACAACGGATTTTAATGCCGTGGCTGACGCCGATCTGGTCATAGAAGCCGTTTTTGAGGACAAGGCTGTCAAAATCGATCTGTTCAAAAAACTGGATGCGATCTGCTCGGAAAAAACGATTCTGGCAACCAACACCTCCAGTTTCTATGTCAGGGAATTTGCCGAACAGATCTCACGGCCGGATCGTTTTGTCGGCCTTCATTATTTTTTTCATCCCGCCAAAAACCGGCTTCTGGAAGTGATTCCCCATGCGGGCACCAGCCCGGACACCATTGAAAAATCGCTGCTGGCAGCCAAACTTCATGGAAAAACCGCCATTCTGGTCAAGGATGCCCCCGGTTTTGCCGTCAACCGGTTTTTTGTTCCGTTCCTGAATGAAGCCGCCAGAATGCTGGCAGAAGGCATGGCCGATATTCCGACTATCGAGGAAGCCTGCAAGCGTGCCTTCAAGATCGGCATGGGGCCGTTTCTGCTCATGAACGTTACCGGAATCCCCATTGCCGTCCATGCCGCGACCACACTCGGCAATGAGCTGGGGCCGTTTTATGCGCCCTGTGACAGGCTGAGGGCCCAAATGGAAAAAAAGGAAAACTGGAATCTGGAGGGCGCCGTGGACGAATCCCGGATTCAGGCCGTGTCGGACCGGATGTACGGTGTCTGCTTGGGCGTATCCGCGGCCCTGGTGGATGAAGGTGTTGCCTCAATCGAGGATACGGACCGCGGCGCCAAGATCGGGCTGCGCTGGACACTCGGACCGTTTGAAATCATGAACCGGATCGGCATTGACAAAACTTATGCCGCGGTTGCGGCAATCAGCGAAAAATATCCGGATTTCAAGATCCCCGAGCTTCTCAAAAAGCAGAAACAACTGGGAAAGCCCTTTGAATTCAATTTTGTGGACGTCGCGGTCAAAGACGGCATTGCAACCTTGACCCTGAACCGCCCGGAAGCCATGAATGCCCTGAATGAGCAGCTTGTGGCACAGCTCGGCAGCCGCTTTGCCGATGCCGAGGGCCGGGCCGATGTCAAGGCCATCGTGATTCAAGGTGCCGGAAAAGCATTTGTGGCCGGCGCGGATATCCGGTATTTCGTCAACAAGATCAAGGCAGACCGGATTTCCGATATCGTGGACTTTACGCGAAAAGGTCATGAGGTGTTTCTGAAAATCGAAAATTCCTCCAAACTCACCATTGCCCTTCTGGATGGGCTGTCGCTGGGCGGCGGCAGTGAACTGGCGCTGGCCTGCCAGGCCATTGTGGCCACATCCGCCGGTTCCATGGCCTTTCCGGAAACCGGCATCGGCATCTATCCGGGCCTGGGAGGCATGCTGCGACTGACCCGTCAGGTGGGTCCAGAGCTGGCCAAGTATTATGTCTTCACCGGCGCGCCCATCAGCGCAAAGGACGCCAAGGACCTGGGCATCGTGCAGAAGCTGGTTGAGCCATCGCAGATTCCGGGCGCCATTCAGGCGCTGGTTTCCGAAGGCAGACCGGACAAATACCGGTCCCGGAGTCTTCCGGACAAATTCAAACCGCTTGCGGACATGTTTGCGGGCAGTCGCGTTGCATCCTGGCTGGCGGGAAAGCTGCCGGAAGGCGTATCCGCCGACAGCGGCGAAAAAACGCTGAAAATCATCGGATTCAAAGCGCCGCTGGCCCTTAAGGTTTCCGCGGAGATCATCGATCAACAGCAGGGGAAATCCATGACGGATGCGGTTGAAATTGAGCTTGGCAATCTGTCCAAAACTTTTGCCACCGCCGATGCCCTGGAAGGATTGTCCACGGCAGGCCGAAAACGGCCGGAATTCAAGGGCGCT
Source organism: uncultured delta proteobacterium (assembly GCA_963845015.1). Classification (GTDB taxonomy): domain Bacteria; phylum Desulfobacterota; class Desulfobacteria; order Desulfobacterales; family Desulfatirhabdiaceae; genus RAAP-1. The sequence continues at coordinate 20,901 of CAWJRD010000056.1, forward strand.
TGATATGACGGTTCACATTGGTTCGGCCATGCCGGTGGATCTCTTGGTTCTGGAAGGCTGGGAGCGCCAGAACACCCTGGATGAGCCCCGCCTTTCCGAAGTGGCCGAGATGTACCGTGAAACCGGCTTTGAAGTTCGCATCGAGCCGTTTGATCCTGATAAAGAGTCCGGATGCACGGAATGTTTGCGTGCATCCGCGAAAAAATACAAGACCATTTATACCCGGAGACTTCAGTCCAATGGCTGAAATGAGCGAAGGCAGCTTGTGTTTCCGCTTTCATTTTCCAGACCGGGTGTCCAGTCCCCTATTGCAAGGAGCGTGATAATATGAAAATGATATCCTGGCAAATGACAGAAGTGAATAAGCCCATTATAAAGGTTGAATCCCCGATGCCGACACCCGGCACGGGTGAAGTCCTGCTGCGGGTGGCCGGATGCGGCGTCTGCCATACCGATCTTGGTTTTTACTACGACGGGGTCCGGACCAAATCCCCGATGCCCCTGACCCTGGGCCATGAAATCAGCGGCTTTGTCGAAGTCACCGGCCCCGGGACCGAAGCTTGGAAGCAGAAAGCCGTCATCGTCCCGGCGGTCATGCCCTGCGGCGCATGCGATGTCTGCTCCCGGGATCTGGGCAATATCTGTCCGACCCAGAAAATGCCCGGAAACGATATTCAGGGCGGTTTCGCCAGCCATATTCTGGTTCCGGCAGCGCAGCTTTGCGAAGTTCCGGTGAATGTGGACGGCAAGCCCATGGGACAGGCCGATGTTTCTCTGGCGGAGATATCCGTGATTGCAGACGCCCTGACCACCCCGTATCAGTCCATCATCGAATCCGGCCTCAGCGACCAGGACACCGCCATTTTCATCGGCGTGGGCGGGGTCGGGGGTTTCGGGGCCCAGATTGCCAAGAGTTTTGGGGCCACCGTCATCGCCATCGATGTGGATGCCTCCAAACTGGAGGCCCTGGCCCCATACGTTGACGCCACATTCAACGCCAGAGAAATGCCTTTTAAAGACCTTCGAAAAGCCGTGTCCGATTTTGTCAAGAGCAAGGGACGGCGGCGGACGGAGTGGAAAATATTTGAAACCTCCGGAACCGCGGCCGGCCAAAAACCGCATTCGGACTTCTGGTCCACGGGG
>CAWJRD010000057.1:0-2500 GCA_963845015.1 uncultured delta proteobacterium
GAACGGGTGTGACCTCTTCGCTATAACCACCGAAAAAGGGTATTTTCGGTTTCGGCTATAGGATAACTTTTGATTGATATGAAAGTCTATATGACAATTTGAAAATGCGTACACAAAAATGATTGTGACAACTGTTTTGTGGCCAAGCCTCACGACCGATTAGTACCGGTTAGCTAAATATGTTACCACACTTACACACCCGGCCTATCAACCTTGTAGTCTACAAGGGGTCTTTAGTCGGGCCCGAAGCCCGAAGGGATATCTAATCTTGAGGTTGGTTTCCCGCTTAGATGCTTTCAGCGGTTATCCATTCCGAACGTAGCTACCCAGCTATACCGCTGGCGCGATAACTGGAACACCATTGGTTCGTCCATTCCGGTCCTCTCGTACTAAGAACAGATCCTCTCAAATATCCTGCGCCCACGAAAGATAGGGACCAAACTGTCTCACGACGTTTTAAACCCAGCTCACGTACCACTTTAATCGGCGAACAGCCGAACCCTTGGGACCTGCTCCAGCCCCAGGATGTGATGAGCCGACATCGAGGTGCCAAACCGCCCCGTCGATGTGAACTCTTGGGGGCGATAAGCCTGTTATCCCCGGCGTACCTTTTATCCGTTGAGCGACGACCCTTCCATTCAGAATCGCCGGATCACTAAGACCTACTTTCGTACCTGCTCGAAATGTCTCTCTCGCAGTCAAGCTCCCTTATGCCTTTACACTCCACGGCTGGTTTCCAATCAGCCTGAGGGAACCTTCGCGCGCCTCCGTTACGCTTTGGGAGGCGACCGCCCCAGTCAAACTACCCACCAGACACTGTCTTTCGCCCAGTTCATGGGTCGAAGTTAGAACTCTAAAATAAAAAGGGTGGTATTTCAAGGGTGGCTCCACCAGAACTAGCGTCCCAGCTTCAATGCCTCCCACCTATCCTACACATCCTATTCCAAAATCCAATGTCAAGCTGTAGTAAAGGTGCCGGGGTCTTTCCGTCTTTTCGCGGGTAGACGGCATCTTCACCGCCAATACAATTTCACTGAGTCCCTGGTTGAGACAGTGCGGAAGTCGTTACGCCATTCGTGCAGGTCGGAACTTACCCGACAAGGAATTTCGCTACCTTAGGACCGTTATAGTTACGGCCGCCGTTTACTGGGGCTTCGGTTCAATGCTTCGCTTACGCTGACAAATCCCCTTAACCTTCCAGCACCGGGCAGGCGTCAGACCCTATACCTCGTCTTACGACTTTGCAGAGTCCTATGTTTTTAGTAAACAGTCGCTACCGCCATTTCTCTGCGGCCCTCTCCGGCTCCGTAAGTAAATTACTTCACCTTCCTGGGCACACCTTTTCCCTAAGTTACGGTGTTATTTTGCCGAGTTCCTTAACCAGGGTTCTCTCAAGCGCCTTGGGATTCTCTCCCCACCTACCTGTGTCGGTTTTCGGTACGATCACCTGGGTATCTCGTTTAGAGGATTTTCTTGGCAGCATGGGATCAGTCAGTTTATTCCGCTTGCGCGGATCCTCATCACATCTCGGCATTTATATAAAAGCGCGGATTTTCCTGTCGCTTTCTGCCTACTTGCTTGAACCACCTGTTCCATCAGATGGATGACCTACCCTCCTGCTTCCCCCCTTCACTCAAACGATACTTCGGTGGTACAGGAATATTAACCTGTTTTCCATCACCTACGCCTTGCGGCCTCGGCTTAGGGATCGACTAACCCTGGGAAGACTAGCTTTACCCAGGAATCCTTAGGTTTTCGGCGAGCGGGTTTTTCACCCGCTTTATCGTTACTCATGTCAGCATGGTCTCTTCTGTACAGTGCAGCTCTCCTTACGGTAAACCTTCAACCCGTACAGAATGCTCCCCTACCGATATCATCTAAATGATATCCCGTAGCTTCGGTATTGTGCTTGAGCCCCGTTACATTTTCGGCGCAGGTTCACTCGACCAGTGAGCTATTACGCTTTCTTTAAATGATGGCTGCTTCTAAGCCAACATCCTGGCTGTCTGTGCACTCCCACATCCTTTCCCACTTAGCACAAATTTGGGGACCTTAGCTGACGGTCTGGGCTGTTTCCCTCTCGACTACGAAACTTAGCTCCCGCAGTCTGACTCCTACGATAAATAAGATGGTATTCGGAGTTTGGTTAGGTTTGGTAATCTGGTAGGACCCCTAGCCCATCCAGTGCTCTACCCCCATCCATCATCTCGTAAGGCTATACCTAAATATATTTCGGGGAGAACCAGCTATTTCCAAGTTTGTTTGGTCTTTCACCCCTATCCACAGTTCATCCGAGTATTTTTCAACATACAACGGTTCGAGCCTCCACGCAATTTTACTTGCGCTTCACTCTGACCATGGATAGATCACTTGGTTTCGGGTCTACTCCACGCAACTTGATCGCCCTATTCAGACTCGCTTTCGCTTCGGCTACACCTCGCCCGGTTTAACCTTGCTGCGTAAAGTAACTCGCTGACTCATTATGCAAAAGGCACGCAGT
>CAWJRD010000057.1:5000-112708 GCA_963845015.1 uncultured delta proteobacterium
CTTTTTTCCGATTGACATCGGGATAAATTTTATCTCTTTCCCCGAGTCTTGTCAATCAGATATTATTTAGAAAACAGTCTGACTCTATAACTTGTTTTACTATAAATATTTTACTTTTTTGTCAAGAATTATTATTTAAATATTTTATACATATGATCCAAACAAACTAGATAAATATATATGAATTCATAAGACATGTCAAGTAAATAATTTATAACCCAAAAATCATTTTACATAGAACAGCGACGTCACTGTCGATTCAGAAGTCAGTTCTTTCCGAATTCAGGCCTCACTGCATCAAGAACTTTTATCATCATATAAACTGACAATTACTGTCAATAAATATGTCTTTAATCATCTCGAACAACCAGATGGCTCCGGTGTCTCATTTCAAGCTGCATTTAATTTTATGAAACCTTTTTTTCCCTGAACTGAGCATAATTTCGCCATTGAAGATATCCTTATCCGTTACCTGGTAATTCATGTCCTCAATCCGCTTGCCGTTGATATAGGCGCCTCCCTGTTCAACCAGTCGCCTGGCTGCACCACCGGACCCTGCCAGACCCACGCTATGGATTAATTTAAAAATCGGAATTCCTTTTTTCAGTTCGGCGATATTCATGAAAGAGTGCGGCATGGACTGATCGTCCATTTGTTTATCCTGCCTGGGAATGGCACTTGATGGCAAAATATCCTCAGGAATCCTTCTTGCGCCAAAAACGCCAGCAGAGGCGCGATATGCATTGATGGCTTCTTCAGGCCCATGCGCCAGTGCTGTGGCTTCAAAGGCCAGAACCGATTTTGCACAGTTCAGATCCGCATTTTTCAACTGAGTTGTTTGCTGAATTTCTTCCATCGGCAAAAAAGTAAACAGGGACAAAAACCGTGTCACATCTCCATCATCCGTATTCACCCAGAATTGGTAATAATCATATGGGGTGGTTCTGACAGGGTCCAACCAGACCGCACCTTTGGCTGTTTTTCCCATTTTTGCGCCCGTACTTGTGGTAATCAGCGGAAATGTAATCCCAAAAGCAGATTGCTGTCTGATGCGTCGAATCAGTTCAATGCCGGCGACAATATTCCCCCACTGATCACTTCCGCCCATCTGAAGCCTGCAGCCCATACGATCAAACAATTCCAGATAATCATAAGCTTGAAGCAACATATAGTTGAATTCAATAAAATTCAGGCCATCTTCTGCTTCAAGCCGCATGCGATAACTTTCCGATTTTATCATTCGGTTCACGGAAAAATGCTTGCCGATATCCCGCAAAAATGGAATATATTTCAAGTCCGTCAGCCAGTCGGCGTTATTCACCAGAATCGCCTTCTCCGCATCAAAATCAAGATATTGCGCAAGCTGTTTCTTGATCCCCACAACATTTTCATCAACCTGTTCCTTGGTCAGCAATTTACGGGTTTCAGTCTTTCCGCTGGGGTCACCAACCAGGCCGGTCCCGCCCCCAACCAGCGCGATGGGTCTGTGCCCGCATTTCTGCATATTGGCAAGCGCCATGATGGGAATCAGACTGCCGACATGAAGGCTGGACGCTGTTGGATCAAATCCGATATAGCAAGTGATCTTGCCGGTTTCCAAATAATCCCGAAGTTCAGCATCATGAGTGGTCTGTTCGATAAACCCGCGCTCTCTAAGAATATCCATTGCATTTTTCATAAACTGTCAATCCTATTTATTCGCATATTCCACTGCCCGGGTTTCTCGAATCACCATGACTTTGATCTGGCCCGGGAAATGTCAGCATTTCCTCAATTTTTTTGACAATATCTCTGCTTAATAGCGTCGCTTCCTCATCGGTGATCACCTCACTCTCAACGATCACACGAAGTTCCCTGCCAGCCTGAATTGCATATGAGTTTGAGACGCCACGAAATGAATTTGCAATATGTTCAAGATCTTCAAGACGTTTTACATAGTTCTCCAGCAAGTTCTTTCCGCGCACCTGGCCTGGCGCCGGAAAGCCCGTCCGCAGCCTGCACTAGAAATGCATAAACCGTACTGGGTGGCACATCCTCATGGTGCGCGGCAATTGCATGTACGACCTTGGGAGACTCACCGTATTTTTTCGCCAGCTTTGATCCAATCAGAGCATGTGGCCCTTCAACTTCATGGTCAATGGCTTTCCCCAAATCATGCAAGCAACCCCATCCTTCGAGCCAGTTTGGAATTCAATCCCAACTCCGAAGCCATGATACCGCAGAGAAAGCCGACTTCTACGGAATGCTGCAGAACATTCTGGGCATAACTGGTTCTAAATTTCAGACTCCCAATGTGTTTGATCAAATCCGGATGAATACCATGCACCCCAAGATCAAAAGCCGCCTGCTCCCCTGCTTCCTTGATGGTTACATCCACTTCCATCGATACTTTTTTAACCACATCTTCAATTCGTGCAGGGTGAATTCTTCCATCGGATATCAACCTGAGCAACGACAGCCGCGCAACTTCACGCCGAACCGGATTAAACCCGGACAGAATCACCGCCTCCGGCGTATCATCAATAATCAGATCAATGCCCGTGGCAGCCTCAAGCGCACGGATATTCCGGCCTTCTCTGCCGATAATTCGCCCCTTCATTTCATCCCCGGGAAGCGGAACAACCGAGACCGTTCTTTCAGATACAAATTCACCGGAAAACCGCTGAATCGCAGTTGATATAATTTTTTTAGCTTTTTTTTCAGCTTCTTCATTGGTTTCTGCTTCAATTCGCTTTATGAGTTTGGCGCCCTCATACCGGGCCTCATTTTCCATGGCGCGAATCAACAATTCCTTTGCCTGTTCAGAAGACATGCATGATATCTTTTCCAGCTGCCGTTTTTGCTCCTCAATTAACTCCTTATATTCAATATCTCTTTTCTCAATCTGTTCTTCCCGGTCATTCAGAGATTTTTCTTTTTTTGCAATTTCTATGTCCCGACGCTCTGACTGTTCAATTTTACGATCGATATTCTCTTCTTTTTGAATCAGCCATCTTTCTTTTTTCTTCGCTTCAGCCCGCGTTTCTTTGGTCTCGAGATCAAAATCACTCTTCATTTTAAATATTACATCTTTTGCTTCCAGCTGCGCCTCTTTTGTCATCGTTTCCGAGCGATGCCTGGCATCTTCCAATATCCGCCTGGCATCTTCTTCTGCATGGATGATTTTATCCTTGAGGCTTTTGACCTTCAACCAGGTTGCTGCAACAAACCCGGCGACAAAGCAGGCAACACTTAATAATATACTATATTCATTCATTCATTATCTCCTAAAGCAACCTCCCGCAAATGGGCAAGCTCCTGGTATTAAAACAGGTTATCAAGTATCGTTTTTCAATTTAATCCGTTTTGATAGCTCATGCATCAGGTTTCACCAGAAAGGCAGATTGTTTCTTTCGCACTGAAGTGCAGTAAGAACAGCCCGTTCTAATGAAAATGACTAAGAAATAAATTTGAAAAACGGATGCTGAGGAAAAAGGGGAAATGCCCTAAAAGGGAAATGAAGAATTGAAGAGAGGCAGCAAAGCAATTGCAGAGGCACCCAGAATCACACGTTATGACATATCCGATGAATATGTGTAATACCCCCACCACTGTGCCGTCTTGTAAGGCCTTTGAGCCAAACGTGGAATTTGGGATCCCTGTGATTTTTTTAGGCTTTTCTGTACAAGCAGAACATGCTCACCAAAATCAGTAAAGGCCCCTGAGTATTATATGTTGGGACAAAGAACATCTTCCAATAACGAACACGGCAGGGGTATTACACATAAGCCGTTACCATCAAATATGATATGTAATTATAAGTCATCCGCCTGTTGGAACGATTCCATGGAACAGGAATAAAACACCTACAGGGTTTCAATCGATGTCGAATCAGAAAGTGGAACAATACATTCATCCAGTCGATGGATCAATTCTGCTGACCTGTCACTGAGTTTTGACAACTGATGCTGGTAATTGCTTTTTAATGCAATTTTCTCAAGGGTGATGTTGAGAGCAGCCAATATCAATATGACAAATTTATTAACATGAATGGATTGTTGAAATTGGGACTCCACTTTATTGACTTCACTGAGCAGCATGTCTACAATCTCTGATCCGCTCAGGTTATCTGACTCGAATTTGAAAGTATAGGTTTGGCCAAAAAGAGTGATAGTAAGATAATCTTCCAAGGAAAATTATTTGCCTTTCTCTGCCTTTTCACTGTGATGAATTCGAATCCATTTCTGCAATATTTTCCAGCTTCACTAAAAGCATATCAATTTTTGATCGGATCATGGTTCTTTCTTCAGATAATTTTTCTAAAGCCTCGGACTTGATATGAAGTTCTGCTTCCAGACTTGATATGGTATTTTTAAGTTGAATATTTCTGGCCTCAAGCGAACTACAGATCGCGATCAAGCGTTCTACCTTCTGCTCTATTTCTTCAAATTGCTGCATCAACAGCACTTCGTTTTCCACCATTTCACCTCATAAATTATATACTCATGGAGAGATATGAAAGTCAAGATTTTTTGACAGTCTCAATCGCATCTGACCTTCGGCAATTCGCAAATCCTCCTGGCTGTTCACGCCCATCATCTCGGTGGCATCTTCACCGATTACCGCGGTAATTGCTTTATTTTTCCGAAAACCGATTTCAACAATATCCGTCAAATACAATTCCTTCTGGGCATTGTGATTCGTCAACGCATCCGATGGCATCCACTAGAAACGATTCTATCAACACAATATATACCGGTATTTACAATTTTAATATTTCGCTGAACATCTGTCGCATCGGCTTCTTCCACGATTCCGCAACCTGTTGATTCTCATTCAGCAAAATTCGGCCATATCCCGTTGGTTTGTCCATATTGACTGCAAGAACGGTTAAGTCGTTTTTTAAATTCACGATGCGTGCGGATCAGCGATGCTATCGTTGATTGCGAGATGAGCGGGGTATCCCCGCATAAAATGACAACTTGCTGAATCTGTGACTCCAGATAAGGCAGGGCGCATGAAACGGCATGGCCGGTACCCAGTTGTTTTTCCTGATAAACATAATGAACATCAAATTTTTTTTCAATCGATGACCGAACGATTTCAGACTGATACCCCACAATCACATAAACATTTCTATCGGCAAACCGAGTGGCAGTTTCCAGAACATAGTGAACCATGGGTTTTCCGAGAACCTCGTGAAGCACCTTGGCCTTATTGGACTTCATCCGTTTTCCAAGGCCCGCAGCCAGAACAATAAACGCCAGGTTCGTGAATATGTATCCATTCCTAATCCTTACACCGACATTACCGCCTCTGAAATCATCATCGACGTCAAATAAGTTATCTAAACAAGATATTGGAATCCTAAGAAGTCATGAATAATTCTTGGAATCCGCAAGTGATTTCTCATGAACTTTTCAAGAACAAAAAGAGCAGGGCATCATATAAGATGGCCTGCTCTTTTTGTTAAGAACATACGTAAACGAATATTGTTATTTACGGGTTTCAGCCAGTTTTAAACGATGCAGCGCCCTGTCCAAAGCCGCTTTTGCCCTGACAAAGTCAATATCTTCTTTCGGTTTGCCTTCAAGACGGCTTTTGGCCCGTTCGTAAGCCGATTTGGCCCGCTCAATATTAATATCGCGTCTTCTTTCTGCAGCCTGGGCCAAAACCGTAACTTTATCGGGAAGCGCTTCAGCAAAACCACCGCTGACAAAAACAAAGCGCTCAACCCCTTGAGCATCCTTATAACGGATTATGCCCAGTTTTAGATGTTGTTAAAAATGGTGTATGGCCTATAAGCACACCGAATTCTCCCAGGCTTCCGGGAGCAATTACGATCTGTGCTTCTTCGCTGACAACAGATTTCTCTGGTGTAACAACCTCAAGTCTTATATTTCCAGCCATTCATTTGCCCTCAACCTGTATTTATTGTGCTTCGGCCATTTTTTTGGCTTTCTCGACAGCGCCTTCAATGCCGCCAACCATGTAAAAAGCCTGTTCCGGAAGATCATCATGTTTTCCGTCACAGATTTCTTTAAAGCCTCGAACGGTATCCTCGATTTTACAATATGCACCCGGCATACCGGTAAAGGTTTCAGCAACATGGAAAGGCTGAGAAAGAAATCGTTGAATTCTTCTGGCGCGAGCAACGGTTATTTTGTCTTCGTCAGACAGTTCGTCAATGCCAAGAATTGCGATAATATCCTGAAGTTCTTTATATTTTTGCAGAACCCTTTGGACGGTTCTGGCTACAAGATAATGCTCATCGCCAATATAGGCGGCATCCAGAATTCTGGAAGTGGAATCCAGGGGGTCAACCGACGGATAGATTCCGAGTTCTGCAATCTGGCGGGAAAGTACAACCGTTCCATCCAAGTGAGCAAATGTGGTTGCAGGAGCCGGGTCAGTCAAATCGTCTGCAGGCACATAAACGCATTGAACAGCCGTAATGGCCCCCTTATTGGTGGAGGTAATGCGTTCCTGAAGTGTGCCAAGGTCGACCGCCAGTGTGGGCTGATACCCAACCGCGGACGGCATACGTCCGAGCAAGGCGGAAACTTCGGATCCGGCCTGGGTAAATCTAAAAATATTATCAATAAAGATCAAAACATCCTTACCTTCAACATCCCGGAAGTATTCTGCAGCCGTAAGCGCAGAAAGCGCAACACGGGCACGTGCGCCGGGGGGCTCTGTCATCTGTCCATAGATCAGCGCAGCATTGGGAAGAACACCGGAATTCTTCATTTCGTGATACAAGTCATTTCCTTCGCGTGTTCTTTCGCCAACCCCTGCAAAAACGGAGATTCCTTGATGATGCTTGGCAATGTTATTGACCATTTCCATCATGATAACGGTCTTGCCGACGCCGGCACCCCCAAAAAGTCCCATCTTCCCGCCTCTGGGAAAAGGCACCAGCAGATCGATCACTTTGACGCCGGTTTCCAATACTTTCACCGTTGTATCCTGTTCGGTAAACTTAGGAGCTTCACGGTGAATCGGCATCATTTTTTCCTGACTGATCGGTCCAAGACCATCAACCGGTCTGCCGACAACATTTAATACGCGTCCCAAGCCCGCTTCACCAACCGGCATCATGATGGGGTTTCCAGTATCCTTTACCGGCATTCCCCGAACCAGACCATCGGTAACATCCATGGCAATCGTACGGACAATATTGTCGCCCAGATGCTGAGCAACTTCAATCACGAGATTGTCAGCTTCATCATTAATTGTAGGATTACTTACCAGCAGTGCGGTCAGGATGTTGGGCAATTGACCCTGCTCAAATTCAACGTCAACGATAGGTCCCATCACCTGTTTAATATATCCAATATTCTGTCCCATCAAATATCCTCCTGTCCTTCGATATGCTGCATCAATTATTTATCCTTTAAGCGCTTCGGCACCGCCGACAATATCCATCAGATCAGCCGTAATTGCCGCCTGCCTGGCTTTGTTATAAGCAAGGGTCAAGCTTCCGATCATGTCATTGCAGGCTGTTGTGGCATTTTCCATCGCCATCATTCTGGCAGCATGTTCGCTGGTAGATGTTTCTAAAAATGCCCTATGTAATTGAACAAATACATTCATTGGCAACAATTCGCCCAGCAGACCCGCTGGTGATGGTTCGCAGATATGTTCAGCCTGATACGGCTGATCTTTATCAGCGACCTGGCTTTCTTCGGATTCAAAGGGGGTAATGGGCAATATTTTTTCAACTGTTGGCACTTGTTTGGACATGGTTCTGAATTCTGAATAAATTACGTAAACCTCGTCATAAACGCCGATCAGAAATTGATCAACCAGCTTACGCCCTGCCGTCGAAGCAGTGTTAAAACCAATAGTTGTCCCAATAATCCCAAGATGTTCACTGACAATGGGCATTTTGGATTTTCTAGACCAATCCCGACCTTTTTTACCAAAATTCGTAAAAGAAACTTCGAATCCTTTTTCAGCCATTTCCTTTGCAAACTTTTCTGCTTTGGTAACCAGATTGGTATTAAACCCGCCGCACAATCCTCTGTCTGATGTACACAAGACAATGTGAATTTTTTTTACTTCTTCACGAGGTATCAGTAATGGGCTTGCGCCCTCCCCTGCTTTTTCTGCCAGGCTGGTCAATACTTCAGCGAATTTATTCGCATAAGGACGAAAAGCCTCCATGTTTTGTTGCGCACCACGCAATCTGGAAGCTGCTACCATGTTCATGGCTTTTGTAATTTGTTTGGTCTTTTTAACCGCGCTTATTTTATTTTGAACGTCTTTTAATCTTGCCATATCAAATCGTCCTTAATAAAAAACACCAGAGATGTTAATATTATCAAGCATTATTTAATCGTATCTTTAAATTCTTCATCGTATTCACCCAAGGCAGTCCTGAGCATTTTGTCAATATCGTCGGTAATGACTTTTTTATCTGCCAGTTCCGTAAAAACCTTGGGATGTCGCTCTTCGATGAACGTATAAAGACCAGCTTCATATTTTGCAAGAACATCAATGGGGTATTTATCCAGAAAACCGCGCGTCCCGGCAAACAGAATCGTGACCTGTTTTTCCATGGGAAGGGGTTTGTACTGCGGCTGTTTCAAGATTTCAACCAGGCGTGCGCCACGGGTAAGCTGGTTCTGGGTTGATTTATCCAGATCGCTTCCGAATGCGGCAAACGCTTCAAGTTCGCGGTATTGAGCCAGATCCAGCCGAAGTGTGCCAGCTACCTGTTTCATGCCCTTGGTTTGCGCTGCACCACCGACGCGGGAGACGGAAAGTCCGACGTTGATGGCCGGTCTGACACCAGCAAAAAAGAGTTTTGGCTCCAGATAAATCTGCCCATCGGTAATGGAAATAACGTTTGTGGGAATATAGGCGGAAACGTCACCGGCCTGGGTTTCAATGATGGGAAGGGCGGTAAGAGATCCGGCGCCAAGCTCATCATTCAATTTTGCGGAACGCTCCAGCAAACGGGAATGGTTGTAAAAAATATCCCCGGGATAAGCTTCGCGTCCGGGAGGACGTCTAAGCAGCAGGGATACCTGACGGTAGGCGGCGGCCTGTTTGGAAAGATCGTCATAAATAATCAGAGAATGCCGTTTGCTGTCTCTGAAATATTCCGCCATGGCACATCCGGCATAAGGCGCGACATACTGCAGCGTTGCAGGATCGCTGGCGCATGCGGCAACAACCGTCGTATAAGCCATTGCCCCATGTTTTTCCAGAATGGCCACAATCTGAGCAACCGTGGACTTCTTTTGGCCGCAGGCCACATACACGCAGAAAACGTCCTGACCTTTCTGGCTGAGAATGGCATCAATGGCGATTGCGGTTTTACCGATCTGACGGTCGCCAATGATCAACTCCCGCTGCCCACGGCCGACCGGCGTCATGGCGTCAATGGCTTTCAGGCCGGTAACCATGGGTTCATGTACGCTTTTTCTGGCGATAACGCCCGGGGCAACCATTTCAACGCGTCGGAATTCCTTGGCGTTAATGGGTCCTTTTCCGTCCAGGGGCTCGCCAACAGCGGAAACCACACGGCCAAGAACCGCCTCGCCGACCGGCACCTGAGCAATTCGGCCGGTTCGCTTGACAATATCCCCTTCCTTGATGTGAACATCGGATCCCATAATGGCGATACCCACATTGTCTTCTTCAAGGTTCAGGATAAGCCCGAGAATACCACCGGGGAATTCTACCAGTTCAAGGGCCATTGCTTTCTCAAGGCCGTAGACTCTGGCAATACCATCGCCAACCGACAAAACGATCCCCGTTTCACTGAGTTCAACCTTTTTGTCGTAATCCTTGATTTGATCTTTAATGATCTGACTTATTTCTTCAGCTTTTAATTCCATTATACGCTCTCACCCCTTTTTAAAGATTCTCTCATGTTGAGTAATTGTGTTTTGATGCTGCCATCCAAAACAAGATCCCCAATTTTGGTAACCACCCCGCCGATGAGCGCCGGGTCTGTTTTGATATCCAGGACAATGTCCTTGCCAGTTTTCTTTGACAATGCCTTGCGTATCTTTTCAACAGCTTCGGATGAAAGCTCATTAGCCGAAACCAGGCTGGCGCGAGCTACACCCTTGAGATCATCTGCCAGCTTCTGATAAAATTCATTGATTGCGCCTAAAAAACCGAATCTCCCCTTATCAAAGAGAAGCTTCAAGAAGGATGCCATGACCTTGGATAGATTCAATTTAACAATAAGGGCCGACAGTACTTTTTTGCGTTCTTTTGCATTGTACAGCGGATTATTGATTACCTGTTCAAGCGCCATTTCTCTGGCTATCAGGCTGGCAAATCCATTCAATTCATCCTTATAGTTGTCGGCCTTGCCATCGGTCTTGCCGATCATCAGAAGCGCCTTGGCGTATCGCCTTGCTATAGATTGATTTTTCACTATGCCACCACCTTGTCGAGATATTCATCCACCAATCGGTTCTGGTCATCTGCGGTAATGTTCTTTTTAATGATTTCTTCAGCTTTGGTCATTGCTTTTTCAAAGATGTCCTGCTGAAGGCGCTGCTTTGCCACTTCAAATTCGTTCTCGATGTTTCGCCTGGCCTGTTCTTCCAGTTTGTATGCAGAAGCCTCGGCTTCTTTAAGGATTCTAGCCTTGGCTTCATTGCCCTGCCGGATATATTCTGCAACAATTCCTTCGGACTCCTGACTTAACTTGGCAATCTTGGCGTTATACTCTGAAAGTACTTTTTCAGCCTCGGCCTTTTTGGCTTCAAGATCTTCCAGTTGCGCCTGAATCCCCTTGATTCTGGAATCAAGGGCCTGCGAGATCGGCTTGCGCAGTAAAAACACCAGCGCACCGGCCAGCACTGCAAAATTCAAAACGCGGTAGGTGTCCGTGGGCAGCCAGCCCTTGGCCTTGACTTCTGCGTGCGCATCTCCATGCGATCTCCGCCGGATGAAGCAAACGCCAATCCACCCCAAAGCAGCACCAGCATTGACATCGCAAGCAGCAGACCTCGCCGCCGCCCCTTCCTCATAACCGGAATTTTCATTAAACAGCCCTCCCCAATATTTTTTGACCTATTGCATTGACAAATGTATCAAGTTCTTTTTGAAGGGAAATGCGAACGGATTCTGCATCTTTGGCGATTTTTTCGCGAGACTTGGCAAGTTCGGCCTGAGCCTTTTTATTGATATTTTCAATGACAATTTTTTCTTCATCGGATCCGGACTGGATCAATGCCTGTTTTTCTTTCAATCCATTGGCTCTTGCCTCTTTGATTCCGGAAGCAAATGCATTTTCTTTTTCCAGTGCCTGGGTGTTGAAGTCGGCAATACTGCGTTCCAAACCCGACACTTTTTCTTTTCGCTGAAGAAGCGCCTTACGTATGGGTTTATACAAAATCATGTTCATTACCCAAATCAAAAAAATAAAATTGGCGATCTGGATAAAAACCGACCCATCAACATTAATCATACGTTTGCCCTCCATTTTTGAATTTCAGTTTGTAAACAGCGATAAATGAATAATAATCTTTGAATATCATGATTTGGACTGGGGGTCTATAACATCTGCCAGAACATGTTGTCAAAAGTTTTTTTGATTTTTTTAACCGCCAGAAATTCGTATTCAATTTTTCTGGTTTATCAAATGGTTATTTGCCTGTTTTCAAGTCGAAATTCCATCAAATGTTTTCAAGTTCTGTACAAAAATTCGCTGGATCATACGGAAAACTTCATTTATTCTATCAGGTATTTGCGCATGCTGATATTCATGAGGATTCCGATGCACAGCATCATGCTGAGGATGGCGGAACCGCCGTAACTGATAAACGGCAGCGGAATACCAACCACCGGCATCAGTCCCATTACCATTCCAATGTTAATGAAAACCTCCCAGCCGATCAATGCCGTGATTCCAATGGCCAGAAGCGCGCCAAAAGGATCCCTGCACCCATGAGCGATGTTCAGGCTCCAGACAATCAGCAATTAAAAAAAGAAACAATACGGCCGCAGACCCGATAAAACCCCAGTCTTCTGCCAGAACCGAAAAAATAAAATCCGTTTGATGCTCCGGCAAAAATGAAAGCGCATTCTGCGTTCCCTTCAAAAAACCTTTCCCTGAAAGCATGCCCGAACCTATGGCGATTTTGGATTGAATGATATGATATCCAGCGCCAAGCGGGTCCCTGTCCGGCTCCAAAAAAGTCAGAATTCGCTGTTTCTGATATCCTTTCAGCAGCAACCAGATCATGGGAATGGCCACGGTTCCAAATGAAACGATGGCAATCATCGCTCGTTTTTCGATCTTGATAAACACCGTCAGGGTCGCGGCAATCAAAAGAATCATCATGGCAGTTCCCAGATCCGGCTGTTTGACAATGAGAGCAAATGGAATGGCAATCAGCACCATCGGGATAACCAGGTCACGCAGACGCATTCCTTTGGTACTGGCTGTTCTTGAATAATAGCGCGCAAGTACTAGAATCACCGCAACCTTTGCCAGTTCAGAGGGCTGAAGGGAAATCGGGCCAAAAACCAGCCACCGCTTGGATCCGGCAACCAGCTTTCCCACCAGCAGCACCGCAATCAACAGGAAAATGCAAATGGCGTAGGCAGAGTAGGCATATTGATCAAAGTGTTTGTAGCTGACAAGAAAGGAGGCGATCATGATCAGAAAACCCGCACCATACCACATGAGCTGTTTGAAATAAAAAGCCTGCGTAATGTCCAGTCCTGCCCGTGCCGCACTGTAAAGGGTTATCAGTCCGGATGCAGCCAGCAACAGGGTGATGATCAGCAGCATCCAGTCAAAATTCTGGATCAGTCGGCGGTCAAACATGATTGCCTCTTATTCTTACGATACCATTCCATGTTCACTTGTCGTTTTCAGATAAATAGGCCCGGATCAGCTCTCTGGCAATGGGCGCTGCGGCGCTGGCCCCATGTTCACCATGTTCGACAAGCACGGAAACCGCAATTTTCGGATTGGCCGAGGGCGCATACGCCACAAACCAGGCATGGGATTTTAAATGCTGGGCTCGCCTGGCTTCATTTTCCGAATCTGTTTTACGGCTGAAAACCTGGGCGGTTCCGGTTTTGCCACTGACCTCAATCCCATCAATGGTGGCGATGCGAGCGGTTCCGCTTTTGCCGTTGACAACTTCCCAGAGTCCTTTTTTGATGATATCCAGGTTTTTGGGGCTGACGGGAAGATGTCCCTTGATTTCAGGAAAAAATTCCTTGATGGTTTCACCGGACGCATTTTGAATTTTCTTGACGATCAGCGGCGTAAACCGGGTCCCGCCATTGGCAATGCTTGAGATCATGGTCGCCAGTTGCAGGGGGGTTGCCAGATCGTACCCCTGACCAATCGAAATCGACAGGGTTTCTCCTCCCTGCCAGGCAACCCCCATTCTGCGTTTTTTCCATGCAGCAGTTGGAATCAGGCCGCCGGACTCCTGTTCGAGCTGAATCCCCGTCAAAGCCCCCAATCCGGCAGCTTTGGCGTAGGACGCCAGCCGATCCACTCCCAGTCGGAGCCCCACCTGATAAAAGAACACATCGCAGGATTCCGCAATGGCCCTGCCTACACTGAGCGAACCATGTCCGCCTTTTTTCCAGCACCGGTATTCCCGATCTCCAAATTTATAAGCGCCCGTGCAAACCAGTGTGGTTTTTTCATCAATCACGCCTTCTTCCAGACCTGCCATTGCCGTGATGATTTTATATGTGGACGCCGGAGGATATTCGGCCTGAATGGCTTTGTTCTGAAGCGGATGGGAAGGGTCCTTGATGAGGGTTTCCCACTGATCATAACTGAAACCATCTACAAACATGTTCGGATCATAAGAAGGACTGCTGGCCATTGCCAGAATATATCCGGTCGATGGATCCATCGCCACAACCGCACCCGTAACATCCGACAGCAGGTCTTCGGCTTTTTTCTGCAAACTCTGGTCAATGGACAGAAAAATATTGTTTCCGGGAACTGCATCAACGGTTTTCAGCACGCGCACGAGCTGCCCGGTCACATTCACCTCAATCTGGCGCCCCCCCCGTTCTCCTCTCAAGTAGTTTTCAAATGACTTTTCAACCCCGCTTTTCCCAATTAAGTCCCCCCGCTTATACCCGGCATATTTTACGGATTTCAATTCATTGCTACTGATCTCACCGACATAGCCAAGGACATGGGCAGCGCTCTGGCTTTTCACATAAAGCCTTCGCAGACGGACATCCACAATGGTCCCGGGCAAATCAAAGCGTTTTACTTCAATGGCTGCCAGAACATCCCTGCCAATATCCTGTTTCAATAAAACCGGCTTAAAGGACGGCTGATTATGACTTTTCTCAACTTCCTCCCATAACAATTCCAGCGGAATTCGCGTATATTGAGACAAATGCTGAAGCGATGTTTCCAGCGGCCTGGCATCTTTGACCACGATACTTAAATCATAGGAAGGGCGGTTGTCCACCAGAAGCTGCCCATTTCGATCAAAAATCAATCCTCTGGGCGGATCAATGCTTTGCAGGCGGATGCAGTTATTTTCCGAAAGTCTTCTGAAGTTTTCTCCTTCAATAATCTGAAGATAAAAAAGCCGCAGCAATAAAAAAGCGAAGCCGGGTATCACAAAGCATATCAGCCCGATAATTCTGCGCTTGTACCAGTCGCTGTCCGGGGTTTGGTTCTTGAGAAAGGAGTTCGGGGGAGTTGGATCTGTCATGATGAAAGGTTATTTCGATTGGGCATGAATTAAATGGCGATCCATGGCATTCAAAAGCCTGATGAGAAAGGGGCCCAGAATCAAGGTCCAGAACAGCTGATAAGCCATTCCCGGAATGAATTCGGATGAGAACACGATTTCCTGTTTCAGGGCAACCGTTCCAATAAACAGCATCAGATTCTCAAATCCGATGGCGATCCCCAGCAGCAGCCGCAGCGTGTGGGCATTTTTTAAATTCAACAGCGTCACAAACGGCCTCAATCCGACAATTATCCAGAAATATATGGACAGATACAGGCCCAAACAGCCCTCCGGTGATACTGTCCATAAGCGCTCCCAGCACCAGCACCAGAACGATACTCTCCAGAAAGGGCAGAAAAAGTCCCGCATAAATCACAAAAATGATCAGCAGGTCCACGAAATGATTCAGGGCAGGAATGGCGTAATAAAGCGTTGTCTGAAAAATGACCAGAAACAGAATCAGCCCGATTCGCACCATGGGATTCATGAAAGAACTCGAAAAATAGAACGCGTTGGATGCGCTTGCAAAAAACCCATAGTTCCAGTCTTTATCAGCGATATCTGCTCTGTGATGGCGGGCTGAGAACTACCAGAACTTCTTCAATTTTATCAAAATCAACAAAAGGAGAAACCTCAATATCCTGAAATATCCCAGACTTTGTTCCGAATGATATCCGTCACCTTTCCGATCAGAAGGCCCTTGGCAAAAACGCCGTCCAGTCCGGATGAAACCACGGCATCTCCGATATTGACGATCTCCTTTCGGGAAACATAATTAAGCAGACAGCGACCTTCAGAATCTCCTTTTATGATGCCATGGGCGCGGGTCTGCTGAACCAACGCATCCACAGCGCTGTTTGAATCGATGATCAGCAGGACTTTTGCATAATGGTCAGAAGCATCAATCACCTGGCCCACGACCCCTTCCGGAACCACCACAGGAAGCCCCTTGGTGATGCCTTCGGAAACGCCTTTGTCAATAACCAGCGTTTTATACCACTGGGAAGGATCTTTGCCGATCACCTCAGCGGAAATGGAATGAAGTCGACTGGCGTTTTTAAAATCAAGAAGTTTACGGAACCGGTCATTGGAAAGCTCTGTTTCCTTGCACTGGTTGCCGTCATAGATGGTTTTGGCCATCATTTTTTTCAGGCTGTCATTTTCTTTTTCCGTGGAAACCAGAAAAAAATAATGCGTCCACATTGACCTGAGCGAATGGATAGAAACTGTTACGGCTTTTTGAAGCGGAGAGACGATCCCCATTCCCATATGCCTGGAAGCCGATGAGGAAGTGACATATCTTGCTGAAATAAAAAGCATGATGATATTGACGACAACAAAGCCAAATACGCCAGCGATTACCATCATTTTTTTTGAAAACATAAAACTTAGATAATTACGACCTGTCTGAGGATTTCAAGACTATCCAGCGTTTTTCCACATCCCAGCGCGACTGTTGACAGGGGATCATCCGCAATCCTGACCGGCAGGCCGGTTTCCTCCATCAACAGCTTATCCAGATTCTTCAGCAATGCGCCGCCTCCGGTCAGCACGATCCCTCTGTCCACAATATCGGCCGACAATTCCGGCGGCGTTTGTTCAAGGGCTATCTTTACTGTTTCCAGTATGGCGTCCAACTGTTCGGAAATGGCGATACGGATCTCTTCCGAATCTATGGTAAGAATCTTGGGAATGCCGGATACCAGATCTCTTCCCTTGACCTCAATGGTTTCAAGATTCTGAGGATCCGGATAGGCATTTCCGATCGTGGTTTTAATCGCCTCTGAGGTTCGCTCTCCGATCAGCAGATTGTACTTGCGTTTGATGTACTGCATGATGGCGGAATCCATTTTATCTCCGGCCACTCTCAAAGATCTGCAATATACGATGCCGGCCAGAGAAATGACGGCGACCTCGGTCGTTCCGCCGCCAATATCAACAACCATATTGCAGGTGGGCTCGGTGATGGGCAGGCCGGCGCCGATTGCCGCAGCCATGGGTTCTTCGATTAAGAAACACTTCCCGTGCGCCTGCGGATTCCGCAGATTCCCGGACAGCCCGCTTTTCAACCTGGGTGATTCCGGAGGGCACGGCGATGATGATTCTGGGCCGGACAAAGGACCGCCTGTTATGAACCTTATGGATAAAGTGCCTGAGCATGGCTTCGGTAACTTCAAAATCCGCGATGACTCCGTCACGCATGGGCCGAATGGCAACGATGTTTCCCGGGGTTCTTCCCAACATATTCTTTGCTTCAAGCCCAACAGCCAGAACCCGGTTTTTGGATCGGTTGTCGGTTCTCACCGCCACGACAGAGGGCTCGCTCAGCACAATGCCTTTGCCTTTCACATAAACCAGGGTGTTGGCAGTCCCCAGATCTATGGCCAGGTCACTTGAAAAAAACCCTAAGAATCCATTTAAAAAGCTCATAATGCCTCATTTACAGCTTAACGTTAACAGTTTGTTCCTGGAAAAAATGGAAAATCAGACGGGTTTGAACCAGATGGTTGTTACAAATGATTTTCTACCAGATTAAATTTATGAGGTTACCAGAAAATCCTGGCATTCTCAAGGGAAATATTAAGATCCAGAACCGGATAAACAATATCGATAACAAGAAAATTCACATGGTATTTCAATTGGATAACCCCATATTGATCATGATTTCATCATGGATATGGGGCCTGAACCGACGTATTCCGATATTATAGCGGGAAGGGTGAACACGATTGGTCAACAAAACAATGAAAATCGACTTGCTCCGGATCAATCCAGAACGAAGTCCCGGTATATCCCAAATGCCCCACGCTGGTTTTGGAAAAAAAATGGCCGCAACTGGCACCATCGGCTGAAGGCATGTCAAACCCCAGCGCCCTTCCCGATGGCGTCTGCCGGGACCAGAAAGCCTGAATCAGGTTTGAGTTAAAAAATGACCGGCCGGATTGTCCCCTGTAGTCCGACAACAGAACCGAAATCAGTCGTGCGACATCGGCGGCTGACCCAAAAAGCCCGGCATGCCCCTCAATACCGCCCGTGATAAAGGCATTGTCATCGTGAACCTTTCCCTTTAACAAGGAGTTTCGCCAGGCACAAAGCTCGGTGGCCGCGATATTGTCATTGCATGCCGGCTGATTCAGGTCAATGAAAAAAAGGTGTTCCAATCCCAGCGGATGGTATAGAAATTCCGACAGAAAATGATCCAGGCGTTTTCCGGATATCGTTTCAATAATCCAGCGCAATATCATGAACCCCAAATCGCTGTAAAGCACCTGTCTGCCCGGAACACCGATCAGAGCGTTCCCGGGCAGAGCAGCTTTTCCAATTTTTCTTTTCGCGCATTCAAAGGAAATTGCCGCAGGTTCAGGTAATAGGGGCGGTAATCCGCAAGACCTGAACTATGGGAAAGCAGATGCCGGATGGTTACCTGTGACATCAGCGGATCCAGGAAACGGGGCAAAACGGATACCGCCGGCTGATCCAGGCTCAGCCTGGATTCCTGAATGAGCTGCATCACCGCCAGCGTGGTTGCCAGCGGCTTGGTCAAGGATGCCAGATCATAAATCGTATCTTTTGTCACCGGTGCGCCGGAAAACAGATCCGCACAGCCATATGCCTCAAAAAACTCGATCCGGTTATCTCTGGAAACCAGAAGAACCCCTCCGGGGAATATCCGATCCGCAATGGCCTGATGCATCAGGCGGTCCACACGCTTCATGTCCGCTATCCTGCAATGAGACGATACGTCAGCAAATGATGGTCTGCATCCAGAACCGCTTCAAGGCCAAAGGGAACCGCAATATTGTCGGATCCATGTCCGATATCGAATCCGGCAAGGATGGGAATCTGGACCGGGTGAAATATGCGGGCAATGATTTCAAAGAGTTCATCCGCTTCTCCGCAATTTTCAAATGAGCCGATCCCCAGGCCGCAAAGCCCGTCGAATACCCCGGCAAGCTTCATCTGGGTGAGCATGCGATCGATGCGATACGGTTTTTCTCCCGTATCTTCAAGAATCAATATATGCCCGTTCAATTTCGGCTGGAATGGCGTTCCGACAAGATGACACAATGTCGTCAGATTGCCGCAGATGACAGGGCCGGACGCTTTTCCCGGACTCAGCACGATTCCTTTTTCCAGTTGAATTGCGGGCAGTTCATTCAAAGTCAGCATATTGAATACGGACTCCAGGGTTTTTGAGCCGGCATTCTTTAAGGTGTTGACAACCGGCCCGTGGCAGGAAACCAGGCCGGAGCGCTGATACAGCGCACACAAAAGCGCCGTAATGTCGCTGAATCCCATCAGCAGTTTGGGATGCCGGCGGATGGCCTCATAGTCCAGATATGGCAGGATCCGCATGGACCCATAGCCGCCCCTTGCGCAGACAATCGCCTGAACAGCGCTGTCTGCAAACGCCGCGTTCACCTGGGCAGCGCGATCCACATCCGATCCGGCAAGATACCCGGATCTTGAAAATATCCCTTCCGGAAAACTCACCCGAAATCCCATGTTCTCCAGTATACCGATTCCGGCATAAAAATCCGTTTGCTCAAAGGGACTGGCCGGCGCCACAATGCCGATGCAGTCGCCCGGTTTCAGGCCCATGGGAATTCTTTTATCCGATATCGTTTATCATGTTTCATGATGTAGACCGGTTGATTGAATTTGTCAACTGATATGCCATCGCGTCATCTTTTAAGCTTGATAAAATATCAAATTGGATTATTGTTAAGTGCTTTATGAAGCACCGAAAAGAAATTGAAAGGAAAATTTGATGTCCATCATTCGAGCAGCGCACGATTGCGGGATTGACTCCAGGCACTGTTTTTACGGTTACCCGAACATTTTCCGCGTCGCAGGTCGAACAATTCGCCGATCTGACCCGCGATTACAACCCCATTCATTTTGATCCGCGGTTTGTTGCGTCAAAGGGATTAAAGGGCAGAATCTGCCACGGACTTCTGGTCGGCGGCATGGTCACGGAAGTGGGGGGGCAAATCGGATGGCTGGCTTCCGGCATGAATTTTCGGTTCAAACGTCCTGTCTATATGGGCGAAACCATCACCTGCACCGTAACGATCACGGAAGTGGATGAAAAAGGCCGCGCCCGGGCAGACGCGGTTCTTGTCAACCAGGATGGAGAGGTGGTCCTGACCGCCCATCTGACCGGCCGCATACCGGGACAGGCCGAAATCCAGGTCCTGAGGCAGATGGTTGAAGAAGGAGACCCGACCAATGGACTGCGATAACGACATGCTAGGCCGATTGATAATTCGGAATCTGAGATAAACATCTTATAATAAATGGAATGCGACACTGAATGACAAATTTTCATGATACGGCCAAATCCGGCATTATGGCCGGTATTGAAAAAGGCTGGAGCGGTTATGTCTGGCTGCTCAAAATTCTGATCCCCATCTCGTTTCTGACGGTCCTTCTGGATTACAGCGGCCTGATTCAGCAGATGGATTTTTTGCTTGCGCCCGTCATGAAACTGATCAGCATGCCGGCTGCTGCTGCAATTCCGCTGGTGGTCGGCATGTTGACGGGAATCTACGGGGGGATTGCCGCCATGATCGTACTGCCTTTTTCAGTAAACCAGATGACCCTGATCGCCATTTTTCTGCTCATATCCCACAATCTGGTTCAGGAGGGAATGGTGCAGGGCAGATCCGGATTAAGTCCGCTGAAAGCCACATCAATCCGGCTTGCAGCCTCCATCGTCACCGTGATCGCAGTGGCCCAGTTCATGGACTTGCAGCCTGTCGCATCAATTGCGTCGCTGCTTCTGGCCCGCAGATTCAGAAAACCCTGTGGGAAGTCATTCAGAAATGGGGAATTTCCACTTTTTTTCTCAGCATCAAGATCTTTCTGATCGTGATGGCGCTGATGATCGCCTTGTGCCTGATGAAGGCCTTTGACATTATTCCATTTCTGGTAAAGATATTAAAACCTTTTCTGAAAATCATGGGGCTGGATGAGCGGGTCGGGCTGCTGTGGCTGACGGCCGTGGTGTTCGGGATCGCCTATGGCGCGGCGGTCATCGTGGAAGAAGCCAAGGAAGGGAATTTCAGCGCTGAAGAGCTGGAGAGGCTTCACATCTCCATCGGCATCAACCATTCGATGGTCGAAGACCCGACACTTTTTGCATCCCTGGGCCTGAGCGTATTCTGGCTCTGGATTCCCCGGGTGATCACCGCCATTGTCGCGGTTTATCTTTTTGATATCTGGAAAAAATGGGCAAACAGGGGAAACCGGCCGGTTGCCCCCGTTTGAAACCTATGCAAGCATCTGAAAATCGGATTTCAGAGCTTTTTAAGATCCTATTTATACTGAATCCTCAGATCTTTCTTGCTGATCTTTCCGACGCTGGTTTTGGCAATGGTGTCAACCAGGGCGACTTTGCTGGGAACACCGTATTTGGGAATGGTTCCGTTGTCTACAAACTTCATGTAAAACTGCTTCAGTTCGTCCTCTGTAACCTTGCCCTTGAACTCCGGCTTTAAAACGATCAGCGCCATGGGCCGTTCTCCCCATTTTTCATCAGCCACGCCAATCACCGCAGCCTCGCTGACCGCCGGATGCTGGCTGATGATATCTTCCAGCTCAAGAGAGGAAATCCACTCACCGCCGGTCTTGATCACATCCTTGACCCGGTCGGTGATCTGCAGGTATCCTTCGGTATCGATATTGCCGATGTCGCCGGTATGGAGCCAGCCGTTTTCCCAGAGCTGCTCGCTGCGTTCCGGATCCTTCAGATACCCCTGCGTCAGCCAGGGGGTACGCGCCACGACTTCACCGGTGGCTTTTCCATCATGGGGAACGGGTTTTCCTTCCGGATCCACGATTTCAAGATTGACCATCGGAACCGGCATTCCGGTTTTGCACCGCATTTCAACCTGTTTGTCAATATCCCAGTCCAGCATGAACGGCTTCATGTTGGCGAGCGTCAGGATCGGGCAGGTCTCGGACATGCCGTAAGCGGTCGTCAGGCTGATGCCCAGAGACAATGCCGCCTTGCAAAGGCCCTTGGGAAGGGCGGATCCGCCGATGATGACTTTCCATTTGGAAAGATCAAACTGCTTTACGGCCGGACTGCTGACCAGCATGTGCATAATGGTGGGAACACAGTGTGAAAAAGTGACTTTTTCCGTTGCAATCAGCTTGAGCAGCACAGCCGGTTCATATTTACCCGGATAGACCTGCTTGGTTCCCAAAAGCGTGCACAGATAGGGAATGCCCCAGGCATGGACATGGAACATCGGGGTCATGGGCATGTACACATCACCGGAATTCAGATTGACCTGGGATTTGTAAATGCAGATGCCGGACATGAGTCCGTAGGTGTGAAGGACGATCTGACGGTGGCTGTAGTAAACCCCTTTTGGCATTCCCGTGGTGCCCGTGGTGTAAAACATGGTGGCCATGGCGTCTTCGTCAAAATCCGGGAAATCATAATTTGCGCTGCACGCGGAAAGCAGGGCTTCATACTCGCCCGAAAGATCAAGGGATGTTGGCGGCGCCGGATCCGCATCTGTCAGGAGGACAAATTTCTTGACGGTCTTGAGCTGATCCTTGATGGCTTCCAGCATGGGAAGAAAATCGGAATTGACCAGAATGATATCATCTTCCGCATGATTGATGGTGTATGCAAGCTGCTCCGGCGAAAGCCGGATGTTAACGGTGTGAAGCACCGCCCCCATCATGGGAACGGCAAAGAAACATTCCAGATACCGGTGGCTGTCCCAATCCATGACCGCAACGGTATTTCCAGACGTAACCCCCAGCTTTTCCAGCATATTCGCCAGTTGCGAGACCCTGCTGTTCAGGGCTTCATAATTGTAGCGCATCTTGTCCCGATAGACGATTTCCTGCTTGGGCGCATACACCAGGGGCATGCGAAGGATGTTTTTGATCAGCAGGGGATAGGCATAGGCGGATGGGGTACGTTCAATCTTTCTGACGGGCATGTTTCCTCCTTCATGTTGGAAATGAATTAACCAGTGAATAACATTCATAAAACATGGCTCGTCAAACAGGTTTTCATTCAGTGCCGGATCATTAGCACATATCCGGCGGTTGTCACAAAAAAAATGATGATTTCACAAACGGCCATGGTACCCCACCATAGTGCCCTGGCCGCCTCAGGCATAAAAATCTCACCGGGAGCGCGGCATCCGCCGGTTGCGGGCGGATGCCCGCGCTCCCGGAATTTTTCGAACTGAATTCCACGGATTCATTTAACTGGCGGTAGATCGCTTCCTGTTCATCCAGAATCTCGCGAAGCACATCCAGGGTTGTCATGGGATTCATGATCACACAGCGAAAAACAACGATCTCCTGCCCAGGGTATTGATGGACCCTGAGGGTGGTCCGGGACACAAAACTCTTTCCGGCTTCACGCTGCAGTTGTTGGACTTTTCGGGTAATGGCGTTAAGCTGATCATTGATGCCGGATGCTTCGTCGACGGCTCCCTGTTCAAGCCGGAATCAGAGATCTTTTGGCCGGCGGAAAGAGTCTATAGGTGAGGATGTTGAGTTCAGGCGGCGTAATCAACTCAAAAAGCGGCCTGCTTTGTATTTCCGCTGCAAACTGTCGGGCAATTTCGATGCCATGCTCAATCAGCAAGGCATACCCCTGAGTCCCCATGATCTTCAGGGTGCTGTCGAGAATCAGCGAACTGGCTTCACGCGAGCCGGACAAGGATTTTCTTCCCAGATCCACAGACCCGGGCCGGTTGACATAGCCGGCATGATATTCGATGGCATCCAGAATTCCTCGGATCTTTGAAATACACCATGCCGCACGTCATGGGCATGTAAAACTGCTTGTGGCCATCGATGGTCACGCTGTCCGCCTGTTCGATTCCGCCAAGCAAATGCCGGTACTTATCCGACATCAGGGTCGGGCCGCCCCAGGCCGCATCCACGTGAAAGTGAATGCGGTGCTCGGCGCAGATTGCCGCCAGTTGACCCAGCGGGTCAACAGATCCGGTTTCCGTGGTTCCGGCAATTCCCACAACAGCCAGAATCCGGGTTTTTTTGCCGCTGTCATGAAGCTCGGCGATCTTTTGCCTCAGGCAATTCAGATCCATCCGGTTTTGCGCATCCACCTCAACCGCAATCACATTCCGATTTCCAATTCCCAGAACACCGCCGGCTTTTTTAAGGGAATAATGGCCCAATCTGGATACCAGCACAACCAGCCGTTCAATGCCATACGCCTGGTAGGCTGCCAAAAGCCCTTCTTTCTCAACACCCTCAAAACGATCTCTGGCAGCCAGCAATGTATTGCGGGCAACCCAGAGCGCCGTGATATTGGCCAGAGTCCCGTCTTCAATAAAACACCCCAGCGAGGTTTGGGGATTCTGGACATGCTCCTGATAGAACGACTCGTTTTTCTGGAATATCAGGCGGTGAATCTTGGCCAATACCTGTTTTTCGATAACGGAGACCACTTTTGAAGTCTCCAGCTTGATGACATTCTGATTCAGCGCCGCGATAATCGTTTTGAGGTGAACCATAAAAAAAGGAAGGGCCGAAGTCATGTGGCCCACAAAATAGGGCGAGGCGACATTCACCGCATGGGGGGCGATATCTTCAATCAGGTCGGTAATCACATCGGCCAGTTTTTTTTCCGGGTGCTTGCCGATTGTGGAACTGGTAAAGCGTTCCGAGAGTTCCTTTAAACTGATTTCCTGGGTAACACCGACATGCCGGGTTAAAAATTCATGAAGGCCGAAGAGAATCTGATCCATGTATTTCAGCAGGGTCAAGCCGCGCGGCATCGCTTTCCGGCCGGATGAAAATCCGCATCAGGGCATCTCTGTCAGCAACCAGTTGCATGCGCTTGCGCACAGGAGCCGGCGTTGCCGCAAGATTACAAATCGTCATAAATCATGGCCTCTCAAACCGTCAAAGACGATTTTATCATTATCTTATTGATTTTATCATCGGGGTTATTATAGGTAACAATAAATTTATCATATTCATCGCGCAATGCAAATCATTGCAAGTGATCAGGAGATTTTTTTATGGAAATCATCAAATCCGGAAAAGAAAACAATGCGCTTGTTGTCAAGGTTAACGGAAGAATGGATGCAGTCACCGCGCCCGAATTCGAAAAAACAGTGGGCCTGTGGATCGATGCGGGTGAAAAATGTTTTGTCGTTGATCTGAGTTCCCTGGAATATATCAGCAGCGCCGGGCTCCGGAGCATTCTGGTTATCGCAAAAAAGCTGAACGCCATCAATGGAAAGATCCTGCTTGCTGCCATGGAAGAGTCTGTAAACGAGGTTTTTGAGATTTCGGGCTTTAATTCCATCATTCCCATTCATGATACGGTACAGGCTGCGATCCTTCAGGCGTGAGGCAGTTGTCATCCATAATGATATGACAACGGACCCATTCAAAATCCGCAATATTCAACCGAAATTTCGGGGTTTTCCATGTCAAGCATGCAACTGCCGGCAAGAATAGAAAACATGGAACTGCTGGTGCAGTTTATTTCCGGCAATGCCGGAAAACTCGGTTTTTCCGGTAAACGTATCAAAGAGATCGAGCTGGCATCTGAAGAAGCCCTGGTAAATATCATCGATTACGCCTACCCGGACCGCCAGGGGGACATCAAGGTAACCTGCATGCAGCACCCATCCAAGTCATTTGTAATTGAAATCGAAGATACCGGCATCGCCTTTGACATGCTGTCCTTAAAAGATCCGGATATTTCCGCCGGCATTTTTGACAGAGAAATCGGCGGGCTGGGCGTTTTTCTGATTCGAAAACTAATGGATGAAGTCCATTATCATCGGGAAAATGGGAAAAACATTCTCAAGCTGGTTGTTCATATTCCTCACCCCAAAATACGGATATGTCGTAAATAATTACAGGATATTATGCGAATTGTAACCCGATCCGACTTTGACAGCGTGGTCTGCGCTGTCCTTCTTTACGAAGCCCTGAATATTCAAGAGCCAGTCAAATGGGCAGAACCCAGCCAGATTCAAAAAGGACTGGTGGATATTCATCAAGGCGATATTGTCGCCAATCTTCCCGCATGCGCCGAATTGTTCCCTGTGGTTTGATCACCATTTTTCCAACCAAGGGGAACAGCCTTTCACGGGCGCTTTCCGAATGGCGCCATCCGCAGCCGGAATCATTTTTGACTATTATCGCGGCAAATTTCATCGGGATTATACGGAACTGGTTCAGGCCGCAGACAAAATCGATTCGGCGGATCTGACTCACGAAGAAGTCCTGCATCCGGAACATCATCCCTATATCCTGCTTTCCATGACCATCAGCAGTCAAAACAGCACCGATGAGCCCTACTGGAACCATCTGGTTGATCTGCTCAGGGTTCTGCCGATTCATACTGTCATGGAAGACAAAATGGTGAAAGCCCGGTGCGAAGCGGTGATCCGTGAAAACATCGCCTATCGGACCTACCTGAAAGAGCACACCCAATGCCTTGGCCATATAGCGGTAACAGACTTTCGAGCCTTGACGCCGCCACCCGCAGGCAACCGCTTTCTGGTCTATTCCCTGTTTCCCGAGTGCTCTGTTCAGGTAAAAATTCGCCTTGATGCCAACCAGCCTGACATGGTCTTGGTCAGCGTGGGCCACAGCATTTTTAATCGGACCTGCAAGGTGAATGTCGGACAACTGCTGGCGGAATTTGAAGGCGGCGGTCATAGAGCCGCAGGGGCCTGCAGGTTTCACGCCAGCAAGGCGGAAGCATATATTCCCAAAATACTGGAAGCCTTGCTAAAAAATAAAAACCTGCCGGCAGGCGGGTAGCGCGCTGTCAGCCAACCTTCAGCCACATGCTGGCCTCTGTCCCCGATGGGCTGCGGTTGATCAGTTCCAGGCGGCCATCCATCTGACTGAGCATCTTTTGAGATATTGACAGCCCCAATCCGGAATGCCCTTCCCGAGTGGTGAAAAAAGGCGTAAACAATTTGGGCTGGATATCCTCAGGAATACCCGGTCCGTTATCCAGGACCTGAACCACGAAACTGCCGGGACGGGTAAAGGCCAACAATTCAATTTCTGGATATTCTATATCAGAAACCGCATCAATCGCGTTGTCTATCAGGTGACCGATGATTTGGTAGATGGCTGATGAATTGGCCAGAATACTATATGGTTCGGCCTGAATCTGCTGTTTGAATCCAATCTTTGTTCCAGCAAGTTTTGATTTTGCAAGGGCAACGCAGTCACTCCAAAAAAAGATCAGGGGAATTTCTTCAATTTCGCCAACCGCTGCACGCGCATATGAGCGCATGGCATCCAGGAATTTGTGCTGTCGGGCAACCAGTACCAGCGCCCGGTGCAAAAATTCCAGTTTGGCCGAGTCGTCAAAAGTGTCATAATTTCTGACCAAAACATCCAGCGTCATTTTCAGCGAATTGACCGTATTTCCAAATTCATGTCGCAGTATGGAAAATATTTGCTCCAGATCTTCAATCAGTTGCACAGTATTTGTCCTGGCAGGCAATTCCATTTTCTATTCCATTGAATGATTCTAACAAAAGGCCATCAATGGCCAGTCAGCAGCCGTCTATGGCAGCAAATGTCGGATCTTATCAATGTATTTGCCTAAGACCAGACGGATATTTCCCAGCGTTGACTCCTGGTTAACCACAAGTCCCAGGTAAAAGTTATGCGCCACAAGACGGCATACGATCCATGCATCGCTGGCCTGAAAAATCGTTTCTCTCAACTCACCCACCCCCTCAAATTCCTTTAGGGTTTTCTCGATGATTCCGATAACCATGGCGAATTTGGCAGCGAAAACATCTGATGGGATTTGCGCCGGGTTGTGTTCAGCAATCATGATGCCATCTATGTCCATCAGGCTGATCATCATCCCGCCATGCAGCTCTGTGGCCATTTTTTTGAAGATATCAACAATCTGCTTCACAGGTTGTCTTGCGGTGCCTCGATGGTCACTCTCGGGCAGCAAGGGGCTCCAGGGGATCGTCACTATCCGGAGTCAGCAAAAGGACATTGTCAGTTTCCGGGGTCAGCAAAATATTCGGGCCCGGACATTCCGGCGTCAGCCAGTCAGGCTCAATAATCTTCTGGTTTTCAGATTCGCCAAAAAGATCATTGCCTGCCTTAAGCGAATTGAGCTCTTCCTCCAGAAAATTGAGTTCTTCCTCAAAAGTCCCGTCAAAAACACCCAATTCGTTTTCTTGAGTTTTTTCATCTTTCCGTCTGGAAGCTTCCATCATAATGGGCATCAACTCTGAATTGATCCGTCTCATGATTTTTTTATCCGGAAGGCTTTTGAATGAAAGCGAGACCTGATTCCACATGATCATCTCTATGGCGGCTTCTTCTCCGATCAGTCTTCCGCTGACCGCATCAAACAAAATGCCGCGATCAAAATAAAACAGTCCTTTTTTTCCTCTGGCGCTCACTTCAAGCAAACAGGTTTTTTCTTCCATTTCGATAAGCTGGAGAAAGCTTCCCACTGAAAACCCGGTCATGGTTCCTGCCTGGGAAGTCAGCTTTAAACCTTCATCGATGCTTTTAACCAGATCATCGAAATCAACCGGTTTATCCAAAAAGCCGATAATTCCGATGGATTCGAATTTCCCCTGGATTTCCCGGGTTCCATAGGCGCTCATGACAAGGACGGGAATTGATGAAAAACGGGAATTCATGTAAACCAGAAGCTCAAACCCGTCCATTTCCGGCATTCGAATATCCGTGACCACAAGGTCAATTGAATTCGACTCCAGTATTTTTATCGCTTTTTTTCCATCTTCAGCCGTAAACAGTTGGAAGCGATCCTTGTATGCCTCAAAGCCTGCCCTGATGCTGAGAAGCAGAGATTTTTCATCGTCAACGATCAATACCTTTTTCATGGGTTATCTCATTTCAACCATTGTCGTGCATCTTTCCATATCGGGAATATCATTTAAACCGGCAGATCTCAACTGACGTAGATTATGCTTATGTCAGTCTGCAATGGATGCCGTAAAATGAAACTGAGGCGGTGCTGACAGATGTTTTTTTACAAAACACATGTCGGCGGTTCGAATGACCGCGGCCTTATATTTTTCCGGAAAACCCGAAGGCAGTTTGATCTGAATCTCGATCCGTTCAACCATACCCGTGGTCGCGTTGGGATGGAAACCGAGAATCAGCCGTAGATCGGTTGTATCAATCCGGCGTTCCCTGCAAAAAGAGGAAACGTAAATACCCGCGCAAGTTCCGATAGATGCCAGAAACAGATCAAACGGCTCTGGCGCCGTATTCTCCCCGCCCTCTGAAAGCGGCTGGTCCGTATGGACAGTAAATCCCTTATAGGCTGAATCCACCTTTTTATTTCCGGGAAATGTAATCATCATATCCATGATCGGGCCTCCTGTTGAATAATTGATTTGATAAATTGTTTTTAACAAAATTCCGAATCATTTCCCTTATGCTTTTTACGGCAATAAATCAATGGGCATCATAACACCAGTATCGCCAGGATGCCATAACGGAACAATTTCCCGACCAATACCAGCACCACAAACAATCCGAAATGGATTCGAAGCAGGCCTCCGGCGAAACAGATCGGGTCCCCGACCAGGGGCAGCCAGGAGAGCAGCAGGGACCACATCCCATACTTCGCATAAAACTTTTCAGCACGTTTCTGAGATTTTCCATCCATCCTGAACAGTTTCTGCAGCACCCAGGTACTGCCATAAATCCCGATTCCATAAGTGGTGCAGGCGCCAAGGGTATTGCCCGCAGTTGCCATGGATACGGTCAGTACCGGATCAAATCCTTTCATGACCATTGCGATCAGAAGCCATTCCGAGCCGACGGGAATGACGGTAGATGCCATAAAGCTTAATAAAAATAAAAAGCTGTAACCATAATGAGATAAAAATGTCGTCATATAATACCTGATGCGGTTGAGGCGATACGAAGAAAACAAATCCGGATACTAAGCCGACCTGGCAAATGGCTTCTTTCATACAATCATCTATTGACCCGATTTGCCTTCTACTATAGATTATAATGATGGATGAACAAGAAGTCGTCAACAGCGAAAGACATATCTGTGAAACGTTTTTATATTTTTATTTTAAGAGCCATTCTGGGCGCGGCCTTTGCGGTAATCCTTACCCGTATGTTCTATCCCCAGGCCCGCATCAGCTATACAGCGGGTCTTTGGGGTTTTCTTGTAGGCATGGCCTATGTGTTTGAATATTTCAGAGCCAGAAAATAACGACGCATTTCCAGAAAATCATGATGAAGGAGCCTGGCATCATTGAAACAGATCATCCTTGGAACAGCAGGACATATTGATCACGGAAAAACCAGCCTGATCAAGGCGTTGACCGGCATCAATACCGACAGATTAAAAGAAGAACAACTCAGGGGCATCACGATAGAACTGGGATTTGCTTCCATGGATCTTCCCAATGGACAGCACCTGGGCATTGTGGATGTCCCCGGACATGAAAAATTTGTCAAAACCATGGTGGCCGGCGCCACCGGCATCGATATGGTTGTCATGGTGATTGCCGCAGATGAGGGAATCATGCCCCAGACCCGCGAACACATGGAAATCTGCACGCTCCTGAATATTCAGCACGGGCTGGTTGTTCTGACCAAAATGGATATGGTGGATGAAGAATGGCTGGAACTGGTCACGGAAGATGTCCGTTCTTTTACCTCAGGGTCTTTTCTGGAAGACGCCCCCATCCTGCCGGTTTCTTCCATGACCGGACAAGGCATTCCTGAACTGATACAGGCCCTTGAAACCCTGAGTGCCTCGATTCCGGACCGTTCGGCAACCAATCTGTTCAGGCTTCCCGTAGACCGGGTCTTTACCATGAAGGGATTTGGAACGGTCATCACCGGCACGCTGATATCCGGAATGATTCGCGTGGGGGATCCGGTCATGATTTACCCCTCCGGCGTCACCTCCAAAGTCAGGGGAATTCAGGTTCACAATGCCAGCGTGGAACAGGCGGTTTCGGGAATGCGAACCGCCATCAATTTTCAGGGACTCGAAAAAGCATCCATTAACCGCGGTGATGTGCTATCCAGCCCGAATGCACTGATTTCAAGCTTTATGGTGGATGTCGGGCTCCATTATTTAAAAAGCAATAAAAAACCCGTAAAAAATCGAACGCGAATCCGGTTTCATACCGGAACCAGCGAAGTTTTGGGAAACCTGATCCTTCTGGACAGTGAAGAACTTTCTCCGGGCAGCTTTACTGCAGCCCAGCTTCGACTCGATGCCCCGGTTGCGGTGGTAAAAGACGACCGGTTTGTGATCCGAAGCTATTCGCCGGTCCGAACCATCGGCGGCGGCAGCATTCTCAACCCCATTCCTCAAAAGCATAAGCGCTTCAAGCCCGAAGTTTTTTCAGGCATCCAGAAACTGGTCGATCTATCCCCTGAGGAGGTGCTGACCTATCACGCGGAAGACGCTGGCTATCAGGGCATCGGCTTTTCCGATTTGCGAATCATGACCAACACTTCGGATAAAAAACTGGATGGATCCATTCAGCGGCTGCTGTCGGACAAGGTGCTTCTGATGATCGACAGGGAGCAGCGTGTTTTTATTCATCGCGCCTGTTTCGAACAATTGTTTTCCGAGGCCGGCGGCATGCTGAATGCTTTTCATAAAGCCAACCCCCTGAAACCCGGAATGCCCAAAGAAGAATTGAAATCCAGATTGCCGCCCCAGATCAGCCCCAAGCTTTTTACCCTGATGATTCAGCAGATGGTCAAATCCGGCCAGGTGGTTCAGGAAGAAAACATGATTCGCCTGTCAACCCATACGGTTTCCCTGGGCCAGGACCAGACGGATGTCCGCAGTGAAAATCCTGGATGCCTACCAGCAGAATGGCCTCACCCCTCCCTATTTCAAGGAATTCTGCAGAACGCAGCGCCTGGATGAAACAAAATCAAAAGAAGTCCTTCATGTTCTGGTTGACGAAGGTCTGATCGTCCGAATAAAAGAAGATCTTTATTTCCACCAGGAAGCCATCAACATGATCAAGAAAAAGCTGGTCGAGTTCCTGAACGTCCACGGTGAAATCACCACGCCCCAGTTCAAGGATATGACTGGCGCATCCCGAAAATTTGTGATACCGATCATCGAATATTTTGATGCACGGAATGTGACCATTCGTGTCGGAGATATTCGAAAACTCAGGAATGGATAAAAGGAGAAAACATGGAAGCATTTAAAAAATTTGCCACGCAGCGGATCGTGACCGGCCTGCTGTTAACGGTTGCAGTCTTATGGCTTACAGGAACCGTACTGGGGCTTCTCGGCAAGTCCGAACCGCCCGTCACTGTCCGCTGGACATCCGCTGCTGTCCCAGCTCCCTACTCCCCAAAAGCCAGAAACCTCACACACGCAAACAGGTGGAGAAATCCCAAAAACCGATTCCACCGAACTGGCGCCCAGCCCGTCCCTTGCAAAGGAATCCAAATCTCAGCCAGACACCCGGTCGCATACCGATTCAGGCAAACCGGTTCAGCCTGCCGCACCTCTTGCTGGTGGGATGTCAACGCTGAACGAATCCGGTACCGATGCAGGCAAACCGGTTCAGGCTGCGTCACCTGCTCCTGCAAAATCAGCCGCTCACTCTCCTGCAGCGACCCCTCATGCTCTGGATTCATCCAAGGCCGTGGTTAAAAAGACCCCGGGCGTTGCCTTTGTTACGGCCACCATCAAGCCCCTTTCCTATGAATTGAATGATCGTTTCTGGGGATGGCGGCCCAATGATATTTTGGACTTCACCGACAATGTCAATAATTTTCAGCTTGGCGTTCTTGAAGTGACGCGAAGGACCACCGTTATTCTGACGGAACGTCTTTCAAGGACCGGAAGCGTGGAATCCCTGAACAAGAATCTGGAACGCGCCATGGACTGGCTGATGACCAAACCCGAACGCTACTGGTTTCCTTCACCCGAATCCCGTTATGAGGATGCACTGGCTGAAATTGCAGCTTATAAAAACAATCTTGAAAATGGCGCTGCTGTTTTTTATTCCCGCGCCGATACCCTGCTGCCGCTTCTTGCCGTGTATGACAATCTTTTGGGAAGCTGCGATGAGAACCTGATTAAAACCAAAGAATCCAATGGCGATCCGGTCAGCTGGTCCCGGGTAGATGACTATTTTTATTATGCAAAAGGCGTTGCCAGCGCTCTGGAAACCATTCTGGAAGCAGTCATGGAAGACTTTCAGCCCACGCTTGAAACCCGTCACGGCATGGAAATTCTTCATCATGCCATTGCATCCTGTAAAAGGGCTACAGAAATTGAACCCTGGCTTTTTGTGACAGACAGCGATTACAGCGGAATTCTGGCCAATCACCGGGCCAACATGGCCGCGCCCATCAGCCATGCCCGTTTTTATATTGAAGTCCTGATCGCCGTTTTATCCACATAAGACGTTGTTTTAAAGCTCTACTTGAACAGAAGTGATTTATTCCCTTCCGAAAAACATACCCCCTTTTCATCAGGGGGTATAGCCAGGATACAGCAGCGGTTTTCATATACAGTCTGATCTATTTTTAAGCTTCTTTTCGCCCGTTGCTGCTGTTAGGGCCTTGGGTGCATGATACGGCAACAGAGCCGTCATCTTCTGCCCTCTGTCAATATTTTTTGACGTGATGCCGGCCTGCCCGGCGTCCTCCGCCGACCAAAGCCGACAGTGCTTCCACGAATTCCTTCATCTCTCCGGCACGACCATTCATTTCCTCGGAAGCTGAGGCCGACTCCTCGGCATTGGCGGCATTCTGCTGAACCACTTTATCCATCTCGCGACACCGCAATGATTGACCTGTCGAATTCCCATGGGCCTGTTCCCGTGATGCTGCTGCAATCTCACCAACCAACTGCTCGACTTTCGTAGCACTGATCAAAACGCGTTCGAACTCAGCGTTGGTGCTCTCGACCAATCCCGCGCCTTCTTGAACGGTCTTGACCGTCGTCTCGATCAGAACGGAGGTGTTCTTGGCAGCCTCCGCAGCACGCTTGGAAAGATTTCTCACTTCATCGGCAACAACGGCGAATCCCGCACCGGCTTCACCTGCCCGGGCTGCCTCAACTGCGGCATTCAGCGCCAACAGATTGGTTTGGAATGCAATTTCATCGATGGTTTTAACGATCTTCTGGGTTTCTTCGCTGGCTCTGGAGATTTCTCTCATGGAAGCGGTCAATCGCTCCATGGATTGATTGGTTTGCGTAATGGTTTGTCTGGATTCCGTCATGAGCAAATTGGCCTGTTCGGCATTATCGGCATTCTGCTTTGTCATCGAGGACAACTCCTCGATCGAGGCGGAAGTTTCTTCGATAGACGCCGCCTGCTCGGACGCCCCTTCCGCCAGTTGCTGACTGGCGGAAGAAATCTGCCTGGAACCTGAAGCCACCTGCTCCGAACTTTCAGTCAAACCTGCAATCACGGCGTTAATGGGTTTGGTGATGGAACGAACCAGAATAAAAGACAGAACCCAGAAGCAAATGATCCCGGTAATGACAATAGCCGAAATAAACGTTGCGGCCGATCGCTTCTGCCCGGTTATGGATTGATCCACTTGACCCAGAAGCGCATTTGCCGCTTCGATGATCTGTCTTCCGGCATCATTAAGAAGTTTGACCCGTTCGCTTTCTATCTCATACAGTTTTTGGGATTGTTCTATGAATTCTACGAACTTATTCAGGGATTCCCGAACCGTGGCAGCGGTCTTTATAGAGCTTTCATTCTTAGTAGCAACCGCATTTTGTTCGAGTGCCTCAAGGAGTTCCTGAAGTTCTCCGGAAGCAAGTTTCTTGTATTCAGCAACGAATTTCTCATCTCCGCTCATCATGAATTGCAGTTGCAAAGTCTGCAACTGGATAAATGAGGTTCTGCAGTCTCTGACGGTATTCAACATGCCAAGATCACTGCCGCCGAGTTCATCCCCCTCCATCCGTAAAACAGCCTGCTTCTTTACAAGGTCGGTAACGATGATATGCAAAAGCGCTTCGGACGTCTGGAGCGGCTTGACCATTTCCACCTTCAAACTGCTTTGTTGACCGTGAACTTCAACAAGTTCATTAAACAATTTCTGGTATCGGTCAAACTCGCTGCCGATGGTGTTAATGATCGCTGTCCAGGCGCCATCGATTTTTTTTTGTTTAAGCGCATTCAAATGATTATTGACATCCTGGGTCATTTCGTCAAACTGCTTTTTCAGATCGGCAGTATAAAATTGCAGATAGGTTTTTTCCGTTACACGTGTAGCCAGAACTTTTTCAACAATCGTATTGACATCATCCTTGAGCAGATTGGCTATTTCAATTCGAGAATAATAAAAAATGCCGATTCCGACAACTGCCAGCACAAGGCATGAGGCAATCCCCACAAAACCGTACAATTTTTTATTGAGGCTGAGTTTTTTCGCATTTTCCATCATTTCATAGCCTTCCTTTCTCGATCGGCAGTAAACAGAAATGCAGCCCCGTCCTTTCTAAAAAAGCGCCCTGTTTTGCCTGCAAAACAAAACATGAAATTTAAAATCACCCCTAAGGACCGCGACGTGAGGACAGGCTGCATCGTTTGATATCATTTGAGCAATTTTTGCACATCGGCTGCCGGCAGATCATAAACGCCGCACCCGATAACAAGATCTTCTCCCTGAACATTACACAGCTTCACATAAGAGACCTTCTGGGAGGGTTCTTTGACACCGGGTTTCGGCCACATGTAATCCACCCATCCGGCTCCCTTTTCTTTGGCCACCTTATTCATTTCATTAAAGAACCGTTTACCATTTGGATCTTTAAAATCGGCAAGAGATTGGCCGTTCATCTTGTACTTGATGGGGTGCATGCGCATCACACCCGCCATATCGTGAATCCAGATATAGGTTCCTGCAAAAACGAACGCACTGTCTTTCCCGCTGAACTTTGAGAAACCCGCTTTTCCCTCTTTTTGCAGAAGCGCACACGCCTGGTTCACTTTGTCCATGATCATTTGAGGCGTGGGCTTGGTTGCAGCGGTGGCTTCGCAAGCTTCCTCGGTTTCTTTCGCCAGTTCATCCGGCGTTTTGTCGGCCAAGGCAAACAGCGTCTGAAAGCCAAATATTGCAAAAAAAACTACCAGTACAGCGATACCGATTCTTTTCATCTTATCCTCCTCATGCATTTTTAAGATTAAAAATACCCCATGGTCACACCCGTAAAATTACTGTTTCCTGCCAGTCACTGATATGGTTCAAAATCGATGAATTCATTCAGGCCCTCTCACCCCTCATATTTCAAAACACTGCGACAACATCAAATTAGCTGCGATGCCAAGATGTAACAGTCTATCGAAATACTTATCATGGTTCAAACATATGTTATACACCACACAATTAAATGAATTTTATTTATTATTTACTCAGTATATCGTCATTTACGTGCAATACTTTAATATTTTTTACATAAAAATGATCCTCAAGTCGGCGCGTTGCGAACGGCCATGCACTTGATCTCGACGCAGCCGCCTTTGGGAAGGGCGCTGACCTCGACAACGGCCCGGGCCGGCCGGTGGTCTGAAAAAAACTGTTGATAAATGCCGTTAAAGATGGAAAAGTTTCCCATGTCGGTCAGGTAGACATCCACGGAGACGACATGGTTAAGGCCGGAGCCGGATGCCAGCAGAATCTGGCGCAGGTTTTCAAGTGCCTGGGTGGCCTGAGCGGTAATGTCCGGACCTGCCAGATCTCCGGTAGCGGGAATCAGTCCGAGCTGGCCGCTGACAAATACAAAGAGTTCTGAAACAATGGCCTGGGAATACGGCCCGATGGCTGCCGGGGCATGACTGGTTTGAATGGGTGTGATTGGCAAGGGTAAACCTCCTTTGGGTGCGTGTTGAATAGAAATACCAATTCTTTTTCACTTTTCGAACAATCAATCAATAAGAAAACAGCTTGCTGTTTCATATTTCCGACACACATCGTAACTTTATTTCAGACACGGGATCATCATGAAACAAATGTTCTCAATTTCGACATATTAACCTGTCAATACAGAAGGAGAGAGATCATGACACTTGACCGAATGGTGCTGGCGTTCGCCGGAAGCTTTATTTTGATCAGCCTGCTGCTGTCCGTGGTTCACAGCCATTATTGGCTGTGGTTTACAGCTTTTGTGGGCGCCAACCTGCTGCAATCTTCCTTTACCGGATTTTGCCCGTTGGCAAACATTCTGAAATTATTCGGGGTCAAAGAAGGGGCAGCGTTCAAATAGACCTCAGTTATTATGAACACCGACCCCTCGGTTCGCTGACCCCCATCACTGGACATCGACACAGCGTATCCCGTCCGGCTTTTTCATGTCGCTGGTCAGATTGGCAAGGAGCTTGTTGGGCGCGATGCAGGCGGGATCGTCGTCTCGAGGGCTATTGACCCGGGTCGAAACCGGATAAAGGGTCAGAAGATCGGCGGGGTACGGCGGATAAAGGGACTGCAACTGCCTGGGATCGCGCACATCCTGATCCAGCCAGAGGCCATAGGCATCGGGATGCAAAATGACGGGCATCCGGTCGTGTATGGGGGCAATCAACGGGTTTGCCGGTGTTGTCAAAATCGCAAACGTCTCCAGAAAAGACCCTTCCGGGGTTTTCCATACTTCCCAGATTCCGGCGAAACCCATGGGAGAGGCATCCGATAAACGAATATAATAAGGAATTTTGCGGGAGCCTTCCGGTTTCCATTCATAAAAACCGGATGCCGGAACAATGCATCTCCTGAACCGGACGGCATTTCGAAACGCCGGTTTATCCAAAAGGCTTTCGCTGCGGGCGTTGATCATCCGGCGGCCGGCGGAAATGTCTTTTGCCCAGGACGGCACCAGCCCCCAGCGAAGCATATCCAGCCCACGAACCTTGCCCGAGCTTCGCACCACGGCCGATGCCTGCGTCGGGGCGATGTTATACCGGGGAACCAGACCGGGCATCTCCGGCAGGCCGAATATCTCTGCCAGAAGCTCGGCGGGGAAATGCAATGTAAATCTGCCGCACATAAGGGTGCCTGTAGCGCCTCCTTGACTTAAACTCAAACGGCCCGAGCCCGCTTAGCCGCCGACCCTTGGACACGGTTCGATCCTTTGCGAAAAAAATACGACTTTTTCTGAAAATTGGCAAGATCTTCCTTCAAACACAGGGTTGACAGGATCAGCACGGTTTTGCATCTTGACAAAAATAAAAATATACCTCAATCATCAAAATATAAAAACAAATCCGATAAAGGAGGGAACCCATGGGAAAGAAAGTCCTACTGGACGAAGAATGCTGCGTAGGGTGTGAGAGTTGTGTCGAACTGTGCCCGGATATCTTCGAAATGGATGAAAGCGGTGAGAAAGCCAGAGTCATCCTTGCCGAAGGCGGCAGCCAGGACTGCATCGAAGAGGCGATCTCGACCTGCCCGAGCGAATGCATCTCCTGGGAAGAATAAAAATTGTTCACGGCTCGGCCCGGACCGCACAATGCCATTATTAACAGATCGTAAGATCGCATGATAAAGGAGACAACTCTCATGATGTACTGTTTTAATGCCGCCGAAGTCTTCCAGCTTGCCCTTGAAATCAAGGAAAACGGCAGGGCTTTTTATGAACAGGCGCAAAACAAGATTCAGGACCCTGAAATCAGGAAACAGTTTGCGGCGCTTGCCCTGGAAGAGCTGGAGCACATGAACAAAATCAAACGCCTGAAGGCCGAGTCGCCATGGGGCAGCGGGCCATCAACGCCTGATCCGGAAAACGAGATGGAAGTCTATGTAAAGGCAACGGCGGACCAGCACGTCTATAAAACCTGCGGCGCTTTAAGCACCCAGTTGGACAAGATTCAGGATGTCGCGGATGTCTTGAAGCTGGCCCTGCAGTTCGAAAAGGACTCGGTAATTTTTTTCATGAGCATGCAGGAAGCCATCTGCGAAGGAAAGGATCGGGAGGTCGTCGATATTCTGCTGAAGGAAGAGCTCGGCCGCGTCAAGCAGCTTTCCATGCAGATTCAGAGAATGGGTTACTGCCGCCTATAACGTGAAGATGTCGGCGGCCGGCGCCGGCCCTCAGGACTACCCGGCTGACCTGTGTCCTTGTCTATCTCCATCAGGCGCGCGGTGGCACGCACGCCAACTCCCTCGGCCGCATGGTGGATGATCTCTCAGATAGTCTCGGCAGACAAATGCA
Organism: uncultured delta proteobacterium; assembly: GCA_963845015.1. Taxonomy (GTDB): domain Bacteria; phylum Desulfobacterota; class Desulfobacteria; order Desulfobacterales; family Desulfatirhabdiaceae; genus RAAP-1. The sequence goes on from CAWJRD010000057.1 coordinate 43,878, forward strand.
AGCCAAACAGTGCGTTTGCATTTATGGAGGCAAAGCGCTTGCCGCAGGTGCGGCAGTAAAGCAGGTTGCGGCTTTTGCCCTTGACAGGTGACATCACCGCCATATCTTGATTGTCACAAACCCATCCCGGATTTATGCCTCGGTCATCATAAAAGCGGTCCTCTTGGAGCATCATCCATAGATGATCATCTTGACATCTTTCGCTGGTTATGCTTAATAATTCATATGAACAGAACCACTTACCCATGCAACATCTTCATTTTTCAACCCCTTCAACCCTGAAGGCATTACCCAGGACAGGCGTTCCTAATGGAAACACCCTTACCGAATCAGGACGGCATCAATTCCGCCTTGAACGAAGCGCAGCCTCAGGATCACGGAGAAGTGGTCAAGCTATTGCTGCTTGACAATATCCTCACGCCGAAACAGTTGCAGTATGCGCTCAGAGTACATGCCAAGCTCAAAACACCCGAGCCGATCCTGAATGTACTTAAGGAACTCAGATATGTCACCGACGAGCAGATTCAACAGACTATCCGAAATCACATCGCCTCCATCCGGATAGGCAGCCTGCTTGTGGAACTGGGTCTGATCAAACCCGCCGACCTTGAGGCGGGTTTGAGCCTGCAGGCTACTGAAAAGCCCAAGCGAAAACTTGGTGAAGTGATGGTGGCGCACAATTTTATCGATGAAAGAAAAATGATCGATGTCCTGTCCCTCCAACTGGGGTTTCCTCAGATAGACCCCGAATTTGCCGATATCGATCGAAATCTGCTGAGACGGGCGCCCCAAGCGATATGCTGCGCGCATAATTTTATCCCCGTTCGAAGGGACGGCACCGCTGTGATTGTGGCATTTGCCGATCCACTGGATCAACGCGATCTGGCCCAAGCCCGCGAGCTTTTTCAGTGCGACATCGTTGCCGCAATTGCCAGCAAGAAGTCGATTCAATCCGCTCTGCGCCAGTTAAAACCCACAGGCGATTCCCACCAAGCCCTGACAGCCCAGACCGAATCCGTGGTATCCCTCGTGGAGGATATCCTTGTGTCAGCCATTAATGAGAAGACCGTCAGCGACATCCATATCGAGCCCATGCGCGACCGACTGCGCATCCGATTCCGCCTGGACGGTGTTCTGATTCATCACAGGGATTTTCCTGTGCGGCTGATACCGGCCATCACAAGCCGCATCAAAATTCTCTGCGAAGCCAATATCGCCGAAAAACGGCGGCATCAGGGCGGACGCATCGTGTTTAACCATGAGGGCCGGGAGATGGACATTCGGGTTTCCTTCTATGTCACGATACACGGCGAAAAAATCGTGATGCGCCTGCTGAACCGTCAGAATGAGCTGCTGCAGATCGAGGATCTGGGCATGCAGCCCCGCATGCTGGATCGTTTTCGGCAGGATGCCCTGGATACACCCAGCGGGGTTCTGATCGTAACAGGACCCACGGGCTCAGGAAAGACCACAACCGTCTATAGCTGCATCAATTATCTCAATAACCCCGAGACCAGCATCATCACGGCCGAGGAACCCGTGGAGTACATTATCGATGGCATCGCACAATGCTCGATCAATCCGAGCATTAATCTGACTTTTGAAGAGACCCTTCGCCATATCGTTCGCCAGGACCCGGACATCGTGGTCATCGGTGAAATCCGCGATACCTACTCTGCTGAAGTTGCTGTTCAGGCCGCACTGACCGGCCACAAGGTCCTGACCACTTTTCACACAGAGGACAGCATCGGCGGGTTGATCCGTCTGCTGAATATGAATATCGACGCCTTTCTCATTTCATCAACCGTAATCTGCGTTGCGGCCCAGCGCCTTCTGCGCCGGGTTTGCAACGCCTGCGACGCTCCCTATAAACCAAGCACAGTAGACCTTGTGCGCCTGAACTACACGCCAAAGGACATTTCCGGCGCCACTTTCCGCAAAGGCCGCGGCTGTTCCAACTGCCGCCACACGGGTTACAAGGGAAGGGTCGCAATCTATGAACTGCTGATCTTGAACGAGGATGTACGTGACGGGCTTATCGACCGCAAGACCAGCCACCAGATTCGTAAGATCAGTATCGAGTCAACAGGTCTGGTGACCCTGCTTGAAGACGGTATTCTCAAAGCAGCCAGCGGCATCACCAGTATGGACGAGGTGATGCGTTGCCTGCCGCGGCTTCACAAACCGAGACCGCTGATGGAAATTCGGAGATTACTGGGAGAATAAGTGGAAAATAACAATTCATTTCTTGAAATCGTCCAGGCCTACCTGAGCAGCGACAAGGCTGTACTACCGGTGTTCAACCAGACCGGCATGCGCGTTCAGCAGGAAGTGGCCAAGGCAGATCCTGACCTGCGGACCATCGAGACGCTCATCAGCAGCGACCAGGCACTTACCATCCAGGTTCTGAGAACGGCCAATTCCGCATTTTTCAAGGGCCTGAGCAAGGCCAACTCGATCCGGGAGGCCATTGTTCGACTGGGAACCAACGAGGTGGGCAACATCGTCAGCCTTTGTACCCAGCAGGCGAATTACCGCTCACTGGACCCCTTTATCTTCGGGCTCATGAAACGCCTCTGGCAACATTCTGTGGGCTGCGCCATCGGCTCGCAGTGGCTGGCCCGTCAGCTTAAATTCGATACCCTGGCTGCAGAGGCCTTTACTGCCGGACTTCTCCATGATGTGGGCAAACTGCTGATTCTTAAAGTCATCGAAGTGCTCCGTCGCTCAAAATCTGTCAGTGTCCAGCCTTCTGAATCCTTTATGCTCGAGGTTATAAATTTCCTTCACACAGAACAGGGCTGGCAGCTGAGCCAGCGGTGGAATCTTCCGGAAGCTTACAGCCATGTCATTCGTGCCCATCATGACCCTGAGTTGAATACCGGAGACACCCTGCTGATCCTGGTGAGGCTGGCCAACAAAGCCTGCAACAAGATGGGAATCGGGCTGAAGTCCGACGCCGAAATTTCGCTTGAAACCACGCCCGAAGCCAATCTGCTAGGTCTGAACGGAATTTTTCTGGCGCGATTGGAGATTCAGATGGAGGACTCGCTGGCCTATTCCAGGCAAGAATGACAGACACTCTCATTCAGAACAGAAGACTCATTAGCATCGAACAGGATTTTTTTATCCGGTTTATAGCGGCTTTCCCTCTTTGACTCTGTTGAAGAAAGTGCACTGCTGGAACTGGCCCAAAACCTGCAACTCCGTCAAACTTGAAGCAGGGCGGACTCAGTTCTGAGAATATTAAAGAACCTGTTCATTTCCCTTTTACTGTCCCACTAGTTCCACCCTGCGGTTTTTGGCCCGGCCTGCCTCTGTCAGGTTTGAGGCCGCCGGAGATAACGGCCCGACACCGCCGGCCTGCATCCGGGCGGCGGAAATGCCGTATTTTCCGACCAGGGCCTTGACCACGGCTTCGGCCCGGTCCCTGGACAGCATCATAATTGGCATCGAATAGCCAGCATTGTCGGTATGCCCCACGATTTAGACTTTCAATTTGGCGTCCGCCTGAAGCAGCTTGGCGATTTCCTTTAAAGCGGGTTCCGATTCCGGCTTGATGATGGCCTTGCCTGTGTCAAAATAAATCCCGTAAATGGCCACCTTCCCCGTATCATTGATACTGCCGGCTATAACGGCGGCGCTGGCGACCACGTCCTGCTTCATGGCCTGTTTTTCAACGATATCAACACTGTACATGCCGTTCCCGGCACCATCCACACGCGCCCACGTTTCCGCATTGTTTTTGTCAACCTTCAGGACAACAATTTCATGACCGCCGTCTTCATACCCGTAAACCTGCTGACCGCCGATGGCCTCGACGGCATTTGCATAATTTCGGGTGATCTGAAGACCGCTGGGCAGCCTGATCCCCTCGTTGGCATAATAGATCACCAGATAGCGGCGCCCTTCAACACTTTGTATTTTATCGGTGCCCACTTGAAATTCATATTTGTCAAAATCAATTTCTTCGCTTCGGTAGATGTGAAATCCAGGCATCCGGTTGAAGATGGGAGGGTCCTTGCTGCCATCCGCATCGGCTGGGTCGCCGGCCAGCGCAATTCCCACCTGGGCCGCCATTACAAGTGTCATTAGGATTCCCATCAAATGTTTCAGCATCAAGGCCACCTCTCTTTTGATTTGGTTTAATATTGCAGGCAAAACCATCCGAAAAGGGACATCAAAATATAGATGTTCCCGTCACTGGAAAACCTTGCCATGGGATTGAGAGCTTTATTCTTTTCGGAGATGATCGGGGCCGATGTTGATTCTCCATCGGATGAAAAAATGGGAATATTATGACCGTGCGTATATTAACCGCCGTTATTTTGCTACCTGATGCATTTGCTTAAATAATCATGGTGGTCCCAACGGGGATCGAACCCGTGTTTCCGGCGTGAGAGGCCAGCGTCCTGACCGCTAGACGATAGGACCGGTCATAATGTTTTATTTTTATTAAAAATGATCGGGATTGTCAAATGGTTTCCATGCCGCGACAGTGAAAAAACGATATTTCATGGAGATTGATGCGGTTTTTTGCCGATATCTCACAGGTGATATTTCTCGCGCATTCGGGCTGAAAGGGAATTGATCATTCGAAACGCCTTTTCAACGGTCTTTTCGCCATCCGGGTTGACCAGACAGCAGGTGGCCGGAGAGAGCAGGCTTCGGGACAGGAGAAAATCCCTGTCGATGCCTTTATTCCACAGGGTTTGCCAGATGGCTTCCAGGCGATGCTCCAGCAAATCGATGTTTTCTTTTTCAAACGGCTCGAAATTGGTCGGCACGATTCCCCAGACGATGACCCCTCCCCTGTCCAGAAATCGCTTGATGGACGCCGCATAAGAGGAAAACACCTCCGCGTTGGTATAGATATCCATGGAAAGCACATCCATGTCCTGACCCAGCAGAAAATCCCAGTCCGGATTGCCGCACAGGTGAATGCCCCTCGGGCCGTTCGATCATCTCCAGAAAACCGGCCACATCCTTTCGGGCCGCCATGTCGTTGTAACCGGACAGCGCGCTGAACAGAAACTGGAGGCCCGGCTCATCGATGAACATGAAGGCATTGGGATTGCGCTTTTTCAGGCGGCTCAACTGAACATTGATGCGTCTGGCCATGAATTCAAACATGAATGGCCGGACCGAATCATTGAACAGGATGGGCCGTTCGTCCTGATCGATCACATTGAATCCAAAGCTGATCGGCCCTTCAAGCTGCCCGCGGATCGCGGCCCGCATGGAATGGTCCAGTTCCAGAAACCGGTGGTACACCACCGAATAGGCCGGACTGATGTCAAAATAGGCGGGTTCTTCAAAATGCGCCAGGGTTTCCTCGACTTCATCCATAAACTTGTCCATGGAAAACCGAAGCGTTTTTTCAACCATATCCAAAACAATTCCCGGAAAGTGCTCGGACGCCTGAACATACATGTCTTCGTAATAATTCAGCCTGGGAAGCTGGGGCCAGAACGGTATATCCAGGGTTGATGCGATTTCAATGGCTCTTTGCGGGTCCTGATGCGGCATGACGGCCATCGCGGTTGTCAGCAGATTTCCCGGTATCGGCATGTTGGCTTATCCTTTCAATAAACACCGTTTGAATCGAATGTTTTCGCGTCAGGCAGCCGATGATATGAGAATTTGTGGATAGCCCAATCGGATCATGGTGCTTTAACTGTTTCACGGTTTCGCTGCTTCTCACCTCAATAAAATCCATATGGGAGACTGCGGCTTCGCCCGTGTTGTCCGAATCGTTCATGATGGCCAGCGATGCGCTTTCAGGGGGATCCTCGCCGAAAACCCGCCGGTAATCGGCCAGAACATTGACTTCTTCTTCCACCCATTGGCCAAGCTGTCCGGTACCTGAACGCAGGGGGATCATCTTGGCCCGATCCGTATAGGGGTTGTCGAAAAAAGGCTCCGCGATATTCCGGCTGGCCCAGACGTAGTTTAAACTGGCCAGCGGGGGATACTCGCCGTAAATTTTTTTTGCCAGGCCGTACATGGCACGTTGCGCCAGCCCGGCTTTGGCAGGATCGTATTCAAAGATCACATACACCCGAAGGGGATAGTCATCCCCCTGTTTGGTGTGAGGATCCGCCTTGGAATAGACGTTGTCCACCTTCCATCGCCACCGCAGGATCGGATAATGGAAGGGGTTGAAGCTTCCCTTATAAACGATTCCGGATGCGGATGCATTGCTGCGGGTGGTCAGAATCCGGTTGCCGTCGTTTTCAAGGGTGATGACATATTCACTGTGTCGTTCAATCTTCGGGAAGGTAAGCGGCTTCCAGTTGTCAAGATTGTTGAAGTCCTCGCGCAGCGCCACCGGTTCCTGCGCGGGAACGGCTGCAAATGAACAGCATCTGCGCCATCAACACGATCAGGATGACCCGCAGGGCGCTTTTCATTGAGATATTTCCACGGCGCCCGAAGCGCGGTCCCTGGAATGATCGCGGGCAACCAGAATATAAATCGAGGGAATGACAAACAGCGTAAAAAACGTGCCGATGGTCATGCCGCCGACCAGCACCAGGCCGATCGAATTCCGGGCCGCGGCCCCGGCGCCGGTAACCAGCGTCAAGGGGAAATGGCCGGCGATGGTGGCGCCGCTGGTCATCAGGATCGGGCGAAGGCGGGTCAGGGCCGCCTCGTACACGGCCTCCCGCTTTGCTTCGGCCCTGCTCCTGAAGCTTGTTGGCAAACTCCACCACCAGAATGCCGTTTTTGGACACCAGGCCCACCAGCGTCACCAGACCCACCTGGGAGTAGATGTTAAGCGTCGTTGTCCAGCCTTTGGTCCAGAACGGAACATTCGGGTCGGGCATTTTCAGGAAGGTGAAAATGAGCGCGCCGAACATCGCCAGCGGCACCGATCCGGCAAGAATGACAAAGGGGTCCCGGAAACTGTTGAACTGGGCGGCAAGCACCAGAAAAATAAGGGTCATGGCAAGCGCAAAGGCGAAAATGAACTTGTTGCCTTCCGTTCGGAGCTGGCGCGACTCTCCGGTGTAATCGAGCACATATCCTGTTGGCAGAATCTTTGCGGCTTCGGCTTCCAGGTACCCCAGGGCCTCGTCCAGGGGCCGGACCGCAACGCAGCTTATTTTGACGGCGTTGAGCTGCTGAAACCGGTTCAGAGACCGCGGCACCGTGGAATTTCGAATCGTTGCAACCGTGCTGAGCGGCACGAGCTCTCCCTTGGGTCCGGTAATATAAATGTTTTTAAGCTGATCCGGATTGAGGCGGTCCACGCGGGCGATTTGCGGAATGACCTTGTAACTGCGGCCGGCGATGTTGAAACGGTTGACAAAATTACCGCCCAGCATCGTCGCCATATCCACGCCCACCTGCTTGCAGATTGATGCCGAGGCTGGCGACCTTGTCGCGGTCAACGATCAGCTCGGACTGGGGCTGGTCGATCTTGACATCGATGAGCGGCGGAAAGGCGAACATGCCGCTTTGCATGGCCTTTATCCGGATCTGCTGCGCAAATTGCAGGATCTGGTCCGGTTCAGCCGTTGACGCCAGGATGAATTCCACCGGAAACTGGCCCCCGCCCGGAAGCGCCGGGGGGGTTACCGGAAATACCTGAATGCCCGTAATGGCATGCAGCTTCTGCTGAACTTCGGGAAGAATCTGAAAAATCGTGCGGTCCCGCTCGGACCAGGGCTTGACGACCATGCCGGCAATTCCCGAGGTCGGGCGGGTGATCTGAAAGGTGAAGTCCGTCTCTTTGATACTGAGATAAGCCTTGTTCACCGCTGCCGCATAAATGCTGTTCTGGTCGATGGTGGAATTGGCCGCTCCGTCAAGAATGCCGAAAATCACCCCCTGATCCTCGGCCGGAGCCAGTTCCACCGGAGACATCCGGAACATGGGAATGGTCAGAAGGCTCACAACGATCCACACCAGGTAAACCGCCGGACGATTATTGAGGGTCATGTCGAGCAGTTTTCCGTAAAATGCCCTGAACCGTTTGAAATCCCGACTTATTTTTCCGGCAAGGCCGCGGTCGGTCAATCCGGGTTTCAGCAGCATCGCGGACATCACCGGCGAGAGGGTCAGGGCGACAACCCCGGAGATCGTAACGGCGCCCGCCAGGGTAAAGGCGAACTCGCGAAACAGGGCCCCGGTGAGTCCTCCCTGCAAACCGATCGGCGCGTAAACAGCCGCCAGCGTGACCGTCATGGCGATGATGGGCCCCACCAGTTCACGGGCCCCCATCAGGGCGGCATCCAGCGGCGACTGGCCTTCGCTCAAATGACGCTCGACATTTTCAACGACCACGATGGCATCATCCACCACAAGGCCCACGGAAAGCACGATGGCCAGAAGGGTCAGCAGATTGATGGTAAAGCCGAACACCTGCATCAGAAACACCGCGCCGATCAGCGACAGGGGAATGGCGATAACGGGAATAAGGACCGATCTGAAGGAGCCGAGAAACAGAAAAATGATGACCATGACGATGATCAGGGTGTCCCCAAGCGTTTTCATCACTTCATGGATGGCATTGTTGATATAGGCGGTGGCATCGTATGCGATGCGGCCATCCATGCCGCTCGGCAGGATCTTCTCGATGGCGGCCATTTCCGTGCGCACCCGTTTGATCACATCGATGGAGTTGGCGTTCGGAAGTGGAAAAATACCCATAAAGACGGCGGTCTGACCTGAAAAATGGACTTCCGTATCATAATCCTCGGCCCCCAGCACCACCTCGCCGATGTCTTCAAGCCGCACGATAGCCCCGTCCTGCTCCCGGATGACCAGGCGCTTGAACTCCGCCACGGACTGCAAATTGGTGTCCGCGGTCAGGTTCACCTGAACCAGCGCCCCCTTGCTTTGGCCGAGCGCCGCCAGGTAGTTGTTGGCGACCAGGGCATTTCGGACCTGAATCGGGCTGATATGAAACGCGGCCATGCGCTCGGGATTCAGCCAGATGCGCATGGCAAAGGTCCGGGCGCCGAGGATGTCCGCGCGCTGAACACCTTCGATGGCGGAAAGGCGCGGCTGCACGATGCGCACCAGGTAGTCGGTGATCTGATTCTGCTGGAGAATATCCGATCTGAAACTGAGATAGGCCGATGCAAACTGGCTGTCCGCCGACTCCAGATTGATGATCGGAACTTCCGCCTCCGGCGGCAGATCGTTTCGGACCTGATCGACCTTGGAACTGATCTCGGCAAGGGCCTTGATCGGATCATAATTGAGTTTCAGCCGAACACTGATGGTCGAAAGGCCCAGCGTGCTCTGGGACTGAATGTAGTCGATACCGTCCGCGGCGGCAATGGCGCGCTCCAGTGGAGTTGTGATGAATCCGCGCACCAGATCCGAACTGGCGCCGACATAGACGGTGGTAACGGTCACCGCCGAGTTTTCGCTGCGGGGATACTGGCGGACATTGACCGAGCGGATGGCCTGCAGTCCGGCAATGATGATCAGCAGGTTGATGACCAGCGCCAGGACGGGTCGGCGGATAAAAATATCTGTGAATTTCATGTGGACTTTATATTCAAGAAATCCGGCGCATAAAAACTTGGCTGTTTCGATGCGCCGGAAGCGCAAGGCTGTTTATATGAGACCATCAATTGTTATCCGGTTTTGGCGAAAGTTTGAACTCGGGGGACAGGGCATTGTCCACGACGACGGACTGACCGTTTCGCAGCTTGAACACGCCCGTGCTCACGACCGTATCGCCTTCCTTGAGTCCGGAGACAATCGAGACAAAGTCCCCGCGCTTTTTCCCGAGTTTGACAAACTGCTGACGGACGGTTTTGACGGATCGGCCGTCTTTTTCATTTTTTTGCTCTTCAACAATAAACACCGAATCGCTGTAGGCAGCATAAAGTACGGCCGTAGCCGGAATGACCAGCACGTTTTCCCTTTCGGGAAGAACAACCTCAACATTGACAAACATGCCGGGCAAAAGGGATTTCTTGGGATTGGCCACGGTTCCCTGCACCTGTATGTTCCGGGTTGCGGTGTCCACTTCGGCGTTGATTGCGGTGATTTTTCCCTCGATCACCTGTCCGGCAAGCGCATCGGAGGTAACACGAACCGCAAGTCCTGTCTGAATCTGCCCAAGCTGCTGCTGCGGCAGCAGAAAATTGACGTAAACCGGATCCAGTGATTGCAGCGAGACAATCGGATCCCCCTCGCGAAGCATCTGGCCCAGATTGACCAGCCGGATTCCGAGGTGGCCGGAGAACGGGGCACGAATGGTTTTTTTCCCGATGATAGCCCGCAGGGAGTCGCCCTGAGACTCGGTCTGCTTATACTGCGCCTCAGCATTGTCATAATCGAGCCGTGAAACCAGATTCTGCCTGAGAAGATTGGCATTGCGTTCCAAATTGAGCTTTGCCAGGGCCAAATTCGCCTCCGCGCCGCGGAGCTGGGCCGCTTCCGAATCGGTATCCTGCTTCAGCAAAACCGTGCCCGCCTGAACACTGCCGCCCGACTCAAACCCCAGATGCACAACCTTTCCGCTCACTTCAGCGGATATGGTCACACCCTGAACCGCCGTCAACGAGCCCACGGCAGTCAGTTGGTCCTCCCACGACTCCGAACGCACCACGGCGGCGGTCACGGTCTCGGGGGGCATTTCGGCCTTTTCTCCCTTGGCGATCATCCGGCGGATCTGAAGCGTTTTAATTCCCGCCAGAATTCCCGCCAGCACGATCAAAAAAACAATCACAAAAACAATTCGTTTTATCATCATGGACTCGCTCAACTTTTGCAGATGTCAGACCGTCAGGTGCTTGTTCAACCGTTTTCGAAACCGCTCCGAAGCAATGGCTTCCAGAAGGATCTGATTTTCCAGTTCCAGAAAAACCGGCAGATCCTTTGAAATCATTTGCTGAAGTTTCTTGACGCCGGTGATCAGGCGCATGGGCTTTTGGGCGAATTTTCGGGCGGTTTCAATGGCCGAATCTTTCAGCAACGCCGAAGGGACCACCTGATTGACCAGCCCGAGCTTAAGAGCCTGGGCCGCATCCACGTCATCTCCGGACAGCAGCAGCTCGAGGGTTTTGCTTTCACCGAGAATGCGGGAAAGGAAAAGCACGCCCCCGCCTTTTGGCACCAGGCCCAGTTCGATCGTGGGATACTGAAAAACGGTTTTATCGCCGATAATCCGGTAATCGCATGCCAGACTCACATTCATGAACAGGGAGCCCACTTCGCCGTTGTCGGCATGAATCACGAGTTTCTGCATCTTTTGAATCATCAGAATCAACTGGTTGACGGCATTGTAGATCCGCGTCACGCGTTTGACGTCCACACCGGGCTGAGACAGATCGCGAATGAACCGAATCTTCTCCTGACGCCGGAGTTTGTCCGGACTGCCGAAAAAAAGGATGACCTTGATATCCCGGCTGTGGGAAACCCTGTGCAGATGTTCAAACAGCGATTCTTTCAGGTACAGGTCGGAAAACTGAAACAGCAGATTCCCTTTGAAACGGATCACGGCCACGGCTTCGATCTGCGTGGCCGAAAACATCTCATGCTCCAGCTCAAGCGACATTCAAGGCCTCCTTGCATGAAGGGTTCTACCAAATAACCCTGTCGAAGTTGACGAACTCGGCCGTGAAAGTCAAGAAGTAAATATGGCGGATTCATAAAAAAATCTCATCGCTTTGGCAAGTATGTTCAACGTAAAGGAAACACAGGCTATGGACCGGCAAGTACGCCTTTTTGCGCCAGTATCTTCTCGACCTGCCCGATGCCGCATACCCGTTCAGCTATCATGCCGACACGCCTGGCAGCATCCACATTCATCTGACTGTCATCCAAAAAAGGATTATGGAATAAGCACAATGCGTTATTCATAATTCTAAAATCTTCGCATGAAGCGTCGATCGATATAATCCTTGATGACAAATGCCAATCGACCGCCAAAAATTAATCCATTTTTATAAAAAACACCGGTGCCGTCGCCCATATTCAGGATCAGGAGAAAGCTGCCGCCGGGATCAAAGGCGCGCAGGCTTTTGCCATCCAAAGCGGCCATGAGGTTGTGAAACAGCACCGGATTTTGCCGGACGGCATAAACGCCTACCTTCTCAAGGGGGCGGTCCTGAAAATAAATGCAGTCTCCGCCGCCGAATATTTCGGAATAACCGGTGCTCTGAAGATACCGGTTCACCAGGAGTCCGCCGTCGGGGCCTGTCGGAAGCTGCGACTTGGCGAATATGAGCGATGGTTTGACACCGGTTGCCAGAAAGACAAAATCGGCTTCGCGGGTCTTTCCGGAATTCAGCCGAATCTCTCCGGTTTTCGTTGTTTCGGCAGGGCTGTTTTCGAATATTTGAATGCCGCGACGCCGCAAAGACCCGCTTGCCGCGGATCGAACCTTTTCGGGAAATCTTTCAAGGATCTGATTTTTGCTGAACACCGAAATCTCGAAACCATGCCGGGCATTTAAGGACAGGACCCGCCACGCGTTGCCGGCCAGTTCCACGGCCGCGGCCCCGCCGCCGATCACCCCCACGCGAACGTTCCGCAGCGCGCACCGTTCCAAGATCCGATGCCGGGCCTCAAGAAGCCCCTCTATGGGTTTTGCCGCAAAAACATCCGCTTCTTCATCCATGACGGGATTCACGGACACCTGGCTGCCAGCATTGATCGAAAGCACGTCGTAATGCAGGGGTTCTCCGGATTCGAGAAAAACGGTTTTCGTTTTGGGGTCGATACCGGAAACCGTCCCTTTCAAAAATGCGCCGCCCCTTTTTTCCACGGTATTCCGGGTTGCGAAACGAATCTCTTCGGGTGCATAAATTCCGCCAAGCATCCCCGGACCCATGCCTGAATAATAATGATCGTCCGATGGCCCGATCACGGTCACGCGGTGTCCCCCGGCGATGAATTTATCCAGATTGGCGATTGTAAGCAAATGCGCATGGCCTCCGCCAACCAGAATGAGGTGTTTTCCCATGGATGTTTCCTGCAAAAATATATTTTATCGAAAAAAATGATTCCCCCTTTGAAAAAGGGGGCCAAGTGGGAAACCAGTACCACAGAATGCCGTTCGCTTCAATGGGTTAAGCATTGACATACAACCATCGGATGCGTTAATTATTCCCAGCAAATTTGCCAGTTCTATGTTTTGTCGTAACTGCTCAGGCACAAAGGCACATAGAGAATTGGTTGATAGCACGCGGGATAAGGATAACCGCTTCTTTCTTTTTGAACGTCATCGTAGGATAAAAGGACAATGGATGAAAGCCGGCTCTTTCATGGCATGCCACGACTGTGATCTTCTTCACCGGATCCCGGATATTTCCGAGGGAATGACCGCCAGTTGCTGCCGCTGCGGCGCCTTGCTCGCAAAGCCAAAGCAAAACAGCCTCGAGCGAACGCTTGCACTGGCCATTACCGGACTGTTTTTGCTGGTGATGGCCAATTCGTTTCCTTTTCTCGGCTTCAAGCTTCATGGCCAGGTCCAGCACACGCTCCTGCTGACCGGAATCAAGCAGTTCTACACTGCGGGGATGCCGTGGCTGGCGCTTCTGGTTTTGTTCACGACCGTTATCGCCCCCCTGGCTCAGCTCCTGGCCCTGATCTATGTCCTGCTCCCTTTAAAATTCCAGCGACGGTCACCCGGCATGTTTCATGTCTTTCGATGGATGCAGCAACTCCAGCCCTGGAGCATGATGGAAGTCTTCATGGTCGGCATACTCATCTCCATGATCAAGCTGGCAAAATCGGCGCAGATCCTCCCGGATGTCGCCTTGTTCTGTTTCATGGCGCTCATTTTCGTTCTGGCCGCCTGCCTTGCCTCCCTGGACCCTCACCTGGTCTGGGAGCATTGGGAGAAAAATTGATGCCTTCACACCCATTGACAGCCAAAGCCACATCCCTTGTGAGCTGCACGGTCTGCCATCTTCTCATAAGAGCGCATGACGGAACAACCGATGTCATTGGGAAGTGCCCGCGGTGCGGGGCAACCCTTCGTTCGCGCAAGCCTAACAGCATTGCCCGCACCCTGGCGCTGATCATTGCTGCGTTTTTTTTCTACATTCCGGCCAACCTGATCCCCATTACCAAAGTCACTTCCCTGGGCGCGGTACAGACAGACACCATCATGAGCGGCGTTATTTATTTCATTGCCTCGGGGATGTGGCCGATTGCCCTGATCATCTTTGTGGCCAGTATTTTTGTTCCGCTTGCCAAACTGCTGATCCTGACGTTTCTCGTGCTCTCCGTTCAGCGCCGCTCCAATTGGCGGCCCAAGGATCGAACCCGGCTTTATCGGTTCACCGAAGCCATCGGTCGCTGGTCCATGGTGGATATCTTTGCGGTGACCATTCTCGTCGCCCTGGTTCACCTGGGCGCCATCGCCAATATAGAGGCTCAAAATGGCGTGTTGTTTTTCGCAGCCGTGGTGGTCATCACCATGCTCGCTGCCATGAGTTTTGATCCCCGTTTGATCTGGGACACAAAGGAGCCCGAAGATGCCCGTGAATCCTGAACCCGATGCCCCTGAATTTTCAGCACCCGTTGTCAAGGCCCGAAAACATCAGTTATCCCTCATATGGCTTGTCCCCGTAATTGCGGCGTTGATCGGCGGCTGGCTGATTTATAAGACCATTTCTGAAAAAGGCCCCGAAGCCATCATCATCTTCAAGACCGCCGAGGGCCTTGAGGCCGGCAAAACGAAAATCAAATTCAAGGATGTGGAGGTCGGGCAGGTCACGGAATTGTCCCTCACCGAAGATCTCTCCCAGGTTTCGGTGAAAGCCCAATTCGTCAAAGGGGCGGAAGCCTATCTGACGGAAAACACCCGTTTCTGGGTGGTGCGGGCCCGCGTTGCCGCCTACGGCGTATCCGGACTCGGAACGCTGCTTTCCGGCGCCTATATCGATATTGATCCCGGAACACCCGGAAAGCCCGAACTCAAATTCAATGGTCTGGAGGAGCCGCCCATTGTTACGACCATTGACCCCGGCCGCATTTTTACGCTGAAGGCGGACCGAAAGGGCTCGATCGAAGTCGGTGCGCCGGTTTATTACCGGCAGATTACGGTTGGAAAAGTGATTGCCTATAATCTGGCTCCCGAGGGCACGAGCATCTTCTTCAAGGTCTTTATCAACGCCCCCTTTCACCAGTACGTCCATGAAAACACGCGATTCTGGAACACAAGCGGCATTGACATGAAACTGGACACTCAGGGAATCCGGATTCAGACGGAATCGTTCGTCTCCATGATGGTCGGCGGCATTGCATTCGACATCCCGAACAGTTATGAAAAACCCGGAGACAACGGCCCAGGAAAACGCCATCTTCACCTTGTACTCCAACCGCGATGCCGCTGAAAAAAAAGACTATGCTGAAAAAAAACTGTTTCTCCTGAATTTCGACACTTCGGTCAGGGGGCTTTCCCCGGGAGCGCCGGTCGAGTTCCGGGGCATTCAGATCGGAGAGGTGATCGATTTGAAACTGGAATACGACGCCAACAAGAAAATCCTTTGAAATACCGGTGCTGATTGTCATCGAACCCGGCCGGTTGAACTTGAAGAAAAATACAACTCCCAAAGACCATGAAAAAGTCATCGATTTTCTGGTCGCAAAAGGACTGTCGCGCCCAGTTGAAAACAGGCAATCTCGTCACCGGGCAGCAGTACGTGGCGCTGGATTTTTTCCCGAATGCAGCGCCCGGCGCATCACCTATCAGGGTGACTACCCGGTCATACCGACCCTTCCGACTCAGATCGAGGAAATTGCCTCCAAGGTCGGTCAGTTTATCGCCAAGCTCGACAAGCTCCCCATCGAGCAGATCGGAAGCGACCTCAAGGACACGCTTCAGGGCGCCCGGCGGATTACCAATTCTCCGGAAATCAGGGAAACCCTGCACTCTCTGAACACCGCCGTCAAGGAAATCCAGATGCTGACAGCAGCGCTTCGCACCGGGACAGCCCCCGAGCTCAATGCCGTCCTGAAACAGGCCCAGTTGTCGCTGGCCACATCCAAGGCTGTTCTGGAGACGGATTCTCCCCTGCAATACCGCATGAAAGAGACGCTGGAAGAACTCTCGGACGCTGCGCGCTCCCTGCGGGTGCTGGTGGAATACCTCGAAAATCATCCGGAATCGATCATTACCGGAAAAGGATCGGAAAAATGAATGCGATGAAATATTGCTGTACACTCGGGATGGTTCTTTGCCTGACAGCCCTTTCCGGCTGCTTTATGAAAAGCCGCCGGCTCAGTATTACACCCTGAACCCGATGCAGCGGCCGGAAACACGGCCGGATTTCAAACCCCGGTTCACCGTCTCGGTCGGGCCGGTAATCATTCCGGACAGCTTGAAACGGCCGCAGATCGCCATCCGGACAAACGACAATCAGGTGGACTTTTCCGAGTTTCATAAATGGGCGGGACCGTTAAAGGATGACGTCAAACGCATCCTGGCGGAGAACCTCGGCATTCTTCTGGCCGAGGAAGGCGCAACCGTCTCAACGGATGAACTTCTCATCGAACCGGACTACCGGGTGGTTGTGAACATCAACCGCTTTGACGGCATGCCCGGAGAAACCGCCTGGCTGAATGCCGTCTGGACCCTTAAGGATCAGAAAAGCCAGAAAATCGTCGCCGTGACCCAGTCCCTGTTTACAGAGAAAGTTTCCGGCCCGGGGTACCCGGACATGGTGAATGCGCAAAGCCGAACGCTTGCCGCGCTCAGCATCGAGATTGCCGCCGAAATCAAAAAACTGCGCAAATCGCCGTAACGGCAAATGGCCCCAGGCCCCCGACATGCGCTCAGATCGGGCTATGCGGTCTTGCCGGCTTTATCCGCCACCCGGGCATTGAATTTTTCGGCCTGAATGATGAAGCGCTCGTGCGTGGCTTCCCCGATCTTTTCCACCTCGTCGAAGGCTTCCAGGGCAAAAGTCAATTTCCTGCCTTCAACCGCCGAAATCCGGGTTTTGACACGGACTTCCATGCCAAGGGGCGTTGCAGCGATATGCTTCAGGTTCATGGATATCCCCACGGATTGTTCCCCCGCATCCAGGCGTTCGTTGATCAATTCGGCCGAAACCCGCTCCATCAATCCTGCAAGGAAAGGCGTGGCAAATACATCCGGGAGATTGGGGTAGAAAACCCGGGCGCTTTGCTCCGGTTGGGTGCGTATTTTCAGCTCGCGGGTCATGCCGACTTCAAATGGTTTGCTCATTGTGACTCCTTTCGAAAGGTTGAAGTTTTATAGATTTCAATTGAGCCTTGAAAATGATAGACTGAAAATGATGGGAAAAGGCAGGTCGATAAACAGATGGGCCGCATCAGGGAAAAGAATCCGGCGAATCAAGACAGGATGCATATCGATCGTTGTGAGTGGAGATGAGGGGGATCGAACCCCTGGCCTCGGCATTGCGAACGCCGCGCTCTCCCAGCTGAGCTACATCCCCACAATTTCGATATGTTTTGATATGTAACAAATCAAACCGGTAACGTCAAGAATTTCATTGATCCTAGCAATGATTTGGCAAGCAATGAATTTGGAGGGAAGATGACCCACAAGGTGGTGCTGAAGGATGCATTCAAACGGTATACGCTGGATCAGGACAAGGTTTTACCGCCGGAAGAAACCGTAAAAAAAATCAAGGAAAGATTTCAACATGTCAATCTGGATATTCTGGAGCGAACGGAACGGATTGATAATGGACGGCTGGGCATTCCGGTATATCTGAGTTATTGCGGCAAGGACGCCAGGGCCGTAACCGGAACGCGAAAACAGATGGGCAAGGGCGCAACGCCGGCCCAGGCCGAGGCCAGCGCCGTGATGGAGCTGGCGGAACGGTTCAGTTTTTTCAGCTTCTGCAATACGCCGGACAATTTTTTCACCGATACTTACAAAAATCTGAAAGCCAGCGCCCTTCCCTTTGAGATGATCGCGCAATCCGTTCATGATCAATCCGCCGAGCTGGCGAATTACCCAAAAAATATTTGAAAATCTTCCCTTGAAATGGACCTGGGGATATAACCTGACCCGGCAGGAAGCGGTTCTGGTTCCGTTTAACTGGTTTTTCGCCATCAATGAATACAACGGTCCGTCTGCGGGAAATTGCGTGGAAGAAGCCCTCAGCCAGGGAATCTGCGAGATTGTCGAGCGGCACGTCTCCTCGATCATCAGCCACAAGCGGCTGAAAGTTCCGGCCATATCCCCGGATTCCGCAACCGAGCCCCTGGTCCGGGAAATGCTTCAGAAATATCAGCAGACCGGAATCAAGCTTTTTGTCTCTGATTTTTCACTGGATACCGGCATTCCCACGGTCGGCATTCTGGCCTATGATCCGGCCACCTTTCCCCGGACCAGCGAAATCGTCTGGACCGCCGGAACCACGCCGGATCCGCAAAAAGCCCTCAGCCGGGCTCTGACCGAAGTGGCGCAACTGGCCGGAGATTTCAATACCGGCGCCAATTATGAGGCCAGCGGGCTTCCCAAATTCAGCAGCCTGGATCAGGCGGGGTTTATCACGGCGCCGGAAAACCGCATTTCCATCGCATCGCTTCCGAACCTTTCAAACAACAATATCCGGATCGAAGTTGAAAACTGCATTGCCGCGCTCGCCCGGAAAGGCCTGGATGTCATCGTCATCAACACCCGGCACCCCAGACTCGACATTCCGGCATTTTACACGATCATTCCGGGCGCCCATTTCAGGGAACGGGCTCTGGGGACCAGCGTCGGGATGTTTGCCGCCAAACTCATCACCGAAACCCAGCCGCCGGAGCAGGCAATCGCCGAGCTTCTGAGAATGGACCGGATGCTTCCGGACAAGTATTACCTTCAGTTTTATCTGGGAACCGCCCATCTTTCCATGAATGATCCCAAAACCGCGTGCACCCATCTGAACCGTGCCCTTGACCTGAATCCCGTTCTTCAGGACATTCCCAGCATTTATTCGTATCTGGGGATCGCGCTCAAGGAAATGGAAGACTACAAAAAGGCCATCAGCGTCCTTGAAAAAGGGGAAAGCTATGATTCCGAACGCACGGACATTCATAACCTGCTCGGATTCTGCCATTTCAAACTCAAGGATCATGAAAAAGCCATCGCCTGTTTTCAAAAAGCGGTCGCGCTCAATCCCGGTTCCGCCATCGATTACGCCAATATCGCTTCCAATTACCGCGATCTGGGAAAAACCGATGAAGCCATTCACTATTATGAACTGGCGCTTTCCCTGGACCCTTCCATCGATTTTGCCAGGGACAATCTGGCAAGACTCCAGTCATGACGTTGTAACCGGTAAACGAAATCGGGTTCATCAGATTTGACTTGTCTTAAATTACGATTATTTTCATACCATCAACGCTTTTGAAAGGATAAAGAAAATGGAAAAACATGTCTTTACCATCCCCAATATCTCCTGCGGCCACTGCGTTATGGCCATTAAAAATGAACTGACTGAAATCAAGGGCATTGTTACGGTTGAAGGTAATCCCGCCGAAAAACAGATTACCGTTGAATGGAATGCGCCTTTAACCCTTGACAAGATTCAGGCCATTTTAAAGGACATCAATTATCCGGCGACTGCATGATGTTGCCTCAAGCGACTCCAACAATGCCAAGGGGTGAATGCCATGACTGATACGCCTTCCCTGCCTGAAACCGCCAAGGTCGAATTTCCGGTAACCGGAATGAGCTGCGCCAACTGCGCCATGAATATCGAACGGGCACTGACCCGCAAAGTTCCCGGCATCGTGAAGGCATCGGTGAATTTTGCATCCGAACGGGTTTTTGTTGAATACGACCCTACGGCCGCAAGCGTCGATGACATGGCAGCGGCCATTGAAAAGGCCGGATTCAAGGCGATCCTGGCGGAAGAGGACTCAGAAGATGCAGAGGATATGGAACAGGCCGCCAGAACCGCTGAAATCAAAGACCAGACGCAAAAATTTATCGTCGGCATCCTGTTCGCTCTGCCCCTTTTTCTCTGGAGCATGGCCCGGGATTTTGGGCTGATCGGACACTGGAGCCATGCGCCCTGGGTAAACTGGGTGTTTTTCTTACTGGCAACGCCGGTTCAGTTTTATACGGGCTGGGATTATTATGTGGGCGGCATCAAAAGCATCCGGAACCGAAGCGCCAACATGGATGTCCTGGTCGCCCTGGGATCTTCGGTCGCGTATTTTTATTCCCTTGCGCTGTTGTTTTTCCCCGTATTGGGAGATCATGTGTATTTTGAGACATCGGCCGTCATCATCACCCTGATCAAGCTGGGCAAGATGCTGGAATCGCGGACCAAGGGAAAGACGGGCGGGGCCATTCGAAAACTCATCGGGCTGCGGCCATCCACGGCAACCGTTTTGACGGACAAGCGCGGAAATTCAGGTTCCGATCGCCCGCGTCCGGACGGGAGATATCCTCCTGGTGCGTCCCGGAGAGCGCGTTCCGGTTGACGGCATTGTTCTGGAAGGCGAGTCCTCGGTGGATGAGTCCATGCTGAGCGGCGAGCCCATGCCGGTGCATAAAACCCCGGGCAGCAGCATCACGGGCGGAACCATCAATGGTCATGGGTTGATAAAATTCAGGGCAACCCGCGTGGGAAAAGCCACGGCCCTTGCCCAGATCATCCGGCTGGTTCAGGAGGCACAGGGAAGCAAAGCCCCGATTCAGGCCCTGGCGGACCGGATTGCCGCCATTTTTGTTCCTTCCATTATCGCCATCGCCATTCTCACCTTCTTTCTGTGGTGGGGAATCACCGGCCAGTTTGTTCCATCCATGATCCGGATGGTGGCGGTTCTGGTGATCGCCTGCCCCTGCGCCCTGGGACTGGCCACGCCCACGGCCATCATGGCCGGAACCGGAAAAGGCGCTGAAAAAGGCATCCTGTTTAAAAACAGCCAGGCCCTTGAAATGGCAACCCGCATCACCACCATCATCCTGGATAAAACCGGCACCATCACCCTGGGAAAGCCCTCTGTCACCGCCGTCATACCGCTTGGCGACTCCGGCAGATCCCCGGATCAGGTGCTGGAAATGGCGGCCTCGATTGAAAAAGGATCCGAACACCCCCTGGGAAAGGCCATTGTGAATGAAGCCTTAAAAAAAGGACTGGTCCTGACCGATCCGGAAAAATTCAAATCCACCAGCGGCGCCGGCGTTGAGGCCGTCATCCGGGGTGGGCGGGTCAAGGTGGGAAAGCCGGACTGGTTTTCGGAAATCGCCTCGCTTTCCGAATACGACAAGGCAACGATTACCGGGCTTCAATCCGGCGGAAACACCGTCATGATGGTTTCCGTCGAAGACCGGCTGTGGGGGCTTATCGCCGTATCCGATACCTTGAAGCCCGAATCCGAAAGCGCGATTCAGGGGCTTCACCGTCAGAATCTGAAAGTCATCATGCTGACCGGCGACAACCGGATGACGGCCGACAGCATTGCCCGGCAGGTTGACATCGACAGCGTGGAAGCGGAAGTCCGGCCCGAAGAAAAATCATCCGTGGTCAAAGCCTGGCAGGAAAAAGGCGAAAAAGTCGGCATGGTTGGAGACGGCATCAATGACGCCCCTGCCCTTGCCCAGGCGGATGTGGGATTTGCCATCGGCACCGGGACCGATGTGGCCATTGAAACCGCCGATGTCATTTTATCCAGCGGAAGCCTTGCCGGGATTTCGCGCGCCATTCAGCTCAGCAGGCTCACCATGAAAACCATCCGCCAGAACCTGTTCTGGGCCTTTTTCTACAATCTGATTCTGATACCCGTTGCCGCGGGAATTCTCTACCCTTTTGAGTCATTTCCGACAATGCTGCGGCAGCTTCACCCCATTCTGGCGGCCCTGGCAATGGCCTTCAGCAGCATAACGGTGGTTTCAAACAGCCTTCGGCTCTACCAAAGCAAGATCGAATAGACGAATCAAGCAAAATCCGAAACAGGTTCAAAGTGGCAAAGGCACAAAGGCACAAAGGCACAAAGAAAAATGAAACCGGATATTGCTTTTCGAGACGTTGGATCGACAGTCAAGTGGCAGTGTTGGCTGTCTGCTGGCACCGGATGATGGACAATGCCACTTTGTGCCTTTGTGCCTTTGTGCCTGAATAGTAACAATTTTTTTTATCTTTGTTTTCGAATTTCGTGCTTCGAATTTTGAAAACAAATTAGCCCCTATATCGCATGGATTCTCCGAAGAAACTCCAGGCTGGGCGCTGCCAGAAACGGCCCGTTTAAAAGCGTTTCCTTGTTGTAGCAGACGGGATTTCCCTCAAGATCCACCACCAGGCCGCCGGCGGCAAGCACCACGGCATGACCGGCTGCCGTGTCCCATTCCCAGGTCGGACCCAGTCGCGGGTATAAATCCGCCTCTCCGGATGCTACCGCGCAGAATTTCAGAGAGCTTCCCCGCCGAATGCTTTCCGTGGCGGGAAACCTCTGTATATAAGCATCCAGCTCGGCGGAAGGGTGAGATCGGCTTTGAACGATTCTCAGGGCAAATACGGGCATCTTCGGCGGGATCTTCAATCGGGTTTTACAGCCCCGAAAGCTCCGGTAACACCCTTTTTGAACATCCGCCAGATACAGATCGTCCAGAGCCGGCACATACACCACGCCCATTGTCGGCATTTGCCCGCAAATCAGGGCAATATTGACCGTAAAATCATCGTTTCGTTTGATAAACTCCTTGGTTCCATCCAGCGGATCCACCAGCCAGAACCGGTCCCAGTCTTTTCGTACCCCGTAAGGAACGGAATTGCCTTCTTCGGAAAGTACGGGAATATCCGGATATGCAGCCTGAAGTCCATCGGCAATAATATTGTGAGAGCGGGTATCGGCCAGAGTCAATGGAGACTTATCCGCTTTGTGATCCACCGAAAAATCCGTGCGATAAATCTCCAGAATCGCCCTGCCGGCTTCAACAGCCAGGCGTTCCATATCATCCAATGCGGGTTGGTGATGCATCACATCCTCCGAAATGACTCCCTAAAAGAACCCGGCCTGATCTGTCATCTGTCTGCTAAAAAATCACCGCGTATACCCTGCCCGCTCCAGATACAGCAGCACTTCCTGGGCTGCCTCATCCGGTGTCAGGTCCGTCGTGTCAATATAGACTTCAGGGGTTTCCGGGATTTCATACGGATCATTGATACCGGTAAATTCCTTGATGAGTCCGGCCCGCGCCTTGGCATAGAGACCTTTTCGATCCCTATTTTCGCAGATCTCGACCGGAGTTCCAACATGGACCTCGATAAAACCGCCATATTGTTCAATAATCTGGCGGATATGCCGGCGGGTCGCGGCATAGGGGGCAATCGGCGCACAGATGGCGATTCCCCTGTTTTTGGTGATCTCACTGGCCACATAACCGATCCGTTTTACATTGAGATCCCGGTGTTCCTTGGAAAATCCCAGTTCGCTGGACAGGTTTTGCCGGACAATATCGCCATCCAGAAGGGTTACGGGCCGGCTTCGCATTTCAAGGAATCTGGCATGAAGGATGCGGGCAACCGTGGATTTTCCGGCACCGGACAGACCTGTAAAAAAAATGGTCACCCCCTGTTTGTGCCGGGGGGGATAGGCCTGCTGAATGGTTTCAACGACTTCAGGAAATGAAAACCAGTCCGGAATTTTTCGGCTGTTTCGAAGTTTGCCGTGAAATTCATCATTGCTCATAAAACGGGTCTGAACCCCCTTGGGAACATCACCGGCAGGCATGAAAACATCCTCATCCACCACATAAACCATTTCCTCAAAAGGAACAATTTTAATCCCAAGTTCGCCGCCAAAGGATGCCACCAGATTTCTGGCGGCGTCTTTTTCATAAAATGGTTTTCCGTCTGATTTAGGTCCCGGGCTGGCATGATCCGGACCGACGATAAAATGCGTGCATCCATAATTTTTCCGAATGATGGCATGCCACAGGGCTTCCCGGGGTCCTGCCATCCGCATGGCAAGGGGAATCAGACTCAATTGCATCATGTTGGCCGGATAGTTTTTCCCGGCGGCCAGATAGCAATGGATACGGGTATAGCAGTCCATATCGCCGGGATTGACATTCCCAGCAACCGGATGCAGAAGCAGATTGGCTTTGACCTGGGCCATTGCCCGAAGCGTCAATTCATACTGAGCCCGATGCAGCGGATTTCGGGTCTGAAATCCGACGATACGGCGCCAGCCCAATTTTTTAAATAGATTGCGCATTTCAAGCGGCGAATGCCACATGCTTTTAAAGGCGGAATGCAGCGGCAGTTGGATCCCTTCGATGGTTCCGCCCACATAATATTTTCCGGCTGAATCAAACAGACTACGAACCCCGGCATGTTCCGGGTTCCGAGTGCCATACACCGCTTCAGCCTCCCGCTCCTTGTCAATGGGCCAGACATCCTTGACATGAAGAACCGCCAGCATAAACCCTTCATTGTCCCGAAGGGCCACGGACTGTCCGGATTCGAGGCGCTGGGCTTCTGACGTTGACACCCCCAGGCAGACCGGAATCGGCCACAGGGTTTTATCCTGAAGCCGCATGCGATCCAGAACCGATTCATAGTCGCTTCGGTTCATGAATCCTTTCAGCGGTGAAAAAGCGCCGTTCAACAGGAGTTCAAGATCGAAAACAGCGGACTGAGAAAGCGTGATGCTTTGAAGACTCCTGGAAAGGGCCTTCAATACGCCCGCCCGTTCTTCACTCACGATCAAATTGACAAGTTCACCGCCATGTGCAGTATAAGGGGGAATCACGCAAGGCCTCCATTTTTTCCGGTTTCTCCGTGGGCACCGATAATGATGAAAAAAACTATGGACAGGATACAGGCAGATGCAAACAGGCGTATCCAAAAGAACGATGCGAAGTCATCAAGACGCCGACTTCAGAAGAATCTTCAATTGGGTACAGTTCGTATTGTCCTTGCCTCTGGAATATACGACATCATCCACAATTTGAGAAACGATATACAGGCCAAAGCCGCCATCCCGGGATCCATCAAATTCGGGCTGAGGAACTGTTTCCGGGATAAACCCTTTTCCCTTGTCAACGAATTCGATCAGAAACATTTCCGGGAACAGCCTGGCGGCAACCTGTACAGTGGCATCGGATTGTCCGCTGTAGGCATGACGGATGATGTTTGTGGCAACTTCGGTTACGGCCAGTTCGATCAGGGATATCCGGTCTTCACCCAGCAGGGGTTCCGGAATGGTTTTGCAGAAATCTCGTATAAATTGCCGAATGCCGGACAGTTCTTTCAAATCGCTCGAAAATGTCATTTTTGACTCGGCATCCGGCTGGGGCAATGCCGATTCCGGCAAATCGATCTTTACAACAACACAGGTAAAATCATCCCTGAAGGCGTCGGACCCTGAAAATGAAACGATGTCAATCCATACCTTTTCAATGATTTCATTGGGGGAAAATGCGGAACTGGTTTTAACCGACGCCACCAATCGCTCTTCGCCAAAGAGCAGGCCATCCGAATTCATGGCTTCGGTAAGTCCGTCGGAATAAAAGAAAAAGAAATCGCCATCGGCAAAAGGAACGACAATCTGTGTAAAGGGCTCGGTTTCCGGAAAACCCAGCGGCATGTTCACCCCCTGGAGCAGGCTGCATGTCCGGGTGTCCCGATGATACTGAATGGTTCGCATGTGGCCGCAATCCACAAACCGCATCTGTTTCCGGGAAAGATCAAACCGGGCATAACACAGGGTGACGAATGTCTCCAGTTCCTCCATCTGGTGAATCATGGCGGATTGGACGCGGGCAGACGATGGCATCGGGTTCCGGCGGCGCATCCGTGGGAATGCCGGCGCATTCAAGCTCATGAATCACGCGAAGGAAATAACTCTTGAGCGCGGCGCCCAGCAGCGCCGAAGCAATGCCTTTTCCCATGACATCGCCGACCACCACATCCAGGCACTGGGAATCAATGACAATAAAATCATAAAAGTCACCATCCACTTTTTGAGAGGGAATGGTCCAGTTGGCAATTTCCATCCCCTTGAAATCTTTTGGGGGAACCCCCATCAGCAGGGTCTGCTGAATCTTTGAGGCGGTTTCGATTTCCCGCTCCCGGGCCTTTGCCAGTTCCGCCTCCACACGGCGCAGCCGTTTGGCCTGAGCGTCCGTTTCAATGGCCTTGTCCACCAGGGCGAGCAGTTGCCTCGGATTAAAGGGTTTGGTGATGTAGTCGAAAGCGCCGTTTCGCATGGCCTCGACAGCGCTGGAAAACTCATTGCTTGCGGTAAGCATGATGGGAGACAGGTCCGGAAAATTTTTTCTGATATACCGCAGGCATTCAATGCCGCCCATGACCGGCATTTCCAGATCCAGAATGACGGCGCAGATCTCATTCGAGAGCAGATCTGCGGCCTCTTTTCCGTTTTGCGCAGGAATGATTTCGAACCCGGATTTCTCAAAGATTCTTTGAAGAATGGCCCGGATGATTGGATCATCATCTGCGACAAGGATTTTCCCGCGATGGGGATTCATGCGGCAACCCTTCGCACAGCTATTTTTTGATCTCGAAATGCACCCGGCGATTGGCGGCCCAGGCTGTTTCATTATGGCCCGGATTGGCCGGCTTCTCTTTCCCGTAACTGATCGTTGTCAGCCTGGATTCAGGAATTCCCAAATCCACCAAAAACGACATGGCGCTTGCCGCCCGCCGCTCTCCCAAAGCCAGGTTGTATTCAACGGTCCCCCGGTCATCCGTGTGACCTTCAATGATGACGGAAACGTTCGGATTGCTGCGCAGCCATTCGGCTTTGCGTTTCAGCACGTCCCGTGCTTCAGGAATAAGCGCCGCACTGTCATACTCAAAATAAATATCTTCAGAAACAAAACTGCTTCGCGTTGCCGATTTGCCTGAATCCAGCCCTGCTCGCCTGCTCCCCCTGCTCTGCCGGCAGCCTGGTCTTTCAATTGCTGCTCATCAAAAGCCCGCTGCCTGGCCAGGGCATCCTTCCTGGCCCTTTCACGCCGCATCATCTGAAGACTGGGCATGAGGCATCGGAATAAATTTTTTTCTTGGCGCATGAAGCCATCAAGGGTCATTGCCGGCAAAACCATCATCAGAGTCAACACAATCCAGATTTTTTTCGTCATGATTCACATCCTTTTTTTTCGATAGACAACACCGTTACAAGATTTATTGTTCAGGGAGCCCGCGATACAAAATATATCCCATGGCCTCGTTTTTACCTTTTAACGTATCAACCGCATGAAAATCAACAAGATATTATTTGGCCTGACATCTAAATCCTCAGTATTTCCGCAGTGATGCGGCCATTCTGGATGTCGATGACTGCCCCTTCACCGGCGGGACCCATGGCGCAATTGACGATCAGGGTTTTGCCCAGATGGTCCATTCCCGAATCCTCATGAATATGCCCGCAGATCAGCAGTGCGGGTTGAGCAGCTCGCGGATAACTTTTTCAAGGGATTTACACCCGGCATGATATTTTCCCATGACGCGGTCCAGGCAACCCCAGGGCGGCGGATGCGCAATCAATACTGTTTGAGGCGTTATCAGCGGAATCAGCCGCTTCCAGATGGCGGTTTCCCTGAAAGCAATCCGGGAACGGAACGGTACCGGTATGGTTCCGCTTGCCCCTGCAAAATGAGCCCCCTGCAGCATCACATCGCGGTTATTCAGAAAAATGATGTTCTCTTTCAGGGCAAACCGGGATTCAACCCGTTTTGAGTCGGTATTCCCGCGAATCGCCAAAACCGGAAGCGAAAGATCGCCCAGTTCCGAAACAAAAGCGGCCTTGCGGAACGTTGCGATATCCCCTGCGGCCACCAGCACATTCGGGCGATACTTTTTCAGATTGCTTTTGATCGCGGCCATTCGATCGGATCGGCCATGAATATCTGCTACAGCATACAGCCGCATACCTTCCCCTGTTGCGCGTTTCCAATAACCGAACATTTGTTCGTTTATGCTTGACAAGAAGGCGCCCGAATGACATTAAAAAGCAGCGTCTTCTGATCAAGATACATTGCTAACACTCCGGAGGCAAATCATCAATGGAATTTTTTTTTCAATCCAAAAGGAATCGCTCTGATTGGCGCAACGCCCCATGCCGCCAAAGGGGGATTTTCCATCCTGACGAACCTGATGCAGGGCTTTGCCGGAAAAATATATCCCGTAAACCCAAGGTATGCATCAATTGAAGGTTTGAGCTGCTATCCCCGCGTTCTGGATGTTCCGGACCCGGTCGATCTGGCCATCGTCTTTGTTCCGGCGCCACTGGTCCCCGATGCCATCCGGGAATGTGCGATGCGCAAAATCCCCGGCGTCATGATCGAATCCGGCGGGTTTTCCGAAACCGGAGAAGCGGGGAAAAAACTTCAGGACATGCTGCGCCGGATCTCTCATGAAACCGGTATCCGGCTGTGGGGACCGAACTGCATGGGACTGGTGGATGTTGTCCGGCGCCATGTATTTTCCTTTGTTTCCCCGACGATATGGCAGTACGGGCTCATGCCCGGAGAGGTGTCCCTGATTGTTCAGAGCGGCATGTTATCGGCCGGATTTCTGATCGATACCATGACCCACGGGACCATGGGAATCAGCAAGGTCTGCTCCATCGGCAACAAAGTGGATGTGGAAGAATGTGAATTGCTGGAATACCTGATCCAGGATACCCGGACAAGCGCCATCGGGCTTTACATGGAATCCATTCCGGACGGCCGCCGGTTTATGGAAATCTGCAGCCGGTCGCCAAAACCCATTGTTGTTTTAAAAGGCGGAAAAAGCCGCAAAGGGGCCGAAGCCGCCATGAGCCATACCGCAAGCCTTGCCGGAAACGGCGCCGTCATCACCGGCGCGCTGTCTCAGGCCGGAGTTGTGGAGGCATCCGATTTCAAACAGATGATGGATCTGTGCAGAACCCTGGCCGCATTTCCCGCCATTTCCCCGGAACCTTCCCGGCCGGATCGCCGTCCTGACATACAGCGGCGGCGCCGGAATTGTTTCAGCGGATTTTATTGAAAACCTGGGACTGAAAGTGGCCGATCTGTCTTTTCAAACCCGTGAAACTTTAAAATCCGTCTTTCCGGACTGGATGCCGATTTCCAATCCCATTGACCTGTGGCCGGCTGTTGAAAAAAACGGCGGCGAAAAAACTTACCGGGCCGCGGTTGCGGCTGTCTGCGCCGACCCCGGGGTGGATGCGATTTTTCTGCACCTGTTTGCAGGCGGTTTTTCCCTCAATTTTGACATTTCGCCGCTGGCTGAAATGGTCAAATCCGCCGGAAAGCCCATGGTCGCATGGCTGATCGGCGAACGCAAGCAGGCGCTTGAAATGCAGATCGCCATTCAGAAACAGGGAATTCCGGTCTTTCGGGAAATCCACCGGTCAATTGAATGTCTTCGCGCCCTGTTCAAAAGAAACAAAAGGGAGACGCCGTGGCATGCTTCCGTCGAATCTTTCGAGCACGCGACGGTTTCCGACAGGTGGAAGCAGGTTCTGGCAATGCCATCAGGCAGCCTGGATGAACATGTTTCCAAACAGATTCTGGCTGACTTTGGCATTTCGACGGTTCCGGAAAAAATCGTCGGATTCCCTATCCGAAGCCAAAGCCGCCGCCTCAAACTTTGGTTTCCCCATTGTCATGAAAGGCATCTCACCCGGGATCGTTCACAAGACCGAACAAGGGCTGGTAAAAATCGGCATTCACTCGAACGAAATGGTTGAAGCCGCTTTTTCAGATCTTTGCGCCGCCATGCCTGCCGGCGGCAGCATCCTGGTTCAACAGCAGATCAACGGCGGCATCGAGCTGATAGCCGGTTTCCTTCGGGATCCGCAGTTCGGCCCCTGTGTCATGCTGGGACTGGGCGGCATTTTTGCCGAGGCTCTGGAAGATACGGTTTTTGCCGTTGCGCCGATCAGCCGCAAAGATGCTTTTCACCTGATGGATCAGATTCGGGCGCAAAAAGTCCTGAACGGATTTCGCGGCGCCATTGCCGTGAACCGGGATGCGCTGTCCGACATATTGATGCATCTGGGCAGGCTTGGACTGGCCTGTCCGCAAATTCAGGAAGTCGACATCAATCCCCTGATCGTTTTCAACGGCAGCCCCATCGCGGTTGACGCATCCATTCAATTGCAGGTAAATGGCAAGAAAAGTGAAAGCACCTAAATGGAAACACCAGCACGGGGCCTGATTTTTAAACCGGAGTAGTTATTTAAAAGAAAGGAATGGCCATGCGGTATGAATTTGACGGCAGAACCCCGGTAATTTCCAGCAGCGCCTATGTCAGCGAACTGGCGACCGTAATTGGAGACGTCGTGATTGCTGAAAACTGTTATATCGGCCACGGCGCGATATTGCGGGGGGATTACGGCAGAATCGAAATCGGACCCGGAACGGCCGTTGAAGAAGGCGTCATCATCCATGCACCGCCGGAGCATGTTTCCCGGATCGGCCGGAAAGTAACCCTGGGACACGGGGCCATTATCCATGGAAACCGGATCGCGGACTTTGCGGTCATCGGCATGGGAGCCATCCTGAGCATCTGGTCCGAAGTCGGGGAATGGGCCATCGTTGCGGAAGGCGCCATTGTCAAGCTCCGGCAGAGCATTCCGGATCGCATGGTTGCGGCCGGAAACCCGGCAGCCATCATTCGAGATATCAGCAGCCAGGACCAGGAACTTTGGAATTACGGCAAACAGCTTTATATCGACCTTGCCGCTAAATATTTGCGGACGGGGCTTCACTGCCTTCCAGCGGATAATAATATGACTGCAGGGCCCCGTCCATAAGCAGAAAAGATGTCGGATGGAGGGCCAGCACTTCGATGTCCGGAATGCCGGCCAGATCCTGAAGATGGGGATGTTTCTGGACCATGCGGCTGAGAATGTCGGAATGGATTTCCGCACCCGCGGACAGGGAACAGGTTGCCGAAATCGTCAATGCCTGATTCTTTTCTGACCCGGAATGACGACTTCGCGTATCCACCAGAACGCTGACCCGGGGGTTATGGCGGATATTGCGATATTTTTGCGTGGCCCTCAGGGTCATCATATACAGGACATTTTCCCGGACATCGTAAATATACGCCATCAAAGAGCAGTGCGGCCTGTTTTCCGAACAGGTCGCCAGAACACAGAGGGAATTTTCTTCAAGCATGGCTTTAATTCTATTCAGCATTTTTCCGAAAAGCCCCTGGCCGGCCATCATTCTCCGGGCCGTCTCCATCTGAAGCCCCCCATGCTTTTGAATCATGACAAAAGCATGGGAAGAACTTGTTATTTTCACACAAAAACACCTTGACTCACTGGTGCCGTGTTATATACTAACGGAATTAAAGATAAAGCTCAAGCGCTTCCTGAGACGAAGGACATCGGAAGATTTTTTTATGACGCTGCCATAATCCATCATATTGACCATTGGCCTTTGCGCTGTGAAAGGATCTGATGAATCCATTTGACACGATCATTACCATCATCCTGGGTTATTGCCTGATCAGAGGCTTTTTCAGAGGGCTTATTAAAGAGATTTCCTCCATTATCGGGGTGCTGGGCGGTTTCTATGCCGGATACACGTATTACCTGGAATATTTCAAGGCCCCTGAGTGCATGGATCAGCAATCCCGCCTATGCCAAGATTCTGGGATTCATGCTGCTGTTCTGCGGCGTTTTTATCTTTGTCAGCATCCTTGGGGTCATCATCAAATATCTGATGAACATCGCCTTTCTGGGATGGGTTGACCGGATCTGCGGCGTGTTTTTCGGCATTGCCAAAGGGATCCTCATCGCCTCTGTGCTTCTCATGATTCTTACGGCATTTCTTCCCAAGGGCGCGCCAATGATCAAGGACTCGCTTCTGGCGCCGCATGTATCCAGAGTCTCTGAAATCATGGCCCAACTGGTTTCCCCGGAAATGAAACAGGAATTTTCAACCAAAATTGTGGAACTGAAAAAAAATTGGAATCTCCCCCTGTGACATCGGATCTCAAAGACATTTCCGCTCTGATTCGCCTGATTGAAAAATTGAGCGGAGAAAACGGATGCCCCTGGGACAGAAAACAAACCCCCCGAACTCTGGCGGTTTACCTGATCGAAGAAGTGTACGAACTGGTGGATGCCATTGAGTCCAAAAGCCCCGAAGACGTCTGCGAAGAACTCGGGGATGTCCTGTTTCAGATTCTTTTTCTTGCCCATCTGTATCAGAAAGACGGCCATTTTGATCTTCAGGATGTCGCCCGCCGGAATACCCGGAAAATGATCCGCCGGCACCCCCATGTGTTCGGGCAGGAAACCGCCGCAACCAGCGAAGAGGTGCGTCAGCGCTGGCACACCATTAAAATGACCGAAAATAATCATGCCGGAAATGCCGGTCTTCTGGATTCGGTTCCCAGCGGCCTTCCCGCCCTGATCCGCGCATACCGGATTTCCGAACGGGCTGCCAGGGCCGGATTTGACTGGAAGACAATCTCAGGGGTCATGGAAAAGGTTGAGGAAGAATGGGCGGAATTTAAATCCGAAGTGGACAAGATCCCGCAATCCGGCACTCAGCCGGATGCAAAAGCCCAGGAAAAACTGTCCCTGGAATTTGGCGATGTGCTGTTTACACTGGTGAATGTTGCCCGGTTCGCAAAACTGCATCCGGAAACCTCCCTGGCGGATTCCACCCGGAAATTTGAAAAACGGTTTAAACACATGGAACAGGCCATTGTCCAAAACGGCCGGCAGATCGATGCGGTCCCGTACGCGGAACTGAACGAATTGTGGGAAAAAGCAAAAAAGGCAAAAGGGTAAATATGATTGCAATTATTGACTACGATGCCGGAAACCTGGCCAGCGTGGCCCGCGCCGTAACCCATCTGGGGGCATGCGAATGTCGTCACCCGGAATGTCGAAGAAATCCGGTCCGCCGACCGCATTATTTTCCCGGGAGTCGGTGCGGCCGGATCCGCCATGACCAGCCTGAAACGCCTGGGCATTGATGCCGCGCTTCATGAGGCTTTCAACCAGGGAAAGCCGATGCTGGGAATCTGCATCGGAACCCAGATCATCATGGGATTCAGTGAAGAAAATCAAACCCCGTGCCTGGGGATTATTCCGGGAATTGTCAGGGCATTTCCCGCGGATCTTTGCGATTCGGACGGAAACCGGCTTAAAATTCCCCAGATGGGATGGAATCGCGTTCAGCCCGTCAAGGACCACCCGGTTCTGGCAGGGCTCCGGGAAACAGACGAATTTTATTTTGTGCACGGTTTTTATCCGGAGCCCGCCCAATCGGATCATATCGTGGGAACAACCCGTTACGGAATTCAATTTGCTTCTGTCGTCGGATATCGCAACATCCTTGCAACCCAGTTTCACCTGGAAAAAAGCGGCAGGCCGGGCCTGGCGCTGCTGAATAATTTCTGCCAGTGGATGCCGTAAGAGACAAAGCGGCCAGATTTCATAAGGACAATCCCCATGCTCAGCAAACGCATCATTCCCTGCCTGGATGTTCGTGAAGGAAGAACAACCAAGGGCATCAAATTCAAAGATAACGTCGACATCGGCGATCCCGTTGAAATGGCCCGATTTTATTATGAAAACGGGGCCGACGAAATCGTGTTTTACGATATCACCGCATCCAGCGACAAGCGCGACATCATGATCGATGTGGTGCGGCGGGTTGCGGAAACCATTTTTATCCCTTTTTCGGTCGGCGGCGGCATCCGGTCCGTCGAGGATATGCGAAAAGTGCTTCTGGCCGGTGCTGAAAAAGTCAGCATCAATTCCGCCGCCATCCTGAACCCCGATCTGATCTCTCAAGGAGCAAAGGCATTTGGAAATCAGTGCGTGGTTCTGGGCATGGATGTCAAATTTACGGGAAAAAGCCAGCAGCATTCCTTCCGGCTATGAAATGGTCATCAACGGCGGCAGAAAATCCATGGGCATTGACGCCCTGGAATGGGCCAAAACGGCGGAATCCCTGGGCGCGGGTGAAATCTGCCTGAACTCCATTGACGCGGACGGCACTCAGGACGGATATGAAATCCCGCTGACCGCGATGATTTCTTCCCATGTCTCCATTCCCGTCATTGCCTCGGGCGGGGCCGGAAAACCGGAACACCTTCTGGATGTCTTGACCCGGGGAAATGCGGATGCCGCCCTCATTGCCTCGATGGTTCATTACGGCACCTATTCCATTCCGGAAATCAAATCCTTTCTGCATGCCGGCGGCGTCAAGGTCCGCAGTACCTGGTAAGGCCTAATCCCGAGACAATACCTTGACAAAAATGACGCCGGGTTATAGAAATATGCCATGATGGATAAAAATGCCATTGCCCTGTATCTGGCAACCGGCTGCAAATCCGGCTATTCTCCGGTTGCCCCCGGAACGGCCGGGTCCCTGGCTGCGCTTTTGCCCTGCGGGCTGCTGTCCCTGCTGCCGCTTCCTGTTTCCGCCATGTTTCTTATTGCATTTATCGTTCTGGCGGTCTGGGCCGCGGAACTGGCTGAAAATATGCTGGGGCAAAAAGATCCGGGCTGCATTGTCATTGATGAATTTGCCGGAATGATGATCACCCTGCTCGGCATTCATTTCACCTGGCAATCGGCGCTTGCGGGGTTTATTCTTTTTCGGGTAATGGATATATTAAAACCGTTTCCCATCCGTTATCTTGAACGAACGATACCCGGCGGCGCCGGCATCGTGATGGATGATGTGGCCGCGGGGGTTGCGGCCCATCTGTTACTCAGGCTTTTTTGCTGTTCCCCTGGATGACATCGCCATAAATGCCATCTTTGACTGGGGATGCAGCGTCATTTTTACAATCAACCATCTCACGGTTCACATTTTATAAAAGGCAGTCATTACAAATTGAAATCTACAAGCATTGTCTTCCAAAGACACCCGGATCCAGACCAAAAGCCGCCTTCGCGAAAATATCGAGGCGATTGTGGTCGCCATCATTCTGGCGCTGTTTATTCGGACATTTATTGTTCAGGCGTTTAAAATTCCTTCCGGTTCGATGAAGGAAACCCTTCAAATCGGCGACCATATTCTGGTCAACAAATTCATCTATGGCGTAAAACTGCCGTATCTTCAAACCACCCTGATCCCCATAAAGAATCCGCAACGCGGCGATATCGTGGTGTTTGAATTTCCGGAAGACAAGGACAAGGATTTCATCAAACGGGTGGTGGGTGTTGCCGGCGACGTGGTCGAAGTTCGCAATAAACAGGTATGGGTCAATGGCGCTCTTCAGCAGGGAAGCTTTATCGTCAACAGCGACCCCCACGTTTTTCCCGGAAATCTTCAGCCAAGAGACAATTTCGGGCCGGTTACGGTTCCGGAGCATTCCCTGTTCGTGATGGGAGACAACCGGGATCACAGTTACGACAGCCGGTACTGGGGATTTGTCGACCTGAAAGCCGTCAAAGGCAAGGCCTTTATCATTTACTGGTCCTGGGACAAGGATAATTTTGGCGTGCGATGGGGAAGAATTGGGAATATTTTAAAATAACAGTTGGTTATGCATAAATTTACAAAAAAAGACATTCTGGAAATCTCCTCCCTGTCGGTTGAAGACATTTCCCTGATCCTGGATACCGCCGAAAGGATGAAGGAAATTTCCGAAAGGCCGGTAAAAAAAGTCCCCACGCTCCGGGGAAAAACCGTGGTGCTGTATTTTTATGAACCCAGCACCCGGACCCGCACCTCGTTTGATATTGCCGCCAAGCGGCTGAGCGCGGACAGCATTTCCCTTTCCGGAAGCACCAGCAGCATGGTCAAAGGGGAAACCCTTCTGGATACGGCGCGCAATCTTGAAGCCATGCGGCCGGACGTCATCGTGCTGCGGCATCCTTCGGCCGGCGCCCCGCATATTCTGGCCAAAGCCCTCGGCGCATCGGTCATCAACGCCGGCGACGGCATGCACGCCCATCCCACGCAGGCCCTTCTGGACATGCTGACGGTCCGGCAGCACAAGGGCGTTCTTGCCGGACTTCGCATTGCCATCATCGGCGACATTGCGCACAGCCGGGTTGCCCGATCCGATTGCGAGGGGTTTGTCAAGATGGGGGCCAGCGTCATCCTGTGCGCGCCGCCGACCCTGATTCCCAAGGGAATCGAATCCTTCGGGGTATCGGTTACCTTTGACATGAACGAGGCCATTGACGGCGCCGATGTGATCATGATGCTGCGGATTCAGAAGGAACGCCAGTCCGGCTTCTTTTTCCCGTCCGAACGGGAATATTCCAGGCGCTATGGCCTGAACCTGGAAAAGCTCAAGTCCGCCAGATCCGATGTCCTGATCATGCATCCGGGCCCCATCAACCGGGGCCTTGAAATCTCCCCGGATGTGGCGGACGGCCCGCATTCGATTATTCTGGATCAGGTGACCAACGGCGTTGCCGTAAGGATGGCGCTTTTATATCTGGTTACGGGAGGCACGCGAAATGCGGATTCTGATTAGGGGCGCGCGGGTGATTGATCCGGGATTTCTGGACGGCCGGATGGACGTGCTGATTCAGGAAGGCCGGATTGCCGATATGCAGCCGGAAGGCGTTATCAAGGCCCCAGCCGGAAATGATGTCACCATTTACGAAGCAGCCGGACATATTCTGACGCCGGGGCTGATCGACATGCATGTTCATTTCCGGGAGCCCGGCCAGGAATACAAGGAGACCATCGCCTCCGGATGCCGGGCTGCCGCAGCCGGCGGATTCACGGCCGTCTGCACCATGCCCAACACAAGCCCTGTCAACGACAACGGCCAGATCACCCGGTTCATTTTATCCCAGGCCGCCAAAGCCTGCGGCGTTCGGGTCTATCCGGTCGGGGCCATCAGCAAATCCCTGGACGGCAAATCATTGAGTGAATTCGGTGAGCTGAAGGATGCAGGCGCCGTGGCTGTAACGGACGACGGCAGGCCCGTGATAAACAGCCTGATGATGCGCCGGGCCATGGAATATGCCGGCGGCCTTGGCCTTTTGGTGATTTCCCACTGCGAGGATCTGGATCTGGCATATGGCGGGTCCATGAACGAGGGAACCGTTGCCACGCGGATGGGGCTTTCCGGCATTCCCAATGCCGCTGAAACCATCATGGTCCTTCGGGACATCGCCCTTTGCGAGCTTACAGGCAGCAGGCTCCACATCGCCCATGTCAGCGCACGGGAGTCGGTCCGGGCCATCCGGGAAGCCAAAAAATGCGGCATTCCTGTCACAGCGGAAACCGCTCCTCATTATTTTACCCTGACCGAGGATGCGGTCAAAGATTACAGCACCCATGCCAAGATGAACCCGCCGCTTCGCACGCAACAAGACGTTGACGCCATTTGCGAAGGCTTGCGGGATGGCACCCTGGATGTGATCGCCACCGATCACGCCCCGCATTCCCCGGTTGAAAAAGATGTCGAATTCGATCATGCGGCCAACGGCATTATCGGGCTTGAAACTTCTCTGGCCCTGGGCCTGCGGCTGGTTGAATCCGGCGTTTTGTCCCTGACCGGCCTCATTGAAAAAATGTCCACCCGTCCCGCCGGAATTCTGGGGCTGGCCACAGGGCTGAAAATCGGTGCACCCGCGGATATTACCGTCATTGATCCGGACAGGGTCTGGACGGTCGATGCCGAAAAGTTCCAATCCATCAGCCGCAATACCCCTTTTGACGGCTGGACGCTGAAGGGAAAGGCGGCTTTGACCATGGTGAACGGCGTCGTCGTATTTGAACAAAAGCCAAAGGCTGAGTAATAATCCCATGAATTATGTCGCACCCCACATTCTGATTGCCGATGATGAGCTCAGCATGCGCGAGCTGCTGGAATACATGCTCACCAAGGAAGGCTACCGGGTATCCTGCGCTGAAAATGGCCGCAGGGCCATCTCGATGATCGAAACCACCCCTTGTGATCTGCTGATCTGCGACATTCGCCTGGGGGACATTTCCGGCCTGGATGTCCTGAAAGCCACAAAAAAAATCAGTCCGCAGACCGTGGTGATCATGATTTCCGCCTTTACCACAACGGAAACCGCGGTTGAATCCATGAACGAAGGGGCGTTTGATTTTGTTCCCAAGCCCTTCAACAACCAGGAACTCAAGCAGACCATTGCCAATGCCCTGACCTTAAAGACCGTTGAAGATGAAAAGATCAGTCTGGATGTCGCCCTGAAAAAGACGCTTCATTTTGGAAAAATCATCGGCAATTCCCCCAAAATGATGGCTGTCTACGACATGATCCGTCAGGTGGCCAAAACCACCACCAATATTCTGCTGACCGGAGAAAGCGGAACCGGAAAGGAACTGGTGGCCAGGGCCATCCACGACGAAAGCGACCGCAGCGACAGACCCTTTGTTGCGGTCAACTGCGGCGGCATTCCGGAAACCCTGATGGAAAGCGAGCTTCTGGGCTATAAAAAAGGGTCCTTTACCGGCGCCAACCAGGATAAAAAAGGCCTGTTTGAAGTCGCCAACAAGGGAACGATTTTTCTGGACGAAATCGGGGAGCTCAGCACATCCATCCAGGTGAAGCTGCTGCGGGTCGTCCAGGAAAAAGCCTTCAAGCCGGTTGGCGCCGGCGAAGACATCAGC
Organism: uncultured delta proteobacterium; assembly: GCA_963845015.1. Classification (GTDB taxonomy): domain Bacteria; phylum Desulfobacterota; class Desulfobacteria; order Desulfobacterales; family Desulfatirhabdiaceae; genus RAAP-1. Next base: position 82,345 of record CAWJRD010000057.1, read on the forward strand.
GTGGATGTCCGCATCATCGCCGCCACCAACAAAGTGCTTGAAGATGAAGTGATTGCCGGCCGATTCCGGGAAGATCTGTTTTACCGCCTGAATGTCATCGGCATCCGCCTGCCGCCGCTCAGAGAGCGAAAAGAAGACGTCCGCCTTCTGGCCCATCATTTTCTGGAGAAATATTCCCGCGAAATGGGCAAGGAAATCACAAAACTGTCATCCTACGCCGTTGATTTGCTGGTCAAATACGATTTTCCGGGCAATATCCGCGAACTTGAGAATCTCATCGAACGCAGCGTTGCCCTCTCCAACACCAATATCATCCTGCCCGAAAGCCTGGCCATATCCCTTCACAAACAGATCCACAAACGCCGCTGGATCGAAGGCATCAAAAACAAGCGATACGATCTGGACGATGTTGAAAACGGCATCTCGCTGGACACCGTCCTTGAGGAAATCGAAAAAGCCTATGTCGAAAAAGCCCTGGAACTGTCCAGAGGCGATAAAGACAGGGCCGCGGAGCTCCTCCAGATCAACCTGCGATCCCTCAGATACCGGCTGGACAAGCTGTCCATAAAAAAATAAACGGCTGCGGGCAAAGCCACTGCCTTTCGTATTTTTTTCGGCTTAAAGTGTTCTTTTACCCGCTATAGTCCAAAAATATCTGAATGTGTGCCGGTTCTGACAAGATAAAGGTCATCTCCATCGATCTTGTAAACCAACACCCAGTCGGGTTCGATATGACTATTTCGATGATGTTTCCAGTCACCTTTCAGGGGATGATCTCTGTACTCAACAGGCAGGGGATGACCATCTATCAGTAACTGCAGAAGTTTACGCAATCTTGCCAAATCCTTTCCGCGCTTTCCGGCACGCTTCACATCACGTTTGAACTGTCCGCCGCGTATTGGATTTCGCATTCAGCTCAGATTCCCAAATCCTTAAATAATGCTTCAGAGTCGATAAATCGCTTTCCTTCACATCTGTCTGCTGCCTGCATCGCTTTTATGGTTGTCGCGTTCGGCGTTTCATGCCGTGCGATGAAAACACGAATCAGTTGCCGGACGATCTGTGCGGCTGGAGTGTGAGTGCTCGCAGCAACCGCCATGAATTCTGCATGTAATTCTGGCTCCATCTTGATCGACATTTGCGTTGCTTTGGCCATGGATATTTCCTCGTACTGGGATGAAGTGTTGATCTACAAAAATAAACTAAGGTATATCTATTGTGTTGTCAACAGCTACCTATATTCCATAAATCCCCTGCGTAGCCGAATTAACTCACCGATATCTCATCAAAACGTAGAAACGCTAAAAAAACGCTTGGAAAATAAATAATTCATTGGCAGTCATGAACGCAGGTGAAAGACACCGGTTGGCAGGTTTCATTGCCAAAAATTGTCACGCAAAGTGACAAAAACTGGTATCCTTGTTTTTCAGATAAATGCTTTGGATACCAGACCCGCCCAACTCAGGAAAATCCTTTTAAATAAGAGATTGCACTCGCATTCTGACAACCCGCCAAGATCGTTCCAATCGCATCAAATGATGAAAATCTTCGATAACCTGCATGCTTAAAACGTAAAACAGAAAACTGAAAACCTTTTATACAAACATGACTATTGTTTACCGGATAAGAAGCGACGATTTGCAGCACTCTCCGCTTTAATGGTTTTGGCACGCTCATTGCTTATGCATTATGGCAAAGGAAAACACACAGGAAAAACAAACAACACGAGCGATTCATCCATTATTCATCATTCATCAAAGGAGGCTTACCATGTTACAAAAAATGACCCGTACCAACGAAAAAGGTTTCACCCTGATCGAACTCATGATCGTTATCGCCATTATCGGTATTCTGGCCGCGATCGCCATTCCCAATTTCATCGCTTATCGTAACAAAGCTTTCTGCAGCGCCGCCGAATCTGATGCCAATGGCGTTGCAGCGGCAATTTCCAATTATTTTGCCATTCCCACCCATACTAGCTACTACCGCACAAGCCGACTGAGTTAACATTTGTCAGGGTACTAACGCCGCTAATCACATGCTGACCCTTACCGCCGCCGCATCCCAACACGCCAATCACCATAACGCGTTACAGATGCTAGCGGCCGATGCCCTGCAGATTATCAGCTCGCATACACATGGCTGATCAACCCAAAGGTTATTGGGATGGTAATGTTTACACCAAACTTATCACATAATCAATAATCTTTAATAACTTGATGAACTACAAACATAAAGGGGAGAATCTTCCCCTTTTATGAGGTTTGTTAATTTCAGCTTGATGGTTCTTGATATCCATCGTATGCAAAGAAAGGCTGACTTGTGATCATCCAATGTCCTTGAACAATCATCTTCAATCAGGAACGAAACTGTCTGCATCTGTTGTTTCGCGTATTTACTTATTTTTCTTACCTGTATTTCCGCCTATTCCAATTCATTTAATGCCTCCTGGCATTTGGATGATTATCCCAATATTCTTCACAATCCGAATGTCCATCTTAACGATATTTCTCTTTCCGACTCTTGCCCGGGCATCTGCCTTTTTTCAAGATCGATTCCTCACTCAGGCTGCATCCGATTCCGGCCGATTGCTACCATTTCACTTTGCCCTGAACTGGTATGCCGGAAAGGACCAGGTCCTCGGATACCATATCGTAAATGTGAGCCTTCATATTCTTTGTGCCTGGATTCTGTTTTTTTTACTGCAATCCCTGTTTAAAACTCCCAATTTATCAGACTGCTGTAAAGGTGATGAACAAGAATATCGCTCTGCTGGCCGCCGTTCTCTGGGCCATTCACCCGATTCAAACCCAGGCAGTCACCTAATTGTTCAGCGCATGACACTGTTGGCCACACTATTTTATCTCTCCGGCCTGCTTTGCTATATTCATGGCAGAATCCATACAGAGAAGACCGACGATATATGGTCTGTTTTCAGGATGTTTCTTTGCCTGCTGCTGGCAATGGGATCCAAAGAAAATGCCGTTATTTTTCCCCTTTCACTAGCACTTATCGAAATCGTGTTTTTTAAAAATCTTTCCGAAGGAACCCACCTCAAAACCAGTTTTCGACATCATCATTGCTGCGATAGTCAGCTACAGGGATTCTTTCCGCTTTGCTGGCCTATTCCACAATGCCAGATCCTTTGGCATTCATCAACCGGATATCGGCAGTCCGTCCATTTACCCTGATGGAACGCTTGCTGACCGAACCCGGGTCGTCATCGGGTATTTATCCCAGATTTTCTACCCTTTACTTACCCGATTCTCCATCGAACATTCTGTGACCGTATCCACATCACTGTGGATCCCGTTACGACACTGGCTTCCATCATATTGATTTCAGGGCTATTGGTCTTTGCGCTTTTTCAAATACCCAAAATGCCGATTCTTTCTTTCAGCATTTTATTTTATTTTCTAAACCATATCATTGAATCGACCGTCATTCCGCTGGAACTGGTATTTGAACATCGCAACCATCTGCCGTCCGCTTTTATTTTTTTCCCGGTTGCCATGTCAGGAATCAAGGGACTTCGGTATTATCAGCGAATGGGCCGTCAATCCATGTTTTTGATTTGTTTTGTCAGTAACGGCTTTATTTCTGATTGTACTTGGCGTAACCACCTACATGAGAAATGCAGGTATGGGCTTCAGAGAAAACCCTGTGGGAAGATGCACTGGCTAAAGCTCCGCAATCCGCAAGACCTTATGGAAGACTCGCAGAGTATTACAGTCAAGCCGGACTGATCGATAAAGCATTAAGTCTGTATGAAACATCTCTAACAAAACAGACGACAACCCGCTTTTCATATGGCTGTTCACTATCGGAAACATGGGAAGTCTCTATTCGAAAAAGATGGAATTCGAAAAAGCGTTAGAGTTATATAATGCAGCCATTTCCATCGATCCTACTTACACCAAGGCAATGTTTAATAAAGCATTGACGTTAGCGAATATGGGAAGATGGGAAGAAACAAAAAAAATCATGGAAATTTTGATATCTCATGAAAAACCATCCTGGGAGTATTACAACTTATTGGGATTTGCTCTGTTGAAACAAAACGATCCTGTTGAAGCCCTGAATTATTTCAGAAAAGCACTTCAGCTTTCTCCAACCAACTCTTATGCTTTATTTACACATCGGGGCTTGCCTGAACACAATGGGTCATCACTCCCAAGCCAATTGGTTTTTACGTCAGTCTCATCAGATATCTCCAGATAACATCATTCCCCTTTTCTGCCTGATTGACAATGAACTGACGTCTGGAAATACTGTAATACTCCATCGTGATACAAGCTATCTTTTCAAAAGGTTCAGCATCGATCAGATCGAGGCAGGGCTTCTTCGTTTTTCAAGGGAAACCACGCTGCCGTCTGTTTCGATCAAATGCTCTTAAATCCTTGATATCCGAAAATATAAAACTTCGCGCAGAAGTATTGTTCACAGTAATGCCAAAATCCCATGCAACAGATCGAATATTATTCATCTCAATTTCCAGGAATTTCCCTTTTATTTATTTTCATCGTTACGATTTATTCCAATACTTTCAACGCTTCGTGGCATTTGGATGATTACCCAATATCGTTAACAATAAACAAATTCAATTGACCGAGCTGTCTCCTTCCGCACTGTGCCGTTATTTCACCTTATCCAAAAATAATCTTAATTATCGTCTGTCCCGTCCGCTCTCCTATCTCTCCCTGGCTTTAAACTGGTACATAGGCAACCAGCAGGTTATTGGCTATCACATTGTCAATATTATCATCCATATTCTGTCATCAGGGTTTCTATATCTGTTTTTGCTGTCCTTGTTGAAAACACCCCGATTTGCCGGGCGTTTTCAAGGAGATGAAAACAACATTGCGCTTCTGGCATCTGTTCTCTGGGCCATTCATCCCATTCAGACACAGGCCATTACTTATATTATTCAGCGCATGGCATCCCAGTCTGCAATGTTCTATATCCTTGGCCTGTTCTGCTATATTCAGGGAAGATTTCAAACTAAGAAACGGCCCCGCTGGGCTTTTTTTTCAGGCAGCTATGATTTGTATGCTCCTGGCTGTTCGGTTCCAAAGAAAACACCATCACCTTCCCGCTTTCGATAGGATTGGTTGAAATCATATTGTTTCAAAGTTTTTCATCAGCCGAAAATCGCAAAACATGTATTCGAATTGTGACGGCCGCAACAGTTGCCACACTGGCACTTGCGCTCCTCATGTTATTTGCCATGCTTCCAGACCCATTATCCACATTTCAAACCCTTTCCGGAAAACGCAGTTTTTCTCTGACTGAACGGTTAATGACAGAACCCAGAATTGTAATGAATTATCTTATCCAGATATTTTATCCATTGCTAAACCGGTTCTCGATAGAACATCCGATTACGATATCCACTTCACTGGTAGAGCCCATAACAACACTGCTTTCACTGTTATCCATTACAGGCTTATTGATTTTTGGACTTTTAAAGATTCATAGATTTCCGGCTTTATCCCTTGCAATCCTTTTTTATTTTTTAAACCAGATCGTGGAATCATCCTTTATCTCTCTGGAACTGGTCTTTGAACATCGAAATTACCTGCCCTCCCTGTTTTTATTTCTGCCTGTTGCCATTGGCGTAGTACAGGGCCTTCGTTATTTCCAAAGAGAAAATAAACAGGCCATGTTTTTTTTATGTTCTTCAGTTATGACTCTTTTATTGATTGTAATCGGAATGACCACCTTCACTCGAAATGGAACATGGGGTTCTGAAAAAACATTATGGGAAGATGCCTTAGAAAAAGCGCCACTATCGGCCAGACCCTGGGGCTCTCTGGCATTTTATTACAGCACGACAGGAGATTACGACAAAGCACTGGAACTTTATGAAGTCTCACTGACCAAACAACGCATAACCGGTTTTTTCCCAGCTATTATTCTAAGAAATATGGGATTTATTTATGCGATAAAACATGATTATGAGAGGGCCTTAGACCTGTTATGACAGCGCATTGGCTGCTGATCCTCATTATATCCAGTCGTTATATGATAAAGCTTCGGTTCTAATAATTCTTGGGGATTGGAATGCTGCAAAGACCACTGTGGAATCCCTGATATCCAGAGGGGATGCGGTCAAGGATGCTTTTTATCTCATGGGAATCATTTTCCTTAAAACCAATGCACCTGAAGAGGCATTAAAATATTTCAGAATGGCAAATCAGCTCTCCCCTAACAACCCGAAAACATATATCTACATCGGCGTTTCAATGAGCATGATGGGATATTATCAAAAAGCCGATTGGTTTTTACGGCAAGCCAGCCAACTGGCTCAGAATGACATGATTCCTCTTTTATACCGAATTGACAATCACATTAAGTCTGGAAACCTGGAAAGCCTGAATGATGAAGTGAACCATCTTCTTAATCAATTCCGTATTGATGATATCAGAGAAATGCTTCTTCGGCTTTCCCGTGATAATATGTGGGTGCCTGTTTCAATGAATGCCATTGCCAACTTGATTTCAAAAAAACTAAAAATATATTCCGACAACCTGTTGCACCTGCCAAGGAATTGATCAGTTTATCAATAGTAAGATGAGAGAGAGAGTAGAGAGAGAAAAAAAAAAAAAAAAAAAAAAACCTGAAAAATATACTCTGATCACCTTTCATCAAGTCTAAGGTCAAGTCAAAATAACATTCGAAAATAATACCCCTTGGATCAATATATAAACTATATCAGTTAAGGGGACTTAATGATAAACCATAAGACCGTTGCAGTTGTCGTTCCGGCGTATAATGAAGAAAAACAAATTTTACATGTCATATCCAGTATGCCGGATTTTGTAGACCGCATTGTTGTGATCAATGATTGTTCAACAGACAAGACAGGGGCCATCGTTTCTGACTATATCAATCAACAGACATCCTTCATGGTGATACTCTTTTTACAAAGGACAGACCTCAGAAGACAAAATACAACCAAGCGGAAATCGTTCTTCACGAAATGGCGGAAAAAGAGCTTGAATACTTTATCCCCTCTCAAATAGCGAATGAAAACCCTGAATCGGACCGGGTTATTTTAATCAATCATTTATCCAATGGTGGCGTGGGCGCCGCCATTGCGAGGGGCTACAAGTGGTGCATTGATCATCATATTGACTGCACTGCTGTCATGGCGGGTGATGGACAATGGACCCTCTGAACTCGAATCATTTGTCGGCCTGTTATTGAGGATGGAATTGATTACGTGAAAGGCAATCGCCTGATTCATCGCAGTGCCTGGCTCGTCATGCCCAAAATAAGATATATCGGCAACTCGATTCTTTCGATCCTGACAAAAATTGCCTCTGGTTACTGGCATGTCTCAGACACCCAGTGCGGATTTACAGCAATTTCATTAAAAGCACTGCAGGCGATAAAGATTCACGATATTTACCGCAGCTATGGCATGCCGAATGACTTGATGGTCAAACTCAATATTGCCTTCTGCACAATCAAGGAGGTGGGCATCAAACCCATGTACAATGTCGGAGAACAGTCAAAAATGAGGGTCATAAAGGTAATACCGACGGTATCCTGGCTGCTTTTAAAATCCTTCTTTAAACGACTATGGATCAAGTATCTGTCTCAAAGATTTTCATCCCCTTTTTCTCCTGTATCACTTTTCTTTTATGCTTGGCGCTGTCTCAATTCCCTATATAATCAAAATCTCCAGGATTGTGCTTTTTACCCAGAACAATGTTTCTCCTCTGACCATGCTGGCATTTGTGTTTTTGTTCATCAGCGCATTTCAGTCTCTGCTGTTTGCCATGTGGATGGACATGCAAGACAATGAAAGATTGTACAAATAAGAAGGGCAGATAAACGAAGTCATTTTAGCGCTCCATCAGGCCTCTTTCCATCCACTGATAATTTTTCCCGCAGGAAAGGCACTGAAGACCATCGGCAAGCTTTTCCCCGCAAACGCACACCCAACCGGTCTGTTTTGCCGGGTTTCCAACAGCAAGCGCATGATCCAGGATGTTCTTGGTAACAACAGCGCCTGCGCCAATAAAGGCATACCGGCCAATGGCATTACCACAGACGATCGTACAGTTGGCACCTAACGTAGCACCTTGTTTCACCAGGGTCTGACGGATTTGATCCATTTTGCGGATTTTGGCCCGAGGATTGTAGATGTTGGTAAAAACCATCGAAGGACCACAGAATACATCATCTTCCAGAATGACTCCATTATACAGCGAAACATTGTTTTGTATCTTGCAACCATTCCCGATGATTACCTGATCTGCGATAAAAACATTCTGGCCTATGTTGCACTTCTGGCCGATAACAGCAGAGGAACAGACATGGGTCCAGTGCCAGATGTGAGTACCAGCACCGATCTTTGCACCAAAATCTATGATTGCTGTTTCATGTACAAAAACATCATTCATGACAACATTCCATAAAACGGCTAAATGGATTGAACCTTGCGGCATAAAGGATGAAAATCACCGACAACGCCCTTTGGGACGGCATTGCGGATATAATGCACAGTTTCAATGGATGCGCGTGCCTCCGCCAAACCAAACCCGCGACCAGATAGAATCTCCTGGTAACTCCGCGTGTGAAGGTCCATAAAACCACCGGAAAATTCAATATCCTGACCATCCACGGTAATGGAGCGAAAGGTACGCATTCCTTTTTTTATCGCATCATCCGGCAAATATAAGGCATTGGCGCTGAGAAACCAGCGCACCCGCGCATTGGCCAAAGACAGGAATCCGGCAGCGACATCCGGTTGATGAACATGTACAATATTCTCCTTCACAGGACCAAATATCCAGCTCAACATATCAAAAAAATGGATGCCAATATTGGTGGCAATTCCCCCGGATTTCTCCAGATAGCCTTTCCAACTGATAAAATACCACTTGCCGCGGGATGTCAGATAGGTCAGATCAATATCGTAGGATCGGGCTGGATTTGTGGCAATTTCAGCAGCAACTTTTTCTTTCAAGGCAATCAAGCTAGGGTGCAGTCGGAGCTGAAGAATGTTCCATACTCGGGAGCCATATTCTTTCTCTACTTCCGCCAAGGCATCCACATTCCATGGATTTAAGACCAGCGGCTTTTCGCAGATTGCTTCAGCCCTGATCCGCAGGGCAAAGCGGATGTGAGCATCGTGCAGGTAATTCGGGGAACAGATGCTGACATAGCGAATATCGACCTTCTTTCCGGCGCAGCTTTTCCGCGTGACGGTCAAAGCGTTCAAATTCGGTAAAAAATGCAGCATCCGGAAAATAGCTATCGATGATGCCGACAGAGTCATTTGGATCCATGGCTGCGACAAGTTTATTCCCGGTTTCGGCAATGGCCTTCATATGCCGCGGAGCGATAAAGCCAGCGGCGCCGATCAGGGCGAAGTTTTTTGAAGATGGGCAAAGAAGTGTCTCCTTACTGAAAAAGATAACCTTTTGCTGTAAATCACCAAAACATCAAAAAATTATGAATCTCCGATACACAAGAAGAAAATAACTCGGTTAGTCATTTTCTTCATCTTTTTTATCACGCGTTCCGATAGTCTTCGCTGGCACGCCTCCGACAATAGCCATATCAGGAACATCCCTTACTACTACGGATCCAGCAGCAACTATCGCACCTTTCCCGACTCTATTTACCGATTCCAAAATGATGACATTCGCACCAATCCACGCTTCATCTTCAATTACAAGTTGAGACTTTTAATAGCCCAAAGAGATTTTGGCGCCTTTGAAATCACATGGCCATGGGTTTCAATCAACGCATTCTGACTAATCCATACATTATTTCCAATAGTAAACGCCACCGCTATAATCGATCTCAACATTCCGATTTATACTAACATTATCTCCAAATAATAATAAGCGGTGAGTCGCTTCCTCAAAATGAGGACAAAGAAAACACAACCGTTCCCCAGCGATAGCCCTTTCCCCGCATGAAATAGCTTAGATATAATATAATTTCTAATAGTTAATAGCGGTGGCATATCAAAAATAAACATACCAAGGATATATTGAACTTCCTCTTAGCATCGCTTCCCTATAAAATTCAGATGACATTTTCATAAATACTCTTTCAATGAATCTGCTCTTTACGTTGACCAGTTTAATTCAGAAGCAAATCAGATTCTCTGATTATTTCGTTTGAAACATGTCATTACTTGATACATAAGATCGCCTTCTGATAAACAAAGACACAGCCCCAAGGGACACCACATAAACAAACACCAGCGCATGAGATGCCAGTGCGATCACAAGACCGCTGGAGGCTGGAATTCCCAGAATGGCCAGCGCGGCGATCCACCCGCCTTCGTGATTTCCGGCATTGGCAAAACCCTGAATTGGAATCAGTTGAAGCGGAAATTGAACTGAAATCAAAAAAATGGCGTCTCCCGGCCCCAGAGACAGCCCCACAGCTCGGGCTGCACAGAACAAACAACCGCCAATAGCCAATCCATATCCCCAGACTCTGAATCACTTCCTGCCGCTTTATGTCGGAAACTGTTTGAAACTGCAAAATAAATTTTCTGAATGCCGATGATGACTTTCTTGCTCCAGAAGAGATCAGCCAGGATATGATTACCGGGGAAATCATCATGGCGATCCCAACTCCCATCCAACCCAATCGAAGGGAGAAAGAAATTTGAACCTGAGTCAATACTGCCGCACAGATCATCAAGATACCCATGGATGAAACATCCAGAATTCTGGATTTAATCAGAATCCTTCCGCCTTCGATCCAGGAAGTATTGTTGATGGATTTGAGTATGGCAGGCAGTGTCAAGTCCCCAGCCCGAAAAGGCAGCATATAGGTTGCCAGCCCATGAAGGCAGGTGGCTTTTATGGCATCCGGCCATAATTGCAAAGCAATTTTCAGAAATCGTACAAAACCGCATGGATCGAAACAGATAATTGATCCAGTAACATCCCAGACCTGCAACAGCCCAACAGGCATTGATGTTTTTAAGGGATTCAATCACCGAATCCGATTTGACAAAGGCAATCGCCGCAATCATTCCGGCAAGAAGAAATGAAGCGAAAAATGAAAGGTGTTTACGGGATAAAAAGTTTAGTTGAGCCGGGCGCATTTTTATCCGCTCAAAGGAAAACAAAGGGTTCAAAAAAAGCATCTGCCGGGTTGATTCCTCAGACAAGTGCTGATAATAATATCCACGATAGATGCAATCTATACGTTTATTCGGCTAAAAGCAACTTTTCACATCATTGCTGTCGCCGCACAGCCGATCAGGTTGATCACATGCGGTATCGGATTCATATTATGAAAGACAACTCATCCAACCCCGTTATTCCGCTGCCATTTCCGGTTTACTTCTGGGCAGTCGTTATGCTGGCTGTAATGGGCCTTGCAGATGCAATTTACCTGTCGATATCCCACTACCGGGTTTATACCGATATCGGATACGCCAGTTTTTGCGCCATTTCAAAGGCCATCAACTGCGATACGGTGTCCCAGAGCCCGTATTCCATCCTCTGGGGGGCTCCGGTTCCGGTTTGGGGAGTTTTTGGATATTTATGCGTTCTGGTGCTTCTGCCTTTTGCCGGATCCAAAGAAGCGGGAAAAGAGCGCTTATGGTCTTTTCTGTTCTGGATATTTCTGGGGTTCAGCCTTTACAGCCTGGCGCTGGGGCTGATTTCCGCCCTGTATATTCACAGCTACTGCCTCATGTGTATCGTCAGCTATGCCATTAATTTTCTGCTGCTGTTCTATGCCTGGCTGATTCGAAGGCGATTCGGCAAAAACGGGCTGATAGCGGATTTGCTTCTGGATATTCGATTCCTGTGGCATCAAAAAAGACCTCAAATCATGGTGTTGACGCTGGTATTCGGGGCGGTTTTTTTGGTCATGATCACAAAATTCCCTGCTTATTGGCACCTGACCCCTCCCCCGCTTTCAGAATCCATTCCCACCGGCGTCACGGAAGATGGTCACCCCTGGATCGGGGCAAACGCACCGGTTCTGGAGATTACTGAATTTACCGATTACCAGTGTTTCCAATGCAAAAAAATGCATTTTTTCCTTCGCAGGCTCATTGAGCCCATCCGGACAAAATCCGGCTGATTCATCGCCATTATCCGATGGATGACAAGGTCAATCCGATTGTCAAGGAACCGTTTCATGTCGGATCGGCCGCCATGTCCCTTCTGGCCATTTATGCCCAGTCCAAAGGAAAATTCTGGGAAATGAACGATATCCTGTTTAACACGGATCTTTCGGAAGGGGCCATCAATACAAAAACCCTGCTGAAACAAGCCGGTGTTGACACAGGCGGAACAATGCCGAACATTTATGATCCCCAGATTCAGATCAAACTTTTAACCGATATTCGAGAAGGCATGAAACTGGGCATCACCGGAACTCCGGCCTATGTCATCGAGGGGCAGCTTTACCTGGGGCAGATTCCGCCGGATATTCTTGATAAGATCATAAAATGAAAATCAATTTCATGTCATTTGTGTTGCGCTCATCCTGTCGGTCGTTATTTCCATCGGCATTCTCGGATCTGTCCCGCCGGTTGACAGGGATTCGCTGACACATCATCTCTATGTCCCCAAACTGTATTTGAAGCATGGGGGCATTTATGAAATTCCGGCAATCGAGTTTTCGTATTTTCCCATGAATCTGGACCTGCTTTACACCGCCGCGCTTTATTTCGGCAGTGACATCCTTCCCAAATACATTCATTTTGCGTTTGCGCTGCTGACAGCCTGGCTGATTTTCAGATATCTCAAATACCGGCTGAATACCCTTTACGCCCTGTATGGCGTGCTGTTGTTTCTTTCCATCCCCATCATCGTCAAACTGTCCATCACCGCTTACGTGGATCTGGGGCTCATTTTTTTCACCATGTTTTCGATAATCTATCTGCTGAAATGGGTCGAAAACGATTTTCGGTTGAAATATCTGGTGATTTCCGCCGTCGGGTGCGGCATGGGGCTGGGCACAAAATATAACGGATTGATTACGTTGTTTTTGCTGACCCTGTTTGTTCCTTTCAGTTATTCCCGGCTGTCTTCAGAGGGGAAAACCGGCTTTCTCAAGCCACTGGGGTATTGCGCCGTTTACCTGTCTGTTTCGCTGATCGTCTTTTCTCCCTGGATGATTCGAAATATCGTCTGGAAGCAGAATCCCGTGTACCCGCTTTATGATTCCTGGTTTCACCCGCAGGCGCCAAAACCATTTTCAGAGTCCGTGACCGATGACAGCGACAGAGCGCCAAAGCGCATGGGGCATTTTTTGATTCGAAAATACGTTTATCATGAACCCTGGTGGCGAACCGCGCTGATTCCGGTCCGGATTTTTTTTGAAGGAAAAGATGATGAGCCGGCCAATTTTGACGGGAAGCTAACCCCGCTGATTTTTTTGCTGCCGTTTTTTGCCTTTTTCCGCATCCGAAACAAGGCAGCGCCATTTCGATACGAGATTTCGACATTTCTGGCCTTTTCCGTATTGTTTCTTCTGTATGCGTTCGTCACCACCGATATGCGAATCCGCTACATCGCCCCCATCGTTCCGCCGCTGGTGGTTCTGTCCATCATCGGTCTGCATGATCTGCTGGGGTGGATCCGGGAATTCACTCCCCACAAAGGGCGGATGTGGATTCAGGCCGGCGTATGGGCAGGCGTGCTGGCTCTCTATCCTGCCGGCTATTTGATCGATCAGTTCGACAAGGTCAAAGCCATGCCCTACATCAGCGGAAAAATCGATCGGGATGCGTATATCACGCAGTTCAGACCGGAATATCCGGCCATCCGGTTTGCGAATCAGAACCTGCCGGGCACAGCCAGAATCCTGGCCATATTCCTGGGGAACCGGGGATATTATTTTGACAGGGATGTCCTGTTTGACATGAAATTGCCGATTCCCGCCAATCGACACTGCCGGCTCGGGCCAAACCGTGGAGGCTTTGTTGCGCCGGCAGGGCATTACCCATCTCTTGATCCGGTATGATCTTTTCGACCGCTGGCTCGGCACCCTGACCGACAACGACAGGGAAACCCTGGCCCGGTTTTTTCAAACCCGGACCCGGCTGCTGTTTTCATCTGGAGGGCATGGGCTGTTTGCCCTTGAAGAATAATTTGGCGCAGGACGGACAGTACTGGTGATGTTCCTTGACATCCGGATGGTGCAGGGTTCTGTGATGGATGTATTCCAGGAATTTTGGCGTTGCAAACCGCTTGCCGCAGCCTTCACACCGCTCCAGGGGATGAATTCCGATGATTTCATCCCGGATCGAAATGGTTCGAACGGTTTCCTTGTCTTCGATGCGAATGGCCTGGGTCGGACAGATATTGGCGCAGGTTCCGCAGCCGATGCAGGCGCCTTCAACCGGTACAATGTATTTGCGGCCATCCCTTTTGACCATTTTCAGCGCATCGGCCCCGACGACTTCCCGGCACACCCTTTCACACAGATGGCACCGGATACAGCCATCCGGCTGAAAGGGGATTTCAATGCCATGGGAAGCCGCCAGCTTCAGCAGCGCGCAGACTGCGGGGCCAAAGCCAGCAACTGCTGTATGGCTTTGCTGCGCGCCAGGCGGACTGCCTCCGTGTCCGTTTCCACCTGAAGCCCCTCGCTGGTTTTAACGGCGCAGGAAAGTGCGATTTTTTCCGGTTTATCCTTTACCTGAATCTGAACGGCGCAGAGCTTGCAGGCGCCAATGGGCTTTTGCAAGCGCCGGATGGTAACACAGGGAGGGAATGGCTTTGCCGTTGGCCCGAAGGACTTTCAGCAGGGAAAGCCCTTCTTCAGCCACGTAATCTTTTCCATCGATGACGATCTTGATCATTAACGGTTCCCTTAAGTAATAAAATCAGACAGGAACGGATAGCAGGGGGCCGCTCTCCTGTTTTACAGCGTGTACACTCTTGATCCATTGATCACCGTCAACCCGTTTTCTTCCAGCAGCCGGATCGCCTCGTCAATATGATCAAAGCGGAAAATCATGACCGCATTGTTTCCGCTCTGCTGGACAAAGGCATACATGTACTCCACGTTGATCTGCGCCTTGTGCAGCAAATCCAGGATCAGATGAAGCCCCCCGGGTTTATCCGTGACCTCGACCGCCACGACATCGGTGATTCCCACCGAAAACCCATTGTTCTTCAGGGCTTCCAATGCCTTCTGGTTATCATTGACAATGAGTCTCAGCACGCCAAAATCGGAAGTGTCCGCAACCGAAAGGGCGCGGATGTTGATCCCGGCTTCAGCCAGAATCGCAGTCACTTCGGAGAGCCTTCCGGCCTTGTTTTCCAGAAAAACAGAAATCTGCTTTACTCGCATTCGTATCATCCTTTTTACGCATTGCATCATATCTTGCGGTTGTCGATCACCCTTACGGCTTTTCCCTGGCTTCTGGCAATCACTTTGGGCTCAACCAGCTTGACCCTGGCGGAAACGCCCAGATATTCCTTGATGCTGTGGGAAATTTTTCTTTCCAGCCCCTGCAGCACCTTGACCTCATCGGAAAAGCTCCGCTCGCTGATTTCCACATGAACCGTCAGGGTGTCCAGATTGTCTTCCCGGTCCACCACGAGCTGATAATGGGGTTCGATGCCTTCGATTTCCATCAGAACGCTTTCAATCTGGGACGGAAAGACATTCACCCCCCGGATGATGAGCATGTCATCGGTTCGCCCGCTGACTTTTTTCATGCGCACCAGCGTTCTGCCGCAGATACAGGGCTCCGGATTCAGCGAGGTGATATCGCGCGTCCGGTACCGAATGATCGGAAAGGCTTCTTTGGTAATCGATGTAAAGACCAGTTCCCCGGTTTCGCCGTAAGGCAGAACTTTTCCGGTTGCCGGATCGATGATTTCGGGAATAAAATGATCTTCAAAAATATGCAGTCCGTTTTGGGCCTCATGGCACTCCACCGCAACCCCCGGACCCATCACTTCGCTGAGCCCGTAAATATCCACGGCCTTGAGATGAAGTTTTCGCTCGATCTCCTGCCGCATCTGCTCGGACCATGGCTCTGCGCCGAAGATGCCGTATTTGAATTTCAGCTTTTCAAATGAAACCCCCATTTCTTCCGCCTCTTCAGCCAGGTGAAGGGCATAAGACGGCGTAGACGTCAAAATGGTCGGCCCGAAATCCCGCATGATGATGATCTGGCGCTTGGTGTTGCCGCCGGAAACCGGAATCACCGACGCGCCCAGCTTTTCCGCCCCGTAATGGACGCCCAGCCCGCCGGTAAAAAGTCCATATCCATAGGCATTGTGAATAATGTCTCTGCGGCCTGCGCCGCCGGCTGTCAGGGCTCTGGCCATCAGCTCCGACCAGGTATTGATGTCTCTGGCCGTATAACCGACAACGGTCGGCTGACCGGTTGTCCCGGAGGATGCATGAATCCGGACCACATTGTCCATCGGAACCGCAAACATGCCAAAAGGATAATTGTCCCGAAGATCCTGTTTGGTGGTAAAGGGCAGCTTCTGAAAATCCGCCAAGGAATGGATGTCGTTGGGCGTAATGCCGGCTTCTTCAAATCGTTTTCGATAAAACGGAACCGTGGCATAGACCCGTTCCAGCGTCGCCCTGAGGCGCCTTAACTGAATGGCGGCAAGCGCCTCACGCGGCAGGGTTTCAAACTCAATATCATAAATCATTAAAAACAACTCCTGTTATGGAAACCGATTATTCGCCCGTCAGGCTGCCTTTGAAAGCCGCTTTGCGCTTTTCAAGAAATGCCGTTGTCCCTTCCCTGGCATCTTCGCTGGCCATGCACAGGGCAAAGGCATCCACTTCCATGCGACAGCCTGTTTTTAAATCAACATTCAATCCGGCGTTGATCACCTGTTTGGCGGCCCGAAGAGACACTTTTCCTTTCTGGCAAATGGCTTTTGCGGTGGTCATCACTTCCGTTATCAACGCATCCGCGGAAACCACCCGGTTGACCATGCCCAGGTCTTTGGCTTCAGCTGCTGAAATCATCTTTCCGGTAAAAATCATTTCCTTGGCCATGCTCGGGCCGATCAACCTCGGCAGGCGCTGGGTGCCGCCGAATCCGGGAATGATCCCCAGCGTGATTTCAGGCAGACCGAATTTGGCGTTTTCCGAAGCGAAAATGAAATCACAGGCCAGGGCGATTTCGCTGCCGCCGCCCAGGGCGAACCCGTTCACCGCGGCAATGACCGGAATATCCAGGCACTGAAGCTTGTTGACGGCTTTCTGCCCCCTGGATGCAAAGCCTTTGCCTGCAGCGCATTGCATCTGGCAAGCTCGGTAATGTCCGCACCCGCAACAAAAGCCTTGTCGCCCGATCCGGTCAGGATCAGAACGCGAATCTCTTCATTGGCGGCCACCGCATCCAGTGCCCGGGACATTTCGTCCAGCAATTCGCCGTTTAAAGCATTCAGCGCCTTGGGCCGGTTGAATGTCAGGGTGGCGATTCCTTCCTCGATCTTGAACAATATATGCTTGAAATCCATTAATTTTTCCTCCGAATCTGGGTAAAAATGATTATCCGCCAACCCCCTTGAGCGGGGGGGGGCCGGGGTCTTTCTTCTCATAAAAAGCGGTCGGGTTGATATCTTTGATATAGCGGCCAACCCCTGCAATGATGGCATCACAAATCCGGTCCTGATAGTCCGCAGAGGCCAGCCGTGCACATTCCCGCTCATTGCTGATAAACGATGTTTCCACCAGGATGGAAGGCATCTGAGCGCCCAGCAGCACATAAAACGGCGCTTTTTTGACTCCTTTGTTTTTGATATTGCTGTATTTAATGCTCATATGATTGCATAAATCATCCTGAACGCGGGCGGCAAGGCGGCTCGATTCATTGACCTTGGCATTCTGCATCAAATCGGTCAGGATGCTTTGCAGATCGCTGATATTCTTGGTGGATGTGGCATTTTCGCGGGCAGCCACCGCAATGGATTCGTCATCGGTTGCCAGATTCAGAAAAAAAGTTTCGATCCCGTAGGCATCCGGATTTTTGGCGGCATTGGTATGAATGGAGATAAAAAGATCTCCGTTTTTGGTGTTGGCGATGGCGGTTCGCTCTTCAAGCGCCAGATAGCGATCCGTTGTCCGGGTCATAATGACTTCGCATTTCAGAGAATTGCGAATTTTCGCCGCCAGTTTCTTGCCGATTGCCAACGTAATGTCTTTTTCGAAAACCCCTTTTACCGCTCCAGGCGCGCCAAAATCTTTGCCGCCGTGCCCCGGATCAATGATGATGCGGCTTACTCCCAGAGCCAGTTGCTTTGCCAGCGCACCGGGTTCAATTTTTGCGTGCTTTCCGGAACCTTTATCAATGCTCTTTCCGGCGCTTTTACCGATCGTTTTATCGGAAGCCGATGCAGGCTCAGAAGGCTGATACCGCCAAGGCCGTGCCGGATTCATCTCCCCAGATGTCCAGAATAATTCGAAAAGGGTTATTCAGTGAAAATATCTTGTAGGATTTGAACGACTTGATATCAACAACCACCCGGACTGATTCCAGGGTATACTGGCCTGCCCGTGCATCGAGCAGCAAATCATCGTCTATGGGGATAAAACTCTTCAAGCTCTTGGCGAGCTTGCTTTGATTAAAGTCTATATAAAGTCTCTGGGGTTTATCGAGCGCCGGGTCTTTCTTCAACACCCGGTGTTCATAAGTGGTCTCCTTGTCCGCATCGATGACGATTCGCGTATAACTGGGATTGGACCAGACGCGAAGATCGCTGATTTGGCTGTAGCCGGAAAGCGGCAGACAGGATGAATCCACGGAGGCGGAAGAAACCGGCGGATCGGGTTCGCTGGAGGTTTTTTCAGTTTTTGGCGGCGCGCCGTTGGTTTTTGGCGGCGGCTTGCAGTTTCCGGGATTGGACAATCTGTCAATGGCGGCTTTTGCTTTTGGCATATGGCTGCTTTTGGGATAGCGTTTGATAATCCGCGTCATAGCAATCAATTGCCTCTTTTTTATCGGAGATTTTTTTCGAAACCCGATACATCTCATCATACAAATATCCGACCATGTAAAGGCCCGCGGAGGCCATCGGTCCATCCGGGTCCGACTTGTAAACATCCTGGTATGCTTCAATACACTGAATCCAGTTCTGGCGGAGCTTTTGCTTTTCAGGACTGTTCAGCAGTTTATGATAGCAGGCATCCGCCTGTGCATACCTGTCCTTTGCCGTTGACGCATCAGAAGTCAACGCCCCCGAGAAAACGGCACACAAAAAAACAATTCCCCAAATTTCAATACGTTTGGTTATCATTTCTTCAGACAGGTCTTTTGGATGAAAGTCTAATCAAGGTGTTATATACCATAATTTTTGTAATAGAATAACATCTTTTAACGCCCTTTCCGGAAAAGTTCGGGCGGGATTGGCTGCACGGCCTGAACGCGGAGTTCACTCAAACAGTTCAGGGCTTCCAGTGGCGTCATGGTGGAAATTTCAATATTTTTCAGCTTGTCCAGAATCGCATTCTCGATATCCGAAAACAGCCCCAACTGCACCGGAGCCGGCTTTGCGTTTTTTTTCCTGCCTCTGGCCTTGGAAGCATCCGGAAAATGATGATTTTCGTCTTCGATATCGTTTAAAATGGTCTTGGCATGGCTGATGACGGATTCGGGAATTCCGGCAAGCCGGGCCACCTGTATCCCATAACTGCGGCTGGCACCGCCTTCAACCAGTTTTCGCAGAAAAATGATCTGATCCTTCCATTCCTTGACGCTGATGTTAAAATTTTTAATCCGGGGGTTTAAGCCTTCCAGCGCTGTCAGTTCATGGTAATGGGTTGCAAAAAGGGTTTTAACCCCTTTGCCCTTCAAGTCATGAAGATAGGATACCACGGCCCAGGCGATGCTGAACCCATCATAGGTGCTGGTTCCCCGGCCGATTTCATCCATGATGACCAGACTCTGGAACGTGGCGCTGTTCAAAATATTGGCGGTTTCTTCCATCTCCACCATAAATGTGCTTTGACCGCTGGACAGATTATCCAAAGCGCCGATACGGGTAAATATCCGGTCCGTCAGCGAGATGGCGGCGCTGCGCGCGGGAACAAAAGAGCCCATCTGCGCCATCAGCACCTGAAGGGCAACCTGCCTGAGGACCGTGGATTTTCCTGCCATATTCGGCCCGGTAATGATCAGGACCTGATTTTGATGATCGTCCATCGAAATGGAATTCGGGACAAACCGTCCTCCGGCGATCATTTGTTCTACCACGGGATGCCGCCCGTCTTCAATGGAAAGAACGCCGTCCGTGCGAATTTCCGGCCGGGCATAGTCATACTGGTCGGCAATATCCGCCAGATTCATCAGGCAGTCCACGTCGCGCAATAAAATCCGCGGCCTGATGAATCGCGCTTGATGATTGTCGGCGGCAGCTTGACGAATATCCATGAATATCTGATATTCCAGGGCTCGATCGCTCGGCTTCCGCACTTAGAATCTTTGACTCGAATTCTTTCAGATCTCCGGTAATATACCTTTCCGCATTTACCAGGGTCTGTTTTCGAATATAATGGTCCGGAACCGGTTTGGACTGATTTTTGGAAATTTCGATATAATACCCGAAAACCTTGTTGAACCGGACCTTGAGCGATTGAATCCCGGTTGCCTGCCGCTGTTCCACTTCAAGCCTTGACAGCCACCCCTTTCCATCCTGGCTGATCCGGATCCATTCATCCAGCCTGGCATCAAAGCCGAGTTTGATCATGCCGCCATCATGAATCACGGGAGGAGCATCTTCCCGAATCGCACGCTGAATCAGCGCCGCCAGTTTTTCGAGTTCATCCAGGCAAGGGCCATGGGAATTCCACTGAAACAGCTCGGCCTTAAATGCTTCCAGCATATCCCGAATACCCGGAAGCGCCTCCAGAGACGTGCGAAGCGAAAGCAGATCTCTGGCATTGCAGTGGCCCATGACGATTTTGCTTCCCAGGCGTTCCAGATCACCGATCTTTTTCAAGGCGTCCCGAACCGCATGGGTCAACTGGATACGGGTTTTGGCTTCTTCCACGGCATTCAGACGCAACTGGATCTTTTCAACGCTCATGAGCGGATAGCGAATCCAGTTTTTCAGCCGCCTTCCGCCCATTGCCGTGATGGTTCGATCCATGACACTCAGCAGCGTCCCTTTTCGCGTTTCTCCCTGTATGGTCTTCATCAACTCCAGGTTGCGGGAACTGACATCATCCACCATCAGAAACTGGCTTTGAATATAAGTTTCAATGCGACAGATGTGATCGATGGCCTGTTTCTGGGTTTCCTGAACATAGGTGATCAGCGCCCCCGCTGCTCCCACCCCGGCAAACAGCGCTTCACATCCAAATCCCTCCAGGGAAAACGTTTGAAACTGCCGGATGAGTTTTTCACGGGCATTTCGATAGTCAAAATGCTGATCCTGGGTGTAGGAAACGGCTTTTCCGGAAAACAGGTGCTGAAAGCCGCAGAATTCAGAATCCTGCTGCGAAGATTCCGGAAGAAGGATTTCACGGGGAGATATTCGAATGATTTCATCCCGGATCACATCCCGGTTTTCGGACTGGGTCATCCGGAATGTCCCGGTCGAGATATCCAGATAGGACAGCCCGATATCCCGGTCCTGCCGGCAAATGGCCAGTATGAAATTGTGGGTCTTTTCATCCAGAAGCGCATCTTCAACGATCATTCCCGGCGTGATGACGCGAACCACTTCACGGCGGACCAGTCCCTTGGCCAGTGATGCGTCTTCGGTCTGGTCACAGATAGCGACCTTAAAACCCTGGTCGATCAGCCTTGCAATATATCCCTGCGCCGCCCGGTAAGGAACGCCGCACATCGGAACCGGAAATTCATCGTTTTTATTTCGGGAAGTTAAGCGCAATTTCCAGAATGGGCGAGGCAACTTCCGCATCCTCAAAAAACATCTCATAAAAATCCCCCATGCGATAAAACAGCAACGCATCGGGATTCTCGCTTTTTATCGCGAGATATTGTTTCATCATGGGGGTGGACTGGGACAGGAAGCATCGGCGGACAAATCAGGTGTTTTCTACAGGAGCCCCAGGCTGTGGAGGATCTTGCTGCGGGGTTGGGGCCTGATATTTACTCAGTTCGCTCTTCAGGGCCGTTATGGTTTCCGTCTGGGAATTGAGGGTTGCGTTTAAGCTCTTGATCATTTTATTGTTTTTGAACCGAAAAGACAGACCGAAAAAATAGGAAATCAGAAGTCCGGCAAAAAAAGCCCCCAGAATCAATTGTGCGTTGATGATCCCGACTGAATAAGACCCTGCAAACCACAGGTTCATCTGAAGGTTGGCCGGAGCCGACAAATACGCCATATTCTGATAAATAATCAGGCCGATCAGCCCAGTGCCGCCAGAACGAGCACAATCTTTATGTTTCTCATGGGTTACTCCTTATTGGTGACGATTTGCGGCTTCGGCGATTTGAATGCAAAGACGCCACCCGCGGTTAAATCGTTTGGCCCAACTGTGAAAAAAGTGGTTTTAAGGAATCAAAAGTGGCTTTCAGATGTTCGGGAATAACGCGGATGTCCGCAAAAACGGTCAGGGCATTCGTGTCTCCGAACCACCTGGGAACGACATGAAAGTGCAGGTGCTCTTCGATACCGGCTCCGGCCACTTTGCCCAGATTGAGGCCGACATTGAAACCATCGGGCTTCATGATTTCCTTCTCGATGTGAATCGCTTTTTCAACGGTCACCAGCAGATCCCGCATTTCATCCCGGGAAAGCGAATCCAGCCGGGATACATGCCGAATGGGTGCGACCAGAAGGTGGCCGTTGATATACGGGTATTTATTCATGACAACCATTGTGGTCTCGCCTTTGTAAAGGGTCAGGTCATCATGAATCGTCAGCGCATGGCAGAACACGCATCCGTTTTCTTTTTCAGACTTGATATACTCAATGCGCCAGGGAGCCCACATGGTTTCCAAAATTGCCGTCCTCCTGAAAGAAAAGCGCAAAGTTAAAGGAGCAAGTTTGCTCTAAACCCAGCCAGCAGCCCTTCTCCTGATTCTCAACATCGCAAATTCAATGAGCCGCAACTTACGCTGTTAATGCCAAAAACTCAAGATTTTTTTCCCCTGAGCGGAATGACTTCAAGGCTTCCCCACAGGCCCATGTCTTTTCCGATGATAACGGCCAGTCCGGATACTCCGGGAATGCTTTTCCCGAAATGGATCGCGCTCGAGATATCTGCGGCCGATCGCACGCGATTGCCAACGGCCGTTGCAACCGCATCGGCAAGCGCACAGGAGTCGGACATCACGCATACGGCATCGGCCTTTCCAAAACTCAGCGAATGGCCGACGGTGCCGGATGAAGTACAGAGGGAAACCGGATGGGTGGTTGAATCCACTTTCAGCCCGACTTTCATGCTTAACGGGGAGTTTCCGGCATAAATTCCGGCAATGACCGGCAACCGCGTTTTAAAAAACGTATCCCCGCCGTTTTCGACAATGACTTCATCTGAAAGCTGAAGCAGGCCGCTGCCGACAGCTTCGGAAATGGCGCCGGCTACCGCCGCCATGGGGCCGACTCCGGCTTTTTCACCCGCCAGGGCCATTTCACGAACAATGGCCGGAGCCGGTCCTGAAATCCGCCATGGCTTAAGGGTTGTAAGGAAATCCGGGTATTGATCGATATAGGATTCCAGATAACCCCGATGGGTCAGAATCAGCTCCCGTGCCGCGGATTCAAGGGGAATCGATGCACTCACCATCAGATCGGTTTCCTTTACCGTAATCTGAAAATGAACCAGCCGGCTGCATCGGATGGCATTTCGATACGATCGCTGCTGGGCTTTCATCGTGCTAAAAAGGTCGCGGGGATGGCCGGAGATCTTCCGGACACTGGGCCAGAAAATACCGGTCCGTCATTCCGGCAATAAAATCCCGCACGATTTCAGCCGGGCGATGGCCGTGAAGATAGTCGTCCGACATGTCCTTCAGAAATCCCGAAAAAATCACTGAATTTCGATTCTCGTTTTCAATATCGGTCAGATACCGTTCGAACAGCAGGTGGAACAGACTGCGAATGGCGGCCGTATGACTTTTTATGTCCGGACTCAGATAGATGCGCTCGAGATTGAAGGCCTTTAAAGATTCAAGTGCCTCGGAGACTTCCGGGCTGAAGGCTGCGTAGGTGTTTTGAAAGCTGTTTTGAATGATGTCCGATACCAGGCGATAGACAATGGTGCCATTGGTGCTTCCCAGAACTTTGACGCTTTTCGGGGGAAGATCGGATCGCCGGATCATTTTCAGGCGAATGGCATCTTCAATGTCCCTGCCGATATAGCTGACGGTATCCGCCATCCGGACCACACACCCTTCCAGCGTCATGGGTACCAGCTGAACGGACGGGTCCTGCCGTTTTGCCGCAATTTCGCTTTCGAGTGTTTCAAACGTCTTGGCGCGAAAGGGCGCAAGCCGCTGATTATGGATCTCGCCATCATGGCAGAGAATGCCGTCCAGCGTCTGAAGGCAGAGATTCCAGCCTTTTCCCTTGCGTTCAACCCGATCCAGAAACTGAACGCTTTGGATGTTGTGAAGAAAGGACCCGACACCGTTTGCCCTGCAGATTTCAGATAAAAACTTTTCGCCGTCATGCCCGAAAGGCGTATGCCCGATGTCATGCCCCAGAGCAGATGGCTTCAATCAGGTCTTCATTCAGTCCCAGGAATCTGCCGATGGTGCGTGCGATTTTGGAAACCAGTTGCACATGCAGCACCCGGTGGGTGATATGGTCATTTTGAACCAGATAAAAAACCTGGGTTTTGTCGATATACCGGGTATAAGCCAGGGAGTGGAGAATCCTGTCCCCGTCAATTGAAAACGACTGGCGGAAATCGGTGTCTTCATGCGGATCCGGAACACGCCGAATCCCATATTGACTGAATGCGCCAATGGGGCAGAGGTAATCCATCTCCCGCCGATTTAATGCCTGCTGAACAACATGGGGAACAGAATCAGATTTCGCCATTTTCGATCATGGACTCCATCAGTTGAATATAATCAATACCCGCCTGCCGGAAGCCTTCCTTGCCGTATTTCATATTGGCTTCAATGACATAATATTGACCATTGCATTGACAGATGTCAATTCCCACATCATCCCAGCGGCATTTCCGGGCCGTATCCAGGGCAAGTTCCCGGGCAGCGCGGGGAACCGGATCAAGGCTGACGGTTCCGCCGACCGCCACATTGGTTCGGAAATCCCCTGCAGGCGCAATCCGCCAGTACGCGTGAACCACGCGGTTTCCGATCACAACCACGCGAATGTCCCGATCTATGGGCAGATATTCCTGAATATATGCGATGGATGTGCATTCAGTGTATAGCGATCCAGCTCTTCGGAATTTCGAATTCTAAAAACGCCCCTTCCCATGGCCGAACCTCTGGGGATTTTGGCAATGAATGGAAATCGAAAATGCCGGGTGATGGCGGCGATCTGCCGTTTTCCATAAAATACGCGGGTCCGCGGATGGGGAATGCCCAGAATACTTAAAAGGGCTGTCTGCTTGATCTTGTCCTGAACAAATTTATAGGTATGGTAGCTCGGAAAAGTGGCAATGCCTGCCGTATCGAAAAGATCGGCATAAAACGGGGTCGGATAATAAACCTTTCGGGCCTGGCGGATAAGCGCGGCTTCTGCGGTACTGTAGTCGGTAAAATTCGGCTTTACACCCAGGGTAATGACATTGCGGCAGGATTTCAGGCGGGCTTCCAGGGCAACCGCTTTGCAGGACAGGGTCATGTGATTCCTCCTTATCCCAGAGGCGTAATCACAAACATATCCGGAGACACGGCTGCGTTGGGCCAGAATTTATCCATATCCAGTTGAAAACCCGACCCGTCATCATTGTTGAAAATAAGCCTCGCCGGAATCCGGAAGCCATCCGCTTCGGTTTCACCATGAAAATCCACACGGTAAGCCAGTTGGCCTTTAGGGGTAAACATCTCGATTCGATGAACCTGCATACGGGCCTGATCCAGGTAGATTTTTTCAATATCAACGCCCCTTTCTCCCATCAAAGACAGGACATATCCGCTTTCAGCCGGCAACTGCATCAAGGTGCTCGACTGGTATGGCCGAATCGGAACGACTCCGGATACCAGGCTGATGACATCTCCGGCAGTCACGGGAATGGACACCAGCTTTTCCAGGTCGGGATTGTGAACCTCGGCCTTATAAAAACTGTCCTGACTGTAAGACAGCAGGTAAAACCAGTTCCCGTCTGCAGCCATGCTGGCGACGGGAAATCCGGTGATTCCCTGAATCACGATTCGAATTTTATCCGGACGCGCGCCTGTCCAGGCCGTGCGAACCACCTGGACGCTGTCTTTTTTCCAGAGCTTTATCTTCCCCGTCCCTTTGAATGTCGAGAGGTCCGCATTGACCTGGCTGAAGATTCAAAAGGATCTTTGCAACTTCGGGTGAATCCGGCGCATGGACGACCTGTGAAGGCGTCAGGGTGCCGCATCCGGATACCCATATGGCGACAATTGCCAGCCATGCCCAACAAGCGTTTCGCATGACGGTTAAAATCCTTTTTTCTCTATTTCCAGGATTTTAGCCTGCAAATCGGTTTTTTCATTTTCTTTTTCATTTTTTGCCAGCGCGAGGCGATAATATTCCAGGGCTTTGCGCGGATGGTCGAGCTTCAGGTAGGTATCCCCGATATGCTCCAGGATCGTGGGATCATCCGGGATCAGTTTTACGGCTTTTTCAAGATATTCAAGTGCCTTGCGGTAAAGGCCCTTTTTATAGTAAACCCAGCCGAGACTGTCGGTGATATACCCGTCATCCGGCTTATAGGTTAAGGCCTGCTGAATCAATTGCTCTGCCTCATCCAGGTTTTGCCCCATATCCGCATAGGTGTAACCCAGATAATTCAGTGCGCTGGGATTTTTAGGATCCAGCTCCAGCGCGGATTTCATGGCCTCTATGGAATCGGCTTTCCGATCCATTTTATCATAGATGACGCCCAGCCGAAAATACATCTGGTCATTTTCCGGATCCAGTTTCAGCCCGTGCAGGAGCGATTCCACGGCCTTATCCAGAGCCCCGGTTTCTTCATAAAATGTGGCCAGGTAAAGGTGGAAATCAGGATTATCCGGAACTTTCCGGATGGCCGACTGGATAAAGTCAATGGCTTCGGCAATTTTTCCCTGCTCCTGATACCAGAAAGAAACCTGGGCAACCGCTCCCGGATAAAACCTGGCGGACGGCAATATCTGTCTAAACTGAGCAATGGCTTTTTCTCTGTTCCCGAGCCCTTCGTAGGCAATACCGGCCACATAATGAATTTCGGAGCTTTCAGGTACTGCGATCAACATGCCCTCCAGTATCAAAAGAGCTTCCGAATATTTTTTCTGCTCGATATAGTACTGGACAATGCTTTTGATCACTTCCGGGTCTGTTGCACTTTTCATCCCCAGCATGCTGAAAATCGCCTGTGCTTTTTCGTTTTTTTCCTGATTGCGGTAAATAAGTCCCAGGCCCATCAACGCGCGAATATCACCCGGAGACGCTTTCAGAATATCCTGATAGGCGGTTTCGATGAGATCTGGCCGGTTCTGGAGTTGATAAAGATGGATGAGTTCAAACCAGGGTTCTTCAAGGTCGGGCTCGATTTCAAGCGTTTTCTGGAATGCCGCTTCGGCACGGGGCAAATCCCCCTGCTGAACATAAATTTTCCCCAGATAAAAATAACCGGCATAGGATTCCGGAAATTTTTCAGTCAGCAGCGAATATACCCGCTCTGCATTTGACCAGTCTTCCGCATCCATGTAAAGCTCGCCCAGCAGCAAATAAATATTCTGCTGCGTTGGATCGACGGCGATAACGTTTTCATAATCGCGGCGCGCATCATCGATTTTATTCTGGCTC
This sequence comes from uncultured delta proteobacterium, assembly GCA_963845015.1. Classification (GTDB taxonomy): domain Bacteria; phylum Desulfobacterota; class Desulfobacteria; order Desulfobacterales; family Desulfatirhabdiaceae; genus RAAP-1. Next base: position 110,208 of record CAWJRD010000057.1, read on the forward strand.
TGCGAGATCCGACCTTGAATGATGAGCGCGTCCACATCATCGGGCTTTTTTGCCAATATCGCTTTCGCAACGGAACTGGCTTTTTCGACATCATTTTGCTGAAGATAGAGCTTTGCCAGTTCGGTTTTCAGATAAACGGATTCCGGGTCTTTCTGAATGGCTTTTTCAAGGAAAATGGCGGCTTTGTCCAGACTTCCCTTTGCCCACTGTAACTGTGCCTCCGTATAATAGAAATAGGAGCCTTCATCGCCGGATTGGGACCGGGAGAACGCTGCAGGGCCTTCTTCTGCAGGCTCGACTTGCCGTGAAACAGGATGCAAGCAGCGTTGCACACCCCGAGAAAAACAAAAAGGCCCCTGCAAAAAGGACCAGTGGAATCCGACTGGTTTTCATAGACGCTCCTGCGCAACCTTAAAGGATCACGCGCTTAAAACAAACTCCCCAAGACCCCGAAAAGGCTCGATTTTTATATCGACAATGCCTGCATTTACACTGACAATCCATCTTCAATGTAAGAAGCAAAATCAGGCAGTTCATTTTTCAAATACTCTTTGATCTTCTTGATGATATTCTTTTCAATCTGCCGGACCCGCTCTCTGGAAATGTTGTATTTGTCGCCGATTTCCTGAAGCGTTGCCGGAGAATCGGAGAATACCCGCAATTCAAATATTTCCAGTTCTCTTGCAGACATGGTTTTTTTAAAATCGTCAATCTTATTGTGCAAAAGGGTTTCAATCTCTTTTTTCGCCATTTGATCTTCAGCGGATTCGGCTTCCGAACTGACAAAATCCATTCGGTCCGTATCGGAATCCTCTTTGATGGGCGTATCCAGAGAAACATCCCATCCATCAAGCCGCTGGTCCATATCGATGACTTCCCGCTCGGATACCCCCAGCTTTTCCGATAAGAGTTTCGGTTTGGGATCAAACCCCTGATCGATCAAATGCTGCTTTTCCTTTTTCAATTTAAAAAACAGCTTTCTCTGGCCCTGCGTGGTGCCGATTTTGACCAGTCTCCAGTTATCCATGATAAATTTAAGAATATACGCTTTAATCCAGAAAGATGCATAATATGAAAATTTGACATTTTTATACGGATCAAATTTTTTAACAGCCTGCATCAGCCCGATATTGCCTTCCTGAATCAGATCCAGAAGATTCTGCATCCACATCCGCTGAAATTCGAGCGCGATTTTAACCACCAGGCGAAGATTGGACGTAACCAGCTCGTATGCTGCCTCGGTATCGTTTTCTTCCTGAATCCTTAATCCCAGTTCCCTTTCCCGCTCACGGGTAATCAATTTATAGTGACTGATTTCCGACAGGTAGCGTTGAAGCGGATCATAACGGATCAGCGCTTTATCATCAGAAGCCGGTTCCCAGGTGATTTTCTGTTTTTTCATGCCTACCATTGCCTCAGAAATGGGAAAAAATCATTTCTTCAATTGCCGATCTGAACGAAGGTGTTCAATTTAAAATAACCAACAGGGTATCGGGGGAATATGCGGGATGAACCAGCAGGGCAACCGTCGGTTAATCAGAATTTCTTGTTTACATCCATAATTTCCTGTGATAATCAGCCAAACTATCAATCCATTGCGCCTGTAGCTCAGCTGGATAGAGCAACGGACTTCTAATCCGTAGGTCACAGGTTCGAATCCTGTCAGGCGCGCCAATTATTACAGCATGTTATAGCACAAATTAATTTTGACTGTTTTTGCTGGTTTCACAAAAAACATCGTCTGCCCCGCATCTGCCCCGCATTTTTTATTCATTGCGTTTTCTGATTGTTAAACAACATCCCTTAGAAAAAGTCAATCAAAACAAAAACCGACTCAGAACCAGCACCTGAAAAACAATTAGTCCGCGCCCCCGTTCTTCGAAGAAGACTTTTTCTTGCTGACATTGCCGTCACCTCCATGAACCCATAAGTCACGATATATGCCCAGTGATTAATGCGCCGATCCGTTATATCAGACCCGCGCCACTTCTACCTGCTCCTGACAAGACCACCCCCGTTTTGCAAGCAAAGTGCAAGCAATCCGCAAGTCATTATGATATTCGGTATTCGAAACGGAGATGGACCCCACTCTTATACGGGAACTTGCGACCCCACCCCACCCTGGGCTCTCGCATACCCATTATCTACAGGCCTTGTCTCTGCGAAGCGCTGTGAGGCCCGTGGTGAGGCGATCGGCCATCGACCCTTATCTGAGTATGCCTCGGAAATCAAAAGACCTACAGGCATCGGAGATGGCAAAGGGTTTTTCATAAAGGTATTCCATTCCGGAGTGTTCAAACCATAATATCCTCCATGTTCTGCGGACCAGGACCGTAATCCGACCCGTATGTATGATTTCAGTCCGGCCCTTCAAACAGGAACCGGATTGCGTCAATTCGTTTGACAGGAACGTCAGCTTTATCATAGGGTCATTTTGGATGAATCGGTCAGCAAAATCAAGGATACCATAAGTATTGTTAAAGATGGCCTGACTCAACAAT
>CAWJRD010000058.1:0-123222 GCA_963845015.1 uncultured delta proteobacterium
AAATTGAATTTCGATAGCAAAGGTTTCGGGTGTCCCGGTGGATGGCAAGCGGTTTTCGCGGTAAATATCTTGCCAAAAATATCAGTGACTCCGTCTTATATTGGAAAAGAGATCCATTTAAAGACAACAATATTCTGGCAAATGTCGTTGGAATAACGGTAAGCCTTCAGGTTGAACCGTTTTGGAATGTATATTCAAGCGATATAAAGGTCAAGATTGAAAAGCTAACGACAGGCGATATCCGGATATCGTCATTTCCTCGCGAATGAAGAACCATAATCACAATATAAAGGGTATTTATGACCACGACTGCATCGGATTGCAATTTATTTACAGGCGCAAAGCGCTATGTTCTGGATGACGAGCTGGCAAAAATCGTCAATGTCTCGATGGCCCTGGAAATGCCGCTTCTACTAAAAGGGGAGCCGGGAACCGGCAAGACCATGCTGGCCCATGCCATTGCCGAGAGCCTTCAGATGCCGCTGATAGTGCTCAATGTCAAATCCAGCATGAAGCTGGTGGACGCCCTGTACCAGTACGACACCCTGACCCGCCTCAATGACAGCCGTTTTGGCGATTCCAAGCGGGACGTCAGCAATATCGAGGAATATATCAAGATGGGAAAAATCGGTCAGGCCTTTACCGCCGATACCCGAACGGTGCTGCTGATCGATGAGATCGACAAGGCGGATACGGATTTTCAGGACGACATGCTGGATGTCCTGGATCAGATGGAATTTGACATCATTGAAATCGACAAAACCATCCAGGCCAGACACCGGCCGGTGTTCATCATTACCTCCAACGCCAAGAAAGACCTGTCGGATCCGTTTCTGGGCCGGTGCAATTTTCATCATATCGCCTTTCCGGATCCCAAGATGATGCGGCAGATCCTCAAAGTGCATTTTCCGGAACTGGACAACGAACTGACGGAAAACGCCATTGCCGCGTTTTACAAGCTTCGGGAACTCGAGGCGGTTGAAAAACGTCCGGCGACCCGGGAGCTGATCAACTGGATTCGGGCCTTGTCCGCCGACCCGGATTTCAAACCCAGCCGGCTGGCAAAGGGCGATGTTCCGTTTATGGGCATTCTCTTTAAAAAAAGCCAGGATTTTACCCGCGCGGCCAATGCCGTCAGCCGCAGGCGATTGTTTTAGACATTAAGAGGAAGGTCGATGCGGCAACTTCTACGCTATTTGTAATTTGTCATGGTCGAATATCAAGGTTAGCCTATGTTTGTGGATTTTTTTTATCAGATCAGGGAAGCCGGCATCCCCGTCAGTCCCACTTCGTTTTTAACCCTTCATCGGGCGCTTCGCCAGGGGCTGGTCAGCAGCCTGGGAGATTTTTACACGGCCTCCCGGTCCATTCTGGTGAAAAGCGAGCGGTATTTTGACCTTTTCGATCAGGTGTTTGCCCACCATTTCAAGGGTGCGGAAATGCCGGATCAGGAGGGGTTTGCCCTGGATGAAATGGCCAGAAATCTGCTGGATACCTGGCTCCAGGATCCCAAGCTTCTGGCGGAGGCCCTGGGAGTCGATGAATCGGAGCTGAAAAAAATGACGCCCGAGGAGCTCATCGAATATTTCAAGGAGCGCCTGAAGGATCAAACCGAACGGCATGACGGCGGCAGCAAGTGGATCGGCACCGGCGGCACTTCCCCGGTGGGGCATTCCGGACGTCACCCCGGCGGCATGCGGGTGGGCGGCATGTCCCGGAACCGATCTGCCATCAAGGTCGCCATGGAGCGGCGGTACAAGGATTATTCCCTGGACGGCCCCCTGACCCAGGCCATGGTCGGAGAGGCCATCAAGCGGCTGCGCCATCTGGTTCCCTCCGGTCCCAAGGACCGGGTGAATGTGGACACCACCATTTACCAGACCATGAAAAACGCCGGGGAAATTGAAATCGTCTTTGACCGCGGCCTGAAAGACCGGCTCAAGGTGATTCTGGCCATCGACAATGGCGGCTGGTCCATGGATCCCTATGTTGAGGTGGTGCAGACCCTGTTTGATTACGCCAGGGCCCAGTTCAAGGACATCAAGACGTTTTTTTTCCACAACACCATCTATGACACCCTCTGGAAGGATTCGTCCCGATACAAGGAGCCCAAGCGCGTTGAGGAATTCGCCGCATTTGACCCGGACACCCGGCTGATTCTGCTCGGGGATGCCAGCATGGCCCCTTATGAGCTCATGGCCCGGGACGGCTCCATCCACATCGAGGAACGCACGTCCAAACCCAGCATCGAGCGGCTGAAATTTCTGTCCGAAACCTTCAAGCACTGCGTCTGGCTGAATCCGGCGCCGGTCTCCATGTGGAATTACACCCCGACCATTTCGGCCATCGGCCGCATCTTCCCCATGTTTGAACTGTCCATCGACGGCCTGGAAAAGGCGGTCGCGCAACTGATGATGAAAAATTAAAGGTGGTGGGTGAATGGAACATAAAAAATTAGGTTTATTTTGAGCCATAAATATACGCGGCCTGAACGTTATGCGGCGCTATAGGAGAGATATTTGAACAAAGGAATATGGCGTGCCGCAGGAGCTTATGTGATATGGGGGCTGTTTCCGCTTTACTGGAAATGGCTCCAGCATGTCCCCGCGCTGCAGTTGATTTGCCACCGCATTTTGTGGTCGTGCCTCATACTGGCGGGTGTCATCCTGTGCATGCGCCAAACGCGGGCATTCCGCGAAGCCGCGCTGACGCCTTCAGTTGTCGGCATCTACACCGCCGCCGCGCTGCTGGTCGGCATCAACTGGCTGGTTTATGTGTGGGCGGTCAACAATGGGTTTATCGTCGAATCAAGCCTGGGGTATTTTATCAACCCCCTGCTGAGTATTCTTCTGGGTGTCATTTTCCTGCGCGAACGCCTGCGTTCCTGGCAGTGGCTTCCCATTGGACTGACGGCGCTGGGCGTCCTTTATCTGACCTTCTCCTATGGCAGGCTTCCCTGGATTGCCCTGACGCTGGCGTTCACTTTCGGCCTCTACGGCCTGGTCAAAAAAACGGCGCCGCTTGGCTCGCTCTATGGCCTGGCCCTGGAAACGGGCCTTTTGTTCCTGCCCGCGCTGCTCTACCTCGTTTATGCCGACAGCATCGGCCAGGGCGCATTCCTGCATACCGGCGCAAGATCCGATCTGCTGATGATGGGCGCAGGGCTGATAACAACCGTTCCGCTTCTGATGTTTGCATCGGCCGTGCAGCGTATCCCGCTCTTTCTGGTGGGAATTCTGCAATTCATCACCCCCACGTTGCAGTTCCTGATCGGGGTGCTGATCTATCAGGAACCGTTCACCCACGACAAGACTCATCGGCTTTGGCCTCGTTTGGGTCGCACTGATTATCTTCGGCGTTGAAGGATATCTTGCCAATCGCGGGCAAGTCGCCGTGGCCGCCTGACACCCGTCAAGCATCCCGTTTGAAAGCTATTCAGGGCAGGAGAACCGGTCCCGAAGCCCCCTTTCCACCGTGACCACAAAGTCCTGAACATTGGTTAAAATGGATCTGGCGGTAAGGGACCCCCTGTCCGCCAGCTTGCTGGCGGCAAACTCCGACATATCCACCGAATAAAAATAGACGGGCCTGATACTTCGATCCGCCATGACCTGGTAGGATGGCGTCATGTTGCCGGCGGCAATGGTGTGAAGCTGCGTGGCCATGGCGATGACGGTTGTGGCTTTCTGGGTCAGCTCCCGCATCCGGTTCTGGGCTTCGTAGACGTTTCCGATAATTTCGGGAAGGGGCCCGTCGTCCCGGATGGAGCCTGCCAGCACATAGGGGATGCGGTTTAAGGTCACCGCATGCATGATCCCGTTTTGAACCAGTCCCGCTTCAATGGCTTTTTCAATGGAGCCTGCAGCCCGAATCCGGTTGATGGCATCCAGATGCTTGTAATGGCCCAGGGGAAGCGTTCGCTTGGAGTAGATTTCCTGACCCAGCGCGGTTCCGAAGATGGCGCCTTCCACATCGTGCGTGGCCAGGGCATTTCCCGCCAGAAGCGCATGGACATAGCCGTTTTCGATCAAAGAGACAAAGGCATTTCTGGCATCCCGGTCAAAGACGACCGCAGGCCCCAGAACCCACACGATGAATCCGTGCTCTTTTTCGTGATGAATCAACTGGTACAGCTCGTCATAGTCAATGGAAAAAGAGGTTTCGCGGGTCAGATGGGACCGGAAGGCGAATTTTTCGGCCATGGTGTCCGGGAAAATAAAGGCTTTGGTGTGAACCAGAATGCCGTCCTCGCCATTTTCGCTTCGGCCGCAGGCAACCAGGTCGCCGGCATTTAACCGCCGAAGTTCGGTGACTGAAAGGCTATTGCCGGAACCGAGCACCACCGCGCAATCCATGCGGGATTTTTCAAGCAGGACCCAGTTGCCTTTTTCGATTTGCAGGTATTCGGGATATATGGATGTGGCGTGGTAGTTGTCCGGGGCCACGCCGTTTGCCGGGGCCGGGTGAAAACTGACGCAGGGGGCGTTTTGAAGCTCCGGGCGGCTGAAATCCGGAGCATGAAAGGCAGGCATTTGAAATTGCATGGTCAGTTCCTTTCCGGCATGGATGGCCGCAAACTTTCAGCGAGGATTGTGAGCGGTCATGTCCGTTTGAATAAGCGTTCAATCTCCTGCCTGGGCCACTGAATCCATGTGGGGCGGCCATGGGGGCAGTGAGCGGGAATCCTGCAGGCTTCCAGATCCTTGATCACGGTTGCCATCTCCGCAAGGGTCAGGGACTGATTGGCCCGAATGGCGCCGTGGCAGGCCATCAGCTTCAGGCAGGCGTCCAGGGATTTTTCCATGTTTGCCGTCAAACCGGTCTCCATGATGCGATCCACCATTTCGATCACCAGGGGCTTGATTTCCCTGCCGGAAAGGATCACGGGCACGGATTTGATCACAAATGAATCTTTCCCGAAGAGCTCGATCTCAAAGCCGTACCGGCAAAGCTCCGGAATGAGTTTTTCCAGGATCAGGGCCTGCCGGTAACCCAGATCCAGGGTTTCCGGAATCAGGAGCCGCTGGACCGGAATCCGGCGTTCCATGGACTTGTCCGCCAGTTTCTCATACAGAATCCGTTCGTGGGCCGCATGCTGATCCAGCAGAATCAGGTTTTCCCCGGACTCGCAGATGATGTAGGAGTTGAAAAACTGTCCGATGGGATTTAGAGTGGACGGCCTGCGGCGCTTCCCATAACTGGGGCTGATCCGTCTGGTTTTGGCGGTCTGAAGATGGCCAGCGGATCAGGCGGCGGAGCGGGTATGGCAATGGGTGCGTTTTCGAATTCCGCTTCCGTGGCAGGGGATTTACCGCCGAGAAGCAGGGGAGGATGCAGGGATATTTTGTTTCAGCTCGAACCGGTTCCTCGGATATGGCCGGCGGGCCATGAATTTGGACGGTGCCCAGGACGGCTTTTCTTCCTGGGCGAGTCCGGCTGAAACCGCGGCAACAATGGCGTCATAAATATGCTGCTGACGGGAAAAACGGATTTCCTGCTTGGATGGATGGACATTGACATCCACCTGATCGCAGGGAACTGTTATAAACAGAACCGCCAGCGGAAACTGCCCTTTCATCAGGCGCCCGCCGTAAGCCTGCATCAGGGCATGCTGAACCATCCGGTTGCGGACCACCCGGCCGTTGACAAAAACAAAAATGCCCTGGGAAGTGGCTCGCGTGATGCGGGGAAGCGACATCCAGCCGGAAAGGGAAACGCCGTCGTTTTCGGTTATTGATGGGAAAAAGGCCGGTGCGAAAATCCTTGCCGAGGATGTCGGTGATCCGGCCGATCGGGTCGTCTGCCGCGGACCAGTTCTGAAGCACGGACCCGTTATGGATCAGCTTGAAGTGAATCTTTGGCCATCCCAGGGCCATGTTTGAAATCACATCGGAGATATGCCCCATTTCCGTGGGAATGGTTTTTAGAAATTTCTGTCGGGCCGGGGTGTTGAAGAACAGGTGTTTGACCGTGACCTGGGTGCCGCAGGGAGAGCCGGTTTCCAGCACTTTCAGCAGTTTTCCGCCTTCCAGGACAATTTCCGTACCCGATTCGGCCGTTTCTTCCCGCGTGACCAGCGTCAATCTGGATACCGAGGCAATGCTGGGAAGGGCCTCTCCCCGGAATCCCAGGGTGCTCGATGGCAAACAGATCGCTGTCCGAATAAATCTTGCTGGTGGCATACCGCTCGATGGACAGCAGGGCATCGTCCCGGCTCATGCCGCTGCCGTTGTCGCTGACCCGGATCAGGGACCTGCCGCCTTTTTCAACTTCAACCATGATCCGGGTGCTTCCGGCATCCAGGGCATTTTCCACCAGCTCCTTGACCACGGATGCCGGGCGTTCGACCACTTCGCCGGCCGCGATTTTATTGGAGAGAATTTCGGGAAGGATGCGGATTCGGGTCATGGATCACGTAAAGAGTTTTTCCCGGACAAACCGTTCGACAAATTCGGCATCCAGGGGGGAAAGATCAAATTTCAAACACGCGCCTTCGATCAGTTCCTTGACGGTTTTCTGGGGATCTGCGGCGCGCTCTTCGGTGATCCATCGGGTTGCTTTTCTCAGGTCTTCGCCTTCCGGTAGCATGGTTGTCATAATATCGCCTTTCTTTTATGAAAATCGGTTGTCTGTTCAAAATGATATGCAGCCTTTAAAAGATTGCCCTCGCTGAAATGCGGACCCATGAGCTGAAGTCCGATGGGAAGCCCTTTTGCGGAAAAGCCGCAGGGCACGGACATGCCCGGTATTCCCGCCAGATTCGCCGAAAGCGTGAACACGTCCGACAGATACATGGTGAGCGGGTCATCCGTGTTTTCGCCGATGGCAAAGGCCGGTGTGGGGGCAACCGGCGAGATCAGCATGTCGCATTGCTGAAACGCCTTTTTAAAGTCTTCCATGATCAGGGTCCGGACCTGGGAAGCCTTGCCGTAATAGGCATCATAATATCCCGCGGAAAGGGAATAGGTCCCCAGAATGATCCGGCGCTGAACCTCGGGGCCGAATCCTTTGGAGCGGGTGTTTCGGTACATTTCCATCAGGGTGCCGGCTGTTTTGTCCCGGAAGCCGTATTTGACGCCGTCATACCTGGCCAGATTGGAGCTGGCCTCGCAGGGGGCAATGACATAATAGGCAGCCACGGCATATTCGGTATGGGGAAGCGAGACATCGACGCAGCGGACCCCAAGGTCTTGAAGGGTTTGAATGGCGCGGTTGACGGCATCGGCCACTTCCGGGTCCAGGCCCTCCGGATGCATGATATTCCCTGGGGATGCCCGCAACAAGCCCCTTGATGTCGCCATCCAGAAAACGGGTGTAGTCCGGAACCGGCTCCGGAACCGAGGTCGAATCCCGGGGATCATGGCCGGAAATGGCATTCATCAGCAGCGCGCAGTCCCGGGTATCCTTGGCGATCGGTCCGATCTGATCCAGGGAAGAGGCAAAGGCAACCAGTCCGAAACGGGATACCCGGCCATACGTGGGCTTCATGCCCACCACGCCGCAGTGAGATGCCGGCTGACGGATCGAGCCGCCGGTATCCGATCCCAGAGACCCCAGGCACATGTCCGCGGCAACGGCTGCCGCGGACCCGCCGCTGGAGCCGCCGGGAATCCGGGATAAATCCCAGGGATTGTGCGTTGTTTTGAAGGCGGAATTCTCCGTGGAAGATCCCATGGCGAATTCGTCCATGTTGGCCTTGCCGACCAGAACGGCGCCGGCTGCCTTCAGTTTTTGAATGACCGTGGCATCGTAGGGCGGAATAAAATTTTCCAGAATTCTGGAGGCGCAGGTGGTCCGAACGCCCTGAGTGCAGATGAGGTCCTTGATGGCCAGGGGAATGCCTGTCAGCGCAGTGCCCCTGCCTTCCGAAAGGGTTTTGTCCGCGATTGCGGCCTGAGCCATGGCCAGTTCATCATTGATCGTGATAAATGCGCCGACCCTGTCTTCGACAGCATGAATCCGCTCAAGCACTGCCCGGGTCAGTTCCTGCGAAGTCAACTGGCGCTGGCTGAGCAGGGCGGCTGCCTGGCTGATTGTCAGTTCATACAGTTTCATATCCGATTCATCCTATCCTCCGATAACCCTTGGAACCGAAAATGTTCCTTCATATTTTTCCGGCGCATTGAAAAGCGCCAGTTCCAGATCCAGATGTTTCTTGATTTCATCCTCGCGAAAGGCGTTGGTTAAAAAAATGGCATGAGAGGTGGGGCTGACGCCGGTCGTATCCAGACGGTTCAGCGTATCCACATAATCCAGAATGGTTCCGATCTGATGGGAAAATTTATCGACCGCCGCTTCATCCAGCTCGAGGCGGGCCAGATGGGCGACATGAATGACATCTTCTTTTGATATTTTCATGATCTTGCCTGTGAATTGAAAGTATGAGTAGGAGCGAAAGTCAGAAGGCTCGGAGTTGAAAAAGGCACGTTGATGATCCCTGCCAAGCCGCACCGGTTTTATCCGGCGATGGTCTATTGTTTGACCAGAGATGCATCCACGTTCTCCTGCCTCAACCGGTTCAGCATGGCGTCCGCTTCTGTTGAACTGGCGTATTTCCCGATGACAACCATGTACCAAACGCCTTTTCCCGGAACCATCTTCGGCGTCTTTGAAGCCGAAATTCCCTTGCTTCGAAGGCTTTCGATGAGTGCATCGGCAGATTTTTTATCAAGCAGGGATGACAGTTGAATGGCAACCGGTTGCGCTGTTGCAGCCTTGTTGTCAGAAGCAGGGCGGCGGGGATGGGGTTTCGGCGCAGACGGCTGGCAGGCGTTCGTTCCGGAGCGGGCTGAAGCCGTTCGTTCCGGAGCCGGTTCCCGGGGCTGAGATGCTTTTGACATCATACATGGATTTAATCTTGACTTCAGGTCCCGGCATAATGGCATCCGGGGCATGTTCAATGGCTTCAGGCCTGCCGGCTGTTTGAAAATCCGATTTTGCAGGGAGGCGGCGGCAGCGGATTGCCTGGCGCCACCGGCTTCCTGCGGAGCCTGCTGGGCTTTGGCGTTTCAGCCGGCTTGACCGGATTTTCCGGAGCAGCGAGTGGGCAGGTTTTGGCGTTTCAGGCGGCCTGACCGGATTTTCCAGCGCCGGAATCGGCATTTTCCGGCAGTATCTGTTTTCTTTTTGAGCTCCTCGGGATATTCCAATCCGACCTGCGTCGTAAGGATGTCTGTCTCCATATCGTTTTGGGCCTTGCGGCTGTCTGTGAAAGTCTTGGCAAGCGTCGCGATTTCAGTTTCAATTTTTTGATAATCAAACAGGGCAGGCGCGGTTCCTCTGCCGACGATAACGCCCAGAAAAAATATCCAGCCCGAAATGAACAGAATGACGTCCGATCCACAGCGCAGACCGTTTCTGCTGTGGATCCGGTTGGGGATGTGGAAGTCTGATCGTTTTTAGAATGAGTCTTGGTTTTCATTGGAATTTTTCCATAAAAACAACCGGAATCCTTAAAACGTCGGTTGCAGGATTACGGCGGTTTACGCTACATGGATTCCGGTGCGGAAACCCCCAGAAGCGAAAGACCGTTTGCGATGACCTGCCGGACAGCCGTCATCAGATAAAGTCTGGCATGGGTCAACCGGGGATCATCGGTCAGCACCCGCTGCCGGTTGTAATACGCATGAAAGGCCGCAGCCAGTTCCATCAGAAAAAAAGTAATGCGATGCGGCTCCATCAGTTCCGCACTGAACCGGACGGTCTCCGGGTATTTTACCATCATTTTGATCAGGGAAATATCCTCTGGCGTATTCAGAAGGCAAAGGACCGCATCTGTAGCACGGGATCTCCGGTGATTCCCAGCTCGGTGCTTTTCCGGACAATACTGCAAATTCTGGCGTGAACATACTGGACATAATACACCGGATTATCGTTGGTTTTTTGCTTTGCCAGCTCGAGGTCAAAATCCAGTGTATTATCAGAGCTTCGGGTTAAAAAAATAAATCTGGCCGCATCTTTTCCGACCTCATGAATCACATCCCGAAGCGTCACAAATTCACCCGCGCGGGTGGACATGGCCACGGGTGCGCCGGCCCGCAGTAAACTGACAAGCTGAACCAGGATGACATGAAACTGCTCTTTCCGGTACCCGCCGGATACAATGGCGGCCGTCACCCGGGGGATATATCCGTGATGATCCGCGCCCCACACATCAATCACCTTCTCGAACCCTCTGTCGAATTTGTCATAGTGATAGGCAATATCAGAGGCAAAATAAGTGGTTTGTCCGTTTTGACGGACCACGACCCGGTCTTTTTCATCCCCGTGGGACGTGGTATCGAACCACAGTGCCCCATCTTTTTCGTAGATGATGTTCCGTTTTCTGAAGGATTCGATGACGGAGGCGACTTTTCCGGAATCATACAGGCCTTGTTCGCTGAACCAGCAGTCAAAAACGACGCCGAAAGTTTCCAGATCCTGCTTCATTCCCTCCAAAATCAGATCGGCGGCATATCGGGCGCAGAACATGACGGCTTTTTCGTCGGGCTGATCCAGAAGTTCAGGGCCTTTCAGATCAACGATCCGGCCGGCGATTTCCTTGATGTAGTCGCCCTGATAGCAGTCATCGGGAAACCGGACGGATTCACCCAGAAGTTCCTGATAACGGAGAAAGACCGATCTGCCCAGGGTGTTGATTTGTCTTCCGGAATCATTGATATAGTATTCCTTCTGGACATCGTATCCGCAAAAGGACAGGATATTGGCGACACTGTCGCCGACCGCCGCGCCGCGGCCATGACCCACATGAAGGGGGCCGGTCGGGTTGGAGCTGACAAATTCAACCTGAATTTTTTTCCCTTTGCCCACATTTACGGCCCCATACCGCAGGCCCTGTTCATGAACCTTCTTTAAAAATCCGATCCAGGATTCCGGGCGAAGATAGAAATTGATAAACCCCGGACCCGCGATATCCACGCGGTCAATCAACCGGTCCGGATCCTGTATGTGCTTGACGATCGCTTCTGCAATCTTTCGGGGAGGCATTTTTTGAATAGCGGCCGAAACCATTGCGATATTGGAAGAATAGTCCCCATGGGATAGTATTTTGGGAACTTCAATCACTATTTCCGGAAAAGCCGGCGAGGGAATCGCTCCGTTTTCATGCGCCGATGTCAATGCCTGCAAAATGAGATGTTCGAGTAGCTGTTTCATTAAAAATACAATAAATCCCGTGAGGTTATTATAGTACCAGAATGACGCTTTCATATAAATTCATAGAGGGTTTTTTCGGTCAAGTCAAGAAGCTTGACGCCTGACTTATACCTTACCAAACACATACTTGCTGATCAAATCCTCAAAATCAATGGCGGATTCGGTTTCAGTAATCTGGTCCCCGGGTTTCAGTACCAGGTCCGATCCGCCCGGGGTCAGCTTGATATAGCGATCCCCGATCAGGCCGGAAGTCTTCACGGACGCGATGACATCATCCGTCAGCACGATATTTTTCTGTATTTTCAATTGAACCAGGGCCATCTGGCGTTTCGGATCAAATTGAATGGAACCCACCTGACCCACTTGAACTCCGGCAATTTCTACCTGAGAGCCGGTTTTAAGCCCTGCAGCAGACTTAAACCTGGCATCCAGTGCATAGAAATTATCTCCGAGCCATTGCATCTTGCCGAGTTGAATGGTTAAATATCCCACGCAGGCAATTCCGATCAGCATGAATATCCCAACGGCCATTTCAATGGATGTCTTTTGCATCGTTCCTCCAAATCAGCAGACTTTGAATTTATAAAACGGGTTTGAACTGGACTCCGCGGTTTCCAGCAGCGTTTCCAGGCTGCTATCCTGGGTTGCCTGGGCAAAGCCCACGCTGATGGAAAAACAGAATTCAGGATTGGGTTTAAGACCTATGAGGTCTTTGCCCTGAATCTCACTGGCCAGGCTCTCGCAGAATGCATGGGCCTGGGCTCTGTCGGCATTCGAAATCAGAAGAACGATTTTGTTCAGCCCGAATCGGGAACAGGAATCGGTAATGGCAATTTTGCGGCGAATTTTAAGGGCCAGGTTCTCAATGACGGTCTGGCCGGCAATATGCTCTGCATGTTCATGGATCTTATCAATATTTTCAAATGTAAAAAGAACCAGTGAAAAGGCAATATGGTGATTCTGAAGGCGAACCATTTCCTGTAAAAAACGCCGCTCGACATAAGGCTGACGGCCTTTGTCGGTATGGGCAGCCTGTCCCGTCTTCATATCCATAAATGAAGTTTCGAATTTCAGGAACGGCAGTGCGTTGAATTTCATCCGGGCTTCCCTCGAACAGAATTCGGCCATCGTTCAGCATGGCAATGCGCTGAGAGATATAGAAAATATCCGGGATTTCATGACTGACCACAACGCCGGTAAATCCGAATTTCTTCTGATAGTCGGATATCATGCTGAGAACGGCGTTTTTGCGAATGGGATCCAGGCCCGTCGTGGGTTCGTCAAATAGAATGATTTCCGGGTCAGTCATCAAGGCTCTTGCCAGCGCAACCCGTCTTTTTCATGCCGCCGGAGAGCTGTGACGGATATTTGTCCTCGATTCCCTGAATATCCAGATGGGCCATCTTTTCAGCAGCACGCCGGCGAATTTCCTTGTCCGGCAGGGACGTTGTCTCCTTCAGCGGCAGTGCAACATTTTCACATACCGTTAATGAATCAAACAGGGCGTTTCCCTGGAACATGTAGCTGAATTTTCGTTTCAGGGTTTTTCGTTCGGGTCGTTTCATTTCGGAAAGGGGCTGGCCGTTAAAAAGAATCTGGCCGGAATCCGGTTCCAGAAGACCGATAATGTGCTTCAGCAGCACGCTTTTTCCGCCGCCGCTCTTTCCGATGATGGTGGTAATCTCTCCCTGATAAATGCTGAGCGTTATGCCATCCAGAACCTTGTTGGAGCCAAATGTTTTATGAATATCGTTCAATTGGATCAGCGGTGTTTTCATGAATGGCCACCCAAAATTGTTAACATGTTTCAGTCAAATCCATAGAAAAATAGGGATCAGGAAGCCGGTAAAACACGGGATCCCTGATCCCTGACATCTGTAAGTGCGTTACAGCAGAATTGAAGTCAGCACATAGTCCGTAATCAGTACCAGAACACATGACAGGACCACGGCGGATGTTGTTGAAAGACTGACGCCTTTGGATCCAAACCCATCGGTCTGCAAATGGGTAAAATACCCCTTGAAACAGCAGACGGTTACCACCACCAACGCAAACACGATGGATTTCGTAAAGCCGCCGGAAATGTCCTTCATCACCACGCTGGATTCAACGCGTGAAAAATAAATGCCCGGATTGATTCCCAGAAGAAGCGAGCCCGTCAGATATCCGCCAAAAATTCCGATAACATCAAACAAGGCGGTCAGCAGCGGAAAACTGATGAGCGCCGCGGCAATTCTGGGACTGACCAGAAACCTTACCGGATCGATATCCATGGTTTCAAGCGCGTCAATCTGCTCGGAAATTCGCATGATGCCGATTTCCGCCGCCATTGCGGAACCGGCTCTGCCAATGACCATGATTGCGGTCAGCACCGGCCCCATTTCCCGTACCAGCGACAGGGCCACGGCAGCACCCAGCACGCCTTCGGAACCGAATTTCACCAGCGTATAATATCCCTGAAGTCCCAGCACCATGCCGGTGAATGCGCCTGTCAGGCAGATGACAAAAACAGATTTCATGCCGATGAAAAAAACCTGTTCCACGATTTTATAGACCTGGAGCGGCAAAGTAAAAATATGAACCACTCCCCAGAAAAAAAATACGGTCATTTTCCCCAGTTCCTGGACAGGGGACAGGGTCATTCGGCCCAGGGCAGAAACCGACAGTTTAACAGTTGACAGGATTGTCATGGATAACCCCTTTGCACAGCAAACTTTTTCTTATTATTGTATGCATACTACAGCGAACAATCCGGATGTGTCAAGCCAATGCCATTGACTTAATAAAGAATTCTGATCTTTGAAAAAGGGGGGTTTCATAGAAATTCCTTAAGTCAATGAGTTTGAGTGTCAAGCAGCTGGCGATACCGCATGGATTTCTGGAAACAGCCAAAATATCGCTTGCTTTTTCAAATGGCTGACACTAAAAATATCAAAATTATAACAATATTTTTCCATTAAATTCGGCAAAAAATTCATTTGCCTTAGCTTGCAGGAGTGTGCATATGTCGACAAGACGAATCCGTTGTTTTTATGCATTGGGGATGATGATACTGCTGGTCCTGACAGGGCGGACAAGTCTGTCTGCGGCTGCCTCTCCCATGGAGGCGTTGAAGATTCCGATTGAAACGGTGTTGAGCCTTTTAAAAGATCCGAAATACAAGGATCCGGATCAGCGTCAGCAACAGCGGGACAAGATTTTCGCCATTACCCGTAAGTTGTTTGATTATACCGAAATGTCCAAGCGGGCGCTTGCCCGCAACTGGAAATCGTTCAGTCCTCAGGAACAGCTGCAATTTGTCGATGTTTTTGCCGACCATCTCAGCAATTCCTATATGGATAAAATTCAGGGCGAATACAAGGGGGAAACGATCGTTTTTCTGGGTCAGGAGATGGTTGCCGATGGAAAAGCCCTGGTGACAACCAAAGTCCAGCGCCAGCCCAGCGATATCTCCGTGGATTACAGCATGCTGCTTGTCGATAATCAGTGGCGGGTATATGATGTCAACATCGAGGGCGTCAGCCTGATCAAGAATTACCGCACCCAGTTTGACCAGATTCTGGTCAAGGAATCCCCTGCGCAGTTGATCGAACGGTTAAAGAAGAAAGTTGAAGTAAAAATCGGAAATTAATGCCTGCGGAATAACCCTGTCAACACCATCGAAAAAGAGGTTTTTTTGAAAAAGACAGCGATTATCCTGATCCTATCCGGTATGTTCATGATTTTGCCAGGCATTCAGGCAGTCTATTCCGCCGATGCTCCGGCTGCCCAGGCCGGTTCATCCGATGATGAGGATTATCTGGACGAGGCAGAGCCGCGCGTCACCGTTGCCGATCCGCTTTCCGGATTGAACCGGGCCATATTTGAATTCAATGACAAATTGTATTTCTGGGCATTGAAACCCATTGCCCAGGGGTATAAGGCCGTTGTTCCCACGCCGGTCCGTCAGGGCATCCGGAATTTTTTCCACAATCTTGGCATCGCCGGTCCGGATCGTCAACTGTTTTTTGCAGGGAAAGATGGAGGCCGCGGCATCCGAGATGTGCCGATTTGTTTACAACACTTCTTTTGGAATACTGGGGTTCTGGGATCCGGCAAAGGATTACCCCCATCTGAATCCGCCTGAGGAAGATTTCGGACAGACGCTGGGCCTCTTCGGCATCGGCAATGGCATATACCTGGTGTTGCCTTTTCTCGGGCCGTCAACGCTTCGGGACACAGTGGGCATGGGAGGAGACTTTTTTCTGACCCCCACGGCATATATCGATCCGGCGGCGGTGGGCTGGTCGACTGAAAGCCGAGGAATCCGTCAACGATCTGTCGTTTCGAATCGGTCAATATGAGGAATTGAAAGATGCGGCCATTGAACCCTATGAGTCGTTCAAAGATGGGTATCTTCAATATCGAAACAAGAAAATCAGTCAGTAATGATTTCAAGGGAAGTCCATGAAACTGACGTCCAAACTTCCGGATACCGGCATAACGATTTTTTCCCGGATGACGGCGCTGGCCAATGCGCATGGCGCTATCAATCTTTCCCAGGGCTTTCCGGATTTTGAAATATCCGCCGAACTGATTGAAAAAGTTCATGCACACATGCGTGCCGGCAGGAACCAGTATGCCCCCATGCAGGGGGTTGCGGTTCTTCGGGAAAAAATTGCCGAAAAAGTCTATCGGCTCTATCAGGCCGAATATGATCCGGATTCGGAGATTACCATTACTTCCGGGGCCACGGAGGCTATTTTTGACGCCATTACCGCCGTGGTTCATCCCGGCGATGAAGTCATCGTCTTTGAACCGGCTTACGACTCCTACGTTCCGGCCATACAGCTCTGTGCGGGGATTCCCGTTTTTGTCAAGCTGCATCATCCGGACTACCACATCAACTGGGATGAGGTCAGCCGAGGCCGTCAATTCAAAAACGCGTCTGATCATCCTGAACTCTCCGCACAATCCCACCGGAGCGATCCTGACTGAAAAAGACATCGCCGCATTGATCGCAATTGTGCGAAACACGGACATTTTTATCCTGAGCGATGAGGTTTACGAGCACATTATTTTCGACGGCAGGGTCCATGAAAGCATGTGCCGGCATCCCGAACTCTTCCAGCGCAGCTTCGTGGTCTGTTCCTTCGGGAAAATGGTTCACGCAACCGGATGGAAAATTGGATACTGCCTGGCGCCAAAACCCCTTTCGCAGGAATTTCAAAAAATTCATCAGTTTGTTACCTTTGCCATCCAATACCCCCGTTCAATATGCCCTGGCGGACTTACATCTCAATGCCGGATGTGTATCTGGAGCTTATCCGCCTTTTATCAGGACAAACGGGATTTTTTTCGATCCCTGATTTCCGGATCGCAGTTCAAGATATCTGCCCTGCCGGGGATCCTATTTTCAGCTTCTGGAGTATTCGAACCTGTCCGATGAACCGGATGAGGCGTTTGCCAGGCGCCTGACCACGGAATTCGGTGTTGCCGCCATTCCGCCATCGGTGTTTTATCAGGAAAAAGAGGATCACCGGGTGCTGCGGTTCTGTTTTGCCAAAACTTCCCAAACCCTTGAAGCCGCAGCGAAAAGACTCTGCAGCATCCGCTGCCCATAAACAACCATGGCCGATGATACCTCGCATCGCAGACAGCCGGGATTCCAGGAAAGTCCGGTCCCGACGCTTTTCACGTGAACATTATGCCCGAGATTCTGCACTCTGAAATCAAATCTTATCTGAGCGAGCTGAAAGCCGATTCCGGCAGCAGGCCGCTACCGCCGGTCCTTCTGATCTTCGGAGATGAACTTCTTTATAAATCCGCGCTTCAGACCCTGCTGGATGCGATTATCCCGCCGGAAAAACAGGCATTCGGTTATGAGCCCGTGGACGGCATTCCGGAAAACGTTTATCCGGTGATTGAAAAGATCAATACATATTCGTTTTTTTCAGGGCAAAAAGTCGTCGGTTTTCTGGATACGCGAATATTTTACGCCAAAAAAAATGCCGCCGAGATTCTCGAAAAAGCCAGGGAAGCCCATAACGGGAAGGATTTCAAAACAGCGGCCCGCTATTTTTTCAGTTTGCTGTCGGTGACGGGCCTTTCAATAGAAGATGTTCGCGACAAAACCTATGCCGGCCTGAATATGGATATGGATGCTGTCGGTGATACGGCCTGGCTGGACAGTCTGGTGGATTATTGCGTGGAAAACCCCGCAATGGAAAGCTCTGGTGAAGACCCTGCTCAAAACCCTGCAGCAGGCTGTTGAAAAGGGGTTTCCCAAGGGCAATCATTTGATCCTGACCTCGGATATGGTGGACAAGCGAAAAGGCCTGTACAAGGCGATTCGTGGAAAAAGGCCTTGCTGTTGACTGCTCCGTGCCAAAGGGGGAAAACTGGGCGGACCGGCAGGCGCAGGGGGCCGTGCTCGCCGAGCAGATGAAAACCATTCTGGCGCCATTTGGCAAAACCCTGGATAAGGCGGCGTTTCAGAAGCTTGTGGAGATGACGGGGTTTGATCTGCGGATGTTTGCGGGGAATCTTGAAAAACTGGTGCAGGTTGTGGGAGACCGGAAAACCATCGCTGTCGAAGATGTCGAATCCGCGCTTCCCCGCACCCGGCAGGATCCGGTATTTGAACTGACCAATGCCGTAACCGACCGGAATGTTGACTCAGCATTGTTTTATCTGAAATCGCTGCTCTCAAGAGGGTTTTTCCCGCTTCAGATCATTGCGGCCATCATCAATCAGATGAGAAAGGTCCTTATCGCAAAAGATTTTCTGGAGAGTCCGGCAGGCAAGTTCTGGCAGATCCGGATTTACTTTTGATCAATTCAAAAAGCAGTTCAGCCAGACCATTCTGCCCGCGCTTCAGGCCCATGACGCAATGTCTGATCACCCGGCTTGGCGAATGGGAATCCCGGCTGCATGCAACATCCGAATCCGATATGCCGCCGCCGGATAAAAAAAAGAAAAAATCGGCTCCTTCAGAGAAAAAAACTGCCCAGCCCGCATCCGATTTGTTGCTGGCAAAACTGCCTGCCAGCCCTTATCCGCTCTATCCTGTTGATGCAAAAATCCGATCGGTTTTCCAGGTAAGGAACTGATTCAGGCCATCATCAGCCTGGATCAGGCCAATTTAAGCCTCAAGTCCAGCAGCCTGAATCCGGAGCTGATTCTTGAAAAAATGATACTGAATATCTGCGGATTGCCGCAAGGCAAGGGTACCCATAATAGATAGCGGTCTGAGCGGAAAGTTCGAATTCAATCAAAATCCGAAAATCGAAACAAATCCGGACTGCAAAGGCCAGGAAGCTATGTTCTGAGGGATTGCGACGCCTTGTTTGACGCCAGATGATTGATGATGCTGGCCTGGTATCCGGCGCCGAATCCATTGTCGATGTTGACGACCGAGACTCCGGATGCGCAACTGTTGAGCATGCTGAGAAGCGCGGCAATGCCGCCGAAGCTGGCGCCGTAGCCGATGCTGGTGGGAACGCCGATGACCGGACAGGAGACCAGGCCGCCGACCACACTGGCAAGGGCGCCTTCCATTCCGGCCACAACCACGGCCACATTGGCCTGGGACAGATCCTCCCAGACAGCCAGCAGCCGGTGAATTCCTGCAACGCCCACATCATACAGCCGGCTGACCTGATTTCCGAGCGTTTCGGCGGTGACAGCGGCTTCTTCGGCAACCGGCATATCGGAGGTGCCGGCGGAAACAACGACAATCCGGCCTGTTTTTTCAACGGGATCGGGATGGATCACAACGATTCTGGCCATCTCGTGGTAGGTGCAGGGGAGCGCAGTGGCCTGAATGGCCTCATATACGGGAAGGCTTGCGCGGGTGGCCAGGATGTTCCGGTGATGCTCGGCAAGCTTCTGAACAATTCCCTGGATTTGCGGCAGGGTTTTTCCTTCACAGTAAATGACTTCCGGCGCCCCGTTTCGAAGGCACCGGTGATGATCGATGCGGGCAAACCCGATATCCTCAAACGGCAGCCGTTTGAGGATATCCATCGCCGCATCCGCGCCGATCCGGCCGGTTTGAATTTTCTCAATCAATGCTTTTAAATATGATTTCATCCATGTACGAATATCCCGCTATGCGTTGATATTGCTCGTAACGTTAGCGATGAATGAATGCCGAGTCAAATAAAATATCTCATCATCTTGCAGCATTCTTTTCCTGCTGGATGCAATTAACTGGATTCAGATACTTTACAAAACCGGAACCTTTCATTATTATTGATCTTAAGATTCATGACCGGTACTGATGCAACTCCCAACGGCAACGAACAGGAGTCTTGATAAGGGTCGCGGAATATATCCATTGAGCCCGTAACCCAACGATTTTTTGAAAGGAAACATCACCATGAGCTTTGATTTCAATGCGGACGATATTTTTGAAATGGCTGAACAGCTTGAACGAAATGGCGCGAAGTTTTACCGGGATGCATCCGAGAATGTGGCGGATCCGCAATCCAAAAAATTTCTGATCCAGTTGTCGCAGATGGAAGAAGAACATGAAAAAACCTTTAAGGCGATGCGTGCCGGCCTGAACGAAAAAGAAAAGGCTGCCACGGTTTTTGATCCTGAACATGAGGCTGTGCTGTACCTTCGGGCGCTGGCCGATACCCGCGTGTTTTTTCAAAAGACGATCGATTTAAAATCCATGAAGGAAATTCTGAAGGCTGCAATCGAGGCGGAAAAGGATTCCATCGTATTTTACCTGGGCATGAAGGAAGTCGTTCCCGAAGGCCTGGGGAAAAACCGGATAGACGGGATCATCAAGGAAGAAATGGGACATATCCGGCTTCTCAGCAAGGAACTGGTGGCATTTAAATAATCCGAATAAAATTCGAAATTCCAGGCACGAAATTCGAAACAGGCCAAAAAATGAAAATTTCAATGTTTGAAAAAAACGGCGGCTTTTCGACTTGTTGTAATTTGCGTTTTGAATAGGGTTCAGATTTCGGATGTTGATATTCGGATGGAGTGCCTGTTCTAACGTTATTTTTCCGGAAGTTTGCCGTTTTCAGCCAGATTCTCCAGCCCGCTGCGGTCCAGAAGTTGAATGTCGCTGCCCTGAACGCTGATCAGCCGTGCGGCCGCCATTTTGGTGAAGATTCGGGAAAGCGTTTCCGGAATCGTTCCCAGCAGGCTTGCCAATCTGGCTTTTGGAGATGGCCAGCTTAACGGTATCCGGGTTTTTCTGTTCATCGGATAAGTACAGCAAATAAGAAGACAGGCGCCCGGGAACTTCCTTCAGCGAAAGATTCTCGATCTGAACCGTAAACTCCCGAAGCCGCATGGACAAGACGCCCAGCATGCTCAGGGCCAAAGAGGGGTTTTGATGAATCAATGCCACAAAAGCGGCCTTGGGAAAAAACAGCAGGCTGGTTCCTGCAATGGCCTGGGCAGTGGCGGGAAATGGCCGGCCCGTGAAAACAGGGACTTCTCCGAAGGGTTCTCCAGGGCCGAAAATATGCAGGATCTGCTCCTTTCCTTCAGGCGCAACCTTGAAAATCTTCACCCTGCCGCTGACGATGGTATAAAATCCGTTGCCGGCATCTCCTTCTGAAAAAATGATCTGTCCTTTATCATAGTCCTTGCGCACCGTAATCGCACAGATCTGCCTGCAACGCATCCTCGTCAAGCCCGCTGAAAAGCGGGGTTTTTGAAATAATCTCTATCGCGGTTTTCATGAATTTATCATTTATTTTCATTTTATTTGGGTTATGTTGACTTAAGTCAAGGAAGTTTCGTGTGAATCTGGGATAAAACCCGACTCAACAATAACAAAAACCAGACGTTCAATAATACAGGCAGAAGGCAGATTTGAACCATCAAAAGCCTTCGGTCTCAGCCCAAACCCCTAATCCAGATAACCATAGCGAAAGGAGATCACCATGTTTTGTTATCAATGCGAACAGACGGCAAAAGGCGAAGGATGCACCAAGATCGGCGTTTGCGGAAAGCAGCCGGAAGTTGCAGCCCTTCAGGATTTGTTGATTTATACGGTAAAAGGCCTGTCCCAGGTTGCTGTTGCAGCCCGAAAGGCAGGCGTTGTGGATGATAGCATCAACCGCTTCACCTGTGAAGCCATTTTTTCAACGCTCACCAATGTGGATTTTGATCCGGACCGGTTTGTCAGCCTGATCCGGGAATGCATTGCCAAGCGCGACGCCCTGAAGTCCAGAATTCAGGCGTCCCTTCCCGTGGGTCCCGCGGACTTCATTCCGGCCGGAACCCTTGAAGGCATGGTGAAACAAGGCGAATCCGTCGGCGTCAAGTCGGATCCATCCATCAACCCCGATATTCTCTCCCTTCAGCAGTTGTTGATTTACGGCATCAAAGGCCTGGCCGCCTATGCCGATCATGCCGCCATTCTGGGGCAGTCCGATGATGCCGTCTATGCCTTTATTCAGGAAGCCATGGCCGCAACCCTGGACAAGAGCCTGGGGGTCAACGAACTGGTGGGGCTGGCCTTGAAATGCGGCGAAGTCAACCTGCGGGCCATGGAGCTTCTGGATGCCGGCAATACCGGAACTTACGGACACCCGGTTCCCACTTCCGTTCCCCTGGGCGCCAAAAAAGGCAAGGCCATTCTGGTGTCCGGCCATGACCTGAAAGACCTGGAGGAACTCCTCAAACAAACCCAGGGAAAAGGCATCAATATTTATACGCATGGGGAAATGCTTCCCTGCCACGGGTATCCGGAACTCAAGAAATACCCCCATTTTTTCGGCCACTACGGAACCGCCTGGCAGAATCAGGCCAAGGAATTCGCCGCATTCCCCGGCGCCATTTTAATGACCACCAACTGTATTCAAAAGCCCAGGGAAACCTATCAGGACAACATCTTTACAACCGGACTCGTGGGCTGGCCGGGCGTCACGCACATTGCCACCAAGGATTTCACCCCGGTGATTGAAAAAGCCCTGGCGCTTCCGGGTTTTACGGAAGATGTCGCCGGCAAATCGGTCATGGTCGGCTTTGCCAGAAACGCGGTCATGGGTGTTGCGGGCGCCGTGATCGATGCGGTAAAGAGCAAGGCCATCCGCCACTTTTTCCTGGTCGGCGGCTGCGACGGCGCCAAACCCGGCAGGGATTACTACACGGAATTTGTGGAAAAAGTGCCTGCCGATTGCGTGGTGCTGACCCTTGCCTGCGGGAAATTCCGTTTTTTTGACAAGGATCTGGGAAATATCGGCGGCATTCCCCGGCTTCTGGATGTCGGACAGTGCAACGATGCCTATTCGGCGATTCAGATCGCCGTGGCCCTGGCCAATGCGTTTGGATGCGGGGTCAACGACCTGCCGCTTTCCATGATTCTGTCCTGGTATGAGCAGAAAGCCTGCGCCATTTTATTGACCCTGCTGCATCTGGGCATCAAGAACATTCGCCTGGGGCCAAGCCTTCCGGCTTTTATCACCCCCAATGTGCTGGATGTGCTGGTGAAAAATTTCAACATCATGCCCATCAAAACGCCGGATGAAGACCTGAAGGCGATTTTGGGATAAATTACAGATCCGGGTTGAGGAAGGTTTGTTTTTACCTCTCGACAAATCGTTCCTCCAACACTATATCAATGCTTCGCTTACAAATCATTTTTTGAGAGGACAAAAAGATGAAATGCCCGGGACAAGATACCCAGTACTGGAAGCCAGGAGCGATTTTTGAAACCAAATGCCCCAAGTGCGGAGGCAGTGTCGAATTTTTCAAGGACGACACCACCCGGAAATGCCCGCACTGCGAGCACCGTTTTATCAATCCCAATATGGATTTCGGTTGCGCGTCATACTGCCAGTTTGCCGAACAATGTCTGGGGACAATGCCGACCGAACTCCTGGCCCAGAAGGAAGATCTGCTGAAAGACCGGGTGGCCATCGAAATGAAGCGGTATTTTAAAAGCGATTTCAAGCGGATCGGCCATGCGTCCCGGGTGGCCCGTTATGCGGAACGGATTGCCAGGACCGAAAAAGGCAATATGGCGGTTATTCTGTGTGCGGCGTTCCTCCACGACATCGGCATTCACGAAGCCGAGCGAAAACACGGCAGCACGGCTGCCCGGTTTCAGGAACTGGAAGGCCCGCCCATCGCCAGAACCATTCTGGCAAAACTGGGTGCAAAAGCGGAATTGATCGACGAGGTCTGCGATATCGTGGGCCATCACCATCATCCCCGGATTGACGGAGACCGTCAATTTTCAGGTTCTCTATGACGCCGACCTGGTCACCAACATCGAAGAAAACCAGAAGGAATCGCCTGCTTCACCGGATCGACTGAACCAGATGATCGAAAAATCATTTTTAACCGAAAGCGGACGCAAGGTCGCCCGGGAAACATTGCTGTCATAAAGAGGAATGACGCCATGAAAGTACTGCGAAAAATAATTCAGATTGATGAAGAACGTTGCGATGGCTGCGGCCAGTGCATCATCGGGATGCGCGGAAGGCGCCCTTCAGCTCGTTGACGGCAAGGCGCGCGTTGTTGCCGACAAATATTGTGACGGCCTGGGCGCCTGTATCGGCGAATGCCCCACGGGCGCCTTGACCATTATTGAACGCGAAGCCGATGAATTTGACGAGGCTGCGGTTGAAGCCCTTCTGGGCAAAACACATGCAAAGGCTTCCCAGCCTGCCGGTGGATGCCCGTCTGCCGGGCTTCAGATGTTTTCGCCGCCTTCCGCCTGTGAAAAAGCCAACCTGCCCGCATCCCTGGAGGCTGGAGACGATTCCTTCCTGTCGCACTGGCCGGTTCAGATCCGCCTGGTTCCCTCCAATGCGCCTTTTCTTCACGGGGCGGATCTTCTGGTCGTGGCCGATTGCGTTCCGGTGGCCTATCCTTCCATCCACAAGGATTTCATGAAGGGCCGGGCCGTCATGATGGGATGCCCCAAATTCGATGATGCGCAGAGCTATATCGACAAATTCGCCAAAATCTGCGCCCATGCGGGCCTGAAGAGCATCACGGTGCTGAGCATGGAAGTCCCCTGCTGCTCCGGGCTGCCGACGATCGTCAAAAAAGGACTTCAGATTTCCGGCGCAACCATCCCCTTGACCGAGGTCATTATCAGTACCAAGGGAAAAATCCTGGAAATCAAAGAAGGATAAGCTTGTAAAATGTTTTCGTTTCCATAAGGGACTGATTGTGATATTTGACGCCGATGCCGCGTAAATCACAAAAAGATGTTTCGGGTGCATCGACCCGAAACGCCATTCCCTTGCAGTCGCGCGCGATGAAGGAAACGACGGCCGACATCTTTGAAACGCTGAAACGGTCCCGGCCCCTGATCACCAGGGAAAAATCCGATCAGGCAGTCTTTTTTCAGCTCCTGTTCGACGCCAATGGCGCTTATCTTCGCGTGATCAATGAAAAGGGAAAGCCGGTCAGTCCCGGCCATGAATATTTCGCAGGTCCTGCCCGTGAAGTCCTGAAATCCATTGAAAATATCAGAAAGCAGAACAGTTTCCGGATTGACTGGAATAAATCCGGCGACCGGATTTACCTGAGCGAACACGGCTACCTGTTCTGGCCCCTGCGGCACTGTGACAATTTCGTGGATGACAGCATGAACACGCCTTCGGTTCTCCGAAGAGGAAAGCCGGATCCGGGTGATCATCGCGGAGGACCGCAAAGGCATGCTCCAAAGCCGGATCGTTCTCTCCCACGGGGGAAAACTTCTGGAACCCGTCCAGCTCCTGAATGAAAGCCATGCCTTCAGCGATGGCGTCATCTACCCGATTCAGGCGTTGAGTGAAAATTTCCGGGTGCTGCCTCTGTTTCAGACCACCCTGCTGCCAAACACCCTGGAGAGATATCTTTCCCTTCTCTTTTCTTATTTCAGCAATATTTCCCTGCGATACCAGGATTATGTCGTAACGGCCGGGGAACCCAGGCATGACCCGGCCCACACTGATGATTGAAAAGATCGATTCGGACAATGCCCTGCATTTGCGGGTCTCCACCTCTTTGCCCGGACTGGATCCGGATTTCATGGAATCCTATGATGTCACCCGGGTGGCATCGATCAACGATCTGGAAAAAAAGATCGATGTATCCGATGTCCGACACGCGGAAATCGTTTCCGTGTTTGCGGAAATTGAAAAGCTGCTGAAAAAACACAAACGGGGCATGCCATCCAGTCCTTCACGGAGCCGCTCGATCCGCCGATTCTCATCCAGTCCGAAGAAATATGGAATGGCAGATCCAGATCCGTAGAGACTTACAACCCCTGCTATGCGATTATTCCGGTTCAAAAAAATTATGCCTCTCGATTCTACACAAATCTTACGATTCACACACCACCCTCTTGTTTTTGCCGGATCCTGTTCGAGAACTGTTAAAAAAATACCCTGTGCCCCTCCCGATGGATACCATCTGACGGGGAATCTGAACGCCATCGAAAAAACCGATTTTCTGTATGAAGACGGGAATCAGATACTCCGTCAAATCCACCTGCTCTGCACCTATATCGGCCAGGGAAGCCTGAAGTATTCAAAAAACACTGCGAAAATACTGAAAACATCCGTCAAGGAAATGTCTGCATCCGGAAAAAAGAGATGGATTACCTCTCTGTTTTTGACGGGCATCCAATATATCCGCCTGACGCCCCTCGGGGGCTCTTTATTGTGGGTTTGACAAAAGACTTTGCCTTCAAGGACAAGAAGGAGAGCGCCAACCTGGTGCTGGACGACAAACGGCTGCTGATTACGCTGGACGGAAAGGATCGGCTCAAAGCCATGGTGCTGGGGCAGCTTGCGGATAAAATCAGCGAAAACTGCGCCAAAAACCTGTACAAGGTCAAGAAACGCCTGGAGGCATTCGGGTATTTCATCCATCAGCTCAGGTAGAAGCAGATGGGAAATGCCGTGTCGGTCAGGGAAGGATAAACGGAGGACCGTCCTGAATTTCCTGAATTCAGGAACCCGACTTATGCTTTCTGGAATGCTGTCAGAAAGATCGCTGGTTGCAACGATCAGCGGTCAATAAACTGACAGCAGTTTTTCCCAAAAGGCGTTGTCGGCATTTTGAACTCCCGCGTTATTAGAGGTTGCACGCATCTCCTTCCCGGGATTCAAAAATATCCATAACCTCTGCGGCTATATAGGCTTTCATCTCCTCGTCGCCTGTAAAAACCACTTTTCGAACGCCATTGCTGAAGTCAATTTCCACATCACAATTGTATTTGCGCGATGCAGCCTTCACAATTCTGGCCATGATCTCCAGATTGGCGTCTTCGATCTGAATCGGAACCATGTTTAAATGCATATTTCCTCCTAACGATAAATAAAATGATGTAACCCTGTAGACGGTGAATGGGTCGTGAACGAAAAGCCGGAAGGTTGATTTCCACGCTTTTAAAGATAATATATGCATAATATATGCCACTATGAAACCATCGGAACATTACCGCATGGTCATGTTTTTGATTGCCGGTGCGCGGAACAAAACGGCTGGTCTTTTCAACAGAAAAAATCGGTCCGGCATCGCCAGGGTCAATGCCATTCTTTCAATTGACTATATCGGCCAAATCCGGCAAACTTCGTTTCACGAAGCTTCCGACTTTGCATCAGCGTGACGCTGCCCTTTGTCTCCCGGATACCGGCACTGGCATTGATGGTCGGTCACATCGGCATTGGCCTGGCCGGGTTGATCGGAATCGTCGTATCCGGAACCAAACTCAACAAAGCCTATGATTGCCAAGAAAATGGGCCGAAACCGCGTGGAAGCGTATCATGAATTCTCTGCCTGATTCAAGGAAGACGTCCATGTCAGCGAATATCAAAATTTCAAATGAAGGTAAAATGCCGGAACAGAAGAGCCCGCGTCGTCTGCCCCTGGGTGGATCTTGGCAAACCGGATTACATCGCCTACCATAATCATGAATGGGGCGTTCCCGTTCATGACGATCTCCGGTTATTCGAATTTCTCACCCTGGAAGCGGCGCAAGCCGGACTGAGCTGGTATACCGTGCTGAGAAAACGGGAAAACTACCGCATTGCCTTTGATCGCTTCGACCCTGAAAAAGTTGCCGGGTATACCGATCAGAAGGTGCGGGCGCTTCTTGAAAATGCAGGGATTATCCGCAACCGGGCCAAAATTCTGGCGGCGATCAACAATGCTCAGAGATTTATTGAGATTCAGGAAGCATTCGGAAGCTTTGACGCCTATATCTGGCGGTTTGTGGACGGCAAGCCGATCGTAAGCGAACTCAGGGAACTTGGGGATTACCCGGCGACAAGCCCGGAATCGGATGCCTTGAGCAAGGATTTGCGCCAGAGAGGCTTTAAATTCATGGGGTCCAAGATATGCTATGCCCATATGCAGGCCACTGGCTTGGTAAACGATCATACAATGGACTGCTTTAGAAGGCAGGAAATTTTAGACGGATACTCTGGATAGTCGTCCCAGCGAAGCGCCGGTGAGCCCGCTCCAATCAACCGTTCGTTCAAAATCCATTGTTGCCGCCAGTAGCGCCTGAAAATTATTTTCATTTCCCGCAAGATATTTTCATCACATATTCGCCGTATTTCTCTTCTCTTTCAGAATACCTCAAGAATTGCTCCTTAACAACCATCTGAAAATAAAAAGTTTAAAAATATATTATGGTTGTAAAACAGATGGATATATAATGTCTTTATAAGCGTACATATTCTGAATGCCCGTTTTTGTATCCTGGTTTCTGAATCTGATCTTTATGGCACATCCATTGCTATTCAATGTATTGTTTTTGAATTAGTGAATCGTATTTTTCATAAGAACTGAGTCAATGCTTTTTTAAAAACAAGGAGGGGTTAATGAGTAACACAAGAAAACTGGGTATCTTTGTCTTTGTCGTGATTGCGATCATTATTGCATTCGCCAAACCATTTTCCGGTCTTTCTCCCCAGGGAAATGGCATTATCGGCGTAGCGCTTGTTTGTCTGGCTTTTTGGATTTTCAAGTCCGGCAGCATGCCCTTTTTTGCAGGAGGAGCCATCCTGCTGGCAGGCGGCCTTATCTTTAAGCTGCCGTTGGATGTCGTTACCAAGGGATACACCAGTCCGGCGGTATGGGTTCTGGTCCCGGCGCTGTTTTTCGGATTTACCCTGATAAAAACAGGACTGGGGAAACGGATTTCTTATTATGTTCTGAAAACCTTTGAGCCAAGCTATCTGACCATATGTATCAGTTGGTTCATCATTGGACTGGCACTTTCGGCCCTGACGCCATCCATTACGGTAAGAATCGCCATCATGATGCCCATTGCCATCAGCCTGGTGGAAGCCTGCAAGCTGGCGGACCGATCCAAAGGCTCGGCCCTGATCTGTTTTACGGCATGGGGAACAGCGCTGCTGCCGGGAACCGGCTGGCAGACCGGCTCGTTGTGGGGAATTTTCATGATGGGTTTTTACCCGCCTGAAATGAAACTTCTTGCCACGCCCGGAGCATGGTTTCAGTACATGGCATTCCCCTGGTTTTTCATTACGATCCTGTTTCTGGTGCTTGTCTATCTCTTCTTCAAGCCGGCGGAACCCCTTCAGCTCAACCGGGATACTTTCAGAGAACAGTATGCGGCACTGGGCAAAATTACCAGTCAGGAAATCATCTGCGCTACCATCCTGATTGTGGCACTGATTCTTTTTTCAACGGAAAAATTAACGGGCATCAATACAACTGTGGCTGCCCTGATGGCTTTTGCAGCCTTGATCATCTTTGGGATCATCAGTATGCCGGATATTTCAACCGGCGTGAACTGGGATATCATCAATTTTTTTGCAATCGTCATGAGCCTGACAGCCATGTTTGTTAAGGCTGGGATCTCGGACTGGTTCAAGCCCATCATCGAGCCCGGCATCCTTTCTCTGGCCGGATCCCCCCTGACGTTTCTGCTCGTTGGTACGGTGATTCTATGGTGCATCCGATTTGTCGATATCCCCTGGGGATTTACGACGATCGCCCTGCTTTCTCCCGTTTTCATTCCGCTTTATCAGAAATTCGGGCTGCATCCGGTACTGGTCAGTGTTGCTGTCGTTGCAGCGGGAAATTCCTTTTTTATGGCCTACCACCAGCCATTCATCACAATCGCCGACTCCGTTACAAAGTCAAGGGGGTGGTCGAATAGCCATGTCACGCTGGCGGGCGTGCTTTACGCGGTTTCCGTGATTGTGGGCATTCTTGTCAGCTCCGTTTACTGGAAAGCCATGGGGCTGATGCCGGGTTAAAGATGAGCTATAGGGCCATAGGCGATGGGTTATAGGTTCCGGGGCCTGTTCCGGACTCCGATCCGGGATTCGCCGGCGTGACGATGTGCGGGACTTTTTGCGAGTTCTTCAAACGATAATTTTAGTCATTCTGAAATTAGAATTTGTTTTGAAATTCGGATTTTGATATTTGGATTTTGCCTGAACGTCTTTTTCGTTCAGGCATCAATCACTTCAAGGAAAGGATAATGGCATGATATCAGAGCAACCCTACTGGAATCCGGTTCTGGAAACCATGGATCCGGAAAAGCTTCAAATTCTGCAATTGAAAAAGTTTCAGCGTATTTTTCAGTGGGCGTATGATCGTTCCAAATTTCACCGCAGTCTATATGACAAGGCCGGAATCTGTCCCAAGGATATCCGGTCTCTTGAAGATATCCGCCATGTGCCAACCGTTGAAAAATCCATGATGCGGGATATTCAGCGAAAAGATCCATTCCCTTATGGGGATGCCCTCTGTGTGCCGCTGGATGAAGTTGCCGAGTTTCATCAGACCAGCGGGACAACCGGCCAGCCCGTTTATCAGCCGGATACCTGGCAGGACTGGGAATGGTGGGCGGAATGCTGGGCCTATATTCTGTGGTCACAGGGGTATCGTCCCAAGGATCGGGTGTTTATCCCGTTTGGATATAATATTTTTGTGGCGTTCTGGGCCGGGCATTATGGGGCGGAAAAAATCGGATGTGAAGTGATCCCCGGAGGGGTTCTGGATACTGCCGCCAGAATACTGAAAATGCAGGAACTGAAGGCCACGGCCCTGATGGGAACGCCGACATATGTTCTGGGGATGGCGGAAACTGCCCGAAATCAACTGGGCATTGATCCCACTTCACTTGGGCATTGATAAAATCACCTGCGCCGGAGAGTGCGGGGCCAGCATCCCGAGTACCAAACACCGGATGGAGTCGGCCTGGGGGGCCAAGGTGTATGATCATGCCGGCGCGACTGAAATCGGGGCCTGGTCCTATGAATGCCAGGCCCAGCCCGGCGGCCTTCATGTGAATGACGGGTTGTTTCTGGTTGAAATCCAGGATATTGAGACAGGCGAAATCATTACTTCTCCGGGCCGTAAAGGCAAGATGCTGATTACCGCCTTTGACCGGCTCGCTCAGCCATGCGTGCGGTTTGACGCAAAGGATGTGATTGAATGGGCGGATTATGCCTGTCCCTGCGGCAGAACATACCGGCTGATCAAGGGCGGTGTCGTTGGCCGGGCAGATGACATTACCAAGGTCAAGGGCGTGCTGCTGGCGCCGTCGGCCATTGAAGAAGTGGTCCGAAGTATCCGGGGACTGGGAAACGAGTATGAAGTCCTTGTCGAAAAGTCAGGCGATACGGATCAGATTGCGCTGAAGGTGGAGCTTTATCCGGATTCAGAGAACAACCGTCCGGAAATTGAACGCGAGTTGACGGATCAATTGCGGCTCAAGACCAATCTGCGATATGATTTGCAGTTTTATTCCATCGGAACATTGCCGCGATATGAAGTCAAGGCCAGGCGCTTCAAGGATTTGCGCGCAAAACCCTGAGCAAGGAGGTTATAACGATGAACCAGGAATTTGATATCAAGGCACTGAGTGAAAAGATATCGGTGATGAAACAAAACGCCATTGAACTTAAGGGCATGGGGGCTTTCTTCCCGGCCCTGGATCGGAATATCGCCCGGATTCTGGCAAGTCTTAAGATGCTGGAAATCAATATCACGGACGCTGCGGATCTGGATACTCGAAACGTATAATCCCAGACTTGAAAATTTGGTCTCTCCCGGATATAAAAAGAACATTCCCTCCTCCCTTTCAAAAGGGGGAGAATTAATGCCTTAAGTCAATGACATTGACAAAGAATTCCCCCTGCTATAGATATTACTGGCTATCAACCGGTCAGAAGCTGGGAAAGGGGACCAGCAACAAGCATGAAGCCTTCCAAAGTCGCCCAATTTGATTGGGCCGATTTCTTACATCGATATCGGGATACCATTATCTGCGAGTGGGTCAAGCGCCTGCAAACGGAGATCAGCGAGACGATATTCCCAAAGACCGAATCAGAACTCCTGCAAACCATCGGCGCTTCCTTTGCAGGCCAACTGCCGATTACTGATATATGGCGAAAAGGACGAACTCGACCGCTTTATCGCGCAGATATCCAGCCTGCGACTTGAAGGGGGCTTTCCCCTGGTGGATGTTCAAAAAGCATTTGATCTGTTCCGCCAGATCGCTCTGCCGCTTCTTGCCGGTATCCTGCGGCATCGTATGACTTTCCACCGGGCGGTCGTTGATCTCAACGACTGCATGGGCTACACCATTTACCAGTTCAGCGATCTTTTTCAGAAGCTTCATCGCCGGCAGGCTTATTGATTACGCCCGGAAACTGAAGACGGAAGTATCGTTTAAAACAGCCGAACTCCGTGAATCCGAACTCAAATACAAAACGCTTGTGGAAGATATCACAGATGGGTATGTTGTCATTCACGAAGGTTGATCGTCTTCACCAATCGGGCTTTCAGCGCCATGCACGGGTATGGCGGTTCTGATTTGCTGGGGAAATCGTTTCTGGAATTTATCACCCCTTGCGACCATGCCGCGATTTTAAGCCGGCTGCATCAAATCCCTGCCGATGAAGAAGATTTTCCGGCCATGGAGTACTCCAGAATCACCCGGACCGGAGATATTTCCCCCACGGAGATTAAATTCAAGACCATCCATTATGGGGCCCGATGGTCGCAAATCGGGATTTGCAGAGACATCACGGAGCGGGTCGAGCTGGGGAAAAAGATGCGGGAGGCCGAGCGTCTTGCGGATATTGCCCAGATCGCCACCTCGCTTTCCCATGAAATCCGCAATCCGCTCTCCGCCATCAAGATGAATCTTCAGATTCTTCAGCGCCATCCGGAGCTTGTCGGAAACGATCGCAGGCGGGTGGATATCGCTGTTCATGAAATGCATCGCCTTGAAGGTATTTTGCAGGAAGTGCTTGATTTCGCAAAGCCCGTGATGCTGGAAAAAACACCCTGCAGCCTCAATCCAATCCTCATGCAGGCCATTGAGCTCCTGGAGATGAAGTTTGCGGAAAAACGCCTGGATGTTATTCTGGATCTGGACGAGCTTCCGGACCTTCTGATGGACGGGCGCAAGATGGAGCAGGTTGCGCTGAACCTGCTCCTCAACGCTGTCGAGGCTGCGCCGGATGGAACAACCATCCGGGTCAGCAGCCGTCGAAGAAAATCCGCTCACAAACCATCGGAAGTGGTCTTTGGGGTGGAAGACGAAGGGGAAACCATTCCGCAAATGCTTTGCGAAACCATTTTCAAGCCTTTTTTTACGACCAAGAGCCGCGGCGCGGGCCTGGGGCTGAGCGTGGTGCGGCGGCTGGTGGAAGCCCACGGCGGGCGCGTGTCAGTAACGGGCTGCGTTCCCAGGGGCTCTGTTTTTACCGTTACCCTGCCTGAAGGAGACGTCCATGCGAACGATTCTGGTGGTTGATGATGAAACGCCGATTCTGGAATCCCTTGAAATGTTTCTGGGAGAAAAAGGGTATCGGGTTATCACGGCAGCCACGGGTGCGGAAGGCGAGATAAAATTCCGGCAGCATCATCCGGATGTCGTGATGCTGGATATCCGGCTTCCGGATAAAAACGGCCTTGAAATTCTAAAGGAAATGCTGGGCGTTGCCAATCCGCCCAAAGTCATCATGATGACGGCCTTTCAGGATATGGAAACCACCATTGAAGCGATGAAGTCGGGCGCATACGAATACCTCAACAAGCCTCTGGATGCCGGAGAAATCGAACGCACGGTCGATCGCGCATTTCGAATGAACTGGCCGGCGGGCAGTCATGAAATTCCGGCGGATGTTCCCGTCGCCAAAAGGGGTGATCATCGGAAAAAGTCCGCAGATGTGCGAGATTTTTAAGACCATTGGTATTTTATGCCGGAATCAGGCCACCGTCCTGATCCAGGGCGAAACCGGCACCGGAAAAGAGCTGGTTGCCCGGACCATTCACCACAACAGTTCTTTTTCCGACGAACCCATGATGACGCTGGATTGCTCCGCCATTGTCGCAACCCTGCTGGAAAGTGAACTCTTCGGTCACTCGAAAGGCGCGTTTACCGGCGCTGTCGAAACCAAGCCGGGCAAGATCGAGCTGGCCGGCAGGGGAACGCTTTTTCTGGATGAAGTGACGGAGCTGCCGATTTCCCTGCAGTCCAAGTTCCTCGGGTTTCTGGAGCGCAAAGAATACATGCGGGTGGGAGGCCAGCGTGTCCACAAATCCCGGTGCCGGATCATTTCGGCTACCAATCAGGATATGGCGGACCTTGTGCGCCAGGGCCGTTTTCGGGAAGACCTCTATTACCGGCTGAAAGTGGTCTCCATTTTTGTTCCTCCGCTCAGAGACCGCATCTGTGATATCCCGGATCTGGCGCGGTACTTTCTGCTGAAAGCTTCCAGGGAGCACTGCACGGAAGCACTGCAATTTGAAGACGGCGTGATGGATCTGCTCTGTGCGCAACCCTGGATCGGTAATGTCCGGCAACTGCAAAACGTTATCATGGCCGCTTCGCTGCAATCCAGAGGAAAACGGGTGCTGCTGGAAGACATCGAACGGGAGCTGGCCGCGGGATGCGGCAGGACGCTTTCGAGTGCTGTTCGATTTTTCCCTGGAGTCTTCGGAACAGACGCATATTCTGAAAACCCTGGAGCATACGCAATGGCATCGGTCGCGCGCGGCCGATCTTCTGGGGATTTCCCTGCCGACCCTTCGCAGCAAAATCCATAAATACGGTCTCCAGCCTTCCAGGCCATTCCGGATGCCAATGGATGATAACTGAAAATTTATTTCACTGTCTGATAATTTTTTTCAACGAGTGGATGTTGCCGTGCCTTTTGCTTCTAAACAGCATTCAGTAACTTGCCCGAATTCAAAAAAACAGTTGTGCTTAGTTGGTGTGTGATGAATAATATATACGGCAGGTTAGCTTGATTGATTCCCAACCCGGTTAGTTTATCCTGTTCTTAATGGTTTTTCCGCATTAAATCCGGCATGTCATTTGCTTATTCCAGTCAACAGAGCGTCCTGCACCGGGGCGTCGACAATGGCGAAATATAACAATCGAAAAGGCTGGGCAAAGGAGATGTGCGATGACAACAAGTTTAAATCTTCCTGAAATTTTTAATGCCGCGGATCATTTTGTAGACCGGCACATTCGTGAAGGCCGGGGCGGGCGGACAGCGATACGCTGCAATGATCGGTCTTACACGTATGCCGATGTTCAAGCGGGAATGAACCGGGTCGGAAACGGCTTGAAATCCCTGGGTGTGCGCATGGAAGATCGGATTGCGGTGCTGCTGCATGATACGGAGATCTATGCGCAGGTTTTTTTCGGCGCCATCAAGACAGGCGCGGTTCCCATCTGCCTGAATACCCTGATGCGCGCCAAGGACTACCAGTATTTCCTGAACGACAGCCGGGCCCGGGTGCTGATTGTCGAAGCCACGCTCTGGGAGCTTGTGGCGCCGCTTCGAAGCAGCCTGATGTATCTGGAGCATGTCATCGTGACCAATGGTCCGGCGCCTGCCGCAACCCTTGCATACGAAGAATGGGTCTCCGGCCAGTCCACGGATCTTTCCCCGGCGGCCACAACACCGGATGACCCCTGTTTCTGGCTTTACAGCTCGGGCACCACCGGGCAGTCCAAAGGGACGGTTCATTTGCAGCATGACATGATTTATGCAGCGGAAACTTACGGCAAGCAGGTTCTGGGCGTTCAGGAAAACGATGTCTGCTTTTCAGCGGCCAAACTGTTTTTTGCCTACGGACTGGGAAATGGGCTTTATTTCCCCTTCCATGTCGGCGGAACCGCGGTATATCTTACGGGTCGGCCGACTCCGGATGCGGTTTTCGCAATCATTCAAAAATACCGGCCCACGATTTTTTTCGGAGTTCCCACGCTTTTCAGTAACATGCTGGTTTCGGAAGAAGGTGATCTTGAAGGCGTGCGGATTTGCGTGTCAGCCGGCGAGGCCCTGCCTCCGGACATCTTGAAGCGATGGGAAAAACGCTTCGGCGTCGCAATCCTCGATGGCATCGGATCAACGGAAATGGCCCACATTTTTATTTCCAACCGTATTGGGGACATTCAACCCGGCAGCACGGGGCTTCCAGTGCCGGGGTACGAGGCGAAAATCGTTGATGAGAACATGAACCCGGTTGCCGAAGGGGATATCGGCACCCTTCTGGTCAAGGGGGACAGCTCGGCAGCTTTTTACTGGAACAAGCACGAAAAAACCAAGGAGACCATGCTTGGCGCCTGGCTGAACACAGGGGATAAATTCTATAAAAACGAAAAAGGATATTTTTATTATGTGGGACGCTCCAACGACATGCTGAAAGTCGGCGGCATCTGGGTGTCTCCCATCGAGGTGGAAGCCTGTCTGACCGAGCACCCTTCCGTTCTCGAATGTGCGGTTGTCGGGGCCGCGGACGAGGAAAACCTGATCAAACCCAGGGCCTTCATTGTCCTGCAAAAAGGATATGCGGCATCAAAAGAGCTTGAAAACGAACTCAAAGCGCACGTAAAGGGATCTCTGGCCCCTTACAAATATCCGAGGTGGATTAATTTCGTGGAGGATCTGCCGAAAACCGCAACCGGCAAGATCAAGCGGTTTGTGCTTAAAGATGGGGTCGGAATAAGTCGCGTTTTACAGAATCCCATGGACAAAAAGACATGTAATCAGGGACGGTTTTCGATCCGCCCCTGCTTACATGTTATTAACCAATGATCGGGTTCATGTCTTGCCCGCCCCGCATCTTCTTGTGCCGATTCAATCGGTTTTTTCGGATCCTGAAGCAAATCCGTTATTCACACGCATTCCGCAACCCATGCGCCCTGCATCCTCTCAATCCGATAAATGGCTGATAATGCACTTGACAATGCAAGATCTATAGCTTTAATGTAGCTATTTTATAACTAATTAGACGCATTTCGGTCTTGCAATAAAACAATGTCGCTATTTATCAGCAAGCATTTCAGGCCTGAATTGAATTCGAATCCACAAGGTCTGTCCCTTATAGCTGTTGCACGTTTACCCAACAACTGAAGAATCAGGAGGAACAGGAAATATGAAGGATTTTTGTACGCTAAGGACGGTGATTTCACGAAACCTGGAATACAACCCGGAGAAGACGGCTGTCATTGAAGGCCTGCGGCAGTATACCTTCCGTGAATTTGCAGACCGGACCCGCAGCATGGGAAATGCCTTGTTGAATCTTGGCCTGGAGAAAAGTGATCGGGTTGCAATATTAAGTAAAAACAGCATCGAAAATGCCGAATCCTATTTCAGCATCCCCAATGCCGGTCTGGTCCTGGTGATGCTCAATTTCCGGCTGGCGCCTCCCGAGATCCTGTCGGTGCTTAAAGATTCCCAGGCATCCGCGCTGATGGTCAATGAAGAATATCTGGAACAGATAGAGGGCCTTAAAGAGAGCCTGGATTTCATAGAACACTATATCTATATTGGCGACAAGGCCGGAACCCCGAATGGCTGGCATCACTACGAGACACTGATCGAAAAGACGCCTTCACACGTCCCTTCGGTGCCCGTGACGGAGGATGACCTGGCGGTCCTGATGTACACCAGCGGCACAACCGGCGCGCCCAAAGGGTGCATGGGGACCCATGGCAATTTCTACCACGTGGGCAGAAGCCTCACCCTTGAAGTGAAGATGGATCAAAATGATGTGGGAATTGTGGCCTCTCCCCTGTTTCATGCCACCGGGGAAGTCGTGCTGATGAATGACATGTTCAGCGGCACGCCGTCGGTGATCATGAAAATGTGGGACACGGAGGAGTTCATGCGCCTTGTCGAGAAATACAAGGTTACCACGGGAATGATCGCCACGCCCATGCTGCTTTTTCTTGTACAGAATCCAAACACGGACCGATATAACTTGAGCAGCCTGAAAAAGATTTTTTTTGCCGGAGCGCCTGTTACACCGATCGTCTTTCAAAAAGCCATCGAAAAATTCGGCAACGTTTTCCTGCACCTTTTCGGCACCAGCGAGACCGTGGGGCAAGCAACGGTTCTGAGAATCGAAGATGTCACCCGTGCGCTGGCAGAGGGGAAAACGGAAATTCTCTCCTCCTGCGGCAGGTCGTTTGCCGACATGCAGAGCCAGGTCGTTGACGAAAATGACAATCCCGTGTCTCCCGGCGAAATCGGAGAGATCCGGGTCCGCGGATTGGGCACGACTTTGGGGTACTGGAATAAAGACGAGCAAACCAGAGAAGTCTTCAGAAACGGTTGGTACTATCCCATGGATCTTTGCAGAGTGGACGAGCAAGGCTACATTTATGTCGTTGACAGAAAAAAGGACATGATCATCACGGGCGGCGAAAATGTGTATCCCGCCGAGGTGGAGAATGTCCTTTACAAACACCCGGCAGTCAGCCAGGTGGCGGTAATCGGCACCAGGGATGAAAAGTGGGGGGAAGCGGTTACGGCCATGGTCCTGAAAAAAATGGATGCAAATACCACGGAGGAAGAAATCCGGTCTTTCTGCAAGAAAGAGATTGCCGGATACAAGGTGCCAAAAAGAGTCATCTTTGTGGACTCCCTTCCCATGAGTGCGAGCGGGAAAATGCTGAAATACAAGCTTCGGGAACAGTTCATCGCCTGAGTCGTTCATACCATTCGGCTCTTTTGTATATAATCACGAATTACACGGCAGGCGGCCATTCATGACCGCCTGCCGTGTAACGTGCATTGATGGGTGTTCCAATTAAGGAGAAACAGATGAATCCAGCCGTCATTGTTGTTGATATGCTTGAAGGAAATTATGAACACATCCAGGCGGATGAGCGGGATGAAATGAAGATCATCCCCCTTGTCCGGGATTTTCTCAAACAGTGCCGCGTCAAATCCATTCCGGTTATCTTTGCATGCGACAGTTTTCTGGAAAACGATTTCATTTTCAAGAGCAGGATGAAACCCCACGCCATCCGCGGGACTTCAGGCGTAAGACCCCTTCCTGCGCTGGGAATCGAAAAATCGGATATCATTCTGGAAAAAAGGCGCTTCAGTGCATTTTTCAAAACGGATCTGGATCAGACCCTGAGAACGCTGGGTGTGGATACGGTGGCGGTATGCGGAATTCATACCCATTTCTGTGTCCTGGCAACGGCCCTGGACGCCGTCTGCCTGGATTTCAACAGCATGATTCTTGAGGATCTCAGCGCGGCCTATAAAACGGAGATTCATCAAAACTGCATCGAGGCTTACCGGAAATCGGCGGTTTATCCCATTTTGAGGGTAATGCCGTCATCGGAATTCTTGCATGAAACAAATGACAGGAACGTATGAATCTGCTGTTTATTTGACGAAATTCTGATATGTTACACATGTTATATATTGACGATATTATACAAATAAGTTATTTATCATAATCAACTATGTTGACACTTATGGTATTAACCCTTTTCAGGTTCAAGGTTCATGATGGCACTCACATATGCCGAAACACGGGTCAGGCAATCCGAAGTGCTGCAATTGTTGCTGCTGGATGCGCTGTATGGGCATTCCGGGTCTCAGCACATCGTTTTTCAGGGGGGGACCGCGTTGCGGTGGGTCTATGGCGGCCCCCGCTTTTCAGAAGACCTGGATTTTGTGACCAGCCTGCCTCCGGATAAAATTCAATCCATCCTGAAGGCGGTAACCACCAAAGCGTCCCGTGCCTGTGTGGCTCAGTTCGGAGCAGGCCAGCCTGAACAGCAAATCAAAGGCAACCGGACTACAGCTTTTAAAACCATTTTTATCTACCGGCCGGATTTACAGCGGGAGCGGATTGCCGTCAAGCTGGAATTCGAATTCCTTCAACCGGCCCAAACAACCGGCTTTCAGAAATATGTTTTCAGGGATCTGCCGCAGGTATCGCGTCTGATCACATCGGGTCATCTCTTTTTACCCTATTCCAGCACCATCATTCTGGCGGAAACGCCGGAAGAAATTCTGACGGATAAAATCAGAGCGCTTTATGAGCGCCAATATCTCAAGGGACGGGACATCTTCGATCTCTGGTGGATCGTCAGTCAGTTGGGAACTTCCATCAATTGGCGGATGCTTGAAAATAAATTGTCGATGTATCAGGTTCCCTTTCATCCCGCCCGTGGACTGGATTTTTTCCAGAGAGCGGAATCGTTACCAGTGATTGAAAATGCACTTAAAACCGATCTTCCCCGCTTCATTCCGCCGGATATTCTTTCCGTATATCAAACAGAAGGATTCAAGCGGTTTATTCTGGCTTTGCAGCAGATCAGCGCTCAGCTTCAATCGCAGGACTTTTGCCGGATTTTTTGGAAATGACGGCAATGGAAAAATCCACATTAAAGCGGCTGAAATTTCTTCCCGGATTATTTCGTATGGAAGATGTGGAAAAACTGGTGCCTCATCCGGCCATGTTTTTATCCCGGGCGCTGAAAAATGTTTTGATTCATCGGCTGATGAGAGGCCATTACGTCAATTCGTTTCTGAACGGCTTTCCGCGGGTGGAAACAGTCGGCTGTTTTCTCCGGCCACCCGCCTATGTGTCTGGAGAATGGGCCTTGAATTATCATGGCATCAGTCTGCAATCCCCGGTGGTCTGCACAATCATCACACTAAGTCCGGCGGTTGGAAAGTGCAGAAATATCCCGTACCAGGGCATCACCATCGAATTTTCAAGAATTTCACCCGCCCTTTTTTCCGGATTCATCCGGATCGATGATTTCTACATCGCAACTCCCGAAAAAGCGTTATTGGACACCCTGCACCTCAGAAAATCTCTTCCAGCCGAGGATGAACTGGAACTGGACAGTATCGATATCGAGGCGATGAATCAGATGGCCCAAAAGTTCCCGCTCTCTGTGAATCGCAGGCTTGATCACCAACGGAGCAGTCTGTTACACCTTTCCAGATGATCCGGATCGGCCTTGATCAAAAACTTGTTTTTACGTATGATTGACGATGACGTTGTATTTCTCCAGACCGAATAAGGTTTGTTTGCCCGCATGACGAAATTGACGATATCCCCATATCATTGACATAGTGACATCACCCCCGTGCCCGCGGAGGTCGCAATGGAGAATGAAAATTGACCGTTTTCATATAAAGTCGTTATCCGACCCGATCAGGTCAGGGAGCGATCATCCAGCAGGGCTTATATCATATCGGAACCTGAGGAAAGGAAAGCATGAGCAGATTATTTGAAAGCAGTGAAATCAACGGCATGAAACTGGCGAATCGCTTTGTGCGGTCGGCAACCTGGGAAGGGATGGCCGGCGCTGACGGCGCGGTCACACCGAAGCTGATTGACACCATGACCGCGCTTGCCAGGGGCGGCGTGGGGCTGATCATCAGCGGCCACACCTATATCCGGCAGGATGGTCAGGCCAGTCCCTGGCAGCTTGGCGTTTACAAGGACGAACTGATTCCGGGGCTTCGGGAAATGACGGATGCGGTCCATGCGGCCGGCGGCAAAATCGTTCATGCAACTGGCCCATGCCGGTCATTTTGCGCCCGAGAAATTAACGGGTCAGATCCCCGTGGTGGCTTCCGATTATGAGGGCCTCAGCCGGACGCCGCGAAAAGAACTGACGGTTCAGGATATTCAGGATCTGGTCGCCGCATTTGCCGATGCCGCGCAAAGGGCAAAATCAGCAGGCTTTGACGGGGTTCAGATTCATGCGGCCCACGGCTATCTGCTCAGCCAGTTCCTCTCTCCCATATTCAACCGGCGGGCGGACAGCTATGGCGGAAGCATCGAAAATCGCGCCCGTATTATCGTTGAAGCCATTTATGCCATTCGAAAGGCGGTGGGAAAAGCGTTTCCGGTACTGATCAAAATGAACTGCCAGGATTTTGCGGAAAACGGGCTCAGCCTGGAAGATTCCCTGGTTGCGGGGGAATTTTTGACTCGATGCGGGCCTGGATGCCATCGAACTGAGCGGCGGCCTGCTGACCGGCAAAAAGTTGTCTCCGAGCCGGCCCGGCATCCACTCGGCGGACAAGGAAGCCTATTTCAGGGAAGAACTGCGGGCCTTTAAAAAACGGATTGCCATTCCCTTGATTCTGGTGGGCGGCAACCGCTCTTTTGAGGTTTCCGAGCAGCTTGTGGCGGATGGTGAGGCGGATTACATCGCTATGAGCCGGCCGCTGATCCGGGAGCCGGATCTGATTTCCCGCTGGAAATCCGGAGACCGCCGCAGGGCTGCCTGCAAATCCGACAATCTGTGCTTCGGGCCGGGACTGGAAGGTGGCGGGATTTATTGCGTCACAGAGGAACGCGAAAAGGCGAAGTAGTCTCCTTTACCGTGCCGGTGTCAACGGCTCCCAGTGCTGGTTGGAATGGATGTTGGGATTGAAGCTCGGGCTTTCGCTGACGATATATTCGCCCAGATCATTGGCCCAGGCATTTCCGTACCCGGCCGGAAGCTCCACTTCCTTGCCGGCGCGGGGATCGTTATACCTTTCCACCCCCCGGATGTGGTCGCTGAAGTTCTGAATGATCCGGTCGTTCACCTGTTGGCGCTGTTCCCATGCCCGCTGCTGGTCCTCCCGCATCTGGCTCCCTGCCTGGGCGATCATCTGCCCCATCTGCCCGATCGCTTTGATACCCTTGATGTAGGACTGCGCCAGCATCTCCTTGACATTGACGACCTTGGCAACCCAGTGCGGGTTAAATTTCAGGGAGTAGATCATCGTCTGGAAAATCTTTGAGCGGGAATCCAATTGTCCTTTCTCATCCCTGAAAGAAAAGACATGATCGATGTACCAGTAATTGATAAAATATCCACTGCCGGGTCCAGAACCCGGCAACTGCGTGACAAACTGACTG
This sequence comes from uncultured delta proteobacterium, assembly GCA_963845015.1. Lineage (GTDB taxonomy): Bacteria > Desulfobacterota > Desulfobacteria > Desulfobacterales > Desulfatirhabdiaceae > RAAP-1. The sequence goes on from CAWJRD010000058.1 coordinate 42,259, forward strand.
ACGGCGGCATAAAATTCCTCTTCCATCTGCTTTCCGCTTTCGCCATAAACGACCCTCATTTTCCCGGCTTCCGCAGAGGCATTGACTCCCTGGACAGGGACACCCCTGGTGAGTCCCGCCAGTTCCGGCACCGGATTCTCCTTAACGATTGTCATCCTGCTCATGCTCCGCTTGGCGCCGGGGATGATCGTGCGGGTAAAGGCCTCATGCAGGGCCACGGGTTTGGCGACTCTCGTGCCGAAACGCAGGGATCCGGGTGGATTGGTGGTGAGAAAGAGCGTGTTGTTGGTCCAGAAAAAGGCGTGAGCAGAAAAGAAATTGAGTTCCTCTGAACCGCCGGGGTTAAAAAAACGGAAACCGGACTGAACAGGCAAGGCCGGATCCGCCGACCAACTGACACCCCCTTCGGCCTTCCATCCTTTTGGGATCAGCATGCGGAAAACCTCCATGTGCGCCATCGGGTCGATATATTTGTAAGTGACATAGGTCTGGGTGTTCGTATTGGGCTGGCCTTCTCCGCTGCCTGCCGACCAGGCGTTTTGGGACAACCCGATGATAAAAGGATAGAAATCTGAACGATTGCGAAAACGAAAATCTTACAGCGATCACGAGATGTCGTCATATTTAAATAGCTCCTATTTTTCTCCCTCCGTTTGGCTGTCAACCCAGTCATCGCGGCAATCCGTGAAACATTGGTCGGTTTCCAATCATGGCCGGTTTAATTCGCCGTCGGTATCAAGCGATCCGCTTTGCGCAAGGCAGGGAAAATTTTGGCCCACAGGCCGGTGATGACGATCGAACCAGCGCCGCCGAAGACAGCGGAGCCGACAATGCCAAGGAATCTGGCAGCTACGCCGCTTTCAAATTCGCCGAGCTCATTCGAAGCACTGATAAACAGTCCCGACACGGCGGATACCCGTCCGCGCATGGCATCGGGAGTGACGATCTGCACCAGGTTCTGCCGCACGAAAACGGAGATGGAATCGGCGGCTCCGGCCACGGCCAGCATCAGCATCGAAAGCAGCGCATCACGTGAAAAGGCAAAGCATAGCGTGGCAAGGCCATAGATCATCACGCCGCCCAGCATCCATTTTCCGGCATGCCTTTTGATCGGCCGAAGCGCCAGGCACAAAGTCAGGCACCCCGCTCCCGCTGCGAAGGACGCGCGCAGATGCCCGAAACCTTCGGGGCCGATGAAAAGGATGTCTTTGGCATAGGCGGGCAACAGGGCCGTGACCCCGCCCAAAAGAACGGCAAACAGGTCAAGCGATATCGCGCCCAGCACGATCTTGCTGCGCCATAAATGCGAAAGACCTTCGCGGATCATCGTCAGGCGGGAAGCATCGCTGTTGTTTGGCTTTGGCTTCCAGGGGCATTTTCATCAGAACAACCCATGCAGCGCACGCCAGCAGATAAAGCGCGCACGCGGTGGCATTGGCATAAGCCGGCGCCAGCTCGCACAGCACGCCGCCCACCCACGGCCCCAGGATCATGCCGCTTTGAACGCTGAAAGTGTTCCAGGCGATTGCCTTCGGCAGTTCATCGATCGGCACCAGCAGCGGAACAAGGGATGCTCCGGCGGGCATGAAAAAAGCGCGGGCAATGCCGAAAAATCCCGCAACGATAAAGATCGGCATCAGCGGCGGATGCTCCTGCAACGACAGCAGGGTAAAGGCCGCCGCGCAGGAAACCTGCAGCGCCCCGCAGCAAAATAAAATTTTGCGCCGGTCGTACCGATCCGCGGTTTCGCCCGCAATCAGGGCCAGGGCGAACATCGGCAAAAATTGCGCCAGTCCGATCATCCCGACAAGAAACATGCTTTGTTGCTCATCGTAGGTTTGGCGCGCGATGGAATAGACCGACCACCCGATTGCCACGCTCTGGGTCAGGGTGGCGATCGTGGTCAGCAAACGGCCGATCCACAACATGGTATAGCTGCGATGGCGGAAAACGGACGGAAATCGCATGAAACTGAATGAGGGCGGGCATGGGGCGCAACTTCCAGGGTAAATGGCACATCAGAGAGAAAAAACTCAACCGCTGAAGAAAGAAAATATTCAAGTTGTTCATGTATTCTAATTCAGAATTACTTGTCAATTGGTGATTTCCCGTCAGTTATGCCCGCGCATGTGAGTACCGGTTGACATATTACGTATCGCATAATATCACTATTACATATGATTAAATCATTTGCTTGCCGAGATACTGAAAAACAATTTAATGACCAACGGATACGCCGTTTCCAGTCTTTCGAAAGGCAGGCTATAAAACGTCTCATGGTTTTACATGCCGCTCCCAGCATCGAGGCTTTGTTGCTTAACCCTGGAAATGCATTTCACGCCCTTTCCGGAAATCATAAAGGTCAACATGCTATCAGTATCAACAAACAGTGGCGCGTATGTTTCGAGTGGCAGGATGGCAATGCGTATCACGTTAAAATTACGGACCATCATTGAGGTGTTTCTATGCGTAAAAACGACATGCTTGACCCAATATATCCCGGAGAAATCCTTCGTGAAGATTTTCTGGAGCCCATGGGTATCAGCATAAACCAGCTTTCCCGGGATCTTTCGGTTCCCCCAAACCGGATAAGTGAAATAGTCAATGGAAAAAGAGCCATTACAGCCGACACAGCGCTGAGACTACAGCGGTATTTTGGAGTGGAAGCCCAGTTCTGGCTGAATCTTCAAACCGAATATGATCTTAGAATGATGAAGCGCAAAATCTGGACCGATATTGAAAAGCGGTTTATCCCTGTCAAGCATCCTGCAGAAAGTATTCAACCTGGAGCCGGTGGATAAAACACAATTGAGACGGATGCGAAAGGATGCGCAACAGAGGCAAACGATATCAGATTGAAGTACAAAGGGAGAAGCAATGATGATAGGCCTGAAACTCAGAGATGAATTTCTCGGTGCTCACATGCCCGGTTCTGCGATTGCGCTTCGAACGAGCGATAACCAGGGCGCCGCACAAAAGTCCGCCGACCAGATTCTCTCGATCACATATCCGACAGCAGATGTTCAAACCGCGCTGAAGGCTATCAGCACAAAAAGAAGCGGTTGCCCCATCATCCTGATGGGAGATCGCGGCCGCGGCAAATCGCATTTCATGGTAGTCATGCATTCAGTTTGGACGGTTCCCGCGCACCATAGTAGGTATTGAAACATGAAGACGACCTTTGCGATCCGTGTGTTACAGCGGAAGATAGGAACTGGCTCTTAAATCAGGCTATGAGAAAGCCGACCGGGCCGCCTGGCACAACGATGAGCAGTGCTGGTGTCGAAAAGGGAAGCTGCCCAATACGGGATGGTGAGTTATGAAACTTGCGGATAATGAAGAACGGGCATTGAAACAATTGCAAGGGGAATTGTTGGCGAGATGTCCGATTATTGAATTACGCCTGTATGGATCGAAAGTAAGAGGAGAGGCAAGACAGGACTCCGATATTGATGTCATGATAGAACTTCCTGAGTATGACCGGGCAATGGTTACTGAGATTGACGACATTGTCTATCGGATCAATCTGGAGCATGATGTTATGATTTCCGCTCTGGTCTTTGGAAAAGATGAACTGGAAGAGGGGCCGATGTCGGAATCCCCGATTAATAAAATCATCCAGAGAGAAGGTGTGCTGCTATGAGCAAAACTGACCCTGGCAGTGGACAATCGATTGTAGCCGGTACCTTACCGCCCGGAATCCCTTTTGGCGCCTGATCCTTTTTTTAAGAAAATTCTGGAAACGGGAATAGCGATGTGAGAGGAAGCTGGACTAACCCAAGATGTCTGAGCTGTCATTAACGGTTTTCCAGCCGTTTTCGGAGCGCTTCAAAATCCTTGTCCGTGAAGATTTCGGCAAAACGCTCGCCGCCCTTGCTGTGAAGGCGGTAGAACGAAAGGCAGTCCTTGACGATGGATAAAACGGCTTCTTCGCTGAGAATGCCGGGAAGTTCGCGGGCCAGTTTGGGGTGTCTGCCCAGCTTCCCTGCGAGCAGCACGCGATATCCCCAGGTGCCGGCCCTAAGGGTTCCCGTGGGGCAGACCACGATGCATTTGCCGCAGGCCAGACAGCGCTCAAAATGAATAACCGGCAATCCGGAGTCCAGAGAGATGGCCTGCTCCCGGCACGCATCCACGCATGCTTCGCACTGCGAGCAGGGGCTTTGGGTGATTTCCGGCACGCATGCACCGATGATGCCGATATCCTTGATCTGGGGCTGGGAGCAGGCGTTGGGGCAATCGGCCAGTGTGATCCGGAATTCGTGGTGATATTTGAGCGGCCCCTTGACTTCTTTTTTCAGAAAATCCAGAAGGTTTTCTTCGGCCAGCAGGGCTTCCAGCTTCCGCATCAGTTCATCACCGGCATGGGCACGGTTGGGGCACCCGCCGCCGGCGCCGAAACAGGTTTCGATCTGGTATCCTTTGATGTCGGTTTCCATTTTGGAAAGAAAACGTGCCTGCGTTGCTTTGACCTCGGCGATCGTGATCAGGGATTTCCCTTCCCCTTCCGCCTCTTTTTCCACCCGGGACCGGACCCGCTTGCGGACAAAAAAAGGAATTTTCTTGATGGCGTCTTCAGCCTCGGCCGTCCATTTCATTTAGCATTTTCCCTTGATCTTCCGGAAAAGTCAGGATGAACCCTTTGACACCGGTGCATGTGAAAAGGCTTCAGCCGGGATAACGGAAAAGTTGGTTTCACCCGGCGGTATCCAGTACATCCCGATGGCTGCCGTGCCTTTTCGCTGGAAATACTTGATCAAGAGGGGGTACCAGCCTGGTTTTTGAATATCCAGCACGACATCGTCTGAAAAATGATCCGAATGGATACCAGGATGCCACACGATTCTTTTGTCACAAATCCAGACAGAGATTCCGTCATTTGATTTGGTCTTCAGCGTATATTTCCCGGTAGCGGAAAATTTCAAAAAACCAGCCATTTGAATTCCGACGCCTTGGCTGACGCCGCTGTCGAATATCAGATCAGTCTTGCCAAAAACATGATCGAGAAACAGGATAGGTTTGCCCACTTTTTCCGTCGTTGTTTCAATATCCAGTTTGGGCATTTCATCCACGGATTTGAAGAACTTATAGATGTAAATCGGTAACAGACCCGGTTTGAGCACTGAATCTTCAGAAAGCTCCTTTTCCGGGACAAGACCGGTTACCTCAACCGGTTCAGCTATTGCCTGCCCAATTCCTGCTGACAGCAGGATCATCAGGCTTATCCATATGACTTTTTTTTGAAGGCTCATGAAGGCTCCTTTCCCTTGAACATCCGGCTTTCTTTTATGCAAACAGTTCGGCAATGGTTACGGTCCGGTCCCCGAGAATGTTGACGTAGCTTCCCATTTCATTGTCGTACCAGCCGTAAATCACGGCCTGGGTCAGGGGGATCTTGATGACGGATTCGGCCAGGGAACCCAGAATGGCCTTGTCCAGGCCCGGAACCTTGGTCAGATCGATGGTCACATCCGCTGTCCGCGTGTGGGTTTCATGGCCTTCGATGATCGCGGCGGCCCTGGGAAGGCCGATGATGTCCGCGGATACGTTCTGTTTGTCCGAAAACATCAGATAGCCCCTGGGATCGTCCTGCGCCGTCTGCCGGTAGATGCCGTTGATCATCTCTCTGCGGATGGCGCCGCCGAAAAGCTCTTCCTGGAGATTGACCACGAGAATGATCAAAGAGCCCGTGGCCGTGGGAATCCGGACGGATTCCGCGATGAACCCGATCTGCTCCATCTCGGGAATCACCAGCCGCAGGGCGTTTGCGGCCCCCGTGGATGTCAGGATGATATTGTTCATGATGCTGCGGGTTTTGCGCAGATCCGTGGCGCCGGCCTTGGGCAGCCTGTCCAGCACGGCCTGGGTCCCGGTGGCGGCATGGACCGTGGCCATGGAGGCGGAGAGGATTTTTTTTGGGCCGAACGCATGAATCAGGGGCTTCATCATATGGGCCAGGCAGGTGGTGGTGCAGGATGCGTTTGAAATGAGCCGGTGCCGCCTGGGGTCGTAGGCATTGTCGTTGATGCCCATGACCGTTGTAACGGCGTCATCGGGCATGGGCCTTCCCTTGTCCTTGATTTTAAACGGGGCGGATGCAATCACTTTTTCGGCCCCGGCTTCGATATGGCCCCTTAACGACCCGCCGGGCTGGTCCGGGCTCTGGGTCGGATCCAGAAACTGGCCCGTGGTGTCCACCACGAGCTTGACGTCATGGTCCTTCCAGCGAAGGTCACGGGGATTGCGGTAGGATCTCAGGAATGTGACCTTGACGCCGTTTATTTTCATCGAACTGTCTTTTTCATCCAGGTCCTGCACGACGGCCGATGCCTGGTAGCCGTGAAGAAACATGTGCAGGCTGCCATAGGTGGAGTCCCTTTCGATGTAATGGGCGATATCGTCAAGGGAAGCGCCGGCCTGCCTGCCGATATTCACCACAAGCTCATCAAAATAGCCGCGTCCCACATGATGCCAGACGGAGAGCTTTCCGATCCTGCCAAAACCGTTGATGCCCAGCTTTACCGCATTTTTTGCGCCCGTTTCTTTTTTCATGGCTTCTCCTTTTACGATGATTCTCTGATCCTGATCAATCCCTGATAAACCGAACCTTCCAGTCCGTCAAAGCTGATGGCGTCTCCAGAGAAAAGCGTTCGACGGTTGAATTCACATTGTTTTTCTTTTTCGCGACAAATCAGGGTCCCGCACCCGACCACACAGGTTTTCCCCAGCCTGTGGGCTACCACGGCCGCATGGGAGGTCAGCCCTCCCCGGGCTGTCAGCAGGCCATCGGCGGCAAAGATTTCACGGATATCGTCCGGAACCGTATCCCCGCGCACCAGAATCAGGGAGGTATCCGGCTCCCTGAGCCGCCATTGTTCAATTTCTTCCACGGTAAAGACCACCCTGCCGGCCATCGCGCCCCCGCTGACGCCGATGCCGTGGCCCAGAAACCGGTCGTTCGAAATGTCTTCCGGATCGAAGGCCAGCACTTTCTTCCGCTCCCGCATGGCCATTTCGCGGGTCTGGAGAATAAAGAGGTCCTTGCCGGCAGGGCTTTCAAAGGTGAATTCCATTTCCTGTGGTGTCCATCCTTTTTTTTCAATCAAATCGATTGCCCAGTTTTTCAGCGCAACATAGATTTCCGGGAAATGGGTTTCCAGTGTGATGTCGGTTTCCCGCATCTCCACCTCCTGCTGAAAGACGGAAATCGGCAGGGTATTGACCAGGCCGGAGACGACATCCTCGCCCTGGTTGCCGACGGTAAAATCCCCCCATAGCCGGACGCGATCCCCGGACCATCGGGGGTTGTGGGTAAAAATAACGCCGGATCCGGACTGCTGGGAAAAATTGCCGAAAACCATGGACTGAACCGTTACGGCCGTTCCCCAGTCATCGGATATTCCCATGATTTTCCGGTAGGTTTTGGCCTTGTCTGAATCCCAGGAGTCAAACACGCTGTTGATGGTCATATAGAGCTGATCCATCGGGTCATCCGGAACGGGGAAACCCGCGTCCGCGATACTTTTTTTGTAGGCCAGGGCGACCGCCTGCATCTGAGCGCCGGTGAATCCTTTTTTCAAGGGAATCCCGAGGGTATCCTTGAATTCGCTGATGATGGCGTCAAAATGGTCTCTGTCCAGCCCGACCGCCATGCCGTAGCACTGAAGAAAACGCCGGTAATTGTCCCAGGCGAACCAGGCGTTCCCGGTCCTTAAGGCAAGGCCTTCCGCAATTCCTTCATTGATGCCGACATTCAAAAGGGTGTCCATCATGCCCGGCTGAGAAATGGAGGCGCCGCTTCGCACGGAAAACAGCAGCGGGTTTATGGTGCTGCCGAAGGTTTTTCCGGTCATCTTTTCAAGGGCGGAAATCTGGTGAACGATCTGACACCTGAAATTTTCAAGGGCAGGGGGATAATGCTCGATGATGTCCCGGCACCGGAAGGCTTCCGTGGTAATGATGAATCCGGGCGGCACCGGGAGCCCGAACCGTTTCAGCTTGACCAGATTAAGTCCCTTGTTGCCGATATAGATGATACCGGGCAGGTGTTTGCCGCGATGATCCACCGGTGTGATGGTCTGGCTGGGGTCATACAGCAGCAGCAGCCGAAGCTGATCCGGATGCAGGGTGCTTAGCTGATGAAACAGAATGTTCAATATCCGGGACAGGAGCTGGTCCAGTTGCTGAAGTCCCAGTGAAAAAACAAGCTGGTCCCTGAAAAAAATCTCCGTGATCCGGTGGGTGATTTTCTCCGGGTCCATGTCCGAATCCTGGGGAAGATACCGGGGCAGGAGCTGACTCCGGTTGATGCCGGCCATGATGCGGTTGAGGTTTTCCTCGTGAACATTATTGAAATAATCGTTAATGATGTTTTTTACGGCCAGGGAAAAACCTTTGAAAATATCCAGATACTGGGTAAAGGTAAATCCCCTGACCTCAAGGGAATGACTCAGAAATTCCTGTTGCCGCTCGAACTCGACCGAGTGAATGCCGTCCACTTTCAGTGCCCGGTCAAACAGTGTCAGAATTTCCGAGATTTCATGAATGGTGACATGGGTGATCAGCGACAGGTCAATGGTTTGAACGAGTTCTTCAAAGAGTACATTAAGCAGGGATTCAATGCGGAACGTCAGCCCCAGGGCGTCGAATTTCATTTCATGATAACTGCCGTACATCGAGGGAATGTCAACCGTGATATGCCTTTTTTTATATATATCCTCGCGGATCTCATACGTTTTTGAAGACAGGATCAGCTCTTTCAGGAAATCGAGATAATCGATGAGAAGAGCTGTTTTTTTTCTTAAATTGGGCTGCTCCAGCGCTTTCTGCAGCCGGTTCAGATCCGGAAAACCGCCGGCTTTGAGTTGATCCAGATAATGGTTGATTTCGATAAAATCCAGATGGTATTTCTGGTGAAGGAGTTTATAGAAGGCTGCCATGAGCTGAATCCGTTCGATATCGGTCTGGGATTCTCCGGAAATAGTTGCCAGTATTCCCTTCAACGCATCAGCGCTCAGGGTCAGGAGTTGAACCGGAAGCGAAATCCCCTGCTGCCGCAGTATCGTCATGATCCGTTTGACGCCGTCAATGCAAGGACCCGAGGAATTGATCTGCTTGTAGATGTCCGGAGGAACAAAGGACTCCAACCCTGCCTTGTTCCCTGTTTTCCAGAAGTTCAGAACCGCATCCATGAATCCCAGAATCTGGTTGCTGCTTTCCACATGGCTTTGTTTTCTGCAGAAAATGGATCAGCACATCTTTTCGCCGGGTCATTTCATCCAGGCGGGTGGAGATTTCCCGAAGCTCCCCTTCCGCGCCGATATCATTGAAAAAAGCCGGGAATACCCGCGCCAGTTGTTTGGCCAGATTATAGACGGGACCGATGTCGCTGTTCAGAAGCCGGGTGATGTCTCGGGGAAAAAGATCCGTGTCTTTAATGAAGACGCCTTCCAGGCAAAGGTGAATGATCAGGCAGGACAGCAGCCGGGTAGACCATTTGGGGCTGAGTTCGATCAGCGCCATCCAGGTGCGGATGTTCTGAATGTGGGCGCTGTTGGCCTGAATCTGCCAGTCGTTTCCGACGCCGCCGATCATGGGGGTTTGAAACCCCAGGTCAATGACCGAATCGATAAAGAAATTGACCAGATCGCTTTCATCGGTTTTATAGACGCCTTTTCCCATGTTCAGTGCGCAATTCAATGCGGTTACCGGAAATTCCCGGGTGCGGGTTTTTAGGATGGAAAATGTTTTTTCAATCAGCCGCATGATATTGCGGTGCGATTCGTTGCCGATCAGCCAGCTCAAGGTCCGGTTGATTTCCCGCAGCGCATCTTCATGGATCAGGGACAGGCCGGAAATATTCATGATGTGAAAGAGAAAAATCACCTTCCAGTGATTGCGCCGGGTAATGTTCTCACTCGATTTCCAGAGGACCATCGGAAGCTTTTTATAGGTCTCGACAATCTGTCCGTAAGTCGGAAGCGCCAGCAGATTTTCCAGAAGGGCGATGGATTCAACGGCTTCCGTGGCCAAAAGGCTGTCGAGCCGGTTTTTGCACCCGGAGATTTTCTGATGGGAGATCTCCGAAAAAATCTCGTCAAAAATCGGCAGATGTCCGGTTTCCGCCTCGGTTTCAAACCAGACCATCGGATCATCCTGGCTCAGCCAGTAATCATACGTGTATTGATGATATCTGTGGACGAGCAGGTTCAGGGCGCTGAATGCGGGCAGGGGCGGCGAAGCCCGGAAGCAGAGTTCGGCAAGCCGCTTGATAGCGTAAAAGCTTCTGGCGAAAAGCGCAAAATGATCCGCGGGAAGCAGTCGAATCCGGTCAAAGGCAGCTTCCAGGACCGGATAAAAACGCGGCAGGTCGGATCCGGCGTCTTTGAGCGTTTTTTGCAGAAACAGCAGCAGATTGTCCACGGCATCGGCCCGGACATCCGGGGCGGCTTCGGCAACGGCATCCAGGAAAACGTCGATGATCAGGCCGATAACTTCCGGCCCTCTGTCATGCTTCTGGAAAATGTAAAAATAATCCAGGGCGTATTTCCGGCATTCCTGAACGATGAATTTCCAGTTTTTATAGGGGTGGGAGAGTTCCGTTAAAAAAACATTCACGCCCTCCATCAGCCCGTAATACCGGGACATGGCTTCCTGGAGCGGCAAATACCGGGGGTCGATGGTGACCTCCACATGGTAGCTGGCAAGATTGACTTCAAGTGCCCTGGATTTGAACGGCATGACGGACTCCTTTTACTGCACGACCGTGGATGCATCCTTGTCAAAGGGGTTTTTTCTGGCCGCAAGATGAAACAGATACGGATAGCTGGTTTTCAGATATTTCATATAGCCCAGCCACTGGGGAACTATCAACCCATAGGCCCTTCTGGCGTCTCCGGAGAGGTGGGCATGGTCGGATGCCGGAAGCAACGCCAGATCTTCCCGGCAGAGCAGTTCCTCGCGAAGATGATAAATCGCCTGAAGGAGCAGGGTAAAGGATTCGTGCTCCAGCAGGACGGGATTTTCCAGCAGGCGAAGTAAAAAATCTCCTTTGACATCCAGAAAATCCCGAAGGTCTTCGCTGTTGATTCCATCGATTGCCACCCGGTACGCATGCTTTGAAAGCTGGTTCTGCGCCTTGATAAAATCCGCATCGGTCCAGGACGGGGTGATGTGTAAATGCGCTCTTTTGGATTCGCCGTCCGGATCCAGACGGACAAAATAGGTCAGCATCCAGGTCCCGATTTCGCTGAAGAAAATTCCCAGAACCATGTGTACTTTTTGAAGGTAAATTTGATTTTCACGCCGGCTCAGGATGAGTTCCGTGGCATTGGCCACAACGCCCAGAAACGTCCCCACGCCGCCGAAAATCAAAAACAGGGCAAAGACCTTGCCCGTCACGGTCGTGGGATGGATATCGCCATACCCCACGGTCGCAATGGTGACAATGCCAAAATAAATGGCGTCAAAAAGCGGCAGGTCCTCCGCGATGCGAAATCCGGCAATGCCGATGGACATGATCACAAACAGCATCCCGGCATATATCTTGAGTCTGAAACGAATCGGGTTCATTCATGCGGTTTCATTTTCCGGGTTCGTCAGGTTTTATGGACATGCGCGGTTTCCCAGCGTTTGTCCAGATAATACAGGATCGGCACCGTCATCCGGGAAAAGAGGAGCGAAGCCACTTCTCCGGCCATCAGGCTGATGGCGAGACCCTGAAAAATGGGGTCGAACAGAATGACGGATGCGCCCACCACCACGGCGGCCGCGGTCAGCATCATGGGCCGGAAGCGAACGGCTCCGGCGTCAATGACAGCCAGATCCAGGGGCATGCCCTGGGCCACGCGAAGCTCGATGAAATCCACCAGGATGATGGAATTTCGAACCACGATTCCGGCCCCGGCAATAAAGCCGATCATGGATGTGGCGGAAAAAAAGGCGCCCATCAGCCAGTGGGCCGGCAGGATGCCGATCAGTGAAAAGGGAATGGCCATCATGATGACCAGCGGTGTGGAAAACGACTGAAACCAGCCCACCACGAGCACGAAAATAATGACCAGAACCACGGCAAAGGCAATTCCCAGATCCCGGAACACCTCGTAGGTAATGTGCCATTCCCCGTCCCATTTCATGGCGAATTTCCGGTCGCTGTCCGGAAGACTCGCCGTGTGCTGGGCGATCTTGTATCCTTCCGGAAGGGCGATGGCGTCGATTTTTTTCTGCATTTCCAGAATGGCGTAAACCGGGCTTTCCTTTTCACCGGCCACATCCCCGATCACGTAGACCACCGGCATCAGATTTTTGTGGTAAATGCTGCGTTCGGAATCCGTCTTTCTGGCCACAACCAGTTCCGAAAGCGGCACCAGACGATTGTCCGCGCCCATGATCTTGATGGTCTCCAGTTTTTCGATTCCCGCACGGTCCGCAAGGGGCAGTTGGAGAATGATGGGGACATCTTCTTTCTCCAGGGGCTGGTGCAAAAGCCCTGTCTGTTTTCCGGAAAGCGCCAGTTCCAGGGCGCCTGCAACCTGGGTTGCGCTGATGCCGTTAAGCGCAGCCTTTTCCTTGTCCACATCCAGTGCAAACCGGGGCTGGCTGCCTTCCATGTACCAGTCCACATCCACAACGCCTGCGGTCTGCTCGAAGATCTGGCGGATTTGCAGGGCGATTTCCCGCTGGCGCTGGTAGTCCGGGCCATAGATTTCGGCGACCAGGGTGGACAATACCGGGGGGCCCGGCGGCACTTCGGCCACCTTGACCCTGGCGTTAAAGCGGCTGGCGATTTTTACAGCGGCGGCCGGACCCGCTTGGCGATTTCGTGGCTTTGCTGACCCCGCTTTCCTTTTCCGACCAGATTGACCTGAATGTCCGCCAGATGCGCGCCCTTCCGCAGATAGTAATGCCGGACCAGGCCGTTGAAATTAAAGGGGCCGGAAGTTCCCGCATGAATCTCGTAGTCCGTCACTTCGCTGACGGTTTTCAGATAATCCCCCATCTCCAGGCAGGCGGCGGTGGTTTCTTCAAGTGTTGCGGTTTCCGGCATGTCCAGAATGACCTGAAATTCGCTCTTGTTGTCAAAGGGAAGCATCTTGACCTTGACCCAGCCGATGCCCACCATCGCGCAGGCCGCCAGCAGCATGGCCGCGACAGCCGCCAGAAATATCCAGCGCCAGAAAGTGGTTTCGATCAAAGGCGTCATGACTTTCCGGTAAAGCCGGGTGCTCCAGTCTTCGGTTTCGGCGTGACCCGGGCCGCCATGATGGCCAATGAGCCTTAAAGACGCCCAGGGCGTGACAATAAAGGCAACCAGAAGCGAAAAGACCATGGCCGCGGAAGCCCCGATCGGGATGGGCCGCATATAGGGGCCCATCAGCCCGCCCACGAAAGCCATGGGAAGGATGGCGGCGATAACGGCAAGGGTTGCCAGAATGGTGGGGTTTCCGACCTCGTCCACGGCTTCGATGGCCACATCCATCCGGGGCCGGCCGGCGTTTTCCGGCAGGCGGAAATGCCGCACCATGTTTTCCACGACCACGATGGCGTCATCCACCAGGATGCCGATGGAGAAAATGAGCGCAAACAAGGTGATGCGGTTCAGCGTGTAGCCGTAAAGATAGAATACCGTCAGCGTCAGGGCCAGCGTCACCGGGATGGCAATGGCCACGACGCCGGACTCCCGATGTCCCAGCGTAAACCAGATGAGAATGGTGACGGAAACAATGGCGATGAGCATGTGAAACAGCAGTTCATCGGATTTTTCCTTGGCGGTTTCCCCGTAATTGCGGGTAACGGTCATTTGAATATCGCCGGGGATCACGGAGCCTTTGGCATCCTCAATCCGCTTTAAAACCTTCTGCGCAACGGTAATGGCGTTGGCGCCTTTGCGCTTGGCAAGCGTCAGCGTAACTGCCGGATGCACGCCGCGTGAAGACGCATCTTCCGGCCGGAGTCCCTGTTCGGATGCCGCCGGGCCCATTCCGAAAAAAACATACTGGTCGGGGTCTGCGGGACCATCCGAGATGGTGGCGACATCCCGAAGATATACCGGTTTTCCGTTATAAACGCCGATGACAACGCCTTCCACATCCGCGCTGTTTTTCAAGAAACCATTCAAATGAACCAGAACCTGGCCTTCGGGCGAAGGATAGGCGCCGGCATCGGCACTCCTGATTGGCGGCGCAGACCATGGCCGATATCCGTCCGATATCCAGTCCGAAGGCTGAAAGCCTGACCGGGTCAAGGTCAACGGTCAGTTGCCGCCGGTATCCGCCGATGAGGGTCGTCGTGGAGACATTCTCCTCCCGCTTGATCAGATCGTCCACTTCCGCAGCCACCCGGCGAAGGGTATAATGGTCCGCATGCTTTCCCCAGAACGTCAGGGCCAGAATCGGGACATCATCGATGTAGCGGGGTTTTATCAGCGGCGGGGAAACCGACGGCGGGATCCGGTCCATGTTGGCCATCAGTTTGGACTGGAGGCGGACAATGGACTTTTCCTCGTCCTGGCCCACATAAAAGCGTACCACCGCCATGGACATGCCGGGACTGGAAGTGGAATAGACGTATTCAACGCCGGGAATCTCCCAGAGGAGCTTTTCCATGGGGCGCGTGGCCCGTTCTTCCACTTCCTTGGCGCTGGCCCCCGGCATTTTCACGAAAACATCGATCATGGGGACGATGATCTGGGGTTCTTCTTCTCGGGGCAGGGCAATGACCGCAGCCATGCCGAGCAGGACCGATGCGATGATGAAAAGCGGCGTCAGCTTGGAGTTGATGAAATAGCCGGCGATCTTGCCGGCGATGCCCGGCTGGGTCATGACGGCACCTCCACCCGAAGGCCATCGACCATATCCGGCGGAGGCAACACCACAAAACGGTCACCGGGCCTGATTCCGGACAGGGCCTCGACCATGGCACCGGATGTCCGGCCGGTTCTCAGGATGCGAAACCGGGCGATCTGATCGGCATCCAGCAGAAAAATCCCGGTAAGCTGTCCCTGGTGGATGAGCGCGCTTGCGGGAATGAGCAGTTTTTCCTGGTTCCCCCGGGTAAGGATGACGCGGCTGAACATGCCGGAGTGAATTGCTGGCTGAAAGGGAACGGCTACCTGAACCATAAAGGATCTGCTGGCCGCATCCGCAGCCGGAGAAATGGCCTGAACCGTTCCCTCAAAAGCCCTGCTGCCGGCCGAAGGAATGGAAACCGATACGGATTGTGAAAGGGCGATGGATTGAATGAAGGATTCAGGAACGATGATGTCCACGCGAAAAACATCGGTGCTTTCGATTTTTAACAGCGGCGTTCCGGGAGAGGCAAGGCTTCCGGGGTCCGCCAGTTTGGCGGAGATGGCGCCGTCAAAAGGGGCAATGAGCCTGGAGTCTTTTTCGCTGACGGATGCTCCCGCCACCGTCGCTTCCGCCTGCTGAATCCGGAACCGGGAAGCTTCCACCATGGACTGGGTCTGACCCAGCGCGGCTTCGGCCTGGCGGAACCGGGCACTGACCTCATCAAATTCCTGGCGGCTTGCGGACTCGGTTTTCATCAGGTTCACGTACCGGTCGTAAGTCGCCCTGGCCAGATCGGCGGATGCCCGGGCCGCGTGCTGCGCGGAAAGCGCGGCAGACTCGGCCTTTCTGGCTTCGGACAGGGCGGCTTCGGCCTGAAGAAGCTGGGCTTTGACCTGCCGGGGGTCGATGTCCATCAGAAGCTGATCTTTTTTGACCCGGTCGCCTTCTTTGACATAAACCGCCTTCACCACGCCCATGATCTTGCTGGAAAGAGTGCTGGCGTCTTTCGCGGTTACGGTGCCGGTCGCCTCGTAATGAATGGGCTCCTGGCTGATGGCGGCGATGTCCACCGGGGCTTTGATTGACCGGGACTGGGAAGGTTTGACGGTGCCGGGTTCGATTTTTTCACTGCATCCTGAAAACAGGATGCATACCATGCCTGCCACTCCTAAGATTAAACGGTGATTCAGCATAACTGTCTCCATCAATGTGGGTCGTCAAGCCGTCTTCGGTGATGATCATGGCCGGCCAATCCTGGCGACCTTATTGAAAATTCGTATCCAACGTTCCCGCGGCAAGCGATAACTGAATTCGCGCCGCCAGATAGTCGTGCAGGGAGCGGTATCGGTTGGTTTGGGCGGATTGAAGCGCAACCTCCGCATCCAGAAGACTGACCAGGGTGAGCAGCCCGTTTTCATAGCGGTCCCTGACGATACGAAGCCCTTCTTCAGACTGTGAAACCGCGGCTTCGGCCACGGATATCCGGTTCCAGGCGCTTTGCGCCTGTAAGAATGCCTGCCGGGCCTGGACCTCGATGCCCGCGGCCATATCGTTTCGCATGGCCCGGATCCGGCTGAGCATGGCTTCGGACTCGCGCGTCTTGGCGCTCATCCGGTCTCCGCTGTAAAGATTCACCCGCATCATGGCGCCAACGGTGTAGCTGTCACCGCTGTTTCTGAAATCCGGTGAATTCAGTTCATAGGATCCAATCAAATTGATATTGGGAAGATGGGCCGCCCTTGATTTTTGAACTTCGTCTTCGGCAATTTTTTCCTGAAGCTGGAGGTATTGCATGTCGGGTCGATGGGACTGAGCCAGCCCGATCCATTCATCGATGGGGCCAAGGACGGGTTCGCCTTTTACAAGTCCGGTTTCCAGTTGCCAGTGGCTGTCACCCGGGGCGCCCATGGCGGCGTTCAGGGCCGAAAGCGCCATGGAGATGCGGCTTTCCGCCTGAAAGCGATCCTGATCCAGTTCGGCAATATGGACCTGGGTCCGGAGCACGTCGCTTTTGACGGCAAGCCCGTTTTCATAGCGTTTTTGGATCATCTCCAGATGCGCTCGGGCGGTTTCCAGGGATTTTTGAATCACATCAAGATGGTGATAAGCCAGAACCATCCCCGTATAGGCGGTCGCGGCCGCTGCGATCACTTCCTGCCGGGTTCGCTTTAAAAAAAAGTCCTGGGCCTCTCTGTCGAGCTTGGCCTGGTTTACGCCGATCCGGGTCTGACCGCCCTGATAGATGGACCATTCCATGGAAAGTGCGGAGTTGAAGTTGCTGATGGGATCGGGGTGGTTCAACCGGTCGGGGTCAAAATCCGACTGCGTGATGATTTCCTGATTGAGCTGGTTGCCGAATGCCCACATGGGATTGTTGGTATGGCTGTATGTTTCGGTAAAAAAGACCTGGGGCAAAAAGCCGGATTCAGCCTGTGTGACGCGATGATCAGCAGCGGAAACATTTGAAAATGCTGCCTTTATTTTTGGATTCTGCTTGTCTGCCAACTGCATGGCATCAGAAATAGTTAACGATGATGCGTCCGCGGCCGGGAGTTTTAAAGGGAAAAAGCAAAGGCAGGCGAAAAACAGCATCAGCCATTCTGATCGAAGAGACATTCGTTTCATAGAGCTATTCCCTTGGATGAATTTAAGAATCACGGGTGCGATTGCGCCAGACTGCCAATGGTCATTTCACACATGCTGCCATTCACGAAAAGGGTTATCATTTCGTTATCACTATAAAGGCGAAGGATCAAGGGCTTTGTCGCATCGCAGGGCAGAGAACTGGCGGCCCGGGCCGCCAGACCTCTGAGCTGGGGATTCGGAGAAGTCAAAAAAGGAATCAGAAACTCGGCGGCGCCTGCTGCCCGGTGAGGCCGTTCCTGGGCCAGCCTTCCCAGTCCCCAGAGGATGCCTTTTTGCAAGTCGGAATTATCAATGAAGTTGCCGCAGGGATTGATATAGGAGATCAGGATGCAGGCATATTCTTCGGCCATGCGGTCGTTTCTGGCCATGATTTCGCCCATGGCTTCGGCAGCTCCCCAGCCGATGCCGCCGGATTCATCGTTCAGGCTCCACATCAGGCGGCGCATCACCACGCGGGCCGACTCCGCATTTTCCGCGGCCAGCAGGGACACAGTGACGCCCATTGCTGTGATGGCCTGCCAGAAAAGTCGGGGGTCTTTGCTGTAAAAAAAAGGAAACAGCGCATTTACGACCTTGCGAAGCGGCATGCGGCAAATGACGGATAGCGCCTCTTCCGGCGCTCCTTCCGAGAACAGAGCCGTCAGTTTTTCTTTGAGATTCCGGATCGAAATACTTTTTGTTTCAGGCATATTACTCCCAGGCAATACAGTCCGCCGGACAATTCTTGATGGCTTCATCCACGCAGGACCGGGGATAGTCCGGCATTTCCGTTACTTCAATGTAGCCGGCGTCGTTCAGTCTGAAAACTTCCGGGCACACGTCCTGGCATACGCCGCAAAGAATACAGTCGCTTAAATCAATAACAGGATTTTTCATAATGGACAACACCAGTGCAATTAACATGAGATGGTGGCTGTTTTGTCATAAGAAAGAAATGGGTTGATTTCTTTTCTCTTGATTTATAAGGATCTCAAAAAAATACGTTGGTTACAAGTTGCCTGGAAAAACGAAAATTCGAATATCCTGAAATGATCATATGAACAAAATCTTTTCTGTCAAGGCAGGCAGCGTCGCTGGCCAGGAAAATCTCGGCAAAACGGGCCATCAACAATAAGCTGTTATTTTTTGCTTGCATTTCATAATGTTGTCATATATCATCACCAGTGTTATAACTGTTTAAAATTGCTTGATGAACCGGGAATAAACCTTCCTGCTTTCATCAAGTTTCAAGTGCTTACCGGTTCCGGATCCATTGTTATTGATTCCGGAGCAGAAGGTATAGGCAATAATTTGTTAACGTTAGGAGGTGCAGGCATAGTCCCAACAATAAAAAGACCCATCAAAACCGATAAGACCAATATCAACCGGGATATCCGCGCCAAAGAGGTCAGGGTGATTGATCCGGATGGTAATCAGATTGGAATAATCCCCACATACAAAGCACTGGCAGTTGCCAATGATTTCGGGCTTGATCTTGTTGAGATTTCACCCAATGCAGCCCCTCCGGTTTGCAAAATAATGGATTATGGCCGTTATCGTTACGAGCAAACCAAAAAAAAGCAGGAGGCCAAAAAAAAGCAGAGCTCTTTTCAGATCAAGGAGATCAAAATTCGCCCCAAGACCAGCGAGCATGACCTGCAGACCAAAATTGATCATATCCGAAAGTTCATTGACAAAAAAGATAAAGTTAAGTTAACTGTAGTTTTCAGGGGTCGCGAGATAACGCTGTCTCAGGCAGCCAGGGAATTGCTGGAAAAGGTCATTGTCGAAACCCAGGAAATTGCCGTGGTCGAACAGGCTGCCAAATTTGAAGGGCGGACAATGGTGATGATCCTCTCTCCAAAATAGCCTTTGAATCGGGAAAGACCCGGTCTGATCTGAAACAGGTTTTTGTTATTCAGGGTGTACAGGCGTGAGCAGATAATTTTGGCTCACGCTTTCTGTTTTATATGCCTTCTGAGATGAACGTTTTACAGATCAATGGTTTTAATGTCCATTGATTCTTTAATTTTAGGAGAGAATACCATGCCGAAAATCAAAACCAATCGTTCTGCTGCAAAGCGGTTTAAAAAAACGGGAACCGGGAAATTTGTTTTCTCAAAATCTCATGGCAGTCATATTTTGACCAAAAAGACCACCAAGCGAAAACGATCTTTGAGAAAAAGTCAGATTATTGATAAAACCAACGTCAGAGAGTTGAAATTATTACTTCCGAACGGGTAAGACCTGAGACTTGTTGTCGATTCAGCTTACCCGGCCGGATGGATATTTGATGAAATCGTAAAAAGTAAAATTGGGATGGCAAAGTAAAAAGATCAAGATCAAGGCAGCGATACCGGAGCTTTTGGCGACAATCCTGAGGAATAAGGCGTACGTGTAGTACACCGCAATGATGAAGGATGAAGCTCAACGCAAATATTGGATTTTTACGAAGCCATTAGGATTAAGGAGATGAGGATATGAGAGTAAAACGCGGCTTTAAGGCAAGAAGACGGAGAAATAAAGTATTAAAGCTGGCCAGGGGGTTTCGCGGCGGCCACAGCAAGCTTTTTCGGACGGCCGCGGACACCGTTGACCGGGCGCTTGCCTATGCTTACAGGGACCGCAAGGTCAAAAAACGGGATTT
The DNA here is from genome assembly GCA_963845015.1 of uncultured delta proteobacterium. GTDB lineage: Bacteria > Desulfobacterota > Desulfobacteria > Desulfobacterales > Desulfatirhabdiaceae > RAAP-1. The sequence continues at coordinate 62,320 of CAWJRD010000058.1, forward strand.
TCGCAGCCTCTGGATCGCCAGAATTAACGCAGGTACGCGGATGAATGACCTGTCCTACAGTAAATTCATGCATGGACTTAAACTGGCTGGTATTGCGCTGGATCGGAAAGTGCTTGCAGAACTCGCGATCGCAGACCCGACCGGTTTTTCCAGTCTGGTCAGAACCGCAGCGGTGCAAAACTGATGGCATATTAAGAAAACCATCAGCTTGGTTGTGCATTATCCCCAGGGATGAAAAAGGTGGCGGGTTCCCCAGAGCCTGCCAGGCGGATCGGGATGACCGGATGGATAAATCCGTCATCCGGTCTCTTTCAAAAAAAGAGTCGCCAGCCAGAGGCGTCTCTATTCATCGCCTGAGTCTCTAATGATCTAACCCGCCTTTCTTACAGCAGAGCATACAAAATCGTGGAACAACAGATAGAACAGATTCTTCAGCAGGCGCTGCGTGAGCTTCAGTCAGCTTCGCAAGTTGCTCAACTTCAAGCCTTTTCGGTCCAGTATCTGGGACGCAAGGGACTTATCACCCAATATCTCCGGAACATCTCCCATCTGCCGGCCGAACAGCGGCCAATGGCGGGAAAAAGAGCCAATGAGATAAAAAATATTCTGGAAGAAGCCCTGCAAAAGGCGCTTCAGGAAATTGAAATCCGCCAGGCTGCAGAAGAGGTCGGCATCGATGTCTCATTGCCGGGCCGCACTGTCTTTCATGGCTCCATCCATCCGATTACCCGAATTACCCGAAAGATCTGCGATATTTTCACCTCCATGGGGTTTGCGGTTGCGGAAGGGCCCGAGGTGGAGCTGGATCACTACAATTTCGAGGCCTTGAATATTCCCAAAAATCATCCGGCAAGGGATATGCAGGACACGTTTTATGTGTCGGAAGCCATCGTCCTTCGAACACACACCTCGCCGATTCAGGTCCGATACATGGAAAAGCATGCTCCCCCGTTCAAGATCATTGCTCCGGGCAAGGTGTACCGGTGCGATTCGGACATCACCCATACCCCCATGTTTCATCAGGTCGAAGGGCTCGTGGTGGGAGAATCCATATCCTTTGGAGATTTGAAAGGCATTCTGACGGTTTTTGTCCATCAGATGTTTGACGATCAGACCAGTCTGCGATTTCGCCCCAGCTTTTTCCCCTTTACAGAACCCAGCGCCGAGGTGGACATCCTGTGTGTCATGTGCCGGGGCAAGGGGTGCAGGGTGTGCAAGCAGACCGGATGGCTTGAAGTGCTCGGGTCCGGAATGGTTCACCCGGCTGTTTTCGAAAATGTCGGCTACGATACTTCCCGCTATTCGGGGTTTGCTTTTGGCATGGGCGTTGAGCGGATCGCCATGCTGAAATTCGGAATTGATGACATCCGGAAGTATTATGAAAACGACATCCGGTTCTTGAAACAGTTCTGACGGATTTTTGCAGCGGGCAGCAAGGGCGCGTCTATCCTTGTCGTCCATGAACTCCGATATTTTTATGATTTACAAGGTTTTGTTCCGATGAAAATAAGCTTAAACTGGCTTAAATCCTATGTTCCGATACGAATGGATGTCGACGGTCTTGCCGATGCCCTGACAATGACGGGCCTTGAAGTGGAAGCCGCCTGCGACCGCTATGATTATTTAAAAACGGTCGTTGTCGGCCGCGTCGTCAGCATCTCTGCGCATCCGGATTCCAAAAAGCTTCAGTGCTGCGTGGTGGATTCCGGATACGCGCGGATACCGGTTGTCTGCGGAGCGCCCAATGTGCATGTCAACTGTTTGTCCGCACTGGCGCTTCCCGGAACACAGCTTCCAGACGGCACGGTCATCCAGGCCAGCACGATTCGGGGGGCCGATTCCGAAGGCATGCTGTGCAGCGAGGGGGAGCTGGGGCTCGGGCCGGACCGAAGCGGAATCATGCTTCTGTCCCAAGATAGCCCGGCGTCCTTTACGCTCGGCCAGACTCTGGCTTCGGCGCTCGATCTTTCGGATATGGTGCTGGAGATCGGCCTGACGCCCAACCGGTCCGATTGCCTCAGTTTGATCGGAATCGCCAGAGAGGTTGCCGCGATTCAAAAAACCGTGCTGTCGCACCCGAAAATAAACCTTCCCGAGGGTAAAGGCGATATCCGCCAGATGACATCCATATCGATTCTTGCGCCCGGCCATTGTCCCCGGTACGCGGCCAGAATCCTGACAGGGGCCACAGTGGGTCCTTCTCCGCACTGGCTGTGCGACCGGCTGATATCGGTCGGCATCAGACCCATCAACAACGTGGTGGATATTACCAATTTTGTGATGATGGAAACCGGCCAACCCCTTCACGCCTTTGACTTTGATCGTCTGGCCGGGCATCGCATCGTGGTTCGAACCGCTGTTTCCGGAGAGGCGTTCACCACCCTGGATCATAAATCGCGCACCCTGACTTCCGATATGCTCATGATCTGCGACGGGGAAAAGCCGGTTGCCATTGCGGGGGTCATGGGCGGGCATAATTCCGAAATAGAGCCGTCCACCCAATCAATTCTTATTGAAAGCGCCTGTTTCGATCCAACCAGCATTCGAAAAACGTCCAAATATTTCGGACTGAACACGGATGCCTCCCATCGGTTTGAACGCGGCGTGGATCCCGAAGGGACGGTCTTTGCACTGGACCGGGCCGCGGCGCTGATGGCCGATATCTGTGGCGGTGCTTTGATTGAAGGGGTGATTGACGAACGTCCGGTTGTTCGGAAACAAGAACCGATCGTGCTGAGCGTCGAAGCCGCCAACCGGCTTCTGGGGACAGAGATCGACGCCGCGGCCATGGACAGCATGCTGGAGTCCATCGGATTTACGGTTGAACCGCTGAATCCGGATCAGCGAAAAGTGGTTCCGCCGTCGTTTCGTGTGGATGTTTCCCGGCCGGTGGATCTTGTGGAAGAAATTGCCAGACTTTCGGGGTATGATCGGATTCCTACGACGTTTCCCGTCATCTCGGAAGGATCCGCGCGCACGATCCCGTCACAAGGCCCCAGGGAACAGATCCTTCAGTTGATGACCGGTTTCGGGTTTTCAGAAACCATTACCTACAGTTTTGTTCAACCGCAATCCTGTGCATACCTCAGGCTTGAATCCGGAGATCTCCGAACGCGCGCGCTTCGTGTCCTCAACCCGCTAAGCGAAGACCAGGGGATCATGCGCACCTCGCTGATTCCAGGCATCCTGGAGACAGCGTACCGGAACATTTCCCGGCAGTCCAGAAACCTCAAACTCTTTGAAATCGGCAATGTCTTTGTCAGCAACGGCCAGGAAGTCCTGCCGGATGAAATTGAAATGCTCTCCGGATTGTGGACCGGCGCCCGTCAGGAGGTATCGTGGCATATGCCGGATACGGCATGTGATTTTTATGACCTGAAAGGGGTTGTCGAAGCGCTTCTGAAGGCGCTTCATATTCAGGATACCCGATTTTCAAGGGATGCGGCCCTGTCATGCCCCTATCTGAAACCGGGGTATGCGGCCGGGATTCAGTGCGGCAGGCAGGTGGTGGGATATGTCGGTCAGGTGCATCCGGAAACGCTGGGTTATTTTAATATCAAACAGCCGGCCTATGTCTTTGAAGTCGATATTCAGAAACTTTTTGCCAGTGTGCCTGATGTCCATCAGACAGCGACGATTCCCAAATTTCCGGCAGTCGCAAGGGACATGACGCTGATTCTTTCAAAATCCCTTGAATCCAATCGGATCATCGAAATAGTTCAGCAAATGCAGGATCCGCTTGTGGAGTGCATCATGCTGTTTGATGTGTTTGAGGGAGGACACCTTCCGCCGGATAAAAAAAGCCTTTCTTTCCGGTTGACCTATCGTTCTGCCGTTGGAACGCTGGAAGATGAGGCTGTCAATGCGCTTCATAAAAGCATTTCGGATAAACTGATTCAGGAATTTGACGCAGCACTGCCTTAGTGAGCAGATAGCCCAATAAATATCAGAAATTGTCAATGCTCACTTTTGGGTCAGGAACGTTCATGGGGTTCACTATGCCTGATCAAAAGATTCAGCCGGATAAACTGTATTACAAGATCGGCGAGGTCAGCCGGATTGCCGGTCTGCCTTCACATGTCATTCGGTTCTGGGAGCAGGAGTTCTCGAAAATCAGGCCCCATCGGACCCCGTCGGGCCAGCGCCTGTACACCCAGCGAAATATTGAAATCATCCTTGAAGTCAAACACCTGCTTTATGAACAAAAATATACCATTGAAGGCGCCAGGAAGTTCATGAAATCCTGTAAAGCCGGCGCATTGCCATCGGTTCTGGCCGAGATTCAGCAGGAGCTTGAACGCATCAAAGCCATGTTGTCCTGAAGTCGGAAACGTCGGACACCGGGATTATAGACGTCAGTAAAAACAACGATTCCTTGACCTGGATCCGCGACGACAATTACAAAATTACGAAAAATATTGACAATCTCGTAATTTTAACGTAGTTTATCCATGATAATTAGCGGGCATAGCTCAGCTGGTAGAGTACAAGCTTCCCAAGCTTGGTGTCGCGAGTTCGAATCTCGTTGCCCGCTCCAAAGTGAGTCCGTCTTTTCATTTATATTCTAAGTGAAATGCAGCGTTTTCATCTAGCTTGGTGGGGTTAAAGCGTGTAATTCTTCTTGCGGTTTATTACATCAGACATATTTTTGATCTCACTGCATTAAATCAAATGAGAGGAAACGGGCACCAGCCCGTTTTTTTATTTTAATGACTGAACGATTTGACCGATTGACGCCATTGCGGAAAAAAGGAAAAAGAACGGAAATCCCTTTGCCGAAGCCTTCCGGCTTGACAAGGGGTGAAATCATTTCCAGAGTCAATGATCTGGCCGGCCCCTTGTGTGATGCCGAAGGGATTGAGCTGGTATTTACAGAATACCAGCGTGAACCGCACGGGATGATTCTGCGCATTTATATCGATAAACCCGGAGGGGCGACCTTACAGGATTGCACGCGTGTCAGCCGTCAGCTGCGGGATCTTCTGGATGTTCATCTGGATGTCACTGACAATTACTACCTTGAGGTTTCATCTCCAGGGATAAATCGCCCATTGGGAAAGCTGTCGGATTTTGTCAGATTTAAAGGGTGCCAGGCCAAAATCAAGGTCCTTCAGCCGATTGATGGTCAAAAAAAATTTACAGGTATCCTGTCCGGCGTTTTGCAGGAAGCTGTTACGATACAAGTTGACGACCGGATCGTTGAGATTCCCTATCAGGACATTACCCGGGCAAGGCTGGTCAATTATAATGGAGACATCTGATGCTCATTACAGACATTAAGCGCGTGGTTGAACAAATAAGTCGAGACAAGGGAATTGAAAAAGATATCCTGATTAAAGCCCTTGAGGAAGCACTGAAATCCGCAGCCCGAAAAAAATTTGGACCCAAGATTGATATCGAAACCCAATACAATGCCAAAACCGGTGAGATCGAAGTCTTCCAGTTCAAGGAGGTTGCTGATTTCATAACCGATCCGGACATGCAGGTAGGCCTGGAAGAAGGGCGTAAGCTGGACCCTGAATGTGAAATCGGCGACAGCCTCGGCATGAAAATGGATACGGCGGTTTTTGGCCGCATTGCAGCCCAGTCCGCCAAGCAAGTCATTATTCAAAAAATGAAGGATGCTGAAAGAGATGCGGTTTATTCCAATTTTGTGGACAGGAAAGGCGATATCATCAATGGGATTGTTCAGCGGATCGAACATGGCAACATCATCGTCAATCTGGGCCAGACCGAAGCCATTCTGCCTGCGGACCAGCAGATTCCCAAAGAATCTTATCGCCGGGGAGACAGACTCCGTGCCTATATTCAGGATGTGAAGGAAGAATCCCGCGGTCCACAGGTCATTCTGTCGCGAACTCATCCCAATTTTTTGATCAATCTGTTCAAGACGGAAGTTCCGGAAATCAGTGAAGGCATTGTCGTGATTAAAGGCGCAGCCCGTGAGCCGGGTGTCCGCGCCAAATTTTCGGTGGTTTCCAATGATTCGGATATCGATCCCGTGGGTGCCTGCGTGGGCGTCAAAGGGAGCAGGGTTCAGAGTGTTGTTCAGGAACTCAGAGGGGAAAAAATTGATATTATTCCCTGGCACATGGATGCGGCAAAATATGTATGCAACGCGCTGGCGCCTGCTGAAATCCTGAGGGTCATCATTGATGAAACCAAACATGCGATGGAAGTCATTGTGCCGGATGAATTCCTTTCCATTGCCATCGGCAAGCGCGGCCAGAATGTCAGGCTGGCCTCCAAGCTGACCGGATGGCAACTGGACGTCAAAAGCGAAAAACAATACACCGATACCATGAAGGAAAATTACGATGTCCTGGCATCCCTTGCAGGGATGAGCCCTTCTCTTGCCGATGCGTTGTGCGAAAAAGGCTTTTACTCGATTGAAGAGCTCAGCCATGCTTCAGCCGAAGATCTTGCGGACATTGAAGGTCTGGAGGAAGAAACGGCATTAAACCTGATAAGTGCCGCAAGACAGGCATTCTCGGGTTCTCAGAGAAAACGAAGGTCCGGGGATAAATCGTCTTCAGCCGGCAAGCCTGTGGATATTGAGGTGCCGGATAAGGATGAGAGCCTTTAAGCGGGTGCTTGTCCTGCGGCGATCATATTCATTACAGTAATGGGCTTTTTGCATGTTCAGAAAGCTAAAGGGTTCGGGGCAGTTTTCAAAGCTGGAACATCAGAAAATTTAAGGGGGGTAAATGGCAAAAATCAGAGTATTTGAACTTGCCAGGGATCTTAACATGACCAATAAAGTACTGCTTGAAAGAATGCGGGATCTGGACATTTCCGTAGTCAGCCATTTAAGCTCTCTGGAAGATGAAGACGTTGCCAAAATCAAGGATAATGTCGTCGGTGGAAAACACAAAAAAGCCGAAGTCGCACCGGCAAGACCGACCATTATTCGCCGCCGCCGGGATACTGTTGCCAAAGAAGCTGTGCCCGATGAAAAAACGCCGCTGCCGCCGATCTCCCCGGAAGAACCTGAAGCCGTTCCCGAAATTGCGGCAGAACCGGGGGGGAAGGAATCCGAACGGCCGGTTACTGCCGAGACGCGATTAAAGCAAGAAAAAACAGGACCCCCGGACAGTCGTCAACTGCTTGATATTGCAGGAGCTCAAGCGCCGGATGTTTCCGGATCTGATTTGTCCGTTTCCGCACGGCGAGCCGGCACCGAAGGCCAGGCATTGATCATTTCCCCCCCAGTTCAGGAACTGAAAAAGGCCGGACCGTCTGCTGTTATTGTGGGAATAGCGGATGAGGCAGAGAAGGCGGTGCTTCCCGAAGCTGGAAGAACCCGGCTATGACGCGCTTGCCGTTCAGGAAAAGCCTTCGGCGGAATCACCGGATTACGCCGAAATGCCGCTGGTTGAACCTGCCGGCCTTGTACTGGAAGCCCGTATGGAAAGGGCCGGAAAAAAGAAAAAGAAACTCAAAAAGGATATGCCGGCCAAAATCATCAAGCTGCCTGTACCCGTCCTTGAGCCGCCGGTTTTTGCCAAAACAGCCGAACCTGTCCGGCAACCTGAAAAGGACTTATCCATCAATAGAAGGCCAAAATTCAAATCGGATAAATTCCCCCAGATTGTTCCCGAAGTGCTTCCAATTGTTGAAAAGCCCAAGGACGTCCTTGTCAAGGACAAGGACAAAAAGAAAAAGAAGGTCGGTAAAGAAGCCGAGGAAGAAGTCGTCGATAAAAAACTGGTTAAAAAGAAGATTCCCTTTCGGAAAAAGGAAATCGTCGAAGGGGCCGATCTTTATTCCGATACGCTGCGGAACCGTAAGGCCGGCCGGAAAGGCGGCAAAGGCAGACAGCTCCCGGTTCTGCAGAAACCCCAGTTGACCACGCCCAAGGCCATCAAGCGGCGGATTAAAGTGGATGACACCATCGCACTTTCCGAACTTGCCAAGCGCATGGGGGTAAAAGCCAGCGAAATTATTGTGAAACTGATGGGCATGGGGGTGATGGCAACCCTCAATCAGGTCATTGATTTTGACACCGCGGTTCTGGTTGCCACGGAATTCAATTTTGAACTTGAAAGGGCTGCTTTTGAGGAAGACACGTTTTTGAAGGTCGAAAAGGAAGATCCGGAAAAACGGATCGGAAGACCGCCGGTAGTGACCATCATGGGACACGTGGATCATGGAAAGACATCGCTTTTGGATGTGATTCGAAAGACCCGTGTCACGGAAGGGGAGGCCGGAGGCATCACGCAGCACATCGGCGCTTATCACGTTGCCACGGACCGGGGGCAGATTGTTTTTCTGGATACGCCTGGGCATGAGGCATTTACCGCCATGCGGTCCCGCGGGGCCGGCATCACCGATCTGGTTGTCCTTGTGGTGGCCGCGGATGACGGCGTCATGCCGCAGACCCTTGAGGCCATCAATCACTCCAGGGTCGCCAATGTGCCGATCATCGTTGCCATCAACAAGATTGACAAGCCCGGTGCCGATACCGAACGGGTTCAGCGCGAGCTGGCCGATGCCGGTCTGGTTTCGGAAGATTGGGGCGGAGATACCATTTTTGTCAAGGTTTCCGCCAAGACCAACATCGGAATCGATACCTTGCTGGAGATGATTCTCCTGCAGGCGGAAGTCATGGAACTGAAAGCAGACCCGGACAGACCGGCTTTCGGCCATGTTGTTGAAGCCAAGCTGGATATCGGACGCGGCCCGGTGGCCACGGTGCTGGTGCAGCAGGGAACGCTGCGGGCAGGAGATGCCGTGGTCTGCGGTGTACACTACGGCAAGGTCCGGGCACTCTTGAACGATTGCGGGGTTCAGGTGGAATCGGCCGGCCCCTCCATCCCGGTTGAAGTCATCGGCCTTTCCGGCGTGCCGATGGCCGGCGATGAACTGGTCGCTCTGGCCGATGAAAAAGATGCCAGGCAGGTCAGTCTTCACCGCATCCAGAAACAGCGGTCAAAGGATCTGACCAAGACCACCCGGCTGAGTCTGGACAAGCTCTTTGAGCAGATGAAGGATGGCCTGGTCAAGGATCTGAACATCATCATCAAGGCGGACGTTCATGGATCCATCGAAGCGCTGGGGGATTCACTGGTCAAACTCTCCAACGAGGAAGTCAATATCAACGTGATTCATGCGGCTACCGGCGCCATCACCGAATCCGACGTGTCCCTGGCCACGGTATCGGATGCCATTATCATCGGCTTTAATGTCAGACCCAGCGCCAAGGTTCAGGCCATGGCCGCTGAAGAGCACGTGGACATGCGTTTTTACAACATCATTTATAATGTCATCAAGGACGTAAAAGACGCCATTGTCGGCATGATGAAATCCACGTTTCAGGAACGGGTTCTGGGCCGGGCCGAGGTGCGCGAAATATTTCATGTGCCCAAGGTCGGAACCATTGCCGGCTGCTCCGTGACCGATGGAAAAATCCAGCGTGGCAAGCTGATCCGGCTGCTGAGAGATGGCATCGTGACCTTTGAAGGCAAAATCAGCAGTCTCAGACGCTACAAGGACGACGTCAAGGAAGTGGTCGGCGGCTACGAATGCGGCATCGGCATCGAAAACTTCAATGATATCAAGCTGGGAGATATCATTGAATGCTATTACATGGAAGAGTTCAAACCCGAAGTTGAATAAGTTGCGGTTATGGTTGTCGGATACGGAATCATTACTTTCAGGCTGCACGATTGCCGCTCTCTCAAGGAAAAGAGATCGGTCGTCAAGGCAATCGTCCATCAGATTCAGAATCATTTCAACGTTTCTGTCGCGGAAGTCGGCGCCAATGATATCCACCAGATGGCCGAGATAGGCTTTGCCTTGGTGGGCAACAGCGGCCCGCTGGTGAACTCCAAAATGGACAAAATACTAAATCTTGCCCATGAACTGCGAGTTGCGCAAGTCATAAACAGTGAAATGGAAATGATGTCGTTATGAAATCCTATACACGAGCTGAAAGGGTCAGCGGGGAGATTCAGAGAATTATTTCGGATATTCTTCGAAAGGACATCAGCGATCCCCGGCTGACCCGGGTTGCCATCTCCGGGGTAAAGATGTCCAAGGATCTGCGAAGCGCCAGAATCTACTTTACCCTGAGCGCGGGCAAATACACCCGTGAAGATGCGGCCGAAGGATTTGAAAGCGCCATGGGCTATATCAAGCGAACGCTGGCCGGTCAGTTGGGCCTCAGATATATGCCCGGCATCCGTTTTTTTTACGATGAATCCTTTGATTACGGTTCGCATATCGACCGAGTCTTGAAAACAATTGATACAGCAGATGGATCATCTCATACACCGCTTGAATAACAGCAGGAATGTGCTGATTACCACCCATGCCAGTCCCGACGGAGACGCCATCGGATCGCTGCTTGCGATGAATCTGGCGCTGCTGGGCAAGCATAAGCAGATTACGCTCTATAACGAAAGCCCGATTCCGGCCGTATATCGTTTTTTGCCGAGGGTTCACAGCGTTGTCAATCATCTGACCTCAGCGGCGCCGTTTGATACGGCCGTGGTTCTTGACTGCGGCGATTTGACGCGGATCGGCGACGCGGCGGGCATCATCGGCCAGATCCCTGAAATTATCAACATCGATCATCATATTACCAACACCCGGTTTGGCACCTGCCAGATGATCGATGTTCAGGCCTGCGCCTGCACGGAAATTCTCTACCATCTGTTTGAGCGGATGCATGTCCAGTTCACGCGGGAACTGGCCACCTGCATCTACACCGGAATTTTAACCGATACCGGTTCATTCCGATTTTCCAATACCAACCGGACCACCTTTCAAATCTGTGAAAACATGGTCGCCTGCGGCGTGGATCCGTTTCAGGTTGCTCGGCATGTTTACGGCACCTACTCTCTGGGAAGGATCAAGCTCTTAAACCTTGCGCTCGATTCCATTGAAATATCCGAAAACGGCAAAGTTTCTCTCATGGCCTTGACGCGCGCGATGCTGAGTGAAACCGGCACGCAGCCCGAGGATACGGATGGCATGATCAATTATGCCCGTCGCATTCAGGATGTCAAGATCGCCGTGCTGATTCAGGAGCAGTTGAACGGCGGCGACCGACCTGCGGGTCAGCGGCGCCCGTATCACGTCAGCCTGCGATCTGACGGCAGCGTGGATGTGGCCGCCATTGCCGCCATGTTCGGCGGCGGTGGGCATCAGAGCGCGGCCGGTTTCAGCATTGAATCCACTCTGACGGAAATTAAAGACCAGATCCTGCGGATGACGGAGTCGATATAGTGTCTGAGCGGAAACCGACACAGGAAAAAAACGCATCCATGAATGGGATACTGGTGATCGACAAGCCGCCGGGGCTATCTTCCGCCAGGGTGGTTTCCACGGTCAAGCGCCTGCTTCAAGTCAAAAAAGCAGGTCATGCCGGCACGCTTGATCCGTTTGCCACGGGCGTCCTGATTGTCTGCATCAACCAGGCGACCCGGCTGGCCCGCTTCTGGCTGAACAGCGCCAAGACCTATCAGGCGGAACTCTGCCTGGGTATTGAAACAGACACTCAGGATCCCACGGGAACCATTATTTCAACCTGTGCGGCCGTTGAGGTTCCCGAAGATAGGCTGCGGGCTGTCATGAAATCTTTTGTGGGGACACTGAACCAGGCCCCGCCGGTATATTCGGCGTTGAAGCATCAGGGGGTTCCGCTGTATAAGCTCGCCCGAAAAGGAGCGCCGTTTCAAAAGCCGGATCGTCAGATTCAGATTTACCGGCTTGAAATTCAAGAGATCGCATTGCCCCTGGTCCGGTTTGAGGTATGCTGCAGTGCGGGAACCTATGTCCGAACGCTTTGTGCGGATATCGGAAAATTGCTGGGGTGCGGCGGGCATCTGAAGAATCTCAGGCGGACAGCCAGCAGCGGCTGTGCAATCAAAGATGCCATTTCCCTGACGGAGCTGGAAGAACTGGCCCGGTCCGGCGATGTCGGCCGGCATCTGACCGGTATGGCCGAAGCTTTGCCGGATATGGTTTCTTTACAGGCAGATAAAGCTTTGACGGATAAGATCAAATGTGGCATGATGATTACGGAAGCGGATGTTCCATCTTCCTGTCATTTTTCAGGGGAGAAGCAGGTAAAAATCGTTGACGGAAACAACCGCCTGCTGTCCATTCTCAGTTATGACCCGGTTCAGCACGGGTTTACGTATTGCTGTTCATTTGTGTGAAAGTCCTTGCGGACGGACTGAAGGTTTTTCCATCGCCTTCAGCCTTTATTGCCTGCTCTGAAGGCAGGCGGTTGAAAATGGTTAGGGCTTGGCCCGGGGACACGCATTCATCAACCCTGGATTCAGCCTTAGCGAAAGAGTAGTACCATGTTGTTGCATTGCTGTGGCCAATAGTTCACGGCAAGTTGAGATGAATGCCCGCAGGGGTGGAGCGGAATTCACCCATTTCACTATTGAAAAACAGGAGGATTAAAGAAAGTGGTTTTTAAACCCGAGGACAAGAAAAAACTGATTGACCAGTATAAACTTCATGAGAGCGACACCGGGTCGCCGGAGGTTCAGGTCGGCCTCATCACCCACCGCATCACCTATCTTACCGAACACCTGAAGGTGCACACCAAGGATCACCATTCCCGCAGAGGCTTGCTGATGCTGGTCGGAAGACGCCGCAGGCTTTTGAATTATGTCAAAAACAAAGACGTACAGCGGTATCGAACCATTATTGAAACCCTGGGTTTGAGAAGGTAGTCAGGAATTATCAGCAATGTCAGCAATGCCTGATCTCGTTAAACTCTTGGGTTCCATACAGAACTTTGCCCGCTTGCTGGCTTAAGTTTTGTGGTGGTGACCTCGGCCATTCATGCGAATCATCAGCCAGCATGACCACAATGCGACGTGTTCTCAAAAGGTTGAGACTGCGTCGCTCAACATAAGGAGGCAAATATGGAAGTTGTTCTCGAAGCAATACTCGGGGATAAACCGTTAAGCATTAAAACCGGAAAAGTCGCCAAACAGGCTTCAGGTGCCGTGGTGGTTCAATACGGGGAGACCATTGTCCTGGTGACCGTGGTTTCGACCAATGAGAGCACCGGCGGGGATTTTCTGCCGTTAACGGTTGAATACATGGAAAAAATCTATGCCGCGGGCCGGATTCCCGGAAATTATTTCCGCCGCGAAATCGGCAGGGGCAGTGAAAAAGAAACCCTGACCGCCAGACTGATCGACCGGCCGATTCGGCCGCTTTTCCCCAAAGGGTACAATTTCGAAACCCAGGTGATTGCCACGGTCCTGTCCATGGATCAGGAAAATGATCCGGACACCCTGGCCATGATCGGCGCATCGGCTGCGCTGGGCCTGTCCGACATTCCATTTGAGGGACCGATTGCCTGCGTCCGGGTGGGCCGCATCGAGGGTCAGCTCATCATCAACCCGCCCCTGCAGCAATTTGACGCCTGCGACATCAATATCATCGTTGCCGGGTCCGCCACGGGCGTTGTCATGGTGGAAGGCAGCGGCAATATCGTGAGCGAGGAGGATATGCTCGAGGCCATTTTCTTTGGTCATCAGGCCATGCAGCCGGTCATTGAAATCCAGAAAAAGCTCAAGGAAAGCTGCGGAAAACCCAAACGCGTGTTTTCCATGCCTGAAAAAGATGCGGTGCTGGTTGAAAAAGTCGAATCCCTGGCCAAGCCGCGTATCAAGGACGCACTCGGCATTGCCGATAAAATCGAGCGCTATGCGGCGATTCGCACGGCCAAATCCGAGGTGATGAAAGAACTTGGCGAAGCGTTCGCAGCCCGCAAAGATGAGGTTTCGGTTACCTTTCAGGACATTCAGAAAGCCATCAGCCGGAATATGATTTTAAAGGAAGGCCGCCGTATCGACAACCGGAAGTTCGATGAAATCCGACCCATTACCTGTGAAATCGGCATTCTTCCCAGGCCCCACGGAAGCGCCCTGTTTACCCGCGGTGAAACCCAGGTGCTGGGAGTTTTGACCCTGGGCTCCGGGCAGGACGAGCAGCGGGTGGAAACCTTGAGCGGAGAAGAATCCCGGCCGTTCATGCTCCATTACAATTTCCCGCCTTTTTCAGTGGGTGAGGTCAAAAGACTCTCGGGCCCCAGCCGCAGGGACATCGGTCACGGCGGTCTTTCCACGCGGGCCCTTGAAAAAGTGCTGCCCGCCAAGGCCGATTTTGACTATACCATCCGCATCGTTTCGGAGGTTCTGGAGTCCAATGGGTCCTCTTCCATGGGTACGGTCTGCGCCGGAACCCTGGCCATGATGGACGGTGGCATACCCATCAAGGCGCCCGTGGCTGGAATCGCCATGGGGCTGGTCAAAGACGGTGAAACCGTGGTTATTTTATCGGACATCCTCGGGGATGAAGATCATACCGGGGATATGGATTTTAAGGTCGCCGGCACCCGTGAAGGCATCACCGCCCTTCAGATGGACATCAAGATTCATGAGCTTCCCAAGGAAATCCTGGGGAAAGCACTGGAACAGGCCAGAGCCGGCAGGCTCCATATTCTGGGCAAGATGCTGGAGGCGCTGGACAAGCCGCGGGAAGCAATTTCCCAGTATGCCCCGGCCATCGTGACGATAAAGATCAATCCGGACAAGATCCGGGATATCATCGGCCCCGGCGGGAAAATGATTCGCTCGATTCAAAGTGAAACCAACACCCGCGTTGAGATCGATGATACGGGTCTGGTGAAGATTGCGGCGATTTCAAAGGCCGAAGGCGATGCCGCCCTGAAGCTCATTCAAGGCATTGTCATGGAGCCGGAGATTGGGCGGATTTACGAGGGAACGGTTGTCAAGGTCATGGATTTTGGCGCTTTTGTCCAGATTTCTCCGGGGACCGACGGCTTGGTTCATATCTCCCAGCTTTCCACCAAAAGGGTGACAAAGGTGACGGATGTGGTCAAGGAAGGCGATACGCTCAGGGTAAAAGTCCTGGAAATATCCCGGGATGGGAAGATTCGGCTAAGTCATAAGGCGGTTTTGGAAGAGGAAAACCCGATTTGAAACCAGACGACAGGATCGAGAAAACCCTTCTATCAAACGGCGTCCGCATCCTCTCTCAGAGAATGCCGCAGGTTCAGTCCGTGTCCATGGGGGTCTGGGTCAACATCGGA
The DNA here is from genome assembly GCA_963845015.1 of uncultured delta proteobacterium. Lineage (GTDB taxonomy): Bacteria > Desulfobacterota > Desulfobacteria > Desulfobacterales > Desulfatirhabdiaceae > RAAP-1. The sequence continues at coordinate 77,411 of CAWJRD010000058.1, forward strand.
TCCCGGGACGAGACGGATGCCGAAAATGGATTGTCTCATTTTATTGAGCACATGATATTCAAGGGTACGCAAAAGCGCTCGGCTTTTGAAATCGCCAAAGCCTTTGACGCCATCGGCGGATATTCCAATGCCTTTACGTCCATGGAAAATACCTGTTACCATGCCAAAGTCATGGGAAACCATCTGGAAACCATGTCGGAAATTCTCACGGATATTTTTCTGAATTCCCTGTTCGACGAAACTGAAATCGAAAAAGAACGCCCGGTCATCTTCCAGGAAATCGGCATGCTGGAAGATACGCCGGATGAATACGTGCACCAGCTGGCTTCCCGGTCTTTCTGGGAGGATGACCCGCTGGGAAGATCGATCCTGGGAACGCGGGACAATATTCAGCAGTTTGATTCCAAAACCATTCGAAGCTTTTTCGAGCGGCTCTATCAGCCGGATCGGATTGTGCTGACGGCTGTTGGAAACATCGCGCACGATCATCTGGTTGATCTGGCCCGTCCGGCATTTGAAGCCATTCAATCCGGGGATCCCATTGTGGAACGCGGCATTCCGCATGGCCATTCCAACGCGGGCCAAAAGATCTACCGGCATCCAAAAGACATTGAACAGGTTCATATCTGCCTCAATGCGCCAGGCTTGCCCACGACAGACCCGAGGCGCTATGTGGCGTCCCTGATGAACACCATTCTGGGCGGAAACATGAGCTCGCGGCTTTTTCAGCAGATCCGCGAGCAGCGGGGCCTGGCGTATTCGGTTTACTCGTTTTTTTCATCTTTTGTGGATACGGGCATGTCCGGAGCTTATGCCGGCGTGGACCCCGTTAATGTTAATGAAACCGTAGAAATCATTTTGAATACGCTGCAAGCGCTTAAAGACAGCCCGGTAACCGCGGATGAACTCCTGCATGCCAAGGAATTCAGCAAGGGGAATCTGCTCATGGCGTCCGAAAGCAATGAAAACCAAATGGCGCGCCTGGCCCAGGGTGAATTTCATTTCGGCCGCTATGCGCCGCTTCAGGAGATTCTGGACGGAATCGACAGGGTCACCCCTGATGATATCCAGATGCTTGCCGAAGAGATCTTCCATAAGAACGAGATGACCCTGACGCTTCATGGGCCGGTAGCGGAATCTTCTCAACTTGAACAGCTCATGATGACATGATGGCAGGTTTTGCATGGAAGTAAGCCATGGGCGCTGAATCACCCCCCACCATCCGCTTCTGCCGGATCGATGCCGAGGCTGACGCGGATATTCCGCTGCCCCGCTATATGACGCCTCAGGCTGCGGGCATGGATCTGCATGCCGCCGTGACCGAGGATCTGATCGTGGAGCCTGGGTCGATTCAACTGATTCCAACCGGATTGATGATGGCCATTCCGAATGGCTATGAAGCTCAGATCCGGCCTCGCAGCGGACTTGCCGTCAAGCACGGAATCGGGCTGATTAATTCGCCGGGAACCATCGATGAAGATTACCGAGGAGAAGTCCGGGTGGCGTTGATCAATCTGGGAAAACATGCATACACGATCCGGCGGGGCGATAGGATAGCCCAGATGATCATTCAGCGGGTGTACCAGGCAGGGATTGAAGAAGTCGCTTGCCTGGATAAAACCAGCAGGAACGCCGGCGGATTCGGCCATACGGGAAAGTAGCGGTCAATCGGACGATAGCAAGGGCTGCTCTTGCTGTCGTCTTGTTTTTTTCATGGGAATGCTGCACAAGCGATGCGGGATAGATGATGTCTGACAAACCGGTGTTTTTATCAAATTCGGCGGCGCCTCAGGATTCCGGCATTTGCCTGTGCATGCTTGCCAGTGGCAGCAAGGGAAATTCCGTTTACGTTTCGGACGGCCGCACCGCCATTCTCGTGGATGCCGGCCTTTCCGGAATCGAAATCGAACGCCGGATGAAATCCAGGGATCTCAATCCCGAATCCCTCGATGCCATTTTGGTTTCTCATGAACATGACGATCACATCCGCGGCGTGGGCGTTCTCTCCCGGCGCTACGGGCTTCCCGTGTATATCAGCGCAAAAACATGCGAAGCCGCATCGCCCCAGTTGAAAAACCTCAAGAAAACGGTTGCATTTAATTGCGGTGCATCATTTAAAATCAATACGTTAAATATCCACCCCTTTTCGATTTCCCATGACGCCGCAGACCCTGCCGGCTTTACCATCTCTTTGAATCAAAAAAAAATCGGGATCGCAACGGACCTGGGAATTGCAACGGCAATGGTCAGACACCACCTGCAAGCATGCGATCTGCTGATTCTGGAAGCCAATCATGATCCGGAAATGCTGATCAGCGGCCCCTATCCCTGGCATTTAAAGCAGCGGGTCAATGGCAGAACCGGCCATCTTTCCAACCGGGATTCCCGGATTCTCCTTGAGGAAATCCAGCACCAGCAGCTTCAGCATGTCATTCTGGCCCATTTAAGCGAAACCAACAACACCCCGGAAAAAGCCCTGGCGGAAATCTGCCGGGCCATCAATCCCCTTCATACGCAATTGACTGTTTCATCTCAGGATATCTGCAGCCAGTTCGTGCTGCTCAATTCATCACCATCTGAATCTTGTGGAGGTCTGTAATGTTTAAAATCGTTCAACGCAAGGAAATGGCAGGCGGAACCATCGTCCTCAATGAACTCGAGGCGCCCCTGATTGCCAAAAAAGCAAAACCCGGACAGTTCGTGATCCTGAAGGCCAACGAAGCCGGCGAGCGTATTCCGCTGACCATGGCGGATACCAATCCGGAAAAAGGCACCATCACCATCATCTACATGGTGGTTGGAAAAAGCACGGCCACATTCAAAGCCTTGAAAGTCGGCGACAGCTATCAGGATGTCATCGGCCCGCTTGGCAAGCCCACCCATCTCGAAAAGCTGGGGACCGTGGTCTGCGTGGGCGGCGGAACGGGAATCGCCGTCCTTCACCCCATCACACGGGGCCTTAAGGAAATCGGAAACAATGTCATCAGCATCATCGGTGCCCGAAGCAAGGACATCCTCATTCTGGAAGATGAGATGAAGGCGGCTTCCCACACGCTTCACATCTGTACGGACGATGGCACATACGGGCATCACGGGTTTGTGACCGAGGTGCTCAAAAAGGTCCTGGAAAAAGAGGACGTCAAACTGGTGGTCGCCATCGGGCCGGTTCCCATGATGAAGTTTGTATCCAAAATCACCAAGGAATTTAATGTGCCGACCATGGTCAGCCTGAATCCGATCATGGTGGATGGCACCGGCATGTGCGGCGGGTGCCGGGTATCGGTCGGCGGGGAAACAAAATTTGCCTGTGTGGACGGGCCCGAATTCGACGGGCACAAGGTGGATTTTGATGAGCTGACGCGAAGGCTTCAGGCTTACTGCGAAGATGAAAAAAAGTGCTATAATGACTACTGCACCCTTCACCCGGCCTGATCCATGAAACCGGCTCAGGCCTGACATCGAGATGCCGTCAAGCATTTGAAAATGCAGAGGCAGGCAATCTGTTTTCTGCGAGGATCGTTGCGTTTATATTAAACCCGATAACATCATGGAAATCATCGTATTTCCTTGGAGGATATTATGGCGGAAAAAGCAGAACCCAAAAAAACAACTCCCCGGCAGGCAATGCCGGAACAGAAACCAGAAATCAGAAGACGGAATTTTCAGGAAGTTCCCATGGGCTACACCATGGAACAGGCCATGGTGGAAGCCAGCAGGTGCCTTCAGTGCAAAAAACCGGGCTGCGTTGAAGGGTGCCCTGTGGGGGTGGACATCCCCGGTTTTATCAACCTGATTACCAAAGGGGATTTGACCGGTTCCATCCGCAATTTGTGGTCGAAGAACAGCCTACCCGCTGTCTGCGGCCGGGTATGCCCCCAGGAGATTCAGTGCGAAGGAAACTGTATCGTGGGCAAAAAAGGGGAAGCGGTTGCCATCGGAAACCTGGAACGGTTTGTCGCGGATTATGAGCGCATGCACGGCACCGGCGAGCTTCCGCCCAGGGATAAACCGACCGGCAAAAAAATTGCGGTTGTGGGATCCGGGCCATCCGGCCTTACGGTGGCCGGCGATCTGGTCAGAAAAGGCCATGAGGTGACGGTTCTGGAAGCGTTTCACAAGCCGGGTGGGGTTCTGGTTTACGGCATTCCGGAATTCAGGCTCCCGAAGGAAATCGTTTTTTCAGAAGTGGCCTTTCTGGAAAAGCTGGGCGCCAAAGTGGAATGCAACCAGGTGGTGGGAAGAACCGTATCCCTGGACGAGCTATTTGAAGAAGGCTATGATGCCGTTTATCTGGGCGTGGGAGCAGGCCTTCCCAAATTCATGAACATTCCGGGCGAAAACCTGGTGGGCATCCTTTCCGCCAATGAATATCTCACCCGCGCCAACCTGATGAAGGCTTACCTGTTCCCGGAAGTGGACACCCCGATTCCCATGGGCAAAAACGTCGTGGTTCTGGGCGCCGGAAACGTGGCCATGGACTCGGCGCGGACCGCCATGCGCCTTGGCGCGGACAGCGTCCGCATCGTCTATCGCCGGTCCCGCGACGAGATGCCGGCCAGAAAGGCGGAAATTCACCATGCGGACGAAGAAGGCATTGAATTTTTTCTCCTGACCGCACCCACCCGTTTTATCGGTGATGAAAAAGGCCGGCTGACCGGCATGGAATGCCTCAAGATGGAACTGGGCGAACCCGATGCATCCGGCAGAAGGCGGCCCATTCCGGTAAAGGGCTCCGAGTTCATGATGGATTGCGATCTGGTGATCGTTGCCGTGGGCGCCGGCGCCAACCCGCTGCTGACCCAGACGACCCCGGATCTGGCGCTTAACAAGTGGGGATACATCACCGCTGATCCCGAAACCGGAAAAACCACCAAAAAAGGGGTCTGGGCCGGCGGCGACATCGTCACGGGGTCCGCCACCGTTATCCTGGCCATGGGCGCCGGCAGAAAGGCGGCCGACTCCATTCACAACTATCTGGTCTGGGGATGGTAGCCCGTCAACCATCAGAGGTAGAACCCCGGACCAATAACGAAAAATGCAGGCGGATCCAGCGGCCTGATGCTGAGATCGAGCCTTCGAAACTCCCTATCCCGAATACCGGGATAGGGAGTTTTTATTTGATGGTGACCCATAGCAGGCGGGCTGTCACCGAGCCTGAGTTGACCCACTGACCGGGCGTTTCAGAGGTCAGGTAGACAAGTTCTCCTGGTTTTAGGGTGTAGTCTGTTGAATTGACGGTCAGGTGAAGTTCGCCGGACAGAAGATAGCCGAATTCCTGTCCCTTATGGGCAAAAAAGTGGGGCTGAAGCGTTAAACCCGGGGGTATTTCAATCAGATACGGTTCTGCGTCAGTATCCATATTCGGGGGGAGAAGCCGTTTTCCGGCGATGAGCGTTTGAGGAAAGTCCGGAGATCGGTTACCTCCATGGCATCCCCGGCCGTAAAATGGATTTTTCTACCGGTTTGCCTGGATTCCTGAAAGAGCTGACCCACTTCAACGCCCAGCACTTCTGCAAGCTTTAGCAGGGCCGGGAGCGACGGATAGATCAGATTGCCTTCCACCTGGGAGATGGTGCTGGCCGTGACGCCGACCTGTCTGGCCAGCTCGCTCTGGGACAATCCCTGCCGGGTGCGCAATTCCTTCAACCGGCTTCCCACATCAATCCGGCTGACCGGATGCGCTTCCGCCTCAAAAGAAACCTGCATATCCTTTGCCCGGTAGTCATAGGGGGTGTTGGGCGAAGGGAGGTGCCGTTTTTCAGCCTTTATCAGGGTCAATGCGGTTTTGCCGCGCTTTATCGACAGATCGATCACCACCTGTGCGATCTGGTTGATCTGAGCCCTCAGCCGGGAGGAATGCGCGCGCTTTTCAATCAGCCAGTATGCCACGGTATTCAGCTCGTAAAGTCTGGGACATGAGTGGGCATAAAAGTTCAGGATCTGATCTTCGCCCTGCCACAATTCCTGCATGCCTGTCAGGCTTTCAAAAATGAACCGGACATCGCCCTTTAGCTTGGCATGGACATTGTAGAAAATCTCCATCACATTGTGCGTATTTTTGGGATCTTCCACGCACACGATCTGACACGGCCATGCAGTGGTCTGATCCTCGTAGAATTTCAGAAAAACAGTCGAGCCCGCCCCCTTGCCATAGGTAAAACAGTCGATCAGAATCAGCCGGTCACTGTCTGCCAGGGGTCCCAGTTTGTCGATAAGGTTCTTGGGAGACCGGTCAAAACTGACATAGATCACGTCTTTTTTCAGGCGCTGGGAAGACTGGAGAAAATTGTGGCAGAATGCGCCGGCAAGGCTTCCGGCATCGTCATACCAGATCACATTGTCGCCGATAAAAAGCCCTCCCAGAAGCTCGTCCAGATAACGGATCCCCGTGGATACGGTTGCGGAATTGTCTGGGCCGGGCGAATCTTCCATCATGTTACACCTCGCTTGTTTAATGATCCGTCAGGGACAGCATATTTTTATTGATGGCGATGTTGTAGTCCGGCTGAAGCCATTCGTGATGTCCGCTTTGAAAGGGAATATAGACCAGAACAAACCGGAGCGCCTTGATATGAATCCGCGGCAGTTTTGCAAATCCGGTTTCAGCCGGTTTCATCATGCCTGCCAGGCTGGTTTTCAGGGTATCAACGGCTTCGGTTACGGAAAGGGTGATTGGATAAAGCGGCCCCGGCGGATTCCCGGATTTCAGTTCCTCACGGGGCTGTGTCAAATTCATGCGAATGGAAAGCGACAAAAACGCTTTGGGGCTCAGCTTGAACGCCAGGGACCAGAAGCGGAATTCCACCTGGTCCCACCCTGTCTGCATCACCCTTGGCAGATTGGCCAGATGAACCAGGTCTGCATAGGAAGACAGGGGAATCCCGGAAACATCGGCTTTTATCCGCCAGAACGGCAGGAAAAGATCGGCTTTGTCATCCGGGAAAAAACCGACGGGTACCGGCTTGAGGCTGCTTCCGACCTGCTGCCAGGCCGAATTGCAGTTTGTGCACGTCAGGACAATGGCATTGCGCTCCCCGGACAGATCCCATCCGCAGGAAGGGCACAGGGCGGAGAGAAACTGCATTTGCCAGTCCGGTGGACCTGGTTCCGGCAGTGTATTCATAAAAGAATCCGGCGGAGGACCTGAAACCGGACGGTTCAAAACGGCATCAACCACCTGTGTGTCGATATAAAACGGGGAATAGATCATGCTGAGGACTTCGCCGACATGTGACTGGTGATATTCTTTCTGGCCGGCCATTTCTGTTTTAAAACGGATTTCCTGACGCATGAGGATGTCCTGGAGGGATAACACCGGCGACAGAAAACGCCCCACAGTATGGGGCGAAACAAATGCCAGTCTCATGGCCTGTGCCCGTACCCCCATGGAATCCGGAAAATACGGGGATTCAACCGCCTGATGGGTGACATCGATAAATTGGTGCCGGATCTCGTTTTCGATACAGGAGTACCGTGTTCCCCGGTATCGCCAGTAAGGAAAAAACACAACTTCCTTTCCGGGAGCGGCTACATGTGGAAGCACGTATCGAAAAACCCCTTTGGGAAGCAGACAGGATTTGACCCGGCAGTATGCACAGGTAAAGAGCCTGTCGGTTTCATTCAGCACAGCCGGTGCGCCGCACTGGTGGCATTGATAGTCGATAAGAAGGTTGATGAGCTGCTCCGGCTATTTTTTCTCGGCCGTTGAATGGCCGCATTCCGGGCAGAATCTGTCTCCGGCGGTGAGAGGCTTTCCGCACTGCGTGCAGGGGATATGAATTTGCAGCGGATGGCCGCATTGGGGGCAGAATCTGGCATCTGCGGGCACGGCGTTTTGGCATTTCGGGCACGCAGCCCCTGGCTGCTGCGGCTGCATTCCCCCCGCGATGTAAGGCGCCATGATCCCTGGCATCATGATCCCGAGCCCGGTCCCCATGCCTGTGCCGGTCGCACCTTCATTTTCCGCGGCTTTTTCTATGGCCATGGCGGTTTTCATCTGCATCAGTTTATTCATATCCTGGATGGCCCCCATCCGGCTTCTGTCGTCAATGGCCTGCTGGACTTCCTGCGGGGGGGTGATGGCGTTGATGAAAAGCTGGTCAAGCGAAAGGCCGAAACGGGAAAAGTCGCTTTTAATGCGTTCGGACAGGGCTTCTGACATCTCGTCATATCGGGCGGGAAGATTCAAAAGGGTATCCAGGGTTTCACCCAGATAATCGTTCAGGCGGGATACAATCACCTGATTGAGATAGTCCTCGATTTCCGCCGTGCCAAGAATTCCCTGGGTGCCGACCAGGGAATTGATGAAAAGGCCGGGCTTGATGACCTGCAGGTTAAAAACCCCAAAGGCCCGAAGCCGGACGAGTCCGAGCTGGGAATCCTTGAACGCTACGGGGTCCCGGGTTCCCCATTTGAGATTGGTGAACGTTTTCAGGTTGACGAAATACACCTCGGCCCGAAGCGGGCTGGTCATACCCCAGGGAGTGCTGAGGATTTTGGTCAGTATCGGGATATTCAGGGTTTTCAGGCTGTGGCGGCCCGGCTCGAAGGCGGCAACGGCCTTGCCCTGATAGAAGAAAACCGCAGCCTGGCTTTCCCGAACCGTGAGCTGCGCGCCGAACTTGATTTCACCGGAACCGGTTTCCGGAATGCGGTGGACTATTTCCCTGCCGGTTTCGTCAAACCATTCGATGACTTCCAGAAAAACAGCATTATTTGTACCCATGTTGATCCTCCCGATCAATCTTGAAATAATTCGGTGCTGATATACCGTTCGCCGGTGCTGGCAAGAATGACAACGATTTTTTTGCCTTCCGAATCTTTACGTTTGGCCACTTCCATGGCGGCCCAGACGGCTGCGCCTGATGAGATGCCGCAGAGGATTCCTTCCAGCCGTGCCAGGCTTCGGGCTGTTTCAAAAGCCTGGTCGTTGGTTACCGGAATCACCTCGTCAATGAGTGAGCGGTCCAATACGTCGGGAATGAATCCCGCGCCGATGCCCTGAATTTTATGCGGTCCCGGCTTTCCTCCGGCCAGTACCGGAGAATCCGCGGGTTCAACGGCAATGGCCCGGAATAATGGATTTCGGGGTTTGATGAACTGGGAAATGCCGGTAAGCGTGCCGCCGGTTCCCACGCCGGCTACCAGGATATCCGCTTGTCCGTCCGTATCGTTCCAGATCTCGGGGCCTGTTGTTTCACGATGGGCTTTGGGGTTGGCCGGATTCTCGAACTGATTGGGCATATAGGCATGGCTGTCGGCTGCTACAATGTCCAGAGCGGTTTCAATCGCGCCTTTCATGCCTTTTGCCCCCGGCGTCAGGATCAGTTCCGCCCCCAGATGTTTCAGGAGCTTTCTGCGCTCGATGCTCATGGTCTCGGGCATGGTCAGGGAAAGGCGATATCCCTTTGCCGCGCAGATAAAGGCCAGGGCAATGCCGGTATTGCCGCTGGTCGGCTCCACAATGCGCGTATCCGGCAGAATCAGCCCTTCTTTTTCAGCAGCTTCGATCATGCCGGCCGCAATACGGTCCTTGACGCTGCCGAGCGGATTGAAAAATTCCAGTTTGGCGACAATTTCCGCAGCCATGCCCTCGCAGATGCGGTTGAGGCGGACAAGGGGTGTTAAACCGATGGTGCGATCCACGCATATGAAATATTTTCATACGTTGCTCCAATTCGAGATGTTCAGTGCGGTTGATATTAATCTGAATTTATGTTGTAGTATTTTTATGATTAACCTGAAAAAAAGTCAATTTATACTGAGCGCGACAATTAAACTTCTCATCATCAGACGGTCATGACGATTCTTTCCACGATCCTTCCCATTTTTATTGTCATTCTGCTGGGCTGGGTATTTCATCAAAGGGGGTTCATTCCTCAGGCGTTTTTAGGCCCCGGTAACCGGCTGGTCTTTTATCTGGCGATTCCGGCCATGATCTTCCGCTCGATTGCCGGGACCAACCTCACCACCCAGTTTGATATCCGTGTGGTTTTGACCTCGCTGACGGCCGTTCTGGTCGTGTTCGGCCTGGCCTGGTTTGCGGCCGGTTTTATCCGGGTGGCGCGGTTGGGACAGCGGGGAACTTTCGTTCAAAGTACATTTCATGGCAATATCGGATACATTGCGCTGGCCGTCGCCTTTTATGCGCTGGGAAACGAGGGTCTGGTCCGGGCCAGTATCATTGCGGGATTCGTAATGATTCTTCAGAATCTTCTGGCAATATTTATCCTGCAATATTACTCGGATAATGCAGCAATCAAGGGAAAGGCGAGCCTTGTCTTTTTAAAAATACTGGGGAATCCCGTTATTCTGGCCTCCATAGCCGGGATTCTGGTGTCTCTTTTGGGGATTCCCATTCCAAAGGTTTTGGATCAGACGCTGGAAATTATCGGCGGGCTTGCGCTTCCCATGGCCTTGCTGATCATCGGGGCATCATTGTCTTTTGATCTGGTTCGGTCCCGTATCGGATCGGTCCTGTCTGCAAGCATCGTAAAGCTGATTGTCCTGCCAGGCCTGGGGTTTGTAGGCTTCCGGTTTCTGGGGATCTCCCCCCAGGACTATCTGCCGGGGCTGATTCTTCTTGCAACGCCGACAGCGACCATCGCCGTGGTGATGGCCCATGAAATTGGTGGCGATATGGACTTTGCCGCGGCCACGGTTTCGGTAAGCACCCTGCTTTCGGCGACTACATTCTCTCTCTGGCTCAAACTTTCGGGAATGATTTAGGGCCTAAACATCCCGAAAATGGTGGCCATGGACGGCTAAATCCGGGCCTCTCTCGGCAAAATGCTGAATGACGCAGAGCAAAAGCCCTTCTTCCAGGAACACGGTTGCCGTCTGACCGCAAAACACATTACTGACCCCACGGGTTGCGCTGAAATGAAGGGTTTCTCCGTTCAGCGGATACTCCAGGCCGGTAACGCAGACGTTTTTGGCGTCCGCTCTCAAAGGAATCAGCGAAAGCAGGTCGCCGGCATTGCCCTCAAACTGCTGCGTTTCTCCTCCCTGCACCAGAGCGATTTCCTGCATGCCGTCCAGAATTCGAACCCGGCATCCGGCAAGTTCCGGTGCGGCCAACAGCATGATATTGGCGATGCTCATGTCCCATCTGGCGCCCAGGGCGCCCAGCAGCACAATATCGTCTGCGCCCATACTTATGGCAGCATGCAGGGCCAGTTCCATATCGGTGTGGTCTTTGCGTTCCGGGTAACGGGAAATCGGAATTCCGGACCGGGTGACTGCATCGATTTCTTCAGGGGACAGAGAATCCATATCCCCGATAAGGGTATGGGGGCGCAGTTTCAGCTCCAGGCAGTGGCGCAAGCCGCCATCAACGGCAATGACGATATCGTCGGGGAAAATGACGGGGCGAAAGCCGCCGATAATGCCATTGGCGATAATGACAGCGCGCATGAAACCCTTCCTTACAGCTTCAGGATCTGTTCCATCTCCTTGAGGCTGGTAATGTGAAAATCGGATCGAAGGGAAGGGTTTTTATACGCGACCAGAATGGCGCCGGCTGCTTCCGCAGCGATCTGATCCAGTTCGGAATCGCCGACATAGAGAAGCTCGTCCGGTTCAATATCAAAATGCCGCAGGATTTTGTTCAAGGGGTCTGGATGGGGTTTGGGGTGTTCGACATCCCAGGCGCTGACCACAAGGTCAAAGAGATCTGCCAGGCCGAAAGCCTCCAGCACCGTTTGGATGGTATTGGTCCGGTTGGTTGCAATCGCCGTCGGGTATGCGGGCCGCAGCCTGCGAAGCAGGGGTTTAAGGTAAGGCTCGATTTCCATGTTATCCAGAAACTGAATATAAGGCATTTGTTTGCGATAGACATTGGCTTCGGCGGCTTCGGACTTATCCGGGAACAGATGTAATATAGCCTCATCCGCGGTATGCATGTGAACAAAGGCAAACTGATCAGAGGTCAGTGCGGGTTTGTTCATATGCTGCAGAATCTGGTTGTAATACGATTTGTTGACGTTTTCGGTGTCAAACATGACGCCGTCGCAGTCAAAGGCAACTACCCGAATGTGTTTCATCATTGCCTGTTACTGTGTTTTCTTAATATTTTCAAGAATTTGTCCATAAACACCTACCTGAATTTCCGGTTTGATCGGGCTGTTGGTCTTTAGCGTAATGACATCGTAATAGCGTCCGGGATCTTTTTTCAGGTTCTCCACGGTAACAATAAAGGACGTTGTGTTGTTTTCCTGTTTTTCTTCAGTTCTGGCCTGAATATCGGTGCCGTTTTTCGGCCTGGTTTCCAGGACCTTGAATGGATACTTGGGGTCAGGGGATACGGTTACAGATCCGGTGATGGGCTCTCCCGCATTTCCGCGCAATATCAGTTTGTTTGGCGTGATGTTCGCAAATTTCTCAACATTACCGGTGATTTCAACCGACACATTGGGCTGTATTGCAGCGCTGGTCTCCACCACGATGCTTTTTTTCAATAAGGTTCCGCCGTATCCGCTGGTGTTGACTTTGATGGTAACCTTTCCCTCGCCGCCGGCGGGGATCTGTCTCGTAAACGAGACGGCCGTGCATCCTCAGCCGGTTTTGACGTTGAGCACGGATAAAACATCGGTTCCTTTATTCAGGATGACAAAATCATGAACAACTTCCGTGCCTTCTACAACCGGTTGAAAGGTGAACTGCGTTTCCGGCACGGCATATGAAAGATTCTCATCCGCCTTGGCTTCAGCTCCGGATGCAACGGGAAGGGCCACAAGGCATATCAACAAAAACCACTTGACATAAGCAACGAATTTCATGAGTTAACTCTCCAATAAAACTGAACAAGACCGTATCTCACGCGCCAATAACAGATAAAAGCATGATAGTATTGTCAATTTATGCTCCATTTTATCGAATGTCAAGGCGGTTTGAATGAAAGTACATTGCGATGTGCTCGTTCTTCCCAGGGCCTTGGCTTGCCCCTTGCTGCGGCGCCTGACGGAGGGCTGGAATATATGCCACGCGATAATCATGCTGCCCATGAATGTAATGACAATGTGTGTGGACAATATGGCGTAGACTCGGGATCTCAGACTGAAGTACTTCCACATAACGATTCCTTAGTGTCCCTAGCTCCGAAGGATAAAACTTGACACGGACCAAAGGATTTTGTAATTCGATAACAATAAACCATTTGATGGTTTTTACTTATATACAGCGTTAACCATACGTATTAGACGCTGATTTTCATCATGAATATTTTATGAGGAACAACATTTGAAATCATATAAATTGTCCATGCCCGTTATCGTGATACTCTCGTTTTGGCTGAACGGCTGCGCGCACCAGACTCAGGGGCTCTCTTCGTCGCAACCGGGAGCATCAGGCTCTGAGTCAACAAAAATCTCATGTGATCCAGGAAAAGACACGGCTTCCGGCCGCCGTTCGCCCGCCTCTTATCGAATATCCGAAGATGCTGAAATGGATGACATTGCCGATATTGATGCTGCTGAAAACGACGATCAACAAGGCGATCGCATCAATTTCGGAATCAAAAATCAGAACATTCTGGATGAAGCCCTGGACTACTGCCAGTTGGCTCAGGATTACTGGATGAAAGGCCAACTGGATAATGCCATTTCGGCGCTGGATCAGGCATATGCCCTGATTATCAAGGTGGACACGTTTAATCGGCCCCGGCTCATTCAGCAGAAAGAAGACCTTCGGTTTCTGATAACCCGTCGAATTCAGGATATATACGGGTCCCGGAATGTCGTTGCAAAAGGCAGCCTCAATGCCATTCCCTTGGTCATGAACGATTACGTGAAGGCGGAAATCGAGTCCCTGACCACGGGATGCGAAAAAGATTTTTTCATCAAATCCTATCAGCGCTCCGGGCGTTATCGGAAATACATCGAGGCTGAACTGGCCAAGGAAGGTCTTCCGCTTGAACTGGCGTGGCTGCCGCTGATAGAAAGCGGCTATAACGTCAAGGCCTTGTCGCCGGCCAGGGCCTTGGGATTATGGCAATTTATTCCCTCAACCGGATATCGGTTCGGTCTTTCCCGCGACAAATACGTGGATGAACGGTTGGATCCTTATAAATCCACAAAAGCGGCTATTTTGTATTTGAAGGAACTTCACCATCTTTTCGGCGACTGGGAAACGGTTCTGGCTGCCTATAACTGCGGGGAAGGGCGGGTACTTCGGACCATTAACACACAGAGCATCAATTATCTGGATAATTTCTGGGATCTTTATGAAAAACTGCCCCGCGAGACCGCCCGCTATGTGCCCCGGTTTCAGGCAACCCTTCATATCATCCAAAACCCGAAGCAGTATGGTCTGACGGATATCCATCCGGAATCACCGATGGAATTTGAAACCGTTCCGGTCTCCCGTCAACTTCAAATCAAAAGCATTGCCGATACGACCGGAATACAGGAATCCACCCTCAAACATGCTGAATCCTGAACTCCGATACGGCATCATTCCCGGCGACAATTACCAGTTTAAAATTCCGCTGGGTACATCGGACATGCTGTTATCCCAACTGGACAATATTCCGGAAACCATCTGGCCTGCCGGCGGAAGACGTTGAGCAGGAGAAGGCGGCGTCTCATCCGGAAAAACTGGCTTCCCATAAGGTCAAGCGCGGAGAAACGCTGGCATCTTTGGCCAAACAGTATCAAACGAGTCAACAAAACATTATGCAGACCAATAAATTAAAAAAATCTGCAAAAATCAAACCCGGCATGGTTCTTCTGGTTCCCTCCAAAGCCGACGGCCCCTCCTGCAAAGGCGCCTCCCACGCTTGCAAAGACTTCGTCTCCGCCCTGCAAAGGCAAGTCCTGCCCCGGCAAAACCGGCAACGGCCAAGAAGCCTGAACCGGTTCGCGTAATCACCCATGTGGTCAAAAGCGGCGATTCACTTTCAATATTGCCAGCCGCTACGGGGTGACAACGAAAAAAATCCAGGAAGCCAATAAACTTACATCCTTCAATATCGCCGTTGGCCAGAGCCTTACCATCCCGGAGCCGACCAAAACCGCCGCCATAGAAACCGGCTTGAAGAAGTATATGGTTAAGAAAGGTGAAAACGCTTTCTCCATCGCTTCCGGCCACAATATGCCGATTGATCGGTTTTTAAGCATAAACAATTTATCATCGGGAAGTAAAATTTTTCCGGGACAGAAAGTTTATGTCGAATAAGATATTTAAATAATGGCTAATGACGGGTTGAAAAAAGGATTTTACATGTCTGAAATGCCCAGCTGTGTTGATTGTGGACGATGAAGATGGGTTTCGTTCGGTTTTGGTAAGACGGCTTCAGGCCAGAGGCATTCAGGCTTTTGGCGTCGGTCGGGGAGAAGAAGCCCTGGAATTATCTCAAACCCGCAGCGTCGACGTGGTGCTTCTGGACATAAAAATGCCGGGAATGAGCGGTGTGGATGTTCTCCGGCAAATGCGGGAACAGGGATGCAAGGCTGAGGTCATTGTTTTATCGGGTCATGTATTCCTGGATGCTGCCGTTGAAATCATGGACTTTGGCGTAAATGACTATTTGTTGAAACCCTGCGACACCGAGGAGTTGATGGATCGGATCACCCTGGCTCACGAGCGGAAAACGGAGCGGGAAGGAAAAAACATAAACGGCAAGCAGTAAACCTTAATCCGAACCCTTCGTCATCAAGATTCCCGTTTTGTTTCCAGGCTGTAGTTTCCCTGTAAAAAACATTCCGCCAGGTGGTTGACGCTGCCTTCAGTCGTCATCAGCATATCCATCTGCCGCGTAAAAAGCAGCAGGCGGCCAATATAATCCAGTTTTTCTTCAATGACTGCCGGCTGTTCTTTGGCAAATCTTGCCGTCACCCTGTCCCCTTGCGATTCGACCAGAAAACCCAGCGCCCCCAGTATTTTTTCAATGGACCGTACGCGCCGATTCTTGCGGACATCATCGGCAGCGCCTCCTTTGAACTGGAAGTTAATGTAGTTTTTTGTCGGCGTCTGGCCGCAGTAAGCTATCCAGGATGCTGTAATGATATCCCACCCGAGAGCTGAAGTTCAGGTATTTATCCGAAATAATGGCATAGCTTTTATCTCCGAACCGTTCGGCATGCCGATTTTGGGGAGTAAGCATCTGCTGGCTCATTACGGAAAACAGCCCTTTCAGCTCGATGGGCCGGGGTTCCATCGCCTTCAGATCCTTTCGAAGCATTCCCCTTAGCAGGGCGTTAAATGGAGCCGAGGTGATTTTATCAACGGTAACAGTTGATGACTGAAATGCATCCTCAGACAACCCATTGCCCAGATCGATGACGTACAGATCCAGCGGAAGAGGGACTTTCAGACGAACAGACATGCTGCCGCGATCCGAGGCCATATCGCTGATTTGAAATACTTCGCCATAAGATTTTTCATGGATATACCGCATGATATCATGAATGGTTTTACAGTTGTCGGGTATAAACTGGGGAGATTTCGGATCGATCAGGTTGAGCGGGAGAATCAGATCGGCTCGTTTTCGAAGCAGATTATACACCGGCGTATCCTGCATGAACCATTTTTTTTCAATCCTCATTTCAAGGAGCTTATCCACTTTTCCTTCATAAATCCTTCCGGAATAAGCATCCACGGTAATCATCCTGCCATTCTCAATGGCTGTAGTGGCTGTTTTGGTGTTCAAGAGCGCCGGAACCTTGAATTCCCTGGCCAGAGAGGCCATGTGCCCCGTAATGCTCCCGAAGTCGGTAACCAGTGCCTGCGCTTTTTGCATCACCAGAACGTACTGGGGATATGAGTAGGAAGCAATCAATATCCCGCCTTCCGGAAACGCCATCAGGTCGGCTTCCGAGCGAACATGGTAAGCCGGGCCATAGCCAACGCCCGGAGAGGCGACACTCCCGCCTTCTAGAATTACCGAATAGCCGGGTAATGGTTCGGAAGATGTCAAGTTCCCTTCCGCAGATATCTGGTTTCTTCTCAATGGCCGGGTTTGAAGAATCCGAATCCGTCCTTCGTTATCTATCGCCCATTCGATATCCTGTGGGCACTGAAAATGGGCTTCAAGCCGGATGGCATAGGACGCCAGCAGATCAGCCTGTTCCTGGGTCAGACAGGGCTGATTCTGGAGGTTCACATCGACTGCCTCCTCAGCAAGATATCCTTCCTTTCCGGAGACCAATTTAACGGACTTGCAGGATGTTATCATTTCCAGGAGTTGAGGCGGATCACTCTTTGAAAGCGTATACGAATCCGGTGTGATGATGCCATCCACCACATAAGGACCCAAACCCCAGACAGCCTGGATGATGATGTTGTTTTCATGAAAGTTGAAGGGATGGCTGCTGTACATGACGCCGCTGACGCTGGCAGGGACCATCTCCAGACATGCCACGCTCATGGCGGCATCTTCAAACGGAATCCCCATGTGCTGGCGATAGGAAATGGCTCTTGCGGTAAACAGGCTCGCGATGATGCGTTTATATTCCTGGATAATGTTGTTTGCAGGTACATTCAGGACGGAAAGATATTGTCCGGCAAAGGACATCTCGCTGTCCTCGCCGATAGCGCTGCTTCGCAATGCCACAAGGATAGGCTCCTGCATTGTACCGGTGGGATCAAATACCTGATGGTAGGCATCCAGAATCACAGCTTCAATGTCTTCCGGAAGATCTGTCTGAGTCAGCAGTTGCTGGATGTTTTCGCTGACGCTGACAATGGTTTCCGGGGCAATGATATCCAGTTCCATTTTCCGCTTTCGAATTTCATCAACCAGCCCCTTTGACTGGATAAACTTTTCAAAAGCCGTTGTCGTTATCGCGAACCCCCTGGGAATGGCAAGATGAACACGATTCAGGATTTCTCCAAGGTTGGCGCTTTTGCCTCCGACGGATTCTGTCATTTCTTTTGTGATGCGATCGTACGATAAAATGTATTCGGGGATTTTCGGCGCAGGTTGAATTTCCTGTTCCTGCTGGATGATTTGATGAATCTGATCCAGGACAGCCGACAGCGCTGAAGATGGTCGGCCGGATAGGCTTTCAAAGCTGCGGATCATTCGTCCGGCATGAAATAGCGCGCGCAGCGTCTGTGAGCGGATAAATGACATGCCAAATATGGTTTCGCCGCGCAGCTTTTCCTCAATTTCAGAAATAATTTTTAATAACTCTGAATTCGAGTCCAGCAGAATCTTGAAATTGACATACTTGGTTCGAAAAATGGCCTGAATGTCATCCCGGGAAAGTTTTGATTTCCGCTTTGGTTGAAACAACGATTTGATTCTGTCAATCAGCATAGGGCCTCTTTATCAAAAAAAGAATTAACGATTGAGGGAGATAATTCGAGGTGAAGCATTTTCCTCTGATCAAATTGAGTGAATTCCAGAAAATATTATATTGCTGACATGCAATTATTTAACCAGAGGCAAGGGAATATTCATGGCATACCTTCCGGTTGCACGACCGGATCGTTGTAATAGATATAATATACCAATATATAAGACAGATTAATTAGTTCATGAAAAAAATATTGATGCGGGTGCCTGATCAGATTGTTCCGGCGCTATATTCGCGATAGCTATTGCGCGTAATCAGTTGAATTTGCGGGATAATAGCGTGTTGCAGGACCATTTCCGGACTTTATCAAGAGCCCTTTTTTAACCAGATCCTGCAGATCATATTGGGCCGTGCGGGTCGGCAGGTCCGCTCCGATCAGTTGCTGGTATTCCTGGCGGGTAATCCCGCCTTTTTGAAGAATCGCGGGAAAGGCTTTTTGCTGTCTCTTGCTCAAGTTCGGAAGATCGGCATGAGAGGATTCTCGTGAATGGCTGCGGCCCTGGGCTCTTGACGGAGACGGTGGCGGCTCCATCATGATGATCGGCAGTTCCTCGATCGTTTCTTCGAGCCGAATGTCTTCGGTTTGAATCACATCCGATTCCACCATGGCCACTGCCCGGGTAATGCAGTTTTTAAGCTCCCGGACATTGCCCGGCCAATTGTAATTTTTAAGGCGCTCCAGGGCTCCCCGGCTTAACCCGATGCCCTCTTTGTGCATTCTGTTCGATGCTTCCTTGATGAAACAATCGACCAGAGCCGGGATATCCTCCTTGTGTTCCCGAAGAGGCGGCGTGGTAATGGAGATGACCTTCAGGCGATAATAAAGGTCTTCCCGGAAAACGCCCCGATCAATCAGGGATTTCAGGTCTTCGTTTGTGGCGGATATCAGCCGCACGTCAATGTCGATTTCCGTGTCTGACCCCAAGGGTTTAACTTTTTGCGCCGAAAGCGTTCGGAGCAGCGCCTGTTGAACCTTTGGCGAGGCGTTGCCGATTTCATCCAGAAAGAGCGTTCCTTTGTTGGCGGCAAGGAATGCGCCTTTGCGATCTGTTTTGGCATCGGAAAAAGCGCCGCTGACATGCCCGAAAAGCGCGTCCAGAAGAAGGTTCTCATCCAGAGCGCCGCAATTGATGGTAATGAACGGTTCGTTTCGCCTTGGACTGTTATGGTGAATGGCTTCCGATGTCAATTGCTTTCCGGTTCCGGTTTCGCCGGTGATCAACACGTCCGCGGTAATGCTTGCCGCCTTCAGGATTTCGGATTTCAGCGATTCGAGCAAGGGGCCGTACCCGACAAGATCATTGAATATCGCCTGGGGGAGGATGCAGCAGGGGACGTTTCCTCATCCAGCCTGATCTTCTCGCGTTGACCCGCGATCTGTATGTGTCTGTCCTTTCGCTTGATTTCCTCGAGTTGGTTGGCCATCGTCGTGATCATGGTATTGATCGCGTTTTTCAGCAGGGTCGTTTCCTGATCTAAATCGGGAGCGTGGATTTCTTCAAGGGGCTTTAATGGGTCGATTCCGGAAACCGATTTTGCCAAATCCAGTATGGGTCGGGTAATTTTGCGATTGACCGCGTAGATGACGGCAGTGATGACGATGACAGTCAGAATCGTCAGGACAAACAATACGTCGTATTGACGTATCTGAGCAGCCAGGGTCAGCCGGGTCCTGTCCAGATAAGCCAGGCCCAGAATCGTTTCCTTTCCGGACTCTGGCATCGGATTGGAACCGTATGGGCGTATAAGCCAGATAATAATTGTCCGTCTGGGATCGGGTCTGATTTCCTTTTTCGTCAATGGTGATGGCCCCATGATTTCCGGCCTGAACATCAACAACCATTTTCCAGAAGGATTCATGTTCCGGATCGGGCCGGAATGCCGTATCAAAGCCCGGCTTGCCGATGGTCCCGGTTAAACCGGACCGGATTTTTGAGGTTGAAAGCGCGGCGCCTTTTGCCTCAAGGTTTTCCGATTGAAACAGCATCCAGCCATGGCGATCAAAGATGTAGGCATAGCGGGGTTCGGGGGTGCGGGGAAAAGCATGAAGGGGCGACTGGGAGGAATTGAACAGGGACAGGATGTTTCTCAGGTGATGGACATCCAGACCCAGAATCAGGAAACCCTCGGTCTGGCCCTCCGGACCCAGGCAGGGAACGGCCATCCGCAGGACAACCGTGGTAAGGGTGTGTCCGTTTTTATCCAGAGGCAGCGGATAGAATGTTTCTGCGATATCAGAGAGATAAAACTGGCCGGAACTCAGGGATCGAATGTGTTCAAAGATAACCAGGGGGTTGGGTTTGATCTCGGAGAGCTGATCCGGGCGAAGCTCCAGGACAGACGGTCCGACATTCAGAAGAAAATATCGTCTGGAACTGTCGATTCCGATATAGGCAAGCTCCCGATAGAAATCCCCCCCGGACTGTTTATGAATTGCCAGAAACTGCTTCAAGTCTTCTTTGCCGGCAGGATGTTGGGACAGGGTGATCAGATCGATTCGGCATCTTTCCAGCAAGCTCTCGATTTCATGTCCCTGGGCAAGGCATTGCAACCGGGAGGAGCGTTCCAGCGCCATGTTCAGGAATCTGGAGGAAAACCAGTTGGAAACAAACCCGGTAACCAGAATGATGAAGATCACAGGGGGCAGGATGGCCGTAATCAGCTTTTTCCGAATGCTCCATGTGGAAAATTTATCTGAAAGCAGGGAAGTTCTTGAGGCAAAAGACTCCCTGAAAATCAATCCCATCGGCCCCCCTCTTTTTTGCGCAAAACAATCATGCCAGTATCGAAATCGACCGTTATCTTGTGCAAGATATTAAACAAAGATCGCGCAAAAAACAAGCGCTATTTTAGAATTTTCAAAATAATCATCGTCGGAGATCAAATATCCATATGATATCAATAATAAATATATATTTTAAGCTTATTACAAATATTAAAGCGAAATATTGCAGGATAAATATTATGCCGTGGTACGGATGTTGCTTTTATACCCAGTCAAAACAAATCACGCAATTCGGAAAATGACTGGAAGTAAATCGAAAGTTTGTACTCAACCATTTTAAAGGGAGGTGAAACATGAAGATTTTGGTGGCTTTGGACAATTCAGAGCAGGCTTTTAAGGCATTGGACAAAGCAGTGGGCATGGCCAAAAAAGAAAAGGCCGAATTGACACTGATGACCGTGTATCCGGATTTTCCGGAAGACGAAGGGGGATTGAAGCAGGCAAGTGTATCGCTGATGCAGATGGCTGAAAAAACAGTCGCCAGGGGAAAGTCGGAAGCTGAAAAGGCAGGCGTCACAGTCAAAACAGTTATCGAGGCAGGGTATTCTGCTGCGGAGAATATCGTTAAACACGCTGGCAAGAATAATATTGATTTGATCGTTCTGGGGCATAAGAGCAAAAGCGGCTTGGAAAGGCTTCTGGTTGGAAGCGTGGCCGGAAAAGTCGTGACCTATGCGCCGTGTTCGGTTCTGGTAGTTCGGTAAGTTCAACCCATGACATTCACAATTATTGGAGGATAACACCCATGAGGAAGCATTTTAAAAAGATTTACAGGCGCATGGCATCGCTTGTTATAAGCGGAACCAGTTTGATTCTGTTGCTGCCGGCTCTGGCGATGGCTGCCGGAGGGGGTAAAATTGACATCATGGTTATTGTGGCCGACACCCGCGGGTTGCCGGCATTTGAGGCCTGGTGGGCCAATCTTTACAACGAAAGCCACCTCTATTTCACCGTGGTCACCGTCATTATGATTCCGGTCATCGGTGTAGTTTTCGGCACGATTGCCGATTTTTTTATGAAATTCCTGGGTCTGGACCTGGAGCACAGAGAACTGGCCGAACATTGATCTTGCATTTTAACGGTTTAAGGAGGGGATAGCATGGAATGGTTATATGTATTGATGCCCATAGCAGGCGTTAAGATATTCTGGCCGGGTCTGATCATTCTCGGTGTCGGCGTTGGCGTAATCGGCGGTTTTTTTGGCATGGGCGGGGCGTGGATGGTTACCCCAGGTCTGAATATTCTCGGGTTTCCCATGGCTTTTGCCATCGGCACGGACATCGCTCACATGGCCGGAAAGTCTCTGATTTCCACCATGAGACACGGCAAGTTCGGCAATGTCGACTACAAGCTCGGCTGTATCATGATCATAGGAACTGTCGGCGGATTTGAGATCGGCGCACAGATGGTCATGTGGATGGAGCGTCTGGGCAATGTGGAGAAAGTGGTGCGATATATTTATCTGGTGCTGCTGGTCCTGATCGCATGGACGGTTTTTGCTGATGTGGCAAAGAAAATGAAGAAGGATAGGGATGCAGTCAAGGCCGGAAAAGAGGTCGATGCCCTGAGCACCGGTATTGAATGGCATAAGACTTTCCATAAATTGAAGATCCCGCCCATGGTGAATTTAAATGTCGCGGGTATTTATTGTTCAGCCTGGTTGCCGATTGGCGTGAGTTTTATGACCGGCTGGCTGGCCGGGATTCTGGGAATTGGCGGCGGCCTGATCCGCATGCCGGCCCTGATCTATTTGCTCGGCTGCCCCACACACGTTGCGGTGGGCACCGACCTTTTTGAGGTCATGATATCAGGCCTTTACGGTGCCGCTTCGTATACGTTCAAGGGAAGAACCGAACTTGTGGCAGCCATCATCATGCTGATGGGTGCGGCGATTGGTGCGCAGATCGGCTCCGTGGCCACCAAGTACATCAAAGGCTATGGCATACGCGTTGCCTTTGGTCTGGCTGTAGTCGGATGTGCGCTTTCCATTCTTCTGAAGTTTATCGGCAAATGGTATCCGGATACTGCCACAATAATGGACAATTCGGCGACTGCACTGATTCTGGGACTGGTTGCCGCTCTTTCACTGTATATCATTATGGCATTCATTAAAGGCGCCAAGGCAGAAATTGCCGCGAAAAAGGCAAGAGCTTGAATTGCAGAAAATCAAATCTAAATACTATTCAAGGAGTCGATATATGATCAGAAAAATATTATGGACAATGATGACCGCAATCCTTTTGCCGATATTTCTTTTCGGGTGCACGGAGTTTGGCACGGTGGATCAGGGAAGGGCGATCGAATTTGACAAGGAAAAGGGGCTTGTCACTATCATTCGGGATGTTAAGCACGATGCCAAGAATCCGGATTACAGCTTTCTGCCGCCGGTAACCTATCAAAAGCCCGTCGATCCCCAGGAAATGGGCGCAGACCCCAAAGCCGGCTATCGCATGAAACTGGACACCAAGAAAAAGCAGATCGTCATCTTCGACAAGGCCGCCCAGAATTTCAAGACCATCGACTATATCCCCGTTGACGAGCAGGAAAACATTGATCGAAGACACCCGCTGGTCTATGATAAAGCAACGGAAAAGGCCAAGAAATTCCCGGTGGTTGATAAAGACAAGAAACAGATCACCATCTATTCCCCGCGTCAGAAGATCCTTGTGACGATCGGCTTGCCGGCCGAGTATTTTGCACTGCCGGATTATACTTGGGATTCCGGGGACGAGGTCCGGATTTATTTTAAAGAAGCGGGAAAGGCTTTACGGTTAATGAACATCAGCAAGACGGACATTTTCAAGAAGTAGTATATTGCAATATAAACCGGACGGGGCTAAGTCCCGTCCGGAATATTGCGTCTGAAGGAGTCGAAAAATGATAAATGTGTTCAACAGCGATGCCCAAATGGACGCCCCGGTAGGTGACGGATTGAATCTCAAACAGAAGATGGTCGTCATCACTCTGGATGTGTTGCTTCTGGTTGAATTGTGCATTGCGATGTATTTTGCCAACTTGGAACCTGAGGCTTTTACGCCAACCTTCGTAAAAACCTTCTTCTGTCTGCTGTTGCCGACCGTATTAACCGGGCTGATTTTTCTGCGCCGGTTTAAGACCAAAGCGGCAAGCGTTGTTTCATGACTCCTGAGCATCTGAAAATCCTTCGGAAGACGGCCGGCAGAGTCGGGGCCGTCTTTTGTATTTTGATTACCATCGTCCTTCTGGATTCATTGATATCTAGGTTCATATATGAATTCAATGTTTTTTACACCCGCGTGGATGGGCAATATGACCTGACCGGCGTTATGCCTGAAAAATCTGAAAAGATGGCGGATCTCGTTGCGGAAACCGATTCCCCCGAAGTGGTTCTTCAATTCATCGAAGTTTTTTCCGGTTTCTGGCTGGGCAATACGATGTGGCGGGGAAAGGTGAGTGTTTCTGCACAGGCCCAACCGGGCGAGTATGTGATCAAGGTCCGGGATGCCGGAGATACGAAGATCAATCCGGCCCTGGTCTTTAAGGCTAAGGTTTATTCGGACGAACAGAGTTTGAGAAAAAGTCATGGTCCCTACCTGAGCCGCTATTACGGCATTACAGCGGGGTGGGCGGCATCCATTCTTTTTCCGGGGCTGGCCATTATTATGCTTTTCAATTATGGTGTTTCAAGCCGTCTGGAAAAGGTATTGGCAAACACCGGGCAGGCAGAGGTTTACATGGTCAAGCGTGTACCGGAGGGTATCCAGATCGCCTTTTCCCTGGGAAAAAAACAGGGCCTGAAACGCGGTGAGCAGCTTGACATCTTGAATTCACTCGGCGTTTCGGTGGGAGAGGCCGAGGTGCTGACCCCGGGCGAGACGGATTCCATGGCAGCCGCTGTCACAGTTTTGGGCTTTGGGGAAATCTGCAGCGTCCGGAGACGACCTGCCTGAAAAACACCGAAAAAGGCTTTTCTAAATATTCACAAGTATATTCAGATCTTTGAAAAATTAATGAACTCGTAAAAGCCACGAGCCAACTATTTTCTGTCATTCCGGTGAAATCTGGAATCTGCTATTCTTAGATGGTTATGGGCTCAGGCTTTCGCCGGAGTGACGATAGTCGAGGCTTTTGACGAAGCCATCAAAATTAAACCGTAATCTGCCAGCAGCGGTGGATGGTCTTTTTCTTGCTGGCATAGTCCTCGGGAATGGTGATGGCAGTTATTTCCTTCACGTCTGCTATTTCGAGGCGATCCAGGTGCGACTCGAAATTCTGATGATTGGTCGAAAAAAAGATTGTGGCACCCGCCCTCATCACCGAAACAACAGCGGTAAGTAGCATGGGGTGATCCGCTGATATGTCAAAATCATGCGTTTTTTCTCTGCTTGTTGAAAAAGATGGCGGATCGACGACTGCAAGATCGAAAGCTTGATTCTCGCGTTTGGCTTTCTTTAGAAAATCGAATGTATCGGCTTGAATCAGTGTGTTTCCTTCTGCAGCAATTCCGTTGAGATTCAAATTCTCCCTGGCCCATCGAATCGCGGTTTCGGATCTGTCCACGGAAACTGTCCGGCGCGCTCCCCCTATCGCCGCATAGCAGGAGAATGACCCGGTGTAGCAGTAAAGGTTCAGAAAATCCCTGCCATCGGCCATTTCTCTCACCAGTTGGCGCGTATTCCTGTGGTCTGAAAAAAGCCCGGTGTCTACATAATCACAAAGATTGACATAGAAAAAAAGATCTCTTTCTGAAACGACGAGCTTCTGATCCGTGTAGTCGAGACGTTCATACCTGCTGCCCTCCTGGCCCCCCATGAACCTTTCTTTCAGATGAACCTTTTCTAAAGGAACATTCAGCGCTGTTGCCACCGCTACTCCCATCACGGGCAGCCATTCGGGCGTGGACTGTTTTCTTGTGTATTCGGCAATGACCAGATGTCCGGCATACCAGTCGACGGCGGCTCGTATTTCAGGGATGTCCCAGTCGTAAAGCCGGAACACCTCGATGTTCAGTCCGGCGTAACGCTTGCGAAGGTGCTTGAAGCGTTTCTTTACCTTGTTTGCAAGCATTTGCGACTGATTTTGGTATTTTTTCTTTAATTCAAATTCCGTAGGTGTCATGCATTTTCTTTCATTTTCGCTCGATTTTTTGAGATGAATACCCAGAGGTTTCTGGTTATCATCAAAATGACACTCCGCAACCTTCCATGGGGGCGTTGGCATCAACGCAATTTGAATGAGTTCTGTTTCTTTTCCTGACAGAAAAATAACATGATATGGATAGGATTTCAACAAGGTTACCTACCATAGACAGCGAGGAACCTACATCTTACAAAAATCGGTTGAAGGTTCGATGGGAGCGGTAGGGTTGCTCTTTTTTGAGTTCCACCGCTTTGGCATTGACGAATAGCTCAACGATCTCAAGATGTTATCGTTGCCTTTTGCCATGGCGATTGAAGTGCACAGAGATTGCCGTATCGTTCAATAAAGGCTTGCAATGATCGCTGGCTCCATTATAAGGTATAAATGATCTCCTTTCTTTGATTATGGGTTTTGGGAATAGGAAAACACATAATCAAGGTCAGGGGATCTTCTTAAATTTTTTTACAGCAGCGGGGTTGGTGGTTTTCTTTTAAAGTGTGCGGCATAAGCGGGCATTTTATCTCGGGCTATATTGGTCAAAAATTTCCGGAGTTAGAATTTCGATATGATATTGTAGAGGTGATCCATCCATATGAAAAAAACAATATACAGCGCTCTGAGAAGAAAAATCATTTCCCTGACATTGGCCGTATCGCTTGCCCCGCTGATTCTGTTGGGTGCAACGATTTATTATCAGTTTGAGAAAATGTACAAAGAAAAAATTGAAGAGCAGATCAAATACCGATCTCAGTCTCAGGCCGAGGCTGTTGACCGCTTTCTGAAAACTCGCATGGCCATCCTGGGTTCGATGGCGGACACCCATTCATTCTGGCAGATGACCGATGAAAATCACCTGTCTCAGCTCTTTCATATCATGAACTTGCGACAGGGCAATTTTGTGGATCTCGGCGTGATTGACAATATCGGGCAGCACAGAGCCTATGTGGGTCCTTATGACATTAAAAAATTCAATTATTTTCAGGAGCCCTGGTTTGATGAGGTGATGAGTAAAGGGGTATATATCAGTAATGTATATACCGGCTACCGGAAATTGCCGCATTTTATCATCGCGGTCCGTCGTCAGGAAAATCAGCAGACCTGGATTCTTCGCGCAACCATTGATCCGGAGGTTTTCGGCGAAATCGTCAGATCCGCCCAAGTTGGAAAAACCGGAGATGCCTATATTGTCAATTCAGAAGGAATATTTCAGACACTGCCCCGCTTTGACGGTGAAATCCTGACCAGGTCTATGATTCAGCCATCCCTGTTCGGCACCGGCACAACAGTGATCACGGCAGTCAGCAAGAGCGGAAAACGCTCCCTTTACGCGGGAAGCTGGCTCAAAAACAATAAATGGCTTCTGGTTATCAGCCAGGAAGTATCCGATGAGATGGAAAACCTTTTTGCAACCCAATATATGGAGATATTCATTGTTCTCGCCGGTGTGATGGCCATCATCCTGACAACCGTACTGACCTCCCGCATGACCATTAATCGATTGATTTCCAATGAAGCTATAATGAATGAGCTCAACGCGCAGTTGATGCAGTCTGACAAACTGGCGGCCCTGGGGAAAATGGCTGCAGGCGTGGCCCATGAGATCAATAACCCGCTGGCGGTAATTCTGCAGAAGACCGGGTGGATGGAAGACCTTCTTCTTGAAGAAGATTTCCAGGCCAGCAGCAACCTGGAAGAGTTCAAGGTATCCATTCGAAAAATCGAGGAGCATGTGGAACGGGCTCGCAAAGTGGTTCACAACATGCTGGGCTATGCGCGAAAGATGGAGCCCCATCTTGAGGATGTAGACATCAATGATACCATCAATCAAACAATCAGTCTGCTTGAGAACTATGCCCGAAACAACAATATCGATATCCAGACCGATCTGTCTTCGAGCATTCCCATCATTGCCAGCGACCAGGCTCAGCTTCAGCAGGTATTTTTAAACCTAATTTCCAATGCCATAGACGCCATTGGAAAAGACGGGCTGATTGAAATTTACAGCCGAATTTCAGGTTCATTGATTGCCGTCAGCATCATAGATGATGGACCGGGGATTCCGGAAGACCAACAAAAACGGATTTTCGATCCATTTTTCACAACAAAGGAAGCCGGGAAAGGAACCGGTCTGGGGCTCTGGGTCAGCTACAGCATTATCGAAAAACTAGGCGGTAAAATTATTCTGAAAAGTGAGGTCGGGAAAGGCACGATATTTACAGTGGAAATTCCGATCACGACACCTGAAAAAAAATAATCGCAAGTCTGTCTCTTCACCAAAAAAAGGTATCATATTTAAAAAAAATGATATTTTATGATATTTTTAAACTTCTTTGGAAAATGGGGTGATTATGGAACGATTTAAGGTTCTGGTAGTGGATGACGAGCACGACTTTCTGGAAACGCTGGTCAATCGACTGAAAAAGCGGGACATCGATACCATTGGTGCGGCCAGCGGTGAAGAAGCGATTAAAATCATGAAAGATAACTTGTTTGATGCGGTCGTTCTGGATATAAAGATGCCCGGTGGAATGGATGGCATCGAAACCTTGCGGGAGATGAAAAAAATCCAGCCCCTTGCGGAAATTGTTCTGCTGACGGGCCATGGATCGGTGGAAACCAGCATTGAAGGCCTTAAGCTTGGCGCCTTTGATTATCTGCTGAAGCCGATCAAACTGGAAGAGCTTCTGCTCAAGCTTTCTCTGGCGTTTGAAAAAAAGGATCTTCATTCTCATAAGATTCGGAACCTTAAGATCAAGGAACTGCTTCGGTAATTCACCGTTGTTTTGTGGTGGACGGTTTCATCCGGACATCCTAAAATATGATTGGGGAAAGAAAGAAAAAAACAATGAAAAACGGGTTAGGCTGAAGCCCTCCTGGGATACAACCACGCTTCGGCCGATGATGCCATGCTTCCCATAAAAAGTTAGGTGCAACCCTGTCCGGTTGTTGTTTTATTTCCAATATCCGTAAAAATGATGGACAGGCCCGTGCCCGTTTCCAAGTTGATAGGCTGCGCCGGCCTCCAGTGCCCCGTTGATATAAATTTTTGATTGCAGGACGGCATCTTCAAGCGGAAGACCTTTTGCCAGATGGGCGGCAATTGCAGAGGATAGGGTGCAGCCGGTCCCGTGGGTATTTGGGGTATCGATTCTTTCCGATTCAAACGATTTCAGGCTGCCATCCCTGGCAGTATATAATAAATCAACGATCAGCCCGGAATGCGAATGCCCGCCTTTTAAGACAACCGCCTTTGCCCCGAATGTGGATAGGTTTTTGCAAGCGGTTTCAAGCTGGGAGCTGCCGGCACTGAGAAGGGTCTCGACCGGTTGGTTCAGCAGTATGGCGGCTTCCGGCAAATTGGGCGTGATCACGTCTGCTATGGGGAAAAGAATGGATTTCAAGGCATCCACCGCGTCATCCTGAAGCAGTTTGTCTCCGCCGGTTGAGACCATTACCGGATCAATGACAATATTCGGCGCCCGGTAGTGCTTGAGCCGTTCCGTAACAGCGATAATCACATCCGGGGAATGCAGCATGCCTATTTTTACGGCATCAACGCCGATGTCTTCCATGATGGCATCAATCTGCATCCCAATGAATTCCGGCGTAACCGGATAAATACCGATTACTGCCCGCGTATTTTGAGCGGTCAGGGCGCAGATCACGGACATGCCGTAGCATCCCAGGGCGGAAAAAGTCTTCAGGTCCGCCTGAATTCCCGCGCCGCCGCCGCTGTCGGAGCCGGCAATGGTCAGAAGCCTGTAATACTTCATGGCATTCCTTTCATATTTTGGGTTTGTCTGTTCAAGGGGATCAGGGTCCGGGCTTGATTTGAGCGCACCCGATGCTGGAAATGAGCTTTCGGAGGTTTTCCGTGGCTTTTTGAGGGTCGGGCGCCGAACAAATCGCGGAAACAACGGCAAGGCTGTCTGCCCCTGCCTGCATGACATCGGCGGCATTTGTTGCGTTGATGCCCCCGATCGCGACCAGGGGGTGACGGCTCATGGCCCTGACTTTCCGCAGCCCGTCGAGTCCCCAATGGTTACGGGTGTCTGTTTTTGTCGGTGTGGCGAAGATTGCGCTGACGCCCAGATAGGAGACGTCAAAAGCTTCCGCCGCTTCAACCTGCTCCGGCGTTTCAACCGATAAACCGATAATGGCCCCTGGTCCCAGCAGCTTTCGGGCAAGCGGATACGGCATGTCTTCCTGGCCGATATGAACCCCGTCGGCCCCGACAGCCAGCGCCACATCCACGCGATCATTGATAATCAAGGGAACGCCATATGGAGCCAGAATTTTCTTGAGGCGCCGGGCTTCTTCGATAAAAAAGCGGGTGGATACATTTTTTTCCCGAAGCTGAACCATTGTCGCTCCGCCTTTTACGGCACGCAGAATCACATCGCCCAGGGATTTTCCGGACAGTGAAGCCCGGTCCGTGACCAGATAGATTCCGGTGATGTTCATGCTGCCAGCCTTATCCGTGCGGTGATGTCTGATTCCGCTAATGCGTAGAGCATATCGAGAAAATGCAGTTGCAGACTTCCCGGCCCTTTTGCCTTTTCCGCTGCCATTTCGCCGGCAATTCCCATGACCGCCATTGCGTGAACCGCCGCGACGAACGCCGAGGCATTGACGCCAAGAAAGGCACCGCAGAGCGCCGAAGCCGTACATCCCAGGCCCGTGACTCTGGGCATCATGGCATGACCGTTCTTGATTTTTGCAATGGCATCATCGGAAACGATGATGTCGGTTTCCCCGGTGATGCAGACGACTGCGCCATATGCCCTGCATAATTTCTGAGCGGCGTCAACCGCGGATTCTGAACCCGAAATACTGTCAACACCTTTGGTTTTTGAGCCCTTTTGAACAATCGCCATAATTTCGGAGGCATTCCCCCGGATGATGGCAACAGGCGCCACCGAAAGAAGCTGCATTGCCGTTTCCGTGCGATACGGGGTTGCGCCTGCTCCCACCGGATCCAAAACAATCGGCACGCCGCAGCTTTGCGCCTGAAGCATGGCTTTCTGCATGGCTTGAATCCACTTTTCACTTAACGTTCCGATGTTGATCACCAGCGACCTGGCTATCCCGACCATATCGCTGACTTCTTCCATGGCATGCGCCATTACCGGAGATGCGCCGATCGCAAGCAGGGCATTGGCAGTCGTGTTCATGGCCACATAATTGGTTATATTATGAACCAGCGGCGCCTGGTTGCGAATCGCGAGCACATCTGACCAGACGGATTGTGCAGTAATCTTCATGAGAAAAATTCCTTTGACTAAAGGCGTTTCATCGCGCACCATTCACCGCACATGGTGCATGGCAGGTCATTTTTGGCGCCCGGCGATTCCACCCCGACTTTTTCAAGATAGCGGCTGAATTTGCTTTTATCGATGGACAGCGCTTCCTGGGCATTCCAGTCAAAACGCCGTCTCGCCTTTGACATTTCCAGGTTCCTGGATATCGCATCGGGTCGTTTTCTGGCAAGATCCGCGGCGGCGGCGGCGATTTTGGATGCGATGACGCCTTCGTGGACATCCTCGATCGTCGGCAGGCGCAAATGCTCCGCGGGCGTCACATAACACAGGAAGTCCGCGCCGAACATCCCCGCCAATGCGCCGCCGATGGCTCCCGCGATGTGATCGTACCCGGCGGCATAATCGATGACCAGCGGTCCCAGAACATAAAACGGCGCTCCGTCGCAGAGCTCTTTTTCCTTTCTGACATTTTCTTCTATCAAATTCAACGGCACATGCCCCGGCCCTTCCACCATCACCTGGACGTTTGCCGAACGGCACCGCTGCACAAGCTCTCCGATGATTTCAAGCTCTCCAAACTGCGCCGCATCGTTGGCATCATGCGTGCAACCTGGCCGCAGTCCGTCGCCTATGGACAGCGTGATATCATAGGCATTTGCCACTGCAAGGATTTCATCAAAATGTGTATACAGGAAACTTTCCATTTTCTGATGCTTCATCCACTGCGCCATGATGGCGCCGCCGCGGCTGACCACGCCAAGCGTCCGCCTTTCAATCAAAGGCATGTGTTTGCTTAATAGTCCGGCATGAATGGTCATGAAATCCACGCCTTCCTCTGCCTGTTTTTCCACGATTTGCAAAAAATGCGAGAAATTCAGCTTGTCCGTGGTATCCAGTCCAATCATCGCATCATAGATCGGAACCGTTCCCAGGGTGATATCGAATTCCTCGATGATGCGTTTTCTGAAAGCAGAACTATTGCCGGCAATGGACAAATCCATGACCGCATCGGCCCCGGCAGCGATTGAAGCCTTAAGCTTTTGAAGTTCATTTTCGAAATCGCAGCTTGCCGGAGACGTGCCGATATTGGCATTGATTTTCACGCGGGCGCCTCTGCCGATGGCAACGGGGCTCAAAGCCCCATGCCGATTGTTTCGCGGAACGACGACATGCCCCTTGATGATACTTTGGATAAATTGTGGCAGTTGGATGCTTTCAGCTTCCGAAAGTATCTGAATATATGGCGGAACACTTCCTTTTTGCAGCGCTTCGATAATGGTACTCATGTGCCCTCTCTTTCCAAAAAAAAAGCAGGTGAAAGCGTAAGAAGCGTTTCACCTGCTTTAGCGAATTTCTTCATGTTTCCTTACGCTGGCATTATCCAGGTCAAGTTAAAGGGTATATTCTCAGCCCTTTGCAACATTTCAATGTCCGGGCACCCCTAACAGTCACGGCTGTTATTCAGTTTTCATACTTTATAGATTAGGGAAAACCTCATATCCTGTCAAATGATATTTTATGGCTGAATATTAAATAACTGCAGCAAAAAACACTCAATTGTAAACATTGAGCTGACCCACGAATCCTTTCACTTTCTTCCTATGAGCGAATGACTTTCCTGACGTGTTCGCCAGCCCCATTTTACATAAAATTTCTCAGATTAATCAAAAATTAATCCTTTCCACATATTCTCCTAACATCGCTGTGAGAAATTGCACCGGCATGACAAAGAGAGCGGGAAATGGCGCAAAATCATTTATCGAGCAAGAGGAAAACCTTTTATGAATACTCAAAAACGTATTGCGCTGGTTGCGCACGACAATCGAAAAAAAGATCTCATCGAATGGGTTGAATGGAATTTTGACATTTTGCTCAAACATCAACTCACCTGTACCGGTACAACCGGCAGCCTTGTCGAGAAAGCGCTTCTAACGCAAGCTTGAGGAAAGAAACAGTCATCAGAGATTGTCGATCCACAAATTGCGGTCCGGGCCTCTTGGAGGGGATCAGCAACTTGGCGCTTTGATTACCGAAGGAAAAATCGACATCGTCATCTTTTTTTGGGATCCGATGCAGCCCCATCCGCATGATGTCGATGTCAAGGCATTGCTGCGAATTGCCGTGCTTTACAACATTCCCATGGCATGCAACCGGTCCACGGCGGATTTCATTATTTCCTCACCGTTGATGACTGATAAAGAGAGGATCGGATAAAGTCCGCCTGAAAGCTGCAATCGATTTTATCATGAGTTCAGCCAGGTGGCTTAAAAGCCCTGCAATTCTGATTGGCCGAAATGGATACTGCACCCATACCATTAAAGAAAATGATCTGGAGAAGACAATCATGTTGAAAACACCCAAGACAATCAAACGGGATATTTTAGGCAAATTTCGATCACTGCTCTATAATCATGACACAATTCCGCCAAACTGGCTGCTGAAAGACTACTGGCAATTGCTGACGTCGCAGGAAAAAGGCAATTTCGATCAGGCCGTCACCGATCTGATTCATAAAGGGCTGATCGAGAAAGTAAACGGTCGCATCCCTACCCTGCGATTAACGGATAAAGGCGCCGATTTAATTTGCTGATTTGCAGTTGACCACTTCAAGGAATTTCATGCGCGAATGCAGACTGATGGTTCTGTGGACACTTTTTCTTGGCGCCTCATTAATGGCGGATGTAACCCGTGCCATGTCATCGATGGCAGGAGAAGAGATCCGGTATGTGGTAACCACCCGGGGATTTGAAATCGGAAATTTAATCGTCGCCCAGAAGGCGGTTTCCAATCAGGGTGAATCGGAGATCTATTTCGAAAATAAAACGGATATCAGCGCATCCTTTCTCTGGATGCGCTATCATCAATCACTGTCGGAGCATGCGGCGCTTAAAAATGACAATCTTGTCCGGTATCGCCGCCAGGGAAAAAACAACGATGCAATCGTTTCCGTGGACGGTTGGCTGAGTCAGGGCACGTTCAATCTGATGGTGACCGAAAACGGCAAACAGGCAACGCTGCTGATTCCACGCCGGGATTATGACCGGACAACCATGGAGTGCCCGGAAGCCTTTATGGATTTCGGCACCGCCAAAAAAGCAACGCTTCGCATACTCGACATGGAGCATCTGGTGATTGTGACGCGGAACTACCGGCTGGTGCGGGAGGAAGTCTATAAACTGGGGGAAAGGGATTATCCCTGCCGGGTTGTCGATTTTTCCGATATTTACAAGTCCTGCAGGCGCTGGATCGGCATGGACGGGGATACCATAATCATGTTCCGTCAGGATGGCAAATGCAAGGAAGGGTCCTATTCGGTGCGGGCGGTATCGCTGCATCGGCCCCTGCCTTGCAGTCAACATGAATGGATATGTGATCAGCCGGCTATGCCAGAGACAGCAGAATCGGGATCAGCTTTTTTTCATCAATAATCGATCCGTTTACCGCATTCGCCAGGTCCATGCCGAGCAGTTGAATCCCTTTCTGGTTCAGGTCCGTCAATCTGCGAAGCATCCGGAAAATCCATGCGCGATTTATCGATCAGGATACAGCTCATCACGTTGCGGACGGGCGGGTTCTCCGCGCAGTCTTTCAGGAGATATTTGAGCAATATCCGGACTTGATCCATGATGGAATATCCCAGAAGCTCGGGGTCTTTTCCCATGTTCGGAATAAAGATTTTCGGACAGGGGTTCAGGTTGACGGCCCGTCCGACGCCCTGCGGCAGCAGATTCACCGCAATGCTGGAAAAAAAGCTTCCCATCGGAAAACAGATCACATCGGCCTCTCCGATCAGCGTCGCCATTTTATCACGGATGGAAACGCTCACCGGATCGAATTGATTCAGCGATGCGCTCAGAAATATATCTTCAATCCTGGCCTCGAGGTTCGGGCAGTCCTTTCCGGTAATCCGGTGCTGGCCCAGAACCATTTCCCCGGTCTGCAGCTTTGCCGCCATATGAAGCGGCGTGTTGACAACCGGCCGGACCGTTCCCCGCACTTGAACCAGTTTGGAGTAGATGTAAATCACGGGATCCAGATGGTGGTCATAGCTGAGATACCCCCCGGCGAGAACCAGATTGCCGATGCTGGCGCCCCGTAAATCAAACGACTCCGGCATATTCCGATAAAAAACGGTGATGTGGTGCCGGATGATCTTTCTCATGGGGTGAGAAATGCGGCTGATCAGGGGATGATTTCCGCTGACAATGGCTTCCATCATCCGGTGGAGCTCCCGGGGATCCGCCTGGCTTGGCAGCCGGTGCGCAAATAGCGTGTAGATCTCCGGATTGCCTTGAAACGTTTGGTCCGCCAAGGCCATCAGCCGGTTTCGAATGTCACCCACCGCCGGCATTCCGAAAGCCTTTCGCAAGATGGCGGAGCTCCCCCCAGAATCGAACGGCGTAATGATGTGAATGGAATTATGCGTGTATTGAATCAGCTCCTGACTGAGTTTTTTAAGCGCGCTTCCGCCGCTGAAAAATAAAATCTTCGGCCCGAGCTCCGGGCATTTCTGAAAAAGGGCCACCCTGGCCGGATCAGGAACGCTTATGGATTTATTCAGATTCAGTCGCATGGCGGGGCTCTTCGGTTTGCGTCCATTCCAAGCAGGCTTTGACCGCTGCCTCAAAATCCACGCCGCCGGAAATTTCAAAAACCCGGGTTGCCTTCAAAAAGCGGATGTAGGCATATTCCGATGGATCGGAGGCCGGCATGGCAGGTTCCGGCAAGAAGAAAAGGCCGGTGGATTTCATGAACGCCGGAAGCAGGTCCCGGCGCGTTTCAATATCCACCGGATTCATCCGGGTGGGCTCCCCATTTTGCTTCCAGTTTAAAATGATCAGTGCATCCAGGGGCGTGCTTAATATAAACCGGTTGGCGCCGAAAAACCGGTCGATGGGGACGTCATATTTGTATTCCAGATCCCAGAGATCCGCTTTGGGAAGGGATGCAAACCGCTCAAAATCCTTCAGGGGCAGCAGTCCCTGAAGACTCGGGTTGTTCAGTATCGTGCCCGGATTGACGCGGGGAAGCTTGCCCACGCCGTGCATCCAGACGCCGGATTCCGTCTTTTCCAGAATCAGCCGGTCATTGCTGACAAAATCCGCCCCCTGATTGACCAGATGCAGGGCCAGCGTGGATTTTCCCATGCCGGAAAATCCGGCCAGGGCAATGCCTTTGTCATGCAGCCAGACACCGGCGGCATGTCCCAGAATCCCGCCCCGGAGAATTTGCCATTCGATATACCGGTTGTTGATGAAATTGACCACCTGGTTCAGATTATCCATGCAGGGGCCGACGGCGATATGGTCGGTTCCGCCAAAAATAAAAACCATTCCGGTCAACTTTTTTCGAACAATCCGGCCATCGCCGATATCGGCATATTCCTCCTTGATCCGGGTTTTTCCGGGGTCGGGCGTTTTTTCCGTAAGCAGCATGAGGTAATTTCAAAAGTCTTGGATCACACGAATTATTTTTTGAAATTGCCCTAAAATGTTAATTAATATCTTGATTTAATTAAGAAAGTGCTCTATTATCACCCTAATTTATTGATTTCCCCAAACCAAAAACAGGACGATAATATGAGCACTCTCTTTGACATCTGGAATACCATACAATTGCAACTTTTTCCATGGTTAGAGCAAGAACTTGATCCACTTTCAGAAAAAGAGCGGGAATTTGTGCAGGTTGTTTCCTTGCTCGATTTGCCGAGCCATATGAAGGAATTTCGATGGCAAGGGTTCGGGCGAAAGAAAAAAAGCCGCACCAGCATGGCAAAAGCCTTTGTCGCAAAGTCCGTTTATAAGTTGTCGGGTAGAAATACGGTGCGCGCAACCGTAGGTAAAGGCTTGGCTGTTTCGGCGTTTCCACGGTACGTGCCCGTTTAGCCCCTACCTTAGCTCACATTTCCGCAAGCCCCCCTCTCATCCCGGAAAGTCGGATTTCCCGATTCCGGTTGGCAGCAATGGCCTTTCCCAGGTGAACCTTCCCGTCCTATCAGAAGATTAAGCGTTCGCCCGCATACTCCCCTTGATTGAACGGTTATATCACCCGCTCGACATATCATTGAGGTACTGCTTACCGGTACTGCGCCCGGGCAGTTATTCCCAAAAATATGCCCGCCATTTACCGAGAGCCCCTTCGCCCGCTCAAGGCGTTACCCCTTGCGGTGTGATATCAGTGGATCACATGGGAAGGCATTACCCTTCCGTCATCGCTACTTCGAACTCATGCGCCAGACCAAATTCCTCTCTCAGCCTCGGTTTACCCTTGTACCAAGAGTCTTCGCAGGTTGTTGCGAATCTCTGCTGAAAATTGGCCCTTCCCGACGTTATCTCTGCGTATCCTTCTCCACGTGTCTGGACCCATACCCCGGCTGCTCCTGTGGTGCGTGTACCCGTTTCTTCCCACAGAACTACGGCCTTCCCAGACGTTCCAATTTGGTCGGCGCTTAGTGCGTGATCCATACTATAGCAACTTCAATATGGGTATCATTTTCGGAGCTGCAGTCATTCACTAATGTTCAAACCCGCGGATTTGCTCGCCACCCAGATTGCTCCTACAGCAGCCGATATTTTGGCTGAGCAGCCATGGCTTTTACATCCGAACACCTCACGGTTCGTTACCTCCCCGTGCCCCGGATATGCTAACCGTCCGATTCGGGCAACTGACGGTAAGAGGACTTGCACCTCTCAAGATTCGCAGCCTTGTCGGCTGTTCCTGAAACCACTGATATTCTTATTGAATATCTGAGAGGATGCAAGAATATCAGGCGGCTGTGCGGATGGGAACTTTCAAGCCAGATTCCATCCAGCGCAACGTTCTCTCGGGCCTTTACAGAGTTTGCAACGCACAGCCTGCCTCAAAAAATTCACGAAGCAATGGTTAAAAAGCATTGTGGGCAAAGGCTTGCCGGCCATATAAGCCGGGATGCCACCGCCATAGAATCGCGTGAGAAACCGCTCAAAGCAGCAGCAGCATCGGATGCTGCACCCAAGCCTAAAGGCAGACGCGGTCGTCCCCGTAAGGGCCAGATTCTTCCGCCCAAACCGTTCACACGTGTAGAGCTCCAATCCACAAGAAGTCTGGAAGAAAATTTAAAAGACTTACCGAAACACTGTAACATTGGCACCAAAAAGAACAGCAAAGGGTATAAGGAAACCTGGATCGGCTATAAACTTCACCTTGATTGCATCGATGGAGATATTCCGATCAGTGCTGTTCTCTCATCAGCGTCACTGCATGACTCCCAGGTGGCGATTCCGCTTTCGCAGATGAGCTGCCAACGGGTTACCAGCCTATATGATTTGATGGATGCTGCTTATGATTCACCGACAATTCACGAATTTAGCAAATCACTGGGACATAGACCGATCATTGATAATAACCCAAGGCGCGGAGAAAAGATCCATATGGATCCAGCAACCAAGTCCCGCTTTAAGCAAAGAAGCAGTGCCGAGAGAATCAATTCCAATCTCAAGGACAATTATGGCGGCCGTACCATCAGGGTAAAAGGAGCCAGTAAGGTGATGGCCCACCTGATGTTTGGAATCATATCAATTACAGCAATGCAGTTATTCCGATTGCTTTTATGACAAAGAACGTAAAAATACATTAAATACAGAGCCTTAAAAAAATGAACGGAGAGGTGTTGCCAAAAATTGCCATTTTGAGGCATATCAAAGCTCATCTCTAGACTTTTTGACATTCACCATACGTTTGATGACAAAAATTCACTCCCGGCCCTTCTTATGAAGGATGGAACCGGAGAGTTTTGAAATTGGCTCAAGTGATTTGTTTTTTTCAATGAGCCCGAAACTGCCTGTTTGCACTTATGAACTTTACTTCTGTCTCTGCCATCGTTATGAATGAATATCATGTGGTTGAGTCAGCACCAATATTCAGCAAGACCATTGAATTGTGCGTGATCGTGGCTTGTTATGAGATCAATCTTCCTGCCATTTCAACGATGATGTCTTTATTAACGATTCGGTCCCTCCACGATGAAGGTATGCCTTTTTTCCCCATAATACGCGCCGGCCAGTTGCCCTAGATCGCCCCGGTCGTATTCGCATCATCACCGAGGTTGACTGCCGTCAGGTCCTTGTTCAAAGGATTCGCCGTGATGGAAGGCCCATAGGGCGGCCTCCAGGAACGGAACGACATGGCCCGTTCCCCGGATGTCCAGAAGATTTTTCTGTTTAAAGGATCCGGCGCCAATTTCCGGAACAAGGGGGTGTTCCTGCCAGTAACCGGGAATGGGTGAATAGTGATCAGACAGGAGGGTTTCTTATTCTTCGCCGTTTATTGCCCCGACTATCAGTGCTGCGAAATACCGGCAGCATCCATGGCGGCGCGGGCGCCGTGGGTGGTCCGGGAGCTTTCACCTGATTTTTCGATGGCCTTGCGGGGATCTCCGGCAAAGAACATTGGCACGGGGGCCGGGCCGAGAAGGCACCCGTGGTAGCACTTCTGCACTGAATTCACCAAGCTTCCTTCCAGTCAGCGATGTACTGTTCCTGTTCCTCTGTTTCCGGCGACATCCGATAGATGGACTTGGGGCAGTGTTTCCAAAGGCGGCGCAAATGGCTGAGAGAGGCTCTTCCCGGGAAGCCGTGCCGTGCCAGCCAGCACCCGACGATCGTGCCGGTTCGCCCGATTCCGCCCCAGCAATGCAGATATACCCTCTTGCCGTGTCCGATGTGGTGGTCGATCGTGTCCAGAATCGTTTTCGTCAGATCTGTAGAATCCGGTATGGATGAATCCCGTATCGGAAAGCGCAGGTGGAGGGCCGTATCAAGCAAATACGAATACGGCAGCAGATTGTCAGTGTTATGGGTCAAGTCGATAAAGACCGATATCCCGGACTGGACCAGGGCATTGATAGTCTCCCGTGAGGATTCCTCGTCATAGTCTCTGGGATATTCTCCTGCCAGAAACTTGCCCGGGACAACCCAGTAAGAATTTTCAATCGGTTTGGGGAATGTTATTTTCACCTTGTTGAATCAGCGTTTGAATATAGGATTTCTGGGTTAGCGCATAGTCTTTGTAATATTCGACCGATTCAACCTTGTCTGGAGGGAGTTTTTCTCCTTCCTTCAAGGATTCGACAACGGCACGATTAAAGATTATGATTGGGGATGCCGCGGACAGTACCTTGTGCACTGCTGGAAAAGGGATATGGCCTGCTTCGGGTGAAAAATCGCCTGGGAAGAAGACCCGGCATGGCTGCCAACCATTTCAGACAACTGGAGCAGGCCAGAGCCGTTCCGAATCCTTGGTTTCATCAGGCACAAAACGCTATTGGCATCATTTTATCCTGGCATCATCTCAGCGGGAAATGGATTGCCATGAGCCGGATAAATCATTTTAACGCCGCAATCAAAAATCAATTTCCAACTGTCTTTTACTTGCTGCATGTCTTCGGCGAATATCGGCAAACTGGGGCTGAGACACATTGGAAACGCATTCATTGCCAAATCACCTACAAAGGCATCTCCCGTATCCAATACGACACTGACAGATCCGGGAGAATGCCCGGGGGTGGAAATGATTTTTCCGGCAATCCCGAATTCGGCCAAAGAAAAATCTTCATCTCCTAAAATGATATCTACGGTGGTTGCCGGAACATGAATGAAAGGCGTGAACAGCGCCATTGTTTTGGCAAAAATCTTCCCCCACCGTGTTACCCCGGGCGGCAGCGGTTTAAGGGATTTTTCAAGCCAGTCTTTTTCACGTTTATGCATGGCAATCTTTGCGCCCGTGATATCTTTGATGTCTTTTGCTGATCCGATATGGTCCCAATGCCCATGGGTGATAATAATCAGCTTGATCTCCTCGGGTTTTATCGATGTTTTTTTAAGGCCTTTGATGAATGCTTTTGCCTTATTGGGTGCGCCGCCATCGATCATGACAACGCCTTCTCCCTGTATGATATAGCCGTGTTCAACACCTAAGGGAATCGTATAAATATTCATTTTATTGACTCCCCGCAACTCATTGTCGCGCATGGTTTTCCTCTTTAATCCATCGTGTAACATAGGATTTCAGAATATTGTTTTTCATGTCTCTGACAAAAATCATCATTGTATTCTCAAGACATGCGCGCTGATATGTATTCCTCGCATCTTCCCGGCTTCGCAAGCTAAGATCATCGATATAATCATTTGCCGGATACGCGTATATTGTACGGTATGGTGCTCCAGGAATTTATCATAAAAGAAGGAAGGCAATTCCGGATTGTTTTCATTTCGGGCATAGATATTCCCCAGCATACGAAAAATATATTTTTCATGGGAAAGCCTTTATTTGGATTTTTGATTGAATAAACCCAGAGCAGCTTTGTATTCGGTTTCCAAATCGATACCCGAATTAAGATCGGGATTAATTTGTTTAAGTCCAACAAACATATATGACATTAGTTGCATCCCAGTAAACTCCCCATCCATTGATTTCAGGGTGTATTTACGGTCTGGAGTGTTAATGTCCAGACCATTTTGACCAAGCATTGCAATTTCATATGTGATGTTTTGACATTTTTGAGCGCCCCATTCCTCGAATTTTTCAATTGCAGCAAGGCAATACATCACGGCATCAATGCGTAATTGGCCACCGACATTGTTGCGCATATTTATTCTTGCGATCTCAGTCCGTGCTGTTTTTGCTCGTTCGGCCATCTCGCTGTATGGCGACAATTCCATTACTTTTTTCAAGACAGGGTCCGCCTCATCGTACCTCTTCAGGTCCAACAGGCATTTCCCATAGCCATACAGGGCTTGAGGGTCTTCGGGTAGAAGTTGGGCAGCCTTTTCAAAATAAGGAAGTCCTTCCTCCACCGAGTCGTTTGCAAGCAAGGCTCCCAGATTTCGCAAAGTATATGGATCTTCAGGGTCAAGGTTAAAACTCTTTTTCAATGCGGTTAATGCTTCCGATTTATTACCGGTGCGAGCATGCGCAACGGAAAGGGCATTCCATGCCCGGCTATTTTCTGGTGCAAGTTCGGAAAGACGAGTAAGCATCGTTATTGCCTCATCCATTTTCCCTTTGTCGCTGAGAAGCATCCCATAATTGTAAAGGACGACTTGATTCTCCGGGAATCTTTTAAAGAGTGCAGCAAGCATGGCCTCCCCTTGAGAAAGCTCCCCTTGACCCAACAGATTGACTGCTGACTGAATGGCATTTTCGGCATCAGAAATCGAATT
Organism: uncultured delta proteobacterium; assembly: GCA_963845015.1. GTDB lineage: Bacteria > Desulfobacterota > Desulfobacteria > Desulfobacterales > Desulfatirhabdiaceae > RAAP-1. Next base: position 120,072 of record CAWJRD010000058.1, read on the forward strand.
GGGAAACCACTGGACGACAATGTAGTCATTATCGATATCAACAGTTGTTTCGCCACCAATATCTTTAAAATAGTCGCTAAAAAAAGATAAAATGGTTTTGTGTAGTTTATCCTTGGGGGTATTCAAATAACCCGGAAAGTCCGAAAGCCCGAAAGTAAATTTTATAGGATCAAGCGCCATTTTATTTTTCCATGAACTCCCATTTGTAGTATGAAGTCAGCTCCAGCATGCAGGCCCAACCGTCAATTGCCTTTGAATATTTCTGAACATCTGTATCCGGTATGTCATCAAATATCTTCAGCAGTTCCTTGCCTTTTTCAAGCACATCAAGGGCCATAAACGGAACGAGGATATGCTGATTTCCAGATATTTGCGACCATTTTACAGCAAACGCGGCGTTCATAGCCGCATTCTTTAAAAAAATATCCTCCGGTACAACTTGCGTGATTTTCGGGTCAAGGCATTGATGTGCCTCCTGGATTTCATTATTCGCTGCTGTTATCATCATATCACGCAAACCAGGACATTCTATGCTGCATATATTCATTGCGATCATCTCGGCAGGAATTGACAGAAGTTGATGTAGTAAACCATTGACAACGTGGGAGGCAAACTGACGGGCAGCATCGGGTTCTATATTTAACAGCTTTTCACTTTTAACGCACTTTTCAATTTGATCATCAACTTTACGTTTATCTACGATAAAAATAGGAATTTTGTCTGGATCTGACCATTTTGTCAGGATCATTGCACATTGTAATGCAACGACATAATCTCCTATCTCGGAATATTTCCGATTGACATTGATTACATGAATCGGGTTTCGAGGGGTAGCGGTTACCATCTGAGCAAAACCCGAAAACCCGGTATCCGATCCAACAGAAACCTTGTATCCTGTCAGTTGCTCGACTCTGTCAATCATTTTTCTGGTTTCGTTGTTCAATGTATCTCCAAATATTTCTGTTATCTTTAACCATAGCCGATCTGACCGGCGGTCGTCAAAACATTTCAAAGGCGCTGCTGCGTCATTCGAACCTGTCAACGACATGGATTTATCCGGGTAAAGTCAGAGGTGTTGAAGCGATACGGTGGATCGATAACCTCCATAAGGGAATGGGCGGATAGTTTCGTCATCAAAGATCAGTTTGAAAAATCAGCACCCGTCAAGATTTCATCTTGAGTTCGGTGAACCGCCGCAAGTACCACTCTTGGGCCTCCTCCGCGTACCACTGTTCCATCTCCGGGTAATACATCGAGGAAACACGAACGAAATGAACGAGCACATTGAGGTGATCAGGGCTATCGTCGCGAAGGTAGTTGAAATCACGATAATAATCTGTCAATCCGCAACATCCGCCCCCCTGCTGACAGGCTAAATCGCTATGACAGTTTTGCACGAACGCTGCCGACATTTCAAGGTTCTTTGCAAGAAAGTTTCAGGATTTCGGTGTTAAGCATTGAACCTATGTGGTATAATGATGATATCATCATTCATTTTGATTGACCCGTTCAAGACAATTTTTTTCAGCAGGAAAGCATTATGGCAAAAAATGTTCCTTATCATCCGTGGATCCGGTCCATCCGGCAATTGTCAGTGATCGTACTGGCGGCGGTGGCGGTGGCGCTGATTTCGAATCATTATCGTTCATCGCCGCTGCCCCTGGTGGGAGACTGGTCCCAGGACGCACGGATGATATCCCCTTCCGGCCGGCAGATGGCCATTTCCCTGGATGAGGCCAAAACCCTGCACCAATCCAGGGGCGCGGTGTTTATGGATGCGCGGCCTCCGGCGGAGTTCGCCCAGGGGCATATTCAGGGCGCGATAAGCCTTCCGTGGAGTGAAGCCGAACAGCGGGCGATGGATGTCACCGCGGATCTGGCAAGCGATGCCGCGATCGTTACCTACTGCGACGGGGATACCTGTGACCTGAGCAGGGATCTGGCGCTGTTTCTGGAGAATCTGGGATTTTCAAACGTCCGGGTACTGGTCAACGGCTGGGCCCTGTGGCGGGATGCCGGATTGCCGGTTGCAGCGGGAAGTTGAGAAGGGCTACCAAATTGACTCAATGGCGCATTTGGCGGCCAACATTCGGCGGGCCGGCCGGGCATAGGGCTCGGGCAAGTCCGGTTCGGCCAGCAGCTTGACCAACGCCCGGATGCGGAACCGGTCGATACCCCACTGGGCCGAGAGCTGGTCCGGGTGGCCACCCCGCTTGATGACCGGGGCTCATCCACCCGGCCCACCTCGTAGCGCCAGGTGAGGCGCAGCCAGAGGTCGTAGTCTTCCGCCACCGGCAGCGCAGCATCGAAGACGCCGTGGTCTTGCAAAAGCCGCCGGTGCAGCATCACCGCCGAGGGGCTGATCATGCAGCGCGCCAGCGACGGCAGAAAGATTTGCCCCGCCACTTTCCGGAAGGCCACGGGCTTCCTCACCCTGACCCCCCGGCGCACCCAGGTCTCGTCGGTCTGACAGATGAGCAACTCCGGCTGGCCCTCCAACCAAGAAATTTGCCGGGCCAGCTTCTCCGGCAGCCACAGGTCGTCCGAAATCCAGAAAGGCCAGCCACTCCCCCCGGGCTGCGGCCGTGCCAGTGTTCCGGGCCGCGGCCACCCCTTGGCGGCGGGAATGGCGCAGCACCCGGAGCCCAACCACGGCCAGGGTCTCATAGGTGCCGTCGGTCCCGCCGTCATCCACCACCACGATCTCGAAGTCCCGGAAGGTTTGGGCTCTGACCGAGGCCACCGCTTGCCGCACCAGTTCGGCCCGGTTGTACGTCGGGATGATGACGCTGACCAAGGGTACCATAAGCCCAAGCGTATCAAAATGGTGCAAAATTAAAAGGTTCGGTTGCCGGTTGGCCTGGATGGGGCGCATTTATGCACCAGTTTACACATGACGATAACGGTTTTGGGGGTAAATGATTCCGCGTGCGCCCTCTTTCTCCGCCTCTTGCTTCGGACGGGGCCCGGCCGGATTGGGAAAGCCGGCCGCAAATCAAGCATGAATGCGGCCAATCGTTGGTTCAGGCTGCATCGAATCGAAAATACCAATTTATTTTCTATAAATATTGGACTATCATGGTTCAGGTCAACAGGGCCGCAGGAAAGAACGTATCGATTTTTTACTCTGCGACCATTAAATCCATCGACC
>CAWJRD010000059.1:0-7575 GCA_963845015.1 uncultured delta proteobacterium
GTTCCTAACATATTTAATATTCACTCAACCATAATCCGGCCATGATCGTCTGAATTAAAGGTCACACTTTGCCCCGAACGTCCTGTAGGCCCGGGCCGCAACTTCTTGCCGAAAATCAACTCGGAGAACAAGGCAATGCTGTGGGTGATCCAACCGCAGCAGGGGTGACTGAAGCATAAAGACCTGCCTTATCAAACGGTCTTTTTCTTTTTTCATACGTTGGCCCATAAAGCATTGAACCCAGGACATTGGGGATAGTGCCCAGATAAACACAATAAGAAGAATTATATGTTCCGGGTTCGGATAACCAATATGGGCCGATCGATTTTCTGCAAGATACCGGCTGCCACGCTGCCATAAAATACCCAGGATAACCCACTTCGGCCATGGCTGGCGATAGCGATCAGGTCCGCATTTTCCCTCTGGGCAACAGAGATGATGGTTTTCACCACATCCCCTTGTTCTACAACGCCATTGGCCTCAATTCCTATGTTTAGAAAACCTTGCTGAATGCCAGCCAGATATGCGGTGATTTCATCCTGCTTTTGTTTAAACTCGATCAGGTATTCATGTCGCCCATCTGGCCCGCCCGGAGCTGGATGAAGCGGCGGCTCGACAACTTGAAGAAAAATAACTTTTGACTTGAACTCCAGGGCCAGTTTTTCAACATGGGGAAGAATGCCCTCAGCTCTGCGAGAACCGTCCAATGGAACCAATATCGTTTTATACATAAATACCTCCTTTCTGAGTTATGGCTTCAGGTAATTGAGAATCGGATTTAAGTTAACGTGATTCGCGTTTTGAATAATTTACGTGGGACAACCGTTTGTTGCATAGCACCATCGCCAAGACCTCGCCGCTTCCATCGCCGCGCCACTGTCGCCATCAATTATCTATGATAAAGCAAGGTATTAATGATATCATGGTACAGACAAATGGGAAAATTTTATTTTTTGATAAATGAAAGGGAAAACTATGCACGACAATGAGTTACTGTCAGTCTTGGATCAAATTCCAGTTGGCATCACAGTGACGGATCTTGAAGGCAGAATCCTTTATTATAATGAATACAGTGCCCAGATCGTCGACCGAAAACCGGAATATATTGGCATGGACATAAGATCCTGCCATAAAAAACCAGAAAGCATTATTAAAATTGACACGATTCTATCTGAAATAAAAGATGGAAAACGGGAAAATTATTGTTATGAGTCAAAGCGGAAAGATAAAGTCTTATCTGTAACGATTTCTCCGTATAAATGCTTGGGAGAATTGATAGGATTTATTCACAGTTTTGTTGTTAAATGATTTTGGAGCAGCGATGATTCACGAGGAGTTTCTGGGATAGAAATGTGAAGTATGAAATTGGAAACTATGATGTAGTGGCCAATACCATTTCACTGGATGCTCATCATGGTGGCCAGCACAGGCAAACACTTGAGCGACATCGAATGCAACCTGAACCCCGGCACCGGTCATGCTTAGGGCTTTTTCCTGTGAGCGATTCCATACGATCATAGAGAAACCGGCCATGGCCAGATTGTGGGCCAAGGGCTTACCCATGACACCAAGCCCAATAAAACCTATCCGATCATTTATGTACATGTCTTATCCCCTCATGATTCATCAGATTATGATGGTTTGTTTTCACCGGATCGGGGTATCTCCTCTGCCTGGCAATGCTGAAATGACAACTGGTTTTTCTCAGATCCTTTCAAGGCAAACACCAGCAAGCTGGCAAATGCACCCCAACACAACATCGGGAGGAAACTCAAACGAAAGGCGTCGGGCTCGTAAGTGCGCACACCCGATGCAATCAGGCCCGTCCAATGCTGATCCAGTAACCAGCCGGTTATGGGCTGAAGGATGGCCGGTCCAACCATGATACCGGTGATCAACACTCCCGACACGACTCCGGAATATTCTGAAGGCACCGATTCACCCCCGATGGCATAGCTCAGCCGGAAGATTGAACCGCGCCCGGAGATAGGGCACTCCCCACAGTCCTGAAAACGACAGCAGGGCTCCGATCAGAATTCCCGGCGCGAGAACCAGAACCCAGGTATTCCATAAGGTCAGAACCATTGCGACGCCCACGGAGCCGCCAATCATCAGCAGCCCTGCAGCGGCGAGCCAAAATTCTGTCAAAAATAAAGATTGTAGCAAAAATCAGTAACCTCGTGATTACAGTCCACCACCAGGATGTTTTGAGGTGGGGTTTTTCCGGAGTGGATTGTCAGTTGATTTAAAAAAATTGGGTAATCGTATTTCGATTGATGTTGAGCATTGCAGATGGATCCTTGGCCGAAGGCAGTGGATCGCCGGCCTGGAGTTCTCCAGTTTCAATCTGAACTCGGATTTGTCGTTTGACCTGTTCACGATGTCTAGAGGCTGCACATGCTCGACAATCCAATCATCGGCCGCATCGAACCCGTCCTTCACAACTTTGAGCATAATCCGTCGTTCATCCGGAATCCGCATCCAGGAGTTGGCCACCAATGTGACATCAAGGCCATACCGTCTTGCGACGCGGTACACCTCCGGTTTGACTGGGCACGCATCAGCATCTACAAAGATCTTCAGCAAATAAAGCTTCTCACGGTTAAGCCATCCGTTCCAATAAAAGTTCCTGTTTGCATGCATTGCCCGCGCGAGATCGGCAGGCAAATCGTTCATGTTTTCAGTCCAGCATGCCCTGTTGCCCCGATCCCATATGCATGACCATGGCCGCAAAAACAGCGCCCAGAATCATCAAGCCGCCGATGAAAGTCCTCAACGCCGGCATTTCATTTAACAGCAAAAAAGCAAAGATGATGCCGTACACAGGCTCCAACCCCGCGGTTACGCTTGCCAGTTGGGCTTTAATATGCTTCAGACTTCCAATAAAGAGCAATTGGGCCAAAGCCGTGCATATCACTCCAAGAACCAGCAGCAGCAGGATGTCTTGCCCTGAGGGAGACACGCCGGTGAGAACAACCGCCGGCAAATTGAATAGCGTGGCAAAGGTGTGCTGGTAAAAGGCAACAGTCAGCGGTTGATGGCGTCTGACATGCATACGGTTAAGCAGTGAGAGAACGGCGAAAGTAAGGCCGGAAAGGATTCCCCAGAACACCCCTTGCGTCACATGGTTGGAAAGATCGAATGCAGGGATGACCAAGGCCAGTCCGATCACCACAATCACTGCAATGACCACATCAAAGCCTTTTAATTTCTCGCCGAAGAAATAAGGCTCCATAAAGGTTACAAAGAGAGGAAATGTGGAGAAGGATAACAGCCCGATCGCCACGGATGACACCTGAATGGATTGAAAGAAGGTAAACCAATGAACGACTAGCACAGCACCTGAAAGTAACAGGGTTAAGAAGTCCCGGCGCGACTGGATCGAGAGGGTTGTCCTGGTCAGGATCAAACCAATGAGAAGCGTAATTCCGGCAAAAAACGTTCGACCAAAGGTAATGGCGGCCGGATGAATATGGATGAACTTTCCAAATAGTCCTGCAAAGCCGAACAGGAATACGGCAAGATGAATTTGTATAAGACCCAGTCTGTTATTCATAAGTGAATTCATGTTTGATGTCCTGGGAGCTGATTAACCGGGGTTGCGAAGGTATTTTCAACAACTGTTTACTTTGCCAGTGGATCAAACCGAATGCTGAACTCAACCAGTCTTTCCGGACACCACACTTTATAGCAGCCTGAATCAAATTCCAGGTTTTTCGATTCTATGCCGAAACGGGAAGTCAGTATCCATGGATAGATTCCCATCAGGGCGGAGACGCAGATTGAATCCGATCTTTCCTTATCGATCATGGGCCCTTTCAGATAAAAGCAGTCTCCTTTTTTCATGAAAGAGCATTCACTATGAGTCACTTCCACCTTCACTTCTTTATCCGGTTCCAAATGCATTCAGGTTGTCCTTTCATCAAATCGTATAAACCAGCCAAAACTTGATCCGTTTTGAAGTTCCGGTAACAGTATCAGCACTGTTTCCTTAACTCAAAAAGTGGTTTTTCCAAATACCATGGCATCGCTTTTTTCCTATGAAAACAATAAAGATTTTCATTTGACTTCAATTTTCACGATGCAAATGTTTATCCGCACGATTTCCCTTCGAGAAATACTGCTGTCATTGTCTGACAGGGGAGCATCAGGGAAAGCGGGTTATCTCTCGGGGGGATAAAACCAACTTTACGATAAAAGCTGCAACTCATGGGGCCTTTCGCATCCAAATGAATCGGCACATTCATAGACAGGGCGCCGCCTAGTCAGCCGAGTCAATCCGGATAGGCTCCCTATCCCACAAAATGCTCGCCCAGGTCAAGATCAAAAGCCAAAACCACCCGGGTCGCAGGCCGGTGTGCCAGCTTCTCTTGATGCCTTGCCACTGTCTCCGAAGCCATCTGGTAAAGGCCGCTATCCAGATGCGTTAATTTGCGAGTGCCGGCGGCCCGTTTCCGGCCGGATTTTCTTCAACTGGATAAGGCGAAAGGATTGATTTTATTCCTTGAACCTGATAACTGGCACAAGCTGTTATTGGAAAGAAAATGCATGACTTCTAATCGTTACGGGGGAGGTATATGAGAACGCTGAAGGATAAATTGTCGCATCTGACCTATCTGCAGGCAGTAAAACTGCTCGGCACTCAGGGAAAAGAGTTGCTGATGATGGGCGGGAAATTCGATATCGATGTTTTCGAACAGGTGACACTCGACAACGAGAGCTTTCAATTGAAACTGGAAGGCGCAATCGTTGACATACGGCTGGATCCGCTGAAGCATCAGCGAATCAAGATGACTTGCAGCGCTTGCCCTGTGATCTGCGAGCATCAGGGCGCGGCCCTTTCGTTGATTCTGGAGGAGAAGATGGCCTTGGGGTTGGCGGCGCCCCCGCCCGAGAGAGTTCCCGTTGAGAGCCTGAGCGAAGCCGAGCTGATCGATCAGGCCATCTCCGATCGAAAAGAACGGGCGCAAAAGGAAAAGATGCGCCTGGTGTCCATGAGCCCGCATGAATTGTGGACCGATTCCGTCATCACAAGTCAAGTCTTCCGGGAAAAGTTACCGGATTGCGCTACGCGGCTGGAAACCCGGCGAATCTTATTGCTCCTGTCCGGATTTTCGTAAAAATACACTCGGCACCTGCAAGCACATTCTGTTTGCCCTGGAAAGCGTTCGAAAAAAATTCAACAAACAGATGCGGGAGACCCCGGCTGAAATCAAGGATATCTGTTTTTACCTTCAGTATGGAGAAGAAACGCAACTGAAAATGTTGATGCCGGAAACCCTCGATCCCGTCGTTTTGAAACATCTGCTGCCGCTGAAAGGAAAACCCATTGAAAACATGAAGGACTTGATCGGCCGCATCCGTCATGTCGAAAATGAGGGGATTTCGGTCATTATCTATCCGGATGCCGAAGAGTACATCAACCGGAGGCTGATTCAGGACCGGATGATTGATGAGGTCGCAGGCATCCGCAAGGATCCGGCAAATCACCCGCTGCGAAAGACCCTTTTAAAAACCGAATTGCTTCCATATCAGTTGGACGGCATTGCTTTTGCCGCAGGGGCCGGTCGCGCGGTTCTGGCCGACGACATGGGGCTTGGAAAAACCATCCAGGGGATCGGGCTTGCCGAGTTTTTATCCCGCCACGCCTCGGTTTCCAAGGTGCTGATCATTTGCCCGGCATCCTTGAAAGCCCAGTGGCGCATTGAGATCAAAGCGATTCAGCCATCGCAGTTCCTGCCTCGTCCTGGGGGCCGTGAAGGACCGGCAGGCCCAGTACGAGAACGACAGCTTTTTTACGGTCTGCAATTACGAGCAGGTACTGCGGGATTTTTTATCCATAGAAAAAGTGCCTTGGGATCTCATCATACTGGATGAGGGACAGCGGATCAAAAATTGGGAAGCCAAGACGAGCCGGGTGATAAAGGCATTGCGATCTCCGTTCGCCCTGGTGCTCTCCGGCACGCCCCTTGAAAACCGGATCGATGATCTTTTCTCGGTCGTGGAATTTATTGATGACCGGCGTCTGGGGCCGGCATTTAAATTCTTCAACCGGCACCGAATGGTCGATGAAAAGGGAAAACTTCTGGGATACAAGAATCTCGACGAGCTGCGCGAGCGGTTAAAACCCATTCTGCTGCGTCGTACCCGGGCCTCGGTCATCAAGGATCTGCCGCCCCGGACCACTCAGGTGATCCGCATCACCCCCACCGACGAGCAGCTCGGCGTGGAAAGCGCCCATCGCAGGATCATTCAAATCATCCTCCAAAAGAAATTCATTTCAGAGATGGATCTCCTGCGGCTTCAAAAGGCTCTTTTAATGTGCCGACTGTGCGCCAACAGTACATTTCTGGTGGATAAACAGACGCCGGGTTACTCGAGCAAGCTGAAGGAGCTCGATTCACTCCTGGAGCAGCTATTTGCCGAGGAGGATCGCAAGATCGTTCTTTTCTCCGAATGGACGGGGATGCTCGATATGATCGAGCCGTTGCTGGAGGCCCGAAAGCTGAACTACGTCCGATTGGACGGCTCCGTACCGCAGAAGATGCGCCAGGGCCTGGTGCAGCAGTTTCAGGGAAATCCCGACTGCAGGCTTTTTATCACCACCAATGCCGGATCCACGGGATTGAATCTTCAGGCCGCCAACACCGTTATCAATGTCGATCTGCCCTGGAATCCGGCCGTATTGGAGCAGCGCATCGGCCGCGCCCATCGCATGGGCCAGAAGCGTCCGGTGCAGGTGTTTTTGCTGGTGACAGTGGATACGCTGGAGGAAAGTTTGCTCACAACCCTCTCGACCAAGCATGAGCTCGCGCTGGCGGTACTCGATCCGGAGGCGGATATCACCCAGGTCAACATGACAACGGGCATGGAGGAGCTCAAGCGAAGACTGGAGATTCTGCTGGGGGCCAGAGCCCGAGGCTGCCGAGGACGAGAGCATGAAGGCGCAGGTGGAAAGGCAGGCCGCGGTCCTGGCGAAAAAGGAGAAAATGGCGGCTGCCGGCGGGCAATTGGTGGGCGCGGCTTTTGCCTTTATCGGCGAGATGTTCTCAAGTAGTGATGAAACCGAAAAGATCGTCTCCCTTACCGAAGCCTTCAGATCCAAGCTAAATGAATGCATGGAAAAAAATGATGACGGCAGCCTCAGCATGACGATCCGCATGCCGGATGACACCTTTGTCCAAAACATGGCAAGATCCCTTGCCCAGATGGTCGCGGCCGGACAATAGGCGGCGAAGCTGAAAAAGACTGGCTTGAAAAATCCCTTAAACCCCTGCCTCCTGGCGTGACACGTGTGGTGGAAGATATTTGCCAAAATGATGGCGATGTTCGCGCCTTTCATTCATGTTCCGGCAACCACTGCAGATATCATTTTAGGAGATGAAGCGTTTTCTTTGGCTGAATTCGGGATTGCCGGAAAAGTCATTTCCACTCCTGGACATTCTCCCGGAGTTGTCAGTGTCGTATTGGATACAGGAGATGCCTTTATAGGTGATTTGGCAATGAATGCGTTTCCGATGTGTCTCAGTCCAAGCTTACCGATATTCGCCGATGACATGCAGAAAGTAAAAGGCG
>CAWJRD010000060.1:0-12478 GCA_963845015.1 uncultured delta proteobacterium
TCGTCGTCCGCATGCGGGACGAGGAGATCCTCGAAGTCAATCCACCAACGACTGTAGGACACGTGAACACCCCGTTCGCCAAGGTTCTGAGAGGAGAAGTAACCTGGGGCTTGGCTTGAAGCCGCATGAACCTCTTCCGGTCGGAAGAACACGTGAAGAATTGGTCGTCTTATGATCCCATATCCGCTGAGTCCTTCATGCCCCTACCCAACTGGGCGACGGCCTTCAGCGGTCCCCTGTTCAGGAATCGTCTGGAGCCGGACTATCTCTCCCGGGTGCACGAATACGCATCCGAACTGTTTTTGTCGCTAAAGAACTTGGGCAAGGAGGGTCCCTTTTGGACTCCATAACAACCTTCGCGCGATGCTTTGAATTGATCTTGATTCCAGCAGACATAACCTGTCCCGGAACGATAGGGGGCGCTCTAGACATCGATGATTTGGACTTTTGGCAAAAACCGCTGACGGATTTAACCAACAGGAAAAGGACATGCAAAACCAATCGCTCCATTGGTTCGCCGACAAAACCGGCTCCCAGTGAGCTTTGGTATTGCGCAGATGAAAGGAGAGACACATGAAAGAAACGTCAACTCCCCGCGGGTTTCAGGACATGCTAGCCTTTCCACTCATGGAAGCCCTTTTGGGCCGTCGGTCTCGTCGATTTTTCATGGGTGCAGAAATTCCGGATGGAGTGTTCGCGCATAAGTCGGGCCATGATGCACTGCCATTAACCGATCTTGAAAAAATGCTGGTCGTATCGGCCTGCGGTGGCAACACATCCTGGCATCACTTGATTTACCGTGCAGCCCGTTACGCGCCTCATCTTTCCAATTACGCCGGAGCTGCGGGGGGAAGGGTATTTCCATCATCAGCCGGGTTTCACACAAGCCAGACCTTCTTTACAGATGACGAGGGTGTGTACCTATTGGAGATGCGCGACGCGCCAGCTTTCGCTGACCGGGCAGATGACGGATCATTGAGCCTTGAGGCATTTGTTGACAATGTTCGAAGACGGATACGGAAGCTCCAGGATGGACGCCTCAGATTTCCTTCCGAGGTCCCATACACCGAGGCGCATAACACCTGGGTATTCAACAAACCGTCTACCCTGGTTGTTATCCCTGTTGGAGATCTTTCACAGCACGTCTTGCTCAATATCTGTTACATGCTTCAGAATGGCCTGGTACTTTACGATGACATCAACAAGCGCTCCATTCCTGGTATCGAGCAGTTTAGCGACATTGTTGACGTGGCCAACGTCTGGCCCATCACCTTTGTGGAGCAATGGTCGCTGTCGGAGCTGACCGTCGAACTCGGGACAAGTTGCTATGCCGGGGTCTTGATGCTCCAGGCAATGGGTCTCGGGGGATGGATGTTTAACGGAGTCGACCCCTTCGCCATGCTGGGTGCCAGTGGCAATCCTGAAGTGCCAGGTTTGGGGTTCCGGTACGATACGGACAAACGCTGGCCCTACCCGAATCCCACCGGTTTGAAGGGAGTGATGGAAGGGTACTGTCCGCCCCATCACCTACATATGCGAGCCGCTGTGGATGCACTTTGCGAGCGCAAGTTCGGCCCCGGAGGGCCGTTTCATCCCGATACTCCCGGTCCATGGAAGGACAGTCGTAAAGTTCGTTCGGCTGCCCAGGTCCATAATGAACGGTTCAGGGAGTGCGTTGCACTCCAGGCCCAATACGTATACGACACCTTTGGCAAATTTCCCGGTACGGTGCCCTCAATGTTCCTTATCATGTATCTGCAGGCGCATCATCTCGATCTGGATTTTTATGACAAGTTCTACAAGCCTGGAGCTTATTTGAAAACGCATGCGATGCACATGGCTCATTGGCACTCAGACGAATCCAGATGACAAAAGATAAAAAGGCCCAACGAATAAGGATAGATTGTGAGAGCGGAGCGAACCACAATCTTATCCGTTTGGTTGGACAAGCCCGACACTTATAGAAGGAAATATCTTTTTTTGGCTTCTTGCTGTTTCGTGTAGCAAATAATTACCAAGAACCGATCTCAAGGATATGTTATCGTTTGAACCTGGCTCTGGTTCAACGTTGCGAGGGGAATGCGAAAGCATAGGCCCTCCCGGGTAAGGTTTAGTCAACCGCCCGGTAGTGTATCTGCCCTGTTAAAGGGAGGTGCACGAGTCAAGCGAGGTGAAGGGTGGATGCCCTGAATCTGACACATAGCCCCGAGAAATCGAATTTTTGGGAAAGTGCCGATCCCTTGATAACAGGCGCAGGCAAAACGGAAGGTGCGTTAAAGACGAGTGCCGACCGACACCCCGGGGTCGCAGACAGCATCGAGCATGACAACGACGATGGAGTAACCAGGCGAGCATCGGAAAATAACCCAAAGGCCCTTGGCGAATCATCCCTGATCGAAGGGATAGTAACCGAGTATGGCCGACCAACGTAAAAGGAGGCGGCCAAAAGACGCCGATGCGAGGGATGGAGACCAGTACGACCGCAATGGTTTAGCGATGAAGCGGCTAATTCCCGCTGAGCGAAGGTCTCCACGGTCAATTGCCCGTGAAAGGGGAAAACATCGACACTATGCAAAGAGTGAGAATCGGTGAGCACTGACCTGACACGGATAAGAGATATTCATCTTTAATGCGAGGTGGAGGCCCTGAGTCCGCATCGTAGTTTAGAGGCTATCTGAATAATTGGCCGAAGAGCCGGATGTATGGGAAATCCGCTTGTCCGGTTCTGCAGAGGGATCGGGGAACAACTGAAGGTATGGCTGTGATCTTGTGGCACCGCCGGGAAACCAGGCGGCAAACAGAGAATACAAACTTCAGCCTATAGCCACGGGAGGCCCCGGTCTACTCGACCAAAGCTTGAAATATTCACAGGCCGGTTTTCTTATGAATACCATTCGTATCCTTGAAGATGGCCGGACTCAACAATATATGCAAGTATCATTGACATTTCAAAGTAGATCACCCATACAAAACAGCTATGAGCAAGCATATGTAAATACTATCGGCTAATTTGGATTAACATTTTGATTCTGAACGCCATCATCGAAGACAGTTTCGGGCAATCCGACTTTTTGTCCGGTATTGCCGAATTGCATGCAACTGATATCCTTAACCGGGGAAATCGTATCCGTCTCAAGTCCGGGCAATTCTTGTTTCACCAAGGTGATCCGGCTCATAAAAGCTTTCTTGTTCTGAACGGCCGTCTCAAACTCATCAAGCTCCATGAAGAGGGAAAAGAGGCCATCCTGCGGTATATCGGCCCCGGAGAAATGACCGCCATCATTTCAGTTTTCAAGGAAAAGGAATATCCGGCCACCGCAGAAACCATCGGTGCCACGGAGGCTGTTGGATGGGATAAACAAACCATGGTACAGCTTATGCTGGAGTATCCGCCGCTGGCGGTGAATATGCTCCGGTGCACCATCAATCGCCTTGACGAGCTGCAGAACCGCTACCTGGAAATCTGTACCGAACAGGTGGAACAGCGCATTTCCCGCGCGCTGCTGCGCATCATGAAGCAGTCCGGCCGCAGGGCAGAGGACGGCATCCACATCGACTTTCCGCTCAGCCGCCAGGAACTGGCGGATTACACCGGCACCACGGTTTACACCGTAAGCCGCATTCTCAGCGCCTGGGAGAAAAAAGGCTGGATTAAATCCAAACGCGAGCAGATCATCGTCTGCGACCCCCATTCCCTGGTGCTGTTTTCTGAACATCCCTGATACTGCCGCGCTTTTTGTATCGAACGCTCCCTCCCTTGATTTTTTTTCATATCTTTGCTCCAGCGCAAAGACCCCGGTCATGGATGATGCTATCATCCGATCATGATAAAGATTGATTCGAAAATAAGCATCCAGGAATTGCTGGCGCGCTACCCGTGCGCGACATCCGTGTTTGTCGAGCGCAGGATGCTGTGCGTTGGGTGTCCTGCCCAGGCATACCATACTCTGGAAGATGTCGCCCGTATTCACGGGTTCACTATTGACGGTTTGTGCGCCGCCATCCGGGAGGCCATCAGCAAGTGATTTCGAGGCACTGGATAATCTGGCCCCGGCGATCCAAAAAATACCCGGCACTCAATTAATTTAACATAAGGTGTAACTATTGATATCGCTTGTAAAAAGTTGCAAGCGATGAATCCGTACAGACAGATTCATAAACGCAATATTTTAAAAGAAAAGGAGAATCATCATGTTTTGTTTTCAATGTCAGGAAACCGCCAAGAATACCGGCTGCACCGTCAGGGGCATGTGCGGCAAGCCGGAAGAAACCGCAAACCTTCAGGATCTTCTGATCTTTGTCTTGAAAGGGATCTCCATCTACGGCGACAAACTCAAGGAACTGGGCGCAGCGGATCGCAGCAACGATGACTTTATCGATCAGGGACTGTTTGCCACCATTACCAACGCCAACTGGGACGATGCGCGCTTTGTGGCCATGATAACAGAAGGACTCAAGCGACGGGACCAGATCAAAGCTAAATTCCTGGCCGCATACCGGGAGAAAAACGGCCGGGATTTTGACTGCGGCACTGCCCGATGCCGCCACATGGGCTGCGGATAGCACGGCGGCTTTCGCGGAAAAAGCCAAATCCATCGGGGTGCTGGCCACTGAAAACGAGGATGTCCGTTCCCTGCGGGAGCTTTTAACCATCGGTTTGAAGGGCGTTGCCGCCTATGCCGACCATGCGGCCATCCTGGGATTTCACCGGGCCGAAATCAATGATTTTATCATGGAGGCCCTGGCCTCCACCACCCGAAAGCTGTCCGTGGACGAGATGGTCGCCCTGGTGATGAAAGCCGGACAGACGGCAGTCGCCACCATGGCCCTGCTGGATGAGGCCAATACCACAACTTATGGTCATCCGGAAATCACCCAGGTGAACATCGGGGTGCGCGAAAATCCGGGGATTCTGATCAGCGGCCACGACCTGAAGGACCTGGAGGAACTGCTCAAGCAGACCGAAGGAACCGGCGTCGATGTCTATACCCACGGGGAAATGCTTCCGGCCAACTACTATCCGGCTTTCAAGAAGTACGCTCATTTTGTTGGCAACTACGGCAGTTCCTGGTGGCACCAGAATCAGGATTTCGAGACCTTTAACGGGCCGGTTCTTCTGACCACCAACTGCATCATTCCCCTGAAAAAGGAAAATACCTATCTGGGCCGGCTGTTTACAACAGGCGTGGTGGGCTTTGTCGGCGCCGGACACATTGCAGACCGGCTCGCGGGCGGGACCAAGGATTTCTCGGCCCTCATCGAACTGGCTAAAAAATGTCCCCCGCCCACCGAAATCGAAACGGGTGCAATTGTCGGCGGGTTTGCCCACAACCAGGTGCTGGCGCTGGCGGACAAGGTGGTGGATGCCGTAAAATCCGGGGCGATCAAGCGCTTTATCGTCATGGCGGGCTGCGATGGCCGCCATAAAACCAGAAGCTACTTTACGGAGGTTGCCGAAAATCTGCCCAAGGATACCGTGATCCTTACCGCCGGGTGCGCCAAATACCGTTACAACAAACTCAATCTGGGCGATATCGGCGGCATTCCCCGCGTGCTGGATGCGGGTCAGTGCAACGACTCCTATTCCCTGGCCGTGATCGCCTTGAAGCTCAAGGATGCATTCGGGCTCAAGGATATCAATGAGCTGCCGATTTCCTTCGACATTGCCTGGTATGAGCAAAAGGCAGTCGCCGTGCTGCTGGCGCTTCTGTCTCTGGGCGTAAAGGGAATTCGCCTGGGGCCCACCCTGCCCGGCTTTCTTTCTCCGGCAGTGGCCGGCGTGCTGGTGGAAAAGTTCGGTATTCGGCCCATTGGCCCGGTTCAGGATGATATCGCGGCGATGATGGCGGGAAAATAAACCTAAGGCAAGCGGGTCATGCCGTTATTTGACGGCAGCCCGGCATCCTGTTTTCATGATATTGTCATCGGATAGATCTCTTAAGACCCTTCATGATCCATGACAAGAAATGGATGCTCCCGTCGGACCGGATTATCGGCTCCGGCGGGCGACGCCTTAACAACTGGAGGGAGAAACAACTATGTGTGATACAAGTGATAAAACCTGTGGCCCGGTGGATATTTCAGAATCAGGATATCCTTGCCGCAATGAAAGAAATCCAGGGCTATATCGATATCAGCCCCGGTGACTTCAAAGAGGTGTTTCAGGTGGCTTACAGCCATGCCGTCCAGCGAATCATGAACTCCCTGACAGCCGCCGATATCATGACCAAGCCGGTGAATGTGGTTGGAATCGAGATGGATCTGCTGCAAACCGCTACGTTTCTGGCTGAAAAGCGGATTTCCGGCGCTCCGGTCGTTGATTCTGACGGCAGGATTGCAGGCGTCGTGTCCGAGAAGGATTTTCTTGCAATGATGGGCGTGGGGACGCCGGTATCCTTCATGCAGATCATTGTCCACTGCCTGAATAACAAGGGCTGCATGACGCCTGTTGTAAGCAATCACGCCATCCGGGACATCATGACGACGCCGGCGATAACCGCCGGGCCACAGATTGCGGTCGGAGCGATTTCCGCCCTGTTCATCGACAGGCAAATCAACCGTCTCCCCATTGTTGATGCCTGCGGAAAGCCGATCGGCATTGTCACCCGGACGGACCTTGTTCACGCCAATCTTTTATCCCGATAAAGGCCGATCGCCATGAAATTTTTCCAGAAAATGAGAGGAAACGGCCAGAGCCCGCCTCGGGTGAGTTTTGTTGAAGTATGCTGGTCATGGATCGGCAGTTTCATCGGCATTGCCGCGGTTGCCCTGATACATTACAAACTCATTGATCAGAGAATCCTGCTTATGCTGATCGGCTCATTCGGCGCCTCGGCCGTGCTCATCTACGGGGCCGTTCGCAGCCCTCTGGCGCAACCGAGAAACCTGATCGGCGGCCATGTCCTTTCCGCTTTCATCGGGGTGACCGCCAGTCAATGGCTGGGAGGATACCCCTGGCTGGCTGCCGCCATGGCTGTTTCCACCTCGATTGCCTTGATGCATCTTACCCGAACGCTCCATCCTCCGGGAGGCGCAACAGCCCTGATCGCGGTGATCGGTGGAGAGAGCGTGCACCGACTGGGATACCTCTATGTCGTGATGCCTGCGGCTCTTGGGGCCGGCATCATGCTCATTGTCGCCCTTATCGTCAACAATATCCCAAAGACTCGGAAATATCCCGAATTCTGGTTCTAAAAATTGCGTGAATTTTATAAAATAGGGACGGATAGAACACTCTAAAGGAGAACAACGCCATGAAGAAAATGAAAAAAACGATTGAAAAAAATACAATGACAGCCTGGGCATCTTACCTTTCCACCCTCGAGCACGCGATAGTCCAGATGGAAAAAAGTATCGAAGATTCGATTTCAGTCCCTTCGGCCTGCACCAACGAGTGGTGCGAGTCCGTTGAGGAAGTGATCGATGAGCTAACCGAAGCGATCTATGCGTTCAATATCCCCCGCTGGGCCGATCCGGAGCAATCCGCACGGGTCAAAAACCTCAAAAAGAAAGCTCGGGAGGTTTATGCAAAGTATATGCGGGCATCTGGATAAACACCCCAAAATGTGGGAACGGCCGGTTGTCGCAACAGGCTTGAAAAAAGCGCCATGGACGCATACAGCGTCCGGCGCAATCTCGTCTTGTTATCCCCGGCCACACCCATCAAAACCGCTTCTATTAACTCAATCGGATAAAAAAACATCGCTGCTGTATCTGTAGCCGCCCCACTGGACATGTTTTGCCACCCTTGCGCCGGTGTTCAGTTTAATACCTTCCAGCACTTTATCGCGGAAGACCTGATACCCCGTTCGGTCCACAATGTATCCGATGTGTTCTTTGGGGAGAGCTTTATCAATGTGTTCATCAATGAACTTGTATGTGTTTTTGATAACCTGTACGACGACATCTTCATCCGCCCACTGGATAAACTCTTCGGCAATACGCGGGTTCTTTTTTCCGGTGCGGCCCATAATGAGGATATCGTAAAATTTAACCGGATTGCGTGTCCAGGCAGCGGTAGGACATTTGAGGATGCACTCGCCACATCCGATACATCGCCGCTTATCGCGTTTCACCTTTCCTTTATGCATACTCAGCGCCCCCGTAACCTGGCTTGCGCAGTTCTTGACGCATGCTTCGCAGCCGATGCAGCGCTGGTAATCGTATTGTGGTTCAACCATCCCCACAATCCCGAAATCATTCATGCGTGCTTTAATGCAGTCATTGGGGCACCCGGTGAGGGCGACTTTAACATGGTAGTCATTCGGATAGATTTCCTTCTCAATCCTTTGCGCCAGAGAAGTGGTGTCATAGTTGGCAAAAGGACACACCCGGCTGCCGATACATGCGGCAATATTGCGGGTTCCGGCAGACGGATACCCCATTTCCGGATCATGGATCTCAACGCCGATGCCGATCTCGAGATCCTGCAATAAAGGCATGATCAAGCGATTGATCTCGGGGATGCTGGCATAATCCATACCTGAAATCTCAAGTCCCTGTCTCGTCGTCAGGTGAACCAAGCCGTCTCCGTAAACTTCAGCGATATGCTTTAGCAGGTCAAAATGCTTTGCATGCAGACACCCACCGGGAATGCGAATCCGCAGGGCGGTTTTGCCTCGCACCTTGGTAATCCGGTAAGCATTTTTAACGGCTGTCTTTGTGTTGATATCATGTGCCATCATGTTCCTCCCATTAATCGACGAGCTTGACAGCCTCGTTATAGCGAAAGACCGGACCATCCAGACAGATGTAGTATCCACCAATCTTGCAGTGACCACATTTACCAAGGCCGCAGGACATTCGTCGTTCCATGGAAACGATGATTCTTTCTTCTGAAACTCCCCGTCTGATGAATTCCGCGGCAGTAAATTTTATCATGACAGGCGGGCCGACAATGACAATCTCCATCTTGTCATATTCCGAAAGTTTTATGTTTTTTACATATTCCGTGATAAGCCCGACGCATTCACCCTCCCAGATGCCACAGGCATCATCAACAGTAAGTATTGTATCAAACCTGCCCTTCCAGCGTTCAATGTCTTGCCTGAACAATATGTCATCAGGCGTTTTGAAACCGAACAGCAGGTCAAGTTTATCCACCTCGTCCGGATTCCGGTAATAATGCTCCACCAGAGGACGTACCGGGGCTATGCCCGATCCACCCGCTGCGATAACCAGATGCCGCCCTTTGAAT
The DNA here is from genome assembly GCA_963845015.1 of uncultured delta proteobacterium. Lineage (GTDB taxonomy): Bacteria > Desulfobacterota > Desulfobacteria > Desulfobacterales > Desulfatirhabdiaceae > RAAP-1. The sequence continues at coordinate 9,197 of CAWJRD010000060.1, forward strand.
TCATCCACTGGAAAGCCGTTGCCGTAAGGACCCCGCAAGAACAATATGGACTTCTCATTCAGGGAATGCACGGCCTGGCTGACCTTGCCCACATTGCGGATCGTCATATCGATCCAGCCCTGGCCGATTCCGCTGATGGAGATCGGCATTTCACCGATTCTCGGAATCGATACCATATAGAACTGTCCCATTACGGGAGGGGCATCAACTTCAATTCGAAATGTTGACTCAAGATCGGTTTCCAGGTCTATTTTGATTACCTTGTGAGGTGTTGGCATCATGGGATTTTCATTCATGAGACTGTCTCCTGAATTACCTGGTTGAGTCTGTTGATGCAGCCTGAATATGAAATGTATTCCGGGCAATTGTCATCACATCGGCCACACCCGACGCACATATGCTCTCCGAAACGTTTCTTGTAATCATATATTTTATGCAACACCTTGAATCGCATGCGGGACCCGTTATCCTTCCGGAAGGATATCCCGCCGGCCATATCCGTAAAACCGTCCACATGACAGCAAGCCCATGTCCGGCGCCTTTCCCCGGCACGCATATTGTCATCGTAGAAGATATCGGTTGTCGTGTGGCAACTGCAGGTGATGCAAGTCGTGTTGCAGCGGCCGCAGGCAATGCACCGGCTTTTGTATTCGTTCCACATGTCATGGTTAAAAATGCCGGCGGGAATTTCAATCCACATCGGGAACCGTTACCTTGATTGTGTTTTCCTGAACAAACCCTGGCGTGAATTCCGCCCGAGGTAAATCCGGCCTGAAGTACCGGGTGAAATCATCGTTTTTTACTTCCACCAAAACTTCGCCATCCCCTAATCGAACAGCCATGTCGTAATCGGAAGTGATATTGGATTTCATGGAGACGCAGAAACAGGTATCAAAGCCTTCCGTGCACTCAATCATGACGAATCTGACCCGCTCCCGCAACTGTGCATAATAAGAATCAGGTTGAGGGCCATTTTTTAGATATATTGTATCCAGACGGCGGATGCCATTGATGTCACAGGGGCGCAGAAAAATGAGAAGCTTGTTTTCATCACGTTTCGGCTCCAGAAACTTCTCCTCGGTAAAGTAAAAAAGCGTCTGCGTGATCGGAAAAACCACTTCTTTCGGCGAAAAAGTCGATTTCTCGTTCCAAACGATTTCATCAAGGCTTTCGATTTCATCATACCGGATCAGATCCGTATCAGAAAAGCGACCTTGCCTGGCAAAACGTTTCGGACCAAGGATTGTGTAATCCGCCTTTAATTTGACGATCAGATCATTGAAGGCGGATTCTGTCAGTTTCCATCCCATGTCTTACCCCTTTTATCTTTACCTGTATCCATGCGTCAGTCTTCCATACACAAAATGTCCTCAACATCCCTGCTGACCGGATGGTAAGGTGGCTCAGCACTAAGAGGATATGCCATAATATATAAGGGATTGATGATTATTGAAAGATGTTTTCCGCCTTGAATTTTATTTGATTTTCAGGTATCCAATAAATCGACTTCCATCACGAACTGAATTTGAAATTCTACGGTATTCGCCTGATCTCCTGTTTTTTTGTTCTATCTGTTTCACGAACAGTATGCCGGCGCCTGTAAAGGTCTGCTTCTGACAAAATGCTGGGAGGCCAACGCATGTCCCCAAGGTTACCCAAGATTATTTTTGCAATCGTTGTCCTGGCTGCAGCCGGGGGGTTTTTCGTGATGTTCGGCCCCCCCAAACTCATGGCCAAAACCGAGATCGCCGGACTTCTGCGCTTCCTGCCATGTCATGGAGTCCCAGTTTGAAGCCTGGTTTCATACCGGCGCGCACCGCAGCATCAAATGCATCGACTGCCACCTTCCCCATGAAAATATCGGCGCCTATTACATCTGGAAGTCCATTGACGGCATGAAAGACACCGTTGTGTTTTATTCCGGCAGGGTGCCCGAAACCATCACGCTTTCGGGTCATGGGGAAAAAGTGGTGCAGTCCAACTGCATCCGCTGCCACGAAACCACGGTTGAAAAAATCGATCCGGAGCGCATGTGCTGGCAGTGTCACCGCTGGCTTCAGCATGGCCGGGCCGGCGACAGGCTCATGAACTGACGCCCTTACCATTTATTCTCTTTAATCGAAAAGGAGACGCCCGATGTCTGTTTCTGTTCACCCCACGGTGATTCGCGTATTTCTGGTTTTTGCCATGTTGACGGCACTGGCCGGATGTCAGCCGTCCAAGCCGGAGCCCAGGCAGACCGTTGTCATTCCGGACGGAGAAATCGATCCATCGGTCTGGGGCAAGGCCTATCCCGAAGAATACGAGCTCTGGAAGAAAACCGCCGATCCCATCGCCAAGCGGACCAGCAAGTACAAAACCGGCATGGACGGCGGGGCAGATCTCCGTGGACAAATTGTCTGAATTTCCCTATATGGCGCTGCTCTTCAACGGCTGGGGATTCGGGGCCGAATACAACGAACCCAGGGGCCATGCCTACATGATCCGCGATCAGCTGGAGATCGACTCCTCCCGCCTGAAGGCCGGCGGCGTCTGCCTGACCTGTAAAACCCCCTATGCCCCCAAACTCCAGAAAGAGATGGGGCTGGATTATTACAAAAAGCCATTCAAGGAAGTTCTGGACAAGATTCCTGAAAAAGACCGGAACCTGGGCGTGGCGTGCATCGACTGCCACAGCAACAAGGATATGACCCTTAAAATCTCCCGCGGGTTCACCCTGACAAAAGCCCTTCAGGACATGGGCACCAATCCGGACACGCTGACCCGCCAGGAAATGCGCTCCACGGTCTGCGCGCAGTGCCATGTCACTTACGCCATCAACAAGGATGCGGAAGGCAAATCCACCGGCGTCTATTTCCCCTGGCAGAACAGCAAATGGGGCGCCATTACCATCGAGGACATCATCAAAAGACTCCGCAGCGATGAAACGGTCAAGGAATGGAAACAGACCGTCACGGGTTTCAAGATGGCCTTCATCCGTCATCCGGAATTCGAGTTCTGGACGAACAACAGCGTGCATTTTAAGGCCGGGGCCTCCTGCGCCGATTGCCACATGCCTTACACCAAGATCGGCGTGTATAAGGTTTCCGACCACCGGGTGATGAGCCCTGTCCAGAACGAGATGCGGGCCTGTCACCAGTGCCATGCCGAAAGCCCCGACTGGCTCAAGGAACGGGTTTTCTCCATTCAGGACCGCACCGTGTCCATGATGCTGCGCTCCGGATATGCCACGGCAACGGTCGCCAAGCTTTTTGAAACCACGCACAAGGCAAGGGACGCCGG
>CAWJRD010000061.1:0-112696 GCA_963845015.1 uncultured delta proteobacterium
CTTCTGGACCGCATGACACTTCCCTTTCTGGGCAGACGGCGCGGGTGGCTTTTCTTTGCCCAGCTCAGTCTGATGGCCGCCATCGCCGGACTGGGCCTGTCCAATCCAAAGCTCATCCATTGATGCTGGCTGGCGCCGCTTTTCTGGTAACATTTTTCAGCGCCAGCCAGGACATCGTCGTGGATGCGTACCGCAGGGAAACCTTAAGCGATGCCGAGCTGGGCCTGGGTTCCTCCCTGTATGTGAACGGCTACCGGGTGGGAATGCTGCTGGCATCCGGCGGCGGACTGATTCTGGCGGATCATCTGCCGTTTTCCATGGTGTATCTCATCATGGCGGCCTGCATGGTTCCCGGCATGGCCACGACATTTTTTTCAAAGGAGCCCGATCAGCCGTTCGGCGTGCCCGGAACCCTGGGTGAAGCAGTGTTTGCGCCGCTCAGGGAATATTTTACCCGAAATGGCGCCTGGTGGATTCTGGCCTTTATCCTCTTCTATAAAATCGGGGACAGCATGGCCAGCGCCATGACCACGCCGTTTTACCTGGATATCGGGTTTTCCAAGACCGAAATCGGCGCCGTGGTCAAACTCTTTGGTTTTTGGGCAACGATTGCGGGAAGTCTGATCGGCGGCATCTGGATGATCCGGATCGGCATCGGCAGGAGCCTGTGGATATTTGGAATCCTTCAGGCTGCTTCCACAGCCGGCTTCATGTTGCTGACGTACACGGGGCCCAGTGTTGCGGCCCTGTCCGCAGTCATCGCCTTTGAAAATTTTACGGGCGGCATGGGAACATCGGCTTTTACCGCATTTATGGCCAGTATGACCCACAAGCGCTTTACCGCAACCCAGTACGCGCTTCTCTCCAGCCTGATGGGCGTTCCGCGGGTTCTGGCGTCCGCGCCCACCGGCTTTCTGGCAAAAATCCTGGGCTGGAACTGGTTTTTTGCCGCCTGTGTGCTGGCAGCCATTCCCGGACTGCTGATCCTGCTGCGATTTTCCGGCTGGAGTGCTGCCGGTGTTCAGGAAGCCGTGCCGAGTTGATCGCATGCCCATGAGCCTCTCATCAATTACTGAATGCAGGCGCTGCGGGATCTGCTGCGACAAAGGCGGGCCTGGCCTTCATGCCGAAGACCGGGTGCTGATCGATTCCGGTCTGATCCCGGCCAGACACCTGTACACCCTTCGAGAGGGGGAGATCGTGAATGATGCCATAAAGGGTCGCCTGCTTCCCCTGGAATCTGAAATGATCAAAATAAAGGGACAGAACCGGACCTGGACCTGTGTTTTTTTTGATAAAACCGGATCTGCCTGCCGCATTTATGAACACCGTCCCCTGGAATGCCGGATCCTCAGATGCTGGGACACGCGGGACATCGAGGCTGTTTACTCGCGGAACCGGCTGACGCGGAAGGATCTTCTGTCCGGCATCCCGGGGCTGTGGAGCCTGATCGAGGATCATGCCCTGCGCTGCAGTCATGTGACGCTGCGAAGACTGCTCGATTCGAAATCCGGAGGCGCGGCTGCAAAAACAACGGTTCGGGAGATGATTGAATACGATCGGTCGATTCGCTTGCTTGTGGTTGAAAAGGCGGGAGTCGAATCGGATATGCTCGATTTTATCTTTGGAAGACCGCTGTCGGAAGCCATCCGCGGGCGCCACTAAAATGACATCTCAATATTATACAATAGAGCGAAAAAAATCAGAAAGAGACATTTATGAAACAGGAACTGATCCAAATCCTTTGTAAAAAATCCTTCCAGTTCAGCGAAGAGCCGATTTTCAAGCTGGTTTCCGGCCAGATGAGCCAGTTTTATGTCAACTGCAAGCCCACGACCCTCAGTCCCAGGGGCATGTTTTTGTCGGGTCATCTTGTATATGAGGCGATCCGCAATGCCCAGGTCGCCGGCATCGGCGGGCTCACTTTCGGCGCGGACCCCATCGCGGTTGCGGCGGCATTCGTATCGGAGCTTCAGAAAAATCCGGTTCAGGCCTTTTCCATTCGTAAGACCCAAAAAGATCACGGCATGATCCGGTGGATTGAGGGGGATATTCAGCCGGGGGACCGGGTGGCCATTATTGACGACGTGGCGACTACCGGCGGCTCCACGATCAAGGCCATTGAACGGGCCCAGTCGGAAGGCATGAACGTGGTTAAAGTGGTCATTCTCGTGGACCGGCAGGAAGGGGGGCTGGAGAATATCCGAAAACATGTTCCGGATATCTCCGCCATTATTACCCGAGATGAACTGATGAAAGCAATCCGCGGAGACTGATGCCTCGGCCTCTGAACCTTCAAAATTGCAATCCGTGACAAACCTTACATTCCCCGGCAGCTTAAAAAATTGAGCGCTTTCATGGTCATGACCACATCGTGATGCTGGTTCAGCACCTGAATATCCGAGCGGATGATCCCCCGGTCCGGCTTGGAACGGGAGCGGTTGGCTTCGATGACCGTTACGCGAACCGACAGCACATCGCCGGGGTATACCGGTTTTAGCCAGCGCAATTCATCCACGCCCGGGGAGCCCAGACTGGCAACACGGGAAAGGTAGTGATCGACAAAAAGCCGCATCATCAAGGCAGCCGTGTGCCAGCCGCTGGCGATCATCCCGCCATAAATCGAGCGCTTTCCGGCTTCCGGATCCGTGTGAAAGGGCTGGGGATCAAAACGCTTTGCAAAGGCGATCACCTCATCCGCTTCCACGGTTATGGCGCCGAACTCGTGACTTTCTCCGGTAATATAGTCCTCAAAATACCGCTGTTCAACAGGGGGGATGAAGATGTCGGGGTTCATGGTGCTCCATATTCCGGTTGTTATTCACATGCAATAGGCGTCGGCTGTTTTCTTTACAGGACCGATCTGCAGATTTGCTGAATCCTGCCTCAACATTGTTTCTTTCTCTTAACCTTTGACAACTGCGATGGGACGCAGCCTGGCCACTTTTCGGGAAATGCCGGCGCCGTGAACCGCATCCACCACCTGGGAGACATCTTTATAGGCGTCGGGCATTTCCTCAGACAGCGTGGACCTTCCGGTCCACCGCACCAGAATGCCCTTGTCTTCCAGCTCCCGGTGAATGGACCGGCCCTTGCTGGCCTTCTGGGCCGCGGTCCGGCTCAGGACCCGGCCCGCGCCGTGGCAGGTGGATCCAAAGGTTTCGGCCATGGCTTTGTCTGTTCCCACCAGAACATAGGAAGCGGTTCCCATGTCTCCGGGCACGATGACGGGCTGGCCAGTGTGGCGATAATTTCCGCGAAGGGAAGGATGCCCCGGCGGAAAAGAGCGGGTGGCGCCTTTGCGGTGAACGCAGACGGTCTGGGATTTTCCGCTGATCTCATGCACTTCTTTTTTGGCGATATTGTGGCAGACATCATAGATCAGGCGAAACCCCAGGTTTTTCGGCCCGATTCCCAGAACATTTTCGATGATTCTTCGGCTGTGGTGCATCAGAACCTGACGGTTCGCCCAGGCGTAGTTGGCGGCGCAGGCCATGGCCCTGAAATAGCTCATGCCTTCCTCGGACTGAATCATGGCGCAGGCCAGTTGCCGGTCCGCAAGCCTGAATTCCGAGTTTGTGGGACAGCTTGTTCATGAGCGCCAGGTAATCATCGCAGACCTGATATCCCAGGCCCCTGGACCCTGAATGCAGCATCACGGTGACCTGGCCTTCGAACAGGCCAAACCCCCTTGCGGTATCCGGGTCAAAAATGGCATCCACAACGCCGATTTCGAGGAAATGATTTCCGGAGCCAAGGGTTCCAAGCTGTTTTTTGCCCCGGTCCAGAGCCCGTTCGCTGACTTCGGACGGATCTGCATCGGGCAGGCATCCGCCGTCTTCGGTATGCTCCAGGTCGGCCTCTTCCCCAGACCCTGGCGAACGGCCCACTGGCTGCCGGTTTTCAGAACCTGTTTTTCATCGGATGTAGACAGCTTACCGAACCGGTTGATCCGATCCCGCAGGGAATGTTCTGGTACAGGGCGTTGACCAGTGCTTCGAGCTTGGGGCGAACTTCGGGTTCCGTAAGGGATGTGCCGGCCAGGCGAACCCCGCAGTTGATGTCATAGCCGACGCCTCCCGGGGAGATGATGCCGGTTTCCCAGTCAAAGGCCGCAACCCCGCCGATGGGAAATCCATATCCCCAGTGCATGTCCGGCATGGCCAGGGATGCCTTGATGATTCCGGGAAGGGTGGCCACATTGGCCACCTGCGTGAAGGCTTCCTGGCTGTCTCCGGCTGTCAGCAGGGAAGCGCTGGCATACACCATGCCCGGAACCCGCATGTCCCCGGTTCGGGGGATCTCCCACCGGTAGTCGTCAATTTGTTTTAGTGCGATCGTCATGGCTGTCCTTGTTGTCAAATTCCCAGAGATTGCTGTTTGGGAATGGCCGAACGGCGATTTTCGGCGGCGTTTCGGCAGGGGCAGGGGAGCGTTTTCAGATATCTTCCGGTACGATACCCGTACCCTGTCCTTGGGCTCCATCAGAATTTCCTTGATTTCATAAAGTATCATGTTGATTTCCTGCCGGGTCATTACCGGAAATCCATGATGGGCGCTCACATATTTCAAGCTCTTTTCCCGTTCCCGGCATTCTTGGATAAAACTCAGGTGCGAAGCGATCCGCTCGGATATCCGGGAGTTAAGAAATGAACGGGAGTTTTGGATCTGATCCGTAATCACATCCTTGAACTCTTTGTCCAGTTCGACCCCGATGCTGTTCCGGCAGGCAGCCATGGCAGCCAGGATGGTGGTTCCGGTTCCCAGAAACGGATCCAGAACCGTGTCTCCCCTTACTGAGTACATGTGAATCATCCGGTATGCAAGCTCCAGGGGGAAGGCCCCGCTTCGCTTGCGCACTTTATCATTATTCAGCTTCTGGGTCGTTCCCTTGAAATCCCAGATATCCGAAAACCATTTGTTCCGCTCTTCCCAGAAGTATGCGCTTTCCTGCCGGGCCATTTTTTCCGATGGCCTATCAAAACAGCGTTTGCCGCCTTTTCGAAACACCAGAACGAATTCATGCTCCAGCGTGATATAGGCCCCTGCCGGAAGCATTCCCGAACCCATGAATTTATTCGGGGCATTGGTCTGCTTGCGCCACAATATCACGGGCAGCGCATCAAAGCCAATGCTCGTACAAAAGGAAAGAATCCGGGAATGGTTGGAAAAAAGCTGAAATTTATCATCGATGGTCCGGACGGCATCCCCGATATTGATGCAGAGAAACGCCCCGTTCTTCAGCACGCGGTACATCTCCGTCCAGACGGCATCCAGCTCTTCGTGCATCAGGGAGAACGCCTTAGTTCCCTCTCCATGATCAAGCGCCTTTTTGATGGGAGCGGAAAGTGATTTAAAGAGCTCATCCCACATCTGGATCATCGGGTAAGGCGGTGATGTCACCACCAGATCAATGGACTGATCCGCAATTTTGGAGAGCTTTCTGGCATTGCAAAACATAAATTGGTGTTCCGTGGTGATCACAGATTTACCCTTTCATTTAATTAAACATCAAAAACAACGATGGCTTCCCATCCCGAGGGACGTGTTGGTTACCTGAATGCGATGATAGGTGACGGCCTTGATTTCATGATTCAGGCGATGCTGCGCTGGCATTGAATGCGTCAACGCGAATTCTTGCGGATAACTGGTATTCAAGAATTTCCGTCACCTCGATTTCCTTTACCAGCAGTTCCTTCCCGGTCCAGAAATAAAGAAGTTCCCGCAACCAGTTGACCATGAGATCCGGCCAGTCTGATCCGGACACCTGAATCGGATACTCGAAGCCGGATTTCACAAGGCTGATGTCGGCAATCAGATCGAAAAGGGCCAGCCCGGCGTTTTCAAAAAGCGCTTTTAAATCCTCTCCAAACACCTGAATGCCGCAGTCGGCGGTCGGGTCCATTCGCCTGTAAGTCATTTCATGTCCTTTTGACTGTTCCATGATCATACCGATTCAAGATCGGCAAGCTGCTGATCAAACTGCTTTTTTCCTTCCTCGTAAGCAGCGGTGAGGGTTTCCAGTTCGCCAAACAGGCATTCAATCCGCTCCTGGGAATGATGGATTTCCTGGGATAGTTTGACGATTCTGGGGCCGTCGTTTTCCTGGGTTGCGGCCATCATGGCATCGCTGGAATCCGCGATCCGGGCTTCATGGTGTTCGATGTCCTTTTCAATGGCGGAAAGACGGGTTTCCATGGGCTTGAGGCTTTTGGATCGGCGGGTAATGATTTCAGAGCGCAGTTTGCGGAGCTGTTTGGAAGACAGCCGATCCATGGAAGGGGATTCCGGAAGCTGGGCTGTTTCCGGAACTTCATCCTCCCATCCGTTTTTATCCAGAAACCGTTGATATCCGCCTTCAAACATGGATACCCCGTTATGGTTAAAGACAATGAGGCGTTCCGCCAGGGCATGCAGGAAGAGTTCATTGTGCGTGACCATGATTACGGTTCCGTCAAAACTGTCGATGGCCTCCAGTAGCGCATCGCAGGACTCCATGTCCAGGTGGTTGGTGGGTTCATCCAGCAGCAGCAGATTCACGGGCGTGACCAGGATCTTTCCCAGCATGACCCGGCTTTTCTCGCCGCCGGAAAGAACCGCGATTTTCTTTAATGCGGTTTCGCCGCCGAACATCATGGCTCCGCAGATGTTTCGGGCCAGTTGCCGGTCCACATGGGGATGGGAGTATAGGATTTCTTCCTCGACGGTCCGACTGTCCACAAGCGTCTGAATATTGGTTTGCTCAAAAACGCCTGCTGTAATGGCCGGATGAAAGGTGATATCGCCTTTCTGGGGGATCAGGGAGCCGGCCAGTAGCTTGAGCAGGGTGGTTTTGCCTTTACCGTTTTTCCCGATCACGCAAATCCGATCTCCTGCCTGTATTGAAAAATCAAGGTCCTGGATGAGGGGCGTCCGGGGATCGAAGCCAAAGCCGAGATTGCGGACCGTCAACACATGCTTGGCGGAAAAAGGCTGGGTCTGAAATGAAAATTCAAGGTCTTTGACTTTATCCAGTTTTTCCTGTCGGGTCATTTTGGAAAGCGTTTTGATGCGGGACTGCACCATGTTGGCCAGCCTGGCCTTGGCCCGGAACCGCGAGATGAAGATCTCGATCTCCTTGCGGCGCTTTTCATCGTTCAGCCGGGTTTTTTCATACACTTCCTCATCCAGGGCAATCTGGGCATAGTATTTCCCGGTGTCTCCGGCGATTTTCCGGACTTTCCGGCGATGGATTCCCAGGGTATGGGTCACGATTTTGTCCATGAAACTGCGGTCATGGGTGATGAGCATCAGCTCATGGGGCCAGTTGATCAAAAACCGCTCGATCCATCGAATGGAGGTGATATCCAGGTAGTTGGTGGGTTCATCCAGCAGCAGCAGATCCGGCTCCGAGACCAGAGCCTTTGCCAGGTTCAGCCGGACCTGAAAGCCGCCGGAAAACGTTTCCGGCGGCTGCTGCATGTCGGTAAGGGAAAACCCGAGGCCTGCCAGAATTTTTTCCGCTTTCCAGGAATGATCCTTTTCGCTGTCCGCAAGGCCGGTCATGGCTTCTTCCAGAACCGTTTGTTTTGAAAAATCGATATGCTGCTGAACATAACCGATGCGGTAACTCTTCGGTGTCAGAATGTTTCCGGAATCCGGCTGGTTCATGCCTGCAATCAGTCTGAACAGGGTGGTTTTCCCGTGTCCGTTACGGCCCACCAGGCCGATCCGCTCCCGAGAATTGAGCTTAAAACTGATGCTGTCAAAGAGGATATATTTTCCAAAACTTTTGGTAAGATTTTCAACACTGATCATGGGTAAGCTTTCATATAGTTAATGCCTGAACGGAAAGTTCATTCAGGTTAAATCCGAATATCGAAATCCGAAATTCGAAACAAATTCAAAATTCAAAATCCTTCAGTCTGCTGTTATCTGGGATATCCGGTGATTTCCCGTATCCGTTTGTAAAAGGGTTTGAGTTTCTGGTACATTTTTTTATAAATATCCCGGTAAATGGCCTCATACAGGCGATGCACGTTCATGTCCGGTTCAAAGACTTCTCCGACATGGGTCATGGCTTTTACCGCGGACGAAAAATTCTCGTGAAGCCCCAGTCCCACAGCAGCGTCGATGGCTGCTCCCAGGCCCGAGGTTTCATACAGCCTGGGCCTTGCGGCCGGCAGGCCGAAAACATCCGCCGTAATCTGCATGGCACACCGGCTCTGGGAGCCTCCGCCGGAGACGCGAAGGCTTGTGATGGGGATATGGGTTTTTTTCTCGATGCGCTCCTTCCCCTCCCGCAGCGCATATGCAAGGCCTTCCAGGATCGAGCGGTAAAGGTGAGCCCGGGAATGGACATCGCCGAAGCCGATAATGGCGCCTTTGGCTTCGGGGCCGGGCAGTTTGACGCCCGGGGTCCAGTAAGGCTGCAAAATCAGACCCATGGCTCCGGGAGGCACAGCTTCGACCAGTTTTTCAAAGAGCGCTTCGGGCGCCAGCCCCTGCTGCGCGGCCTGCTGAAGTTCCGGGTATCCGAATTCCTCCTTGAACCAACTCACCATCCAGTATCCTCTGTAAATCTGAACTTCCAGGGTATGAAACCCGGGAACAGCCGCCGGATAGGGGGGTAGCAGGGGAATGGCCTCCACGTACTTTCTGTGGGTGACGTTGATGGTCGCAGTGGTGCCATAGCTGAGGCAGCCGATGGAAGGCTCCAGGCTTCCCGATCCGATGACTTCACAGGCCTTATCGGCAGCAGCGGCAATAACCGGAAGTCCGGTGGGAATGCCGGTTGCTTTCGCCGCATCAGGGGTGATTTGGCCAAGTTGATGCGTGGCAGGAACAAGTTCAGGCAGAACCACAGGGTCGATGGGAACACAAAGCCATTTCCAATCCCAGCTTCTGGCCCAGCAAAGATTCCGGTAGTCAAAGGGAAGATAGCCCACCTGACATCCAATGGAGTCCACAAATTTCCCGGTCAACTGAAACGTCAAAAATCCGGAAAGCAGTAAATATTTATGGGTCGCCCGCCAGATATCCGGCTGGTAGGTCCGGATCCAGTTGGCTTCTGCTTCGGCCTGAAAATAAGCGATGGTATCGCCAAGGCGCGCGGCTTTAAAGGCCAGGCCCCAGGGTCCACCGATGGGAAGCTGGCCCAGGGTTTTCCGCTGATCCAGCCAGAGTATGGCCGGCCGAAGAGGTTTCCCGGTTGCATCCACATTGATGACCGTTCCGCGCTGACTGGTGAGCGATACCCCGGCAATGCGCGCTTTATGAATAAGGCCTTTTCCCCATAGTTTCTGGCAGGCCAGGCACAGGGCCTGCCAGAAAATCTCCGGGTCCTGCTCGGCCCACCCGGGATGTTCGGAAAAATACGGGGCAAACTGAATCTGCTCCTTGTCGAGCAGATTGCCGCTTAAATCAAACACCAGGGCTTTCAGGCTCTGAGTGCCGCAGTCAATTGCCAGAAGAAGGTCATTCATGATCGGCATCAGGCCATGCCGCGAAGCACATAATTGAGGATACCGCCATGCTGGTAATAAGTGACTTCAACCGGAGAATCCAGCCGGGCAATGACCTGGAACCGGATTTGTCCGCCGTCCGGGCGCTCCGCGATGACCGTCAGTTTTTTTCCGGGGAAAAGATCCGTTGCGATACCTGCGATTTGGTAGGTTTCAGTACCGGTAATGTCCAGGGATTCATGACTGTCCCCGGGTTTGAACTGTAGCGGCAAAATCCCCATGCAGACCAGATTGCTTCGGTGAATCCGCTCAAAACTCTCCGCGACAACAGCCCGTATTCCCAGAAGCAGGGTGCCCTTGGCGGCCCAGTCCCGTGAGCTTCCAGTGCCGTATTCTTTCCCGGCCATAACGATCAGCGGCGTGCCCGATTCCCGGTATTTCATGGCCGCATCGTAAATGGTCATTTGTTCGCCATCCGGCAGCCACAGGGTCCATCCGCCATCCACTCCCGGAACCATTCTGTTTTTCAGGCGGATATTGGCAAAGGTTCCCCGCATCATCACTTCGTGGTTGCCGCGCCTGGCGCCGTAGGAATTAAAATCCGGCGGCAATACGTTCTGGGCAATCAGATATCGTCCCGCGGGGCTGTTGGCCGGAATGGCGCCTGCCGGAGAAATGTGATCGGTGGTGACGCTGTCTCCCAGCAGGGCAAGAACCCTTGCGCCCAGGATGTCCCGGATGGGTTCAGCCTCGGAGGTGGTGTGGCGGAAAAAAGGCGGTTCCTTGATGTAGGTAGATGCCTCGTCCCACGGGTAAAGGGAATATTCGGGGGTGGGCAGGGACTGCCATTTGGCGTCTCCGTCAAAAACAGTCGCATAGGCATTCTGATAGCGATCCGGCGTGTTGAATGCCGCGACTTTTTCCTGGATTTCTTCAAAAGTAGGCCAAATATCCTTAAGATAGACTGGGGTTCCATCGCCGGCCCATCCCAGAGGCTCGGTTTCAAAATGGATATCCACGGTTCCGGCAATGGCATAGGCAACGACAAGGGGAGGGGACGCCAGATAATTGATCCGGGTCATGGGATTGATTCTGCCCTCGAAATTGCGGTTTCCGCTCAGCACGGATGCCACAATCAGATCATGGTCCTTGATGGCTTGTGATATGAAATCGTCAAGTGGCCCGCTGTTGCCGATACATGTCGTGCATCCAAAGGCAACCAGATAAAAACCCAGGCGCTCCAGATATGGCAGGAGTCCGGCGGACGCCAGATAGTCGATGGCCACTTTGGAACCGGGCGCAAGGCTGGTTTTGGTCCAGGGTTTGACGGACAGCCCCAGTTCTACAGCCCGTTTGGCCAGAAGCCCCGCAGCCATCAGGACGGACGGGTTGGAGGTGTTGGTGCAGCTTGTGATGGCTGCGATCACAACTGCCCCATGATCGATTGCTATCAATCGATCGTTAAGCGAGATTTCGATGCCTTTTTTCTGAGGAATCGTGCAGGATGCATTGCTATCTTCATCGTGTTCTTCAGCGGACGGCCTGCCGCCTTCATGCTCCCATGACGCCACCATGCCCTGGGGGCGGGGCTGTGATCCGCATGCTTCCAGAAGAAGCTTATCGAAAACCGCTTTCATTTCTCCAAGAAGCACCCGATCCTGGGGGCGTTTGGGGCCGGCCAGGCAGGGTTCGATGCTCTCCAGATTCAGGCTGACGGTATCGCTGTAGACCGGGACTGGCGAGGCGTCGGAGCGGAAAAGACCCTGGGTTTTGCAGTAGGCTTCAACCAGTCGGAGTGTTTTTTCAGGCCTGCCGGTCAGCCGAAGGTAGCGAAGGGTTTTTTCATCCACGGGGAAAAAGCCCATGGTCGCGCCGTATTCAGGGGACATGTTCGCGATGGTCGCCCGGTCCTCGAGACTGAGCTCCAGAACGCCGGGGCCGAAAAATTCAACGAATTTTCCCACCACCCCTTTTTTCCGCAGCATCTGCGTGATCGTTAGCACCAGATCGGTTGCCGTGGTGCCTCTGGCAGGCTTTCCTTCCAGGTAAAAACCGATAACCTGAGGCATCAGCAGGTAATAAGGCCTTCCCAGCATGACAGCCTCGGCCTCGATGCCGCCGACCCCCCAGCCCAGCACCCCAAGGCCGTTGATCATGGTGGTATGAGAATCCAGGCCGACGAGCGTATCCGGATAAGCCACCGGTCCCAGGGGGCTTTCTCCCACGCAGACGCCTCTGGCCAGGTATTCCAGATTGACCTGATGGCAGATGCCGGTGGCCGGGGGCACCACGCTGAAATTCCGGAAGCTCTTTTGACCCCAGCGTAGAAATGCGTAGCGTTCGGAATTTCTGAGGTAGTCAAACTCCGTGTTCCGGGAAGCAGCATCCGAGGATCCATAAACATCCACCTGAACAGAGTGGTCAATTACGAGTTCAGCGGGTATCTGCGGATTGATTTTCAATGGGGTTCCGTAAAGCCGCTGGGCCGCATCCCGCATGGCCGCCAGATCCACAATCGCCGGCACGCCCGTGAAATCCTGAAGCAGCACCCTTGCCGGCATGAACGGCACTTCTCCGGCAGACTGGCCGGTCTGCCCCCACAAGGCCATTTTCTCGATATCCCGTGAGGTGACCAGAACGCCGTCCTCATGCCGCAGCAGATTTTCCAGAAGAATTCGAATGCTGTAAGGAAGCCGGTCGATATCCGAAAAGCCGGCCCTCTCGAGCAAACTTAGACTGTAGCAGGTGAGCGGGCCTTCATCCGTTTTCAGAATAGTTCGGGCGCCGAAACTGTTGAGATGTCCCGCCATGAAAATCCTCCTGATCTCTTGATAATGGGGCGTGACGTGAAATGAAAATGACAAAATATCTTTCCAATATCATATAAAATAATGTCAAAAACGACAACAGATTTCCGTCAGCGATTATCGCTTGATCTTGAGCCGGAGCATCTATGCGAATGCAAGCGCCTGGATGCCGGTTTCCAAGGCAGAGGTTCAGGCCGGACTGCCCTCTTGCTTAGAATCCAAGTTTACAGCCCCCTCCCTTACGGTTCTGGGCAATCGTTGGTGGTTGACGGGATACCGACATTCTTCGGAGGAACGCTTCAAGCAGTCTGAACAACTTGCGGTACATGAATGGGGCGTCGATCATTGGTGGGGATTCCATCGCATCTGCCGATCCGAGTTGGGCAATTGTGAATCATCAGAAGGACATATGTTTTTACGCTCTTGAAAACGGCACCGTTGTTATTGCAAAGCCAACCGGCAAACAATCAACGGAGTTGCTTATTCACGCCTTAATTACGGTCAGGATGGCATTTCGTTCATGAGCAGTTTCATATCCTCCCAGACTTCCCGCTTTTTATCGGGATTTCGAAGAAGATACGAGGGGTGAAATGTGGGCAGGAGCCGGATGCCGTTGTAATCATAAAACTGGCCCCTCAGCTTGGATATTGGTTGCGTCGTTTTTAACAGGGTCTGAGCGGCAAAAGTTCCCAGCGCGCAAATGAACTGAGGTTGAATCGATGCAATCTGTCGGTTTAGAAATGGAGAGCAGGCTAAGATTTCATCGGGTACCGGGTTACGGTTTCCCGGCGGCCTGCATTTGATGACATTGCAGATATAGACTTGATCACGGGTCAGATTGATGGCCTGAATGATCCGCGTCAAAAGCTGTCCGGCCTTGCCCACAAAAGGGATACCCTGCTGATCTTCATCAAACCCAGGCGCCTCTCCCACAAACATGAGAACTGCGGAAGGACTTCCCGCGCCAAAAACAATGTGAGTCCGGCTCGTTGACAGCTTGCACCGCCGGCAGTCGCCCATGTCCGCGACAATGCATTCAAGGGAGTCATCGGAATTTGGCGCGGATAACACTGCGGATTCGGACGGAATATGTCCAGCCGATACATGCGGTTCGAGAGCTTTTGCAGGCGCTGGTGGGTAATCGGCTGGTGACTGATATCCGCCGTCCGCCGTGTGCCATCCGTCATCTGCCGTCCGCCGTCTGCCGTCTGTCGTCTGTTCCCACGCGTTTAGCACCGACAGACTGTGTTCTGTACAGTCAAACCCGCGACTTCCTTTTTCAGCCAGGTCCCGAAGCGCGTGAAGGGTTTCATCAATGATGGATGTTAATAAATGCTTTTGGGCCATGGGTTTCCGTCCGGCGATCTGTCGACTGTCTGGAGGTATTTGCATTACATCCTTTGATTCAGACATTCCGCCACCCGGTCCAGAATAATGCCGGCTACCGTGTCCTTTGGCATCAGTGCAAGGGATTCACTGGCCCCGTTGCTGTAAAACAGGGTGACCTTATTGGTTTCAGAGCCAAAACCCGAGTCTTTTTCCCCAACAAGGTTTCCGACGATGATATCCAGGTGCTTTTCCAACAGTTTTTGCTTTGCAAAGGTTGGAAGCATCTGCGTTTCTGCCGCAAATCCCACAAGGACCTGATCGTTTTTCCGTTTTCCCAATTCTTTCAGAATATCCTGCGTTTTTTCAAGCGTCAATGTGAGTTCGTCCGACCCTTTTTTGATTTTGTGATCCGACTGGATCTTGGGCCGGTAGTCGGATACGGCGGCGGTCTTGATAACGGCGTCTGTCTGATCAAAACGTTCAAAGACGGCATCCGCCATTTCCTGAGCCGAAACCACCCGAATGACCTGAACCTGGCAAGGATCGGGCAGCTCAGAGGGCCCAGAAACCAGGGTAACCGACGCGCCGCGCTGAGCAGCGGCCTTTGCAATGGCAAATCCCATTTTCCCGGATGACGGGTTGCTGATGTATCTGACCGGATCAAAATGCTCTCTTGTCGGGCCGGCGGTGATCAGGATATGTTTGCCGCAGAGATCTTTTTCGGTCAGCGATGTGATCAGGGCATCGAGAATTTCAACGGGTTCCGGAAGCCTTCCGGGACCCGTGGTTCCGCAGGCCATGAGGCCGGAGCCAGGTTCGACAATCTGATATCCTCTGTTTTTGAGCGTGTTGAGATTGTGCTGAACGGCGTCATTTTGGTACATGTTGGAATTCATGGACGGGCAGATGAGCCGGGGGGCTGTCACGGCCAGCATGAAGGTGCTTAAAGCGTCATCTGCAATGCCGCAGGCCAGTTTGCCGATGATGTTGGCGGTTGCCGGTGCGATGACGACGGCATCGGCTGTTTGCGCCCATTCGATATGCTTGATGGACGTATTCCCTCCTTTTTCAAACAGGCTCTGGCATACTGGCTGGCCGGACAGGGCTTCAAACGTGATGGGTCCGACAAAAAGTCCGGCATATTCTGTCAGGATTACCCGTACCGAAGCCCCGCATTTGGTGATGAGTCTGAGCAGATCAACGCTTTTATAGGCGGCTATGCCGCCGCATACCCCCAGAACAACGGATTTATCCGTTAACGAAGACAACATGGCGATTGTCCCTGCTTATTTCAGCAAGCCGGTATCGGCATTCCCCACCGTGGGTGCGACCCATATTTCCGCATAGCTATAATAAGACCCTTCGGTAATATTGATCACAGCCCACCGGGTTTCCTTTCGAAAAAGCATGAGGATTTTTGGCGATTTAAAATAGCTGACCAGTTTCCAGTTGTCTTTTGCCATGTTGCTTTGAAAAAAGGAATTGAGCGAATCGGTGTCCACGTGGCCTTTGATTGACAAAACCCCTACCGCCAGCCCGGAGGTTACATAAACAAAAGAGGCATCGGGAACAGGCTTCATTTCACTGGGAATCAGAACATCCCCGAATTCACGATATGCGGCGGCTGACCCCTGATCTTTCTGAATCGCTGCCTCGGATGTTCCCCCGGTTGTGGTATTGGAATCGGTCGTGGCGCAGCTCGTCATAAAGAGTGCGAAAGCCCCAAATACGATAAAAGTCATGAACCGTTGTTTTGTCATGAGCGGACAGTCTCCTTTGATGTCGATAAGGTTTATGCATCAAGATACGTCGTACGAGCGGATATTGGTAAAATATAAGCCTCATTTTTCATTTACAATTGTATGGTTATAAAAGTCAATTCCAATTCCCATTAAAATTGCGGCATTTCGAAATCTGATACCGGATATACCCGTTTTCGAGAAATTATTGAAGCCCACGGGAAAAATCTTTTGACATGATAAATGTTCTCGATTAAATACATCAGCATTATATTTCAATACAAGGTTTCAATTGTTGAATCCAGTGGGTAATGGTATCGACTCATGGTTAGAGGTTCCCCCTTCCAAAATGTAAGACAGAGGGATTACATCAGTTATCTCCGCTTATACGAAATCTCAGTAAATTCATGATATTTAATATGAATTGGGATAATGGCTGGCTTGGTTCTTTTACAACAAGCCGTATTTGTCATCAATGACTAATATAATTGCATAGGGAGGCTGCATGGCGGACACCATAACGTGGGACTGGGAAAGCAGAGAAAAGCGCATTCCTGTCGGGGATTGGAACAGCCGATTTGAATGGGTTGAGGAGCCCTATGCAAGTCCTGACGGGGAACGGGTTGCGGCGATTGTCAACTCCGCGGAAGGGGAATTCAACGTTTGTATAAACGGCGAAACCTGGGAAAATCCCTTTGAGAAAATCTGGCACCTGCGCTTTACCGCCGATGGCAGGCTGACAGCCCTGGTTTCGGACACGGGGGAGTGGACCGTTGCCGTGGATGGGGCTGCCTGGGAAAACAGATTCGCTTATGTGTGGAATCCGCTTTTCAGCAGGGACGGGGCCAGCATCGCGGTGTCATTTCAGCAGGACCGGGAATATGGCATGGTTTTAAATGACGTTCCCTGGGAAGAAACTTACGGGAATCTGACCGATCCGGTCCTGAGCCCGGACGGAAACCACACGGCGGCATCCGTTCAGGTGATTTCAACGGGTGAGGTTGAAATTCATAAATTCCAGGAAGGGACGTTTTCCGCGGCCATGGACGGCACGGCCTGGGATCGTGCTTTTGTGAATGTCTGGGGCAAGGCCATCAGCCAGAACGGAGATCTGGCGGCTGAAGTGCGGCTGACCCTTTATGAATATACGATTGCCGTCAACGGCATTCCCTGGGAGAAAACCTTTGGCGGGGTCTGGGAGCCGGTATTTCATCCGGTCAGCGGCAAGGCCGTCGCTCCGGTCAGGGTGAAGGGAAAATGGCACCTGGCCGAAGAGGGGCGGTTGCTCTGGACCACGCCGTTTGATCAGCTCTGGCATGCTTTGTTCAGTCCGGCTGGAAACCGTCTGGCAGCCATTGTCGCCACCGGGTTTGGCAAATGGACCGTAGCCGTGGACGGCAACGCCTGGAATCTTCTTTTCAGCGATTTTGTGACGGATCTGACATTCAGTCCAGACGGCCAAAGCATCGCCGCGGTGGTCAAGGACAACGAGCGCTGGGGCCTGGCGGTCCAGGGGGCGGCATGGAAAAACACATTTGACATGGTCTGGAAACCGGTTTTCAGCCCGGATGGCGCGCATGTGGCCGCAAAAGTTGAGCGTGGCGGCAAATATACGATTGCGCTGGACGACCGGCTGTGGCCGCATGACTGCGATGCAGCCTGGGAACCTTTGTTCAGCCCGGATGGAACCCGGCTTCTTTTTAGAACCATCGAAGACGGTGTGTACTGTCGCCGGGTAATTCCCGTCAGCGAATTCGGGTGATAAAAGGAGAAAAATGACATGCGCGACATCTATCAATTTGTCAGCGGCCCTCTGGCATGGCTGGCTTTTACGGTTTTTATCGCCGGCAGCCTGTACCGTTTGCTTAACATGCTCGTTCTCGTTCATCGGAAAGAAAGATTCATTTTTTCGTTCATGAGCTGGAAATACAGCCTGCGCTCCATTTTCCACTGGATCATTCCGTTTGCATCGGTAAACATGCGAAAGCATCCGGTCCTGACCCTTGTAACCTTTACGTTTCATATCTGCCTGTTGGCGGCGCCCGTTTTTCTCTTGTCCCATGCGGTGCTCTGGGATGAATTCTGGAATATTCAGCTCTGGGCCCTGCCGGACCCGGTTTCCGATGTCATGACGCTGGCGGTTATCGGTTGCTGCGTGTTTTTCGGGGTCCGCCGGATCAAAGAGCCGGAAGTCCGGTATCTGACTTTTGCCTCGGATTACCTGATTCTGGGGATGGTTGCGGCGCCGTTCGTGACCGGGTTTATTGCCTATCATCAATGGATCGATTACCCCGTCTTTATGGTTCTTCATATCCTCTCGGGTGAAATCCTGCTGGTGGCCATTCCGTTTACCCGGCTGAGCCACATGCTGTTTTCGCCGTTTACCAGAGCCTATATGGGGTCGGAGTTTGGAAACGTACGGCACGCAAGGGACTGGTGATGGGGGCGTGTTTAAAGAAAGGGAGGTTCTCTGTTTATGAATGAACCGGCAAAGCAACTTGATGATATCATTGCCGATGAAGGCATTGATATCGGTCTGTCCAGGCTTACGGAGGACAGGATCGAAAAGACCATTCTCCGGGTGCTGCATGATGAAACCGGCGCCCGTCTCAAGGTTTATGTGGAAACCTGCATCCATTGCGGGCTGTGCTCGGAAGGCTGTCATTATTATCTGTCCCATGACAGGGATCCGCGCTACTCGCCTGCCGGAAAAGTCAAGCAGACCCTGTGGGAAATGATTCGCAAAAAAGGCAAGGTCGGCAAGGATATCATGAGACAGGCGGCCGTCATTGCGGCCACCCAGTGCAATTTATGCAAGCGATGCGCCATGTACTGTCCTTTTGGAATCGATGTGGCCTATCTGATGAGCGTGGTCCGGCGCATCACGCATCTGCTGGGCTTAACGCCCCAGTATATCCAGGCCACGGCTCACAGCCATTCCGTCAGCATGAACCAGATGTGGGTCAAGGAAGATGAATGGCCGGACACGCTGCAGTGGCAGGAGGAAGAGGCCAGAAGCGAGATTCCCAATCTTCGCATTCCCCTTGAAAAGGAAGGGGCCGATATCATGTATTCGGTGATCGGACCCGAGCCCAAGTTTCAGGCTCAGCTCATTTATCAGATGGCCGTGCTGATGAATGTCGCGGGCCTGAACTGGACCATGCCCGCTACGCCCGGCTGGGATAACAGCGACATGGCCATGTTCACCGGCGACAACGAGCTCATGGGCCGGATCAAACGCCTGCATTACGAAACGGCAGCGCGGCTGAAGGTGAAGAAAATCGTGATGGGTGAATGCGGCCATGCCTTCAGATCGGTTTATGATACGGGAAACCGCTGGCTGGGTTGGAAAAATCCACCCATTCCGATCATTCACGCCATCGAATTCTATTATGATCTGATCAAGGAAGGCCGGATCAAGATCGCCAAAAAATATACGGAACCTGTCACCCTGCACGATCCCTGCAATGTGGTCAGAGGCGGAGGACTTCATGAAAAGGCCCGGTTCGTGGTCGGCGCGATTTGCGAAACCCTGATTGAAATGCATCCGAACCGCGAGCACAATTACTGCTGCTGCGCCGGCGGCGGGGTCATCAACTGCGGGCCTCCGTACAAGATGGTGCGGATCAACGGCAATCGCGTCAAGGCAGAACAGCTCTTTGCCGTAAAAGCCAAGGGAGCCAAAACCCTGATTGCCCCCTGCCATAATTGCCATAGCGGTCTTGAGGACATCAACCATTATCACGGACTGGAAATGAACGTCAAATTCATCGGCGATATTCTGTATGAGGTCATGGAAAAACCGTAAAAAAAGGAGAAATCAGGAGATGAAAAAGCAAACCAGGTACCTGCTTGTTTCTGTACTGGTTTCCTTGTGCACAGTGGTTGCCGCCGGGGCTCAGGAAAATATGACAAATGTGGACAGCAGCGTTTTCGGAACCCCCGAGCGGACCCAGGCCGTGTTCCGGCATGAATCGCATAATGAAAAAGCCAAAATAGACGACTGCAATACATGTCATCATGTCTTTAAAGACGGGAAAAAACTGGAAGATGCGTCTTCGGAGGACAGGCGCTGCTCGGACTGTCACGGTCTTACAAGTTCCGGCGGGGCGCCTTCGCTCAGAAATGCCTTTCACCGCAATTGCAAGGGCTGTCATGAAAAATCCGGCAAGGGGCCGGTGATGTGCGGGGAGTGTCATCTTAAAGAGGCGATAGACAGTGAGTGACAGGTTGTTGCCATCACCTGTGGGATAGACGATTGAGGAGAATGTCATGGCGAAAAAAATAATGGTCATCGATGATGATCCCATCATCGTGAAATACCTGGTCACATTGTTTTCGGACAATGGATATGAAACCTGCAGCGCATCGGACGGGGTTCAGGCACTGGAAACCGTTAAAACAGCATGCCCGGATTTGATCACCCTGGATCTGGAAATGCCCCAGGAATGGGGACCGCGGTTTTATCGAAAGCTTTCCAAGGATGAGCGCCTGAGGAAAATACCCGTGATCGTGATAAGCGGTCTTGCGGGCGAGCATGCGGTGAAAGATGCCGTTGCGTTCATCAAAAAACCCTTTGATCCGGACAAACTGCTGGGAATTGTGAAAAAAACGATTGGATGAGGGTGATGCAGGGCTTTTGTTATGACCGCTTCTAAAAAGCCCACCAGATATATAATCCCAAAAAAGCCCAGTACAGAATACAGATAATATACGCAATCCAGTTAATGGGTTGCTTGGCCATGCCGGTTTTTTTGTTTAATGGTCCCACTCTTTTATTGCAGGAAAAACAATACCGCTCATCAATGGCCAGGTAACTTTCACAATACGGGCATTTTTTTGAAGTAAACAGGGGAGACATTGTCCTGCTGTGCTGGCATCAGATTTTATCCTTCTTACCGGAATTCAGAATCCTGCAAAATCAGCGGGTGAAAAGCGACGTTCCCTGTCGTTTTCCACCCGCTGTGACAAATTACAGATACCCGTTTTCAACTACAATCTTGCCGCTGTTTCGAAGCGATGTCAACAGGTCTTCGAAGATTCGGCGCTGTTTCTGGCTGGTCAGCGTTTCGGTGATCTGCCCTTTTTCATCCGTTAATCCGGCAGGGTCGGCAGCTTTTTTTTCCTTGAACGCAATGACATAATATCCTTTCTGGCCTTTAATCGGCTCATCGGCGTATTTCTTTTCAGATGAAAGTCCAAAGGCGGCAGATGATATTTCACGCTCATAGCCGATATCCGGGATACGGTCGCTGCGTTTAAAGAAGTCGGTAGTTCCGGTTTTGACGCCTTTTTTCCCTTGAAACTCTTTCAGTAATTTACCGCTTTTCATATCGGACAGACATTGTCTGGCATCTTTTAATGCCTGTTCGTCCTGTTTTTCCTTTGTTAAATCCGCGCGAACCCTATCAGCAACCAGGGCGAATTCGGGGATGCTTTCGGGAATATCTTCAACAACCTGAAGGATGTAGTAGGCATCTCCGGAATCAATGATATCACTGATGGCATTCGGTGCCAGTTCAAAGGCGGCGGCCGCAAATTGTGCTGGATTCTTGACCCCTGCCGGGCCATTGCGGCCAAAAGGTTCTGTTGTGATTAACTGCTGTTTCAATGCCGCGGCAACCTTTGACAGTGCTTCCGCATTCAGGGCGGCATTATAGGCTGCGTTTGCCTCTTCATTGGCGATGTTTTTGGCTTTTTCATCGGTTAGTTTTTTTACGATTATGGGACTGGCCTGTTCGAAAGTAAGGGTGGCGGCTGCGTTGACCTTTTCAACTTTAATGATGTGAAATCCGAACTGAGTCCTGACCGGATCACTGATTTCTCCGGGGTTCATGGAAAAGGCTTTTTCAGCAAAAGGCTCCACCATGGCATCACGCTTAAAAGCGCCAAGATGTCCGCCGTTTTTGCCGCCTGGATCATCAGAATATTGTTTGGCAAGTTCCGAGAAATCCTTTCCTTCCTTTGCCTTCTTCAGGATCGATAAGCGCTTTTTCCCTCGCTTTTTCAACGATTTCCGGTTGGGCATCCTGAGCGATCTTAATCAGGATATGGCTGGCTTCAACGGTTTTTGGCGTATCAAATTCACCGGGGTTGGCTTCGAAATATTCCTTTATCTCTGAATCGGTCAGGGTTACTTTGGAATGATACATTTCAGGCGTAAACTGCAGATAAACCGCTTTGCGTTTGGGTTCGGTCTTATAGGTGTCCTTATGGGCATCAAAATAGGCTTTAATCTCATCCTCGGAAAGACGAATGTCGCTGATCAGGGATGGATCAAACAAGACATAGTCAATCTTAATCTGTGAATTTTTCCATTGATACGAATCTTCAACCTCAGCATCGGATACCTTGACACTGCCTGAAACCAAAGATCTGACTTTATCCATTAAGATAAATTCGCGTTGTTTGATTTCAAAGGATTCCGGTGTAAGGCGGTTTTGGGCTAAAACCGCCCGGTATCTTCGGTTATCAAAATTGCCATTGTCCTGAAAAGCCGGAATGGCTTTTATGGTGGAAGACAGTTCTTCATCGCTGACTATAAAATTCAACCGTTTTGCCTCAGTTAACAGCAGTCTTTTTTCAATAAGCTGATCCATGGTCTGCTTTTTAACCTGAAGCATCTTAAGCATTTCATCATTCAGGCGATTTCCGTATCGTTGCTTGATTTGTTCAACAAGGTGGTTATAGGTTTCGTTGTATTCTTCGACCATGATCGGGTCTCCATTGACCGAAGCTACCCGTCCGGCTCCCCGGTCACGAAAACTGCCGACCCCCCAGAAGACAAAGACCAGAACGATGGCGCCTAATAGAATTTTGATTAACCAGGTACCTGCATTTTTCCGCATTAAATTGAGCATTATGTTTCCTCACTCGATCTTATTGATATTCAACAGGATATACACGTTTTTACAATAACGGAATTTGATCCCCCGGGAACGGATTCCTGAGCATGGATCGTCGTTTCGGTCACGGCACAAGACAATGTTTCCCTCGTTTCAAGAAGGAAATAAAAAGGATTGCGAACATGATGGTCTTGCCGGAACGATGATCAAAGCCGATTTCTGTAATTCATTACAAATTTCGAACAGATCATAATTCATAAATATTCATTGTATTTTTCATGGCCATATTTGTCAATAAATTCCCCTGAACTTCCCAGGGCGAATTAATGCAAACAGGTCCGGCAAGCGCGGGCTTTTCCGGTAGAGGTCTGGAGCCTGCAGGGCCAGTTCAGGCCTTTATGCTGAGACGGCTTTCGGTGTGATTGCACATGTTTTTTGAACTGAATAAATTCCGATACTTTCTGAAATCCACCTTGATCTTGAATTTGTTTTTATACTATGATGAAATGATAAAAGTCAAAAAATGACGGCGTTCACAGCGAAATGATTGCAGCACAAGCCCTGCGGGCGCTGGGCGAAAAACAACGTGCGAACGTCGGTCCAGGCAATTTGATCCCGGCTTAAAAGAATATGGAATTTGCGAATGACATCAAGCATTGAACAGGCCATGGAAGTTCTGAAAATTGAGGCTGAAGGCATATTAAAGCTCATGGATCGGATGGATCACCATTTTGAAGAAATGGTTGATCTCATCTATCAGGCAACCGGCAGACTGATCATCAGCGGTATCGGAAAGTCCGGAATTGTTGGCAGAAAAATTGTTGCCACATTGAACAGTACGGGAACCCGCTCTTTGTTTTTGCATCCGGTTGAGGCCATGCACGGTGATTTGGGGATGGTCAGCCCGGACGATGTCTTTCTGGCGCTTTCCAACAGCGGGGAAACGGATGAACTCAATCTGCTGGTGCCCAGCATTCGAAAAATAGGATGCAGGGTGATCGCATTCACCGGGAATCTCCGTTCCACCCTGGCCGAACACAGCGACATCGTTATCGATGTCAGCGTTGAAAGAGAAGCCTGTCCGCTGGGTCTGGCGCCGACTGCCAGCACCACGGCGCTTCTGGCAATGGGGGATGCTCTGGCCGTGGTGCTGATCAACCGGAAACACTTTAATTCTTCCGATTTCAGACGGATCCACCCCGGCGGGAATCTGGGACAGCGTTTGGCCAGCCGGGTTCAGGACATCATGCTGAAGGAAACGCAGGTTCCCCTGGTCTTTGCAGGCGATTCCATGGATGCCGCCGTAAAGGAAATCAACCGCCTGGAAATCGGGGCAACCCTGGTTGCGTATCCGGACATGACGCTGGCTGGAATTATTACCGATGGTGACATCCGCAGGCTGATTGCCAGACGATTGCCGGTTTATGGGGTGCTGGTCGATGAAGTCATGACGCCCCAGCCCCGCGTGCTGTTTCTGGATTCGCTGGCATGCGATGCCTTGAACATCATGGAAAAACACCAGATCACCGTATTGCCTGTTTTGAACAGCCAGCAAAAGATTCAAGGCATTCTGCACCTTCATGACATTCTGGGCAAGGGAGAGTTTAAATTCAACGGCCATTAACGACAGGTTAATGGCATTCAACATGACCGGGATCCGCCATTTCGGTTCAGCAGGTTTTTCGAGCCGCTTTTTGCTGCCTGGATCCATGATCTTTCGGGGGAAAGATGAATATCGATTGATATAGACACAGCCATACCGGTTCTTGGGGAGAGTAAAATCACTTCTCCCATAAAAAACCGGGAAGAGACAAGTGTTTTTATTTCAGACGCCGATCAGGTGATGATCGATGTCAATCTTGACCGCATGAAAGCCCTGATTCAGGAGGGCAGGCAGATTCCGGCCTTTGAAATGGCGGGTCCCAGGGAAAAAATCTATTTTGATCCCAGCAAGGTCCGCTGTGCGCTGGTGACCTGCGGCGGTCTGTGTCCGGGGCTGAATGACATCATCCGGTCCATTGTTCTGGGACTATTCTATGCGTATGGCGTGAGCAATGTTTACGGCATCCGGTATGGGCTTCAGGGGTTTATCCCCAAATATGGCCATGATATTTTTCCGCTGACCCCGGCGGATGTTTCCGGTATTCTGGATCGCGGTGGATCGATTCTGGGTTCTTCCCGGGGTCCTCAGCCCATCGATGATATTGTGGACTGCCTTGAACGCATGAATATCGGGGTGTTGTTCATGATCGGCGGAGACGGCACCTTGAAGGCGGCGACAAAAATCGCCGATTGCATTACCGAGCGGGGTCTGAAGATCAGCGTCGTCGGCATTCCCAAAACCATTGACAATGATATCTATCTGGTGTCGCGTTCTTTTGGTTTTGACACGGCCGTGGATATCGCCACCCTGGCCATAAAAGCGGCTCACAGCGAGGCTGAAGGATATCCCAACGGCATCGGGCTGATCAAATTGATGGGCCGGTATTCCGGGTTCATTGCCTCAACCGTCGTGCTGGCCCAGCAGGATGTCAATTTTGTTTTGATTCCGGAAGTGGATTTTGATCTTGAAGGCCCCAGGGGGCTTCTTGCGGCCCTGGAAAAACGCCTGAAGGACCGCAAACATGCGGTTATCGTTGTGGCGGAAGGCGCCGGGCAGAAATATTTCACGGACGCCAATACGGACATGGATAAATCCGGTAATATCAAATTGAATGATATCGGCTTGTTTTTGAAAGACAGCATACAGACGTATTTTAATGCCAGGAATGTGGATATTTCGCTGAAGTATATTGATCCGAGCTATATTATCCGCAGTCTTCCGGCCAATGCCAATGACCATGCATTCTGCAGCGTGCTGGGGCGGGATGCCGTGCATGCGGGAATGGCGGGTAAAACCCGGCTGCTGATCGGCCACTGGAACAATCATTTCGTGCATATTCCCATGAGTGCATCGGCCGGAAAACGAAAACAGGTGGATACAAACGGGAAATTATGGCGAAGTGTGCTGGAGTCGACGGGGCAGGGGATACTGGTCAACTAGGAGCATGCAGCAGGCTGGCGATCACTTCAGCATGCTTTTGTGCCGCACCCTGGTTCATTTCAACGGCTTTTCGGGCCGAATCCCCTGTTTTTTGGGCCTGGTCCGGTCGGGTGATAAAAAACAGGACTTTTTCGGCAAGTTCATTCCCATCCTTGACTTCAACGCCGCCGCCGGTGCTTTCCAGCAGGCTTCTGGCGTCCAGAAAGTCTTCCATGTACGGGCCGTAGAGCACGGGTTTTGCCCATACCGCCGGCTCAAGAATGTTTTGTCCGCCGAGCGGCGCCAGGCTGCCGCCGCAAAAGACAACCGTGGCAATGCTGTAAAGGGCTTGAAGTTCTCCCATGGTATCCAGAATGATGACAGGCGCCGTTCTGTTTGCGCCGTTATTTTCAAGGCAGGTCCGCAATTGACAGTCCAGCCCCCTGGCTTTGATGATTTTTTCGATATGCCGGGTCCGCTCAAGGTGCCGGGGCGCCAGAATCAGAAGGGTATTCGGGGCTTTCCGAATCACTTTTTGATAAGCATCCAGAATGATTTCTTCTTCAGAATGCCGCGTGCTTCCGGCCAGAAAAACCGGCTCATTTTTCTTGATGCCGAAGATTTGCCGCCAATATCGTATTTGGTCCGGTCGTCCGGCAGTCGGACTGGCGCAGCAACAGATCGTATTTTGCGTTGCCATTGACCCGTATTTTCTCGGGCGGTGCTCCGATTTCACGAATCCTTCGGGCGTCAATCTCCTGAATCATGCTGAAGGCGTTCATGCTGCCAAGCACTGCTTTCATCAGCGGCCGGATCATCCTGTACCGTTTGATGGCCCTTTCCGAAATCCGACCGTTGACGATGGCTGTTTTTATTCCCATGTGGTGAGCGATCATCAACCAGTTCGGCCACAGTTCCGTTTCAAGGCAGACCAGCAGATCGGGTTTCATTTGTCTGAGGGCGCTTGTCACGGAAAGAATAAAATCAACGGGGGCGTAAATGCAGACAACATCGGAGGGTAGCCGGGTTTTTGCAAGCTCCTGCCCATGTTCCGTTGTGGTGGAAAGGATAATGGTGCAGCGGGGAGCCAGCGTCTGAAGCGCCTCGATGATGGGGATGGCTGCATTCACCTCTCCCATTGAAACAGCGTGAAGCCATATCCGCGGAGAACGGGTGCCATGCAGATTCAGGGGAGGATAAATGCCGATGCGCTGTGAAATGCTGCTGCGGTAACGCTGGGTCAGTTTCGTGTATAACAGGGCATAGGGCAATGCAAACAAAAACAGCCCGGATGTTAATCCCATATAGCCCAGACAGGCTGGGTTCATAAAAGGCGATCTGCCTTTTTCAGGGTGAAGTGATTTCAACAAATTCTTCGCCTTTGATCTGGAGCAGGAACAGTTTTTTCTGAACTTCCCGGTCATTATCGAAGCGATAATTTCCCGTAACGCCTGAAAAGCCATCGGGTCTGAGAAGTTCTTTTATAATTGAACTGCGAAAATGAATGTCCGGGTTGCTGACAATTTGAAACATCATCATTGCCGTGTCATAGGAAACCGCTTCGATATATCCGGGGGATTCCTTGTAGGCGTTTTGAAATATCCCGAACAAACTTCTGTACGGTTTCCGATGTGCTTTCCGCAAAAAAACCGTCCGGCAGAATGCTGCCCTGAATCGATGGTCCGCCCGTATGAATCAGTTTGGGAGAATGCCACAGGTTGGTCCCCAGCAGATAAGACGGGCGAAGATTGCCATAGGCCAGTTGGGGGATGATAACGGCCAGTTTTTGAGGTGAATCCGGAATAAAAAGCGCTTCAAATTCCTCGGAAGACGAATGGGTTGCGTCTATAGCGCGCTGGAGCCGGCTCCATGCGTTTGCCGGCTCCAGACGATTTGGAATCATCGGGAACAGGGGAATACCGGCTTGAAAGCTTTTGCAGGGTTTCCCTGAAATCGGTCTGCCGGGGATCATACGATTGTATCGCAACCACACTGCCGCCTGCCGATTCGGCCTGATCCTTGAAAAGATTCATGAAATTAATGCCATAAGGCTCATCGGGATAAAGAATCGCAAAACGGCTCAGGCCGAGTTTTTTTACGGTAAAGGATACCAGGGCATCTGTCTGAGCTCCAGGCGTCATGAAGTTCCGGAAAACCGAGGTTCCGATTCGGGTGATTTGATCTTTCTGGGTCAGGGTGATAATCGGAATGCCATATTTTTGCGCCTCTGTCCGCGGCGATATCGGCAGTGGCGACAGGTCCGATGATGGCGGCAACGCCGGATTCAGCCAACTCCTTTACTGCCGTAATGGTTTTCTGAGGGTCCGATTCCGTGTCTTTAATGAGTATGGTCAGTGGAGCGTCGGGGTTGAGCAGGGCAAACTGATTTTGAGCCAGCTCAATTCCTTTTAGCGCTTTTTTCCCGTAGGCTTCATAAGTTCCGGTAAGCGGCAGCAGACATCCTATGGCATGACGTTGAGAAGCCGAATGTGTTTTCAGGTCCTGAAGCATTCGCAACGCCTGAGCCGCTGCATCCTGTTTCGGATACTGTTCGGTTAATACAGTCAGGACGCTGTAGGCATCTTCCGGATTTCCCATTTCCAGATATTTCTGGCCTGCCAGTAACAGAATTTCGGCTTTTACCTGAGATGACTCCATGCGGTTTAACAGGTTATATACATCAGAAATGGCCATTTGCGATACAACATCTTTGAGCTTTTGGAGGATTCGTGCCGAATCCGGTTCAGATGATTTTTCCAGAACGTGGGAATAGGCATTTGCGGCTTCCACGGGAAGCTCCACGCGGGAATAGGCATCGGCCAGTATTTCAAATGCCTGGCGCGCAGCATCGGCGGACCTGTATTTTTTTACATAAACCTGTCCCAACTCAATGACTTTCTGGTAATCGCCGATGGCAAAAAGCGCTGTCAGTACGCCGAGTTCAGCCTGTTGAGCCGAAGCGCTTTTGGGATAATGGGTGGGCCAGGCGCTGATAATAGGGAAGGGCCTGGGACGGTTTCCCTGTTGCCATGTAAATATCCCCGATCCGCAGAAGGGTTTCCGCGGTCCAGGAGCCGTTTGGAAAGGCTGATAAATATTTCTGAAAGGCGTTCAGCGCCTCCGGATAGGCTTTTTCAAGATACTATTTTTCAGCAGAAGAAAAGAGTTCATCTCCCGGACTGACGGTGGCAACCGGCGGCGATTTTTCGAGTTTCGGAGGTTTGTCTGTTTTAATCACTTTTTTGGGAAGCGCAGGAGGCCAGCAGCATGATCAGCAGAATAAAAAGCGTATATCGAAAAAATTTCATAATGATATCTTTATGTTAAAATCTAAGGTTTGGGGTGTTGCTTCTTTGGAAACGGTGATTATCATAGCTGAATCCATCAGCAGGGTCAATTGCCAGATTCTTGTGAATTTGAAATCTTGATGAATTTTATGGATCAGCCATCACAGAATTCTTGACTCTGTCATTTTGTTGGAATAACATATCATGTTTATGAAATGGCATCTTGGCAGGGGGAATTTCAACATCAAAATGGAAGATCAATGGTTTTTACCCCTTTACTGCTGCAGAACCCGGCTGTCATAAAAAATGGTGAAATCTATGCAAAAGACAAAAATATTGTGTCTGGTTATTCTGACCAACATGGCCATCTGGCTGGCGTTTAATCGCCCTGCACCCCAGGTTTCTTCCTGGACCGACAAGATTGAGGGCGTCTCTTTCAGCCCTTATCATAAAGGGCAGAATCCCATGGAAAAAATGTATCCATTTCCGGATCAGATTGATGGCGATCTGAAAATGATCAGAGGGGTGACGCGAAGCGTCCGCAGTTATTCTTCGATCGACGGGTTTGAGAATATTCCGGGAATGGCGGTTCGCTATGGGCTCAGTGTAACGGCCGGCGCCTGGCTGGATCAGGACAAGGAAAAGAATGAAAGGGAAATTCGAAACCTGATTCGAAACGCCCGAACCTATACGTCTACGGTTCCGCGGGTCATCGTCGGTAATGAATCTGTTCTTCGCGGGGACTTAAAGGTTAAGGAACTGATTGAATACATCCGCAGGGTGCGCGAACAGGTTCCCTGCCCGGTCAGTACGGCCGAACCCTGGGATGTGTGGATCAACAACCCCGAACTGGCCCGAAATGTGGACTATATCGCCATTCACATCCTTCCCTACTGGGAAAAAATCCCCCTGGAACATTCCCTGAAATGGGTGGTGGACCGCTATCGCCAGGTTCAGCAGGCCTATCCGGACAAACATGTTCTGCTGGCTGAAGTGGGATGGCCCAGTCACGGGGAGCGTCGGGGTCCGGCAAAGCCCAGCACGGTCAATGAATCCCTCTTTCTGCGCGCGTTTTTTAATGTGGCTGCGGAAAATCAAGATTGATTATTTTATCATGGAAGCCTTTGATCAACCCTGGAAAGTGGACCTGGAAGGGGTCATGGGGGCGCACTGGGGCCTGTTTGACAAGGACCGGAACCTTAAAATCGCTCTTGAAGGCCCTGTGAAAGAGGTTTCGCCGCTTCCCTTGCCGCTTGTGTTTTCCTTTCTGCTGGCGATCATTCCCTTGTCCATGTATCTGCGCAAAAAACAGGATCAACCGTTTAACGGGCAGCTCTTCTTTGCCATGGTCATTCAACTGAGCATATCCGCCGTGGTATGGATTGCTTCCACGCCGTGGATTCACGAACTGCTGCCGACCGAAACCCTGATCTGGGGGCTTCTGCTTCCGCTGCAGGCAGGACTCCTGGTGGTGGTTCTGATCAATGGATTTGAGATGGCGGAAATGCTCTGGCCCGCGGGACTGAAACGCCGGTTTCATCCGCTGGTTCCCGAAGACGGCAGAGACTTCCCCAAGGTTTCACTTCACCTGGCCATATGCAATGAACCCCCGGACATGGTTGCCAAGACCCTGGACAGCCTGAATCAGCTCGATTATCCGAATTATGAAGTTCTGGTGCTGGACAACAATACGCTGGATGCCGATGTATGGGAACCGGTCCGGGATTATTGCCAACAAACTGGGCGCTAAATTCCGTTTTTTCCATCTGGGAAAATGGCCGGGATTCAAGGCCGGAGCCTTGAACTTCGGGTTGAGCGTGACGGCCCCGGATGCGGCGATTGTCGGAATTGTCGACAGTGACTATATTGTCCGTCCGGACTGGCTTAAATCCCTGATTCCCTATTTTGACAAGCCGAAAATCGGCTTTGTTCAGGCCCCTCAGGATCACCGGGAATGGCAGGGCAGTTTCTTCAAGGAAATGCTGAACTTTGAGTATCACGGGTTTTTCCAGATCGGCATGATCCACCGAAATGAGCGCGATGCCATTATTCAGCACGGGACGATGACCCTGATTCGCAAACAGGCGCTGTTGGATGTCGGCCGCTGGGCGGAGTGGTGCATCTGTGAGGATTCCGAGCTGGGTCTGAGGCTGATGAATGCGGGGTTTGAATCCGTTTATGTCAGCGAAAGCTTCGGCCATGGTCTGACCCCCGATTCTTTTGCCGGTTACAAAAGGCAGCGGTTCCGATGGGCTTATGGCGCTGTTCAGATTATCAGGCGCCACTGGAGAACATTCTTGCCCTGGAATCCACAATCCGGCCTGACCGATGGGCAGAAATATCATTTTGCAACAGGCTGGTTTCCCTGGTTCGGGGATGCGTTTAATGTCATTATCACCTGGGCCACCCTGCTCTGGGTTGCGGGGGTCATCGTTCTTCCCAGGTATTTCGGTCAGCCGCTATATATCCTGCTGCTTCCGGCCCTTGGCGTTTTTATCTTCCGGCTGATTCATTTTTTCTGGCTGTACAAGGCCCGGGTCGGATGCACGCTGAAACAGCGGATCGGCGCGGCAATCGCCGGGATGGCTTTGAGCCATACGATTGGAAAGGCCATGATTTCCGGCCTGATCTCTTCGGACAAGCCTTTTTTGCGCACGCCGAAATGTGAAAATCAGCGGGCTGTGATCAAAGGCGTGCTGATGGCATGGGAAGAAATGCTGATTTTTTTGACATTCTGTCTGTCATCCGCGGCCATCATCAGCAGGCATGGCACCGATAACCCCGAAATCCTTCTCTGGGTCGGCGTGATGCTCATTCAATCGCTGCCATACGGGGCTGCGCTGTTAACATCCATGATCAACGTGATTCCGGCGCTGGTTCCCAGGGGCGCATTCCAGCAGATTTTTGCGCCCGGCAGGATGGGCCTGCGGTTTTTTGCCAATCGCAGTGAAATCGGATGAAAGTTGGCATAAGCGGCAAAAGAGATATTTTTCAAAACCATCAATATTTATATTGACAGAATTGACTCAATAAAATAAAAATACCGAGTTCAGATTATCATATCAGGAGAAACCCGTGAAAAAATATACTTACAGTGCAAAAGAATCGGATAACCCGGGCAAATGGTTTGTGGTTGACGCCAAAGAAGCCGTGCTCGGAAGGCTGGCATCATCCATCGCCGCCCGTCTCAGGGGGAAATGCAATCCCTTGTTTACGCCCCATGCAGACATGGGAGACTGGATTGTGGTTATCAATGCGGATAAAATCGTCCTCACAGGCAGAAAATGGACGCAAAAGACATATTACCGTCATAGCGGATATACCGGCGGCTTAAAGGAAATCACGGCTGAAAAATTGCTGCTGAAGAAGCCCGAGGATATTATCCGTTTCGCCGTAAAAGGCATGCTGCCCAAAAATAGCCTCGGCGGAAAAATGCTGAGCAAATTGAAGGTTTATGCCGGAGACAAACATCCGCATGAAGCCCAGCAGCCGGTTGCGCTCTCGATATTAAAATAAACTTCTTCTTATAAAACCCTGGGGAAAATATGGATAAAGAAAACGTATACTATGCGACTGGAAGGCGTAAAAGCGCCATTGCCAGAACATGGTTAAGGCCTGGAAAAGGGATCATCATGGTGAACGAAAAACCGGTTGATGATTATTTTTCCGTTGCAGCGGCCAAGGCAATGGTGGTGCAGCCGCTGATACTGACCAACAATCTGGGATCTTACGATGTCATGATCCGCGTTCTCGGCGGCGGCATTAACGGCCAGGCCGGAGCCATTCGCCATGGCATCACCCGGGCACTGCTTCAGGTGGATCCGGATCTTAGACTGGCATTGAAAAAAGCGGGTTTTATCACTCGGGACTCCAGGGTCAAGGAACGGAAAAAATACGGTCAGCGCGGCGCCCGCGCCCGTTACCAGTTCTCGAAACGTTAAACTGACATTCGTCAGGCTTACGGACTGTTAGCACAAAAAGGGAACAGCGTTCATGCTGCTCCCTTTTTGTATTTGCATGCAAAATGCCAATAAAGCGGCAAACCGCGGAACATCGAACAAGGATATGCCGAAGTAGAAAATTCCGTGATATTCCTTTTTATACCACGATGATGTTCTCGTCAAAAACCGTCAGTTGCTGCAGTCCGTTTGGCGTTACCAGATGCGTATTTTCGATGCCGACAACGCCTCTTTCCGGAAATATCAGTTTGGGCTCCAGGGCGATGACCATCCCTTCCTGAAGAAGCATCTTCTGGCCGGCAGCCAGAAACGGGTATTCATCCAGCTCCAGTCCCACGCCATGCCCCACAAAACGGATACGCTGGTCATCGTCCGCGCCCATGAAATTCTCTGAATATCCCGCCTCCCTGGCCAGTTCAATGGCCATTTCATAAATCCAGCCGGCCGATATTCCCGGTTTGGCTTCACGGATGATCGCCGCCTGAATGGACAGCATGGCGCCATGGGCCAGAATCAGATCATCGGGAAGCTCGCCGATCGAAAAGATTCGGGTATGATCCGAAAGATATCCCTTATATGCGAATACATAGTCCACAAGAATCGGCTCATGCGCCTGGATGCGGCCAAATCCCGCTCCCTGCGCCATCGCCGGTGCTGACACCGGTTCCGCCGGTGGGAGAAGCCAGATAGCTGGGCACGGCTGCGGACGCACCGCACATCAGATGGCCGTAAAACAGCTCGCTTCCCCAAAGCCGCATTCTCACGATGCCCTGATGTCCCAGTTTCCGGGCATGCGCCTCGACCAGTCCGGCCAGTTCGATTTCCGTCATGCCTTCTTTGATAATGCCTTTGACATATTCGGCCACCTGATCGGATTTCAGGGCGGCTTCCCGGAGCATTTGAATTTCATAAGCGGATTTAATCGCGCGAATCTGGCGAATGAAGTGCGAAATATCAATCATTCGGGTTTGATCGAAGAGGCTCTGGAAGTTCAGATATGTCTGGGCCGGTATCACATCCAGTTCCAGACCCAGTGTTTTTGGAACCGAAAGTCCCATGGATTTCAATAGCTCCGGAACCTGCCGGGGGCTGTTGAAGGAAACGATGTTTTGAATCGCCGATTCCGAACGGGCCCGCTCCAAGCTTTTGCGAACCATCAGCAGCGGATCTCCATCGGCGGGAATATATAGCTGGGACTGCTGAATGGTTCCGGAAAAATAAAACAGATCGGAATTCTGAACGATGATCGCGCCATCGATTCCGTTTGATAAAAGCAAGGATTGAAGCTTCTCGATTCGATGCCGGATCTCGGTTTCCGGGGTAGCATCTCCGAATGTGGTATCAGGGGGCATGGTGTTCCTTTCGAGCCGGTTTTCTGCTATTGAATGAAACCGGCGGTTGACATTTTATCAGAAAATAGTACCCTGTAAAATTCAATCTGATCGTACAGTTACTTAAATATTATTATAAAGGATAATCCCTTATGGAAAAAGCAAAAAATGCCGACGAATTTATTGCCATTCAGCGATCGGCCATCGCCCAGAATCCCGAATGCGGCACCTCTCACTATAATCTGGCGGTGGCGCTGCTGGGGCAGCGGAAATTTGAAGAGGCGGAAGAGGAACTGAGATGCGCCATTGAATGCAGCCCCGGCCTTGCTGAAGCCTATGTTCAACTTGGCGGCATCTATCTGAACCGGGGAGATCTGGATGGATGTCTGGCATATAACCGGGAAGCTGTAAAAGCCAGGCCCGGTTTTTCAGAAGGATATGGCAATATCGGTTTTGTGGAGCTGCAGCGGGGAAATATCGATGAAGCCATCACCGCGCTGGAAAGGGCGACGCATTTTAATTTCCGTTACCTTCAGGCGTTTGCAACACTTGCCAATGCCTATCTCATGAAGGGAATGATCGAAAAATGCATTGAAACCAATTTGAAGGCATTGAAGCTGGAACCCGATTTTGCCGTTGTTCATAACAATCTGGCCATCGCCTACCTGGAAAGCGGGGACCACGCGCTGGCCATCGCACATTGCGACAAGGCCCTTGCGCTCGGATACGAAGTGGCTTCAGAGATCCGCAGCGAAATCGACCTGCTTCGCGGAAAGCATCCTGATGCATTCAGGGGGGAAGATCGTGTCTTCTGAACTGGTGCCAGCTGGTTTCTTCGTCCGTGACTTTCAGATATTTTCTTGCTTCCCCTTCTGAAGTCGTTGAAGAAGGCGGAAGCCTCTGGCGCTGCGCATTCCCGTTGTCCCGAAATCCGCAGAAAACAGGGGAAGACGATCCGGCCGGACCGGGGTTGACCTATGGGGACTATTTCGCGGCAGTTCGTCAGTTTCTTGAAAACCGGGAATTCAGGGTCGTCACGTCCGCAATTCTTGAGGCCATGCAACAGCCGTGCTGGGCTCGGGATATCAATGCGATTGACATTTTTCTGGTAAAACACGGCCAGTTTTATCACCCCTCGCGGGTCGAAGTGCTGGCGATGGGACAGGTGTTTACGTTCGTTGTAAATGTTGCGCTTTCATTTTCCGGAAAAAGCTGCATCGAGCGGGAATTTTACTTGCTGAACCGTTTGAGTTTGACGCTCGTCCGGCGCATATCTTCCGAAGGTTTATGGATATGGAGAGGTGATCCTGCCGAAAGGGCGGGAGGTGAAGCTGTTTCTTGGGCAGTGGTTTGATGATTTCCATGAATTTCACGTTTCCCTGGACCCAAAGGATCAGCAGTATAAAATACGGGTATGGCATGCCAATCCGGCATCCCGATTTCTGACTCCCGGGGAGAGCCTGGAGCTGTACCGTCAAATCGCCATGATTTTAACCTGCTGTTATGATCCGGAATCCTTTGAACAGGTCTTTCCCTGGCATCATGCCGCAGGGGATTTCATTGTCAGCTGCGCAAACGATTTGCTGCGAATAAAGCTCATCACGGTGCGTCAGTACGGGGCGCTGCTGGAAAACCCGGATAAAGATGAAATCACGCTGCTGGAAGCCATGCTCTTTTTCCTGGTGAATCTATCCATTCGCACCCGTCTTGACAGGCTGGACGGGGTTGGAGAGGTGGTATGGGCAGGAGCTTCCGGCGGTTGAAGGAACGGTCCGGGGGTTTATGGACGGGCTTTCGGCAAAAGGCCAGCGCTGGGATTTGCGGTTCAAGGAATTCCTTGCCGCTGTTTCTCTTTTGGAATTGACGAGAAATCTGCGAAGCGGTTGCGGATTCTTATCACCCGCTTGCGCCGGAGCTTCCGGTCGTTCGAGAGAATTTGGCTGCCCATGCCGCGCGAAGTGTTTGCATCGCTCTATGGCATTTTCAGCTGTGAAAGATGCCGTTGCTCCCTTTCCGTTACCTTTTTCATTGACAAATATCAGGATTGATTTTATATCCTTTCCTTGATTAAAAATTTTCAGGGTGACATACCTTTTCAATATCTGCCAATCAACATGCATTTTGAAAGGAGGTGGCCTTCATCACCTGGTTCGGGCATCGCCCGGTTCGGGTAAATTCAGTTTTTGGTATCGGTAAAGGATTTTTTAATATTAATCATACTGGAGGTAAACGATGGCAAAACATGCAACCCCATTGTTGGACCAGCTTGAATCCGGCCCATGGCCGAGTTGGGTGTCCGACATAAAGCAGGAAGCTGAAACAAGAGCCAAAAATGTAAAAGGAATTGATTATCAGATTCCTGTAGATGTTTGCGATGATGTTCTGGGCTTGATGGAACTGACGTATGTGCAGAAAAGAACTCACTGGAAACACGGCGGCATCGTCGGCGTTTTCGGTTACGGCGGCGGCGTTATCGGAAGATACTGCGATCAGCCGCAGCAATTCCCCGGTGTTGCCCATTTTCACACGGTTCGCGTCAGCCAGCCGGCCGGCAAATACTATACCACGAAATATCTGAAAGACATCTGTGACCTGTGGGAACGTCGCGGCAGCGGCCTGACCAATATGCACGGATCCACCGGTGATATCGTTTTTATCGGCACCACCACCCCGCAGCTTGAAGAGATTTTTTGGGAACTGACCCATAATCTGAATCAGGATCTTGGCGGCTCCGGCTCCAACCTGCGGACCCCATCGGACTGCATCGGTTCCTCCCGCTGCGAATATGCCTGCTATGATACCCAGTCTCTTTGCCATGCCATGACCCTGGATTATCAGGACGAACTGCATCGTCCCGCTTTTCCGTATAAATTCAAATTCAAATTTGACGGCTGCCCCAACTGCTGCGTGGCCTCCATTGCCCGTTCGGACATGTCCTTTATCGGAACCTGGAAAGATGATATCCGCATCGACCAGAAAGCCGTTCAGGCATATATCGGCGGCGAGCTGAAACCCAATGCAGGCGCGCATTCCGGCCGTGACTGGGGAAAATTCGACATTGCCAAGGAAGTAATGGACCTCTGCCCGACCAAATGCATGTGGATGGACGGCGGAAAACTGGTCATCGACAACAGGGAATGCACGCGCTGCATGCACTGCATCAACGTCATGCCACAGCGCCCTGCGCATCGGACAGGAAACGGGTCTGTCGATTCTGGTCGGCGCCAAGGCCCCGATTCTGGATGGCGCTCAGATGGGTTCTCTGCTGGTTCCGTTCATCAAGGTTGAAGAACCCTATGATGAAATCAAGGAAGTCATTGAAAGCGTCTGGGATTGGTGGATGGAAGAAGGAAAGAACCGCGAACGTTTGGGCGAGTTGATCAAACGTCAGGGCTTCCAGAAACTGCTTGAAGTCACCAATATCGAAGCCATGCCGCAGCATGTCCAGGAACCGCGTCACAATCCATATATTTTCTGGAGAGAAGACGAGGTCGAGGGCGGTTTTGAGCGGGAAATCACTGAATTCAGAAAATACCATCAGAGATAGGGGGTAACAACAATGGCATTTATTTCATCAGGTTACAATCCTGACAAGCCGATGGAAAATAGAATAACGGATATTGGTCCACGGCATTTTGAAGAGTTCTACCCGCCGGTTATCAAGGCCAACAAGGGTAAATGGCTGTATCATGAAATTCTGGAGCCCGGCGTTCTGGTGCATGTTTCCGAGACCGGCGATGAAGTTTATACGGTCAGGGTCGGTGGTGCTCGTCTTTATGAGCTGTACCCACATCCGTGAAATCTGCGAAATCGCGGACAAACACTGCGACGGTTATGTCCGGTTTACCACCCGTAACAACATCGAGTTCATGGTGGACAACAAGAACAAGGTCGCCGCCCTGAAATCGGATCTGGAAAGCCGTAAATTCGCCGGCGGATCATTCAAGTTTCCTGTCGGCGGAACCGGTGCAGGCATTACCAACATCGTTCATACCCAGGGATGGATTCACTGCCACACTCCGGCCACCGACGCTTCCGGCCCGGTCAAGGCAACGATGGATGTTCTGTTTGACGACTTCAAATCCATGAGAATGCCGGCGCACCTGCGGGTTTCTCTGGCCTGCTGCCTGAACATGTGCGGCGCGGTTCACTGCTCGGATATCGCCATTCTGGGTTTTCACCGCAAACCGCCCATGCTGGACCACGAATACCTGGACAAAATGTGCGAAATTCCGCTGGCAATCGCTGCCTGCCCGACCGCCGCCATTCGTCCGTCAAAGGTCGAACTGCCCGACGGCAAGACCGTCAACAGCGTCGCCGTAAAAAACGAACGGTGCATGTACTGCGGTAACTGCTACACCATGTGCCCGGCCATGCCGCTGGCCGATGCTGACGGCGACGGCATCGTTCTGATGGTTGGCGGCAAAGTCTCCAACCGCCTGAGCCGTCCGACGTTTTCAAAAGTCGTTGTGGCCTTTATTCCCAACGAAACCCCAAGATGGCCAACCACGACATCAACGATCAAAAGGATCGTCGATGTGTATGCATCCAACGCCAAGAAATATGAACGTCTCGGCGAATGGGCGGAACGGATTGGATGGGAAAGATTCTTTGAAAAATGCGAACTTCCGTTTACGCATCATCTCATTGATGACTTCCGTGATCCGGCTTATTACACCTGGCGTCATACGACACAGTTCAAGTTTTAATTAAGCATTGTCTGCCTGAGGAGTCTCCCTCAGGCAGACTTCAATTGTCAGATAAACGAGGCAAAGAAATGGATAAAGAAGCTGGAAAAAAGGCAATTGTGGAATATTTGACGAAAAAAGCAAAGTCAAAATCCAAATTTTATCTGAAGGATTTCTACGAAGTGATTCCCGAGGAAAAACCCCGGGATGTCAAGAACCTGGTCAATGAAATGGTAAGAGATGGCACGCTGGAATACTGGTCAAGCGGCAGCACCACGATGATCGGTCTCAAAGGTACGGGAAAACAGGCTGCTGCTGAAGACGAAGCATAAATTCCGCTGCGTTACTGAAAACTATCCGTCAGTGAAATCTCCAGGAATGATCATCTCCGCCTTAAGGGGCGGATCGGGCAAAACAATCCTGTCTATCGGTGTTATCGGCGCATGGAAACAGCAAGGCAAAACCGTAATACCCTTCAAAAAAGGTCCGGATTACATTGATGCAGGCTGGCTTGCCCTTGCGGCCGGCCAGCCCTGTTATAATCTGGACTCCTTTCTTCTTGATCAGACCCAGCTTCTCAAATCCTATATCCGTCATGCAACGCCAGCGGGCATTTCCGTTGTGGAGGGCAACCGCGGCCTCTATGACGGGATCGACATGAAGGGATCCACCAGCACGGCGGAGCTCTCGAAACTGCTGGGACTTCCGGTGGTTCTCTGTCTGGACTGCACCAAATCCACCCGCACCATGGCGGCGGTTCTGCTGGGATGCCTGCACTTTGACGCGGATGTCTCCATTCAAGGCGTTGTCCTGAATCGGGTTGCCGGCAGCCGTCACGAGCAGATCGTAAGAAGCAGCATCGAGCATCATTGCGGAATTCCGGTTATCGGTGCGATTCCGGCCATGGACAGCCAGTTTCCGGAGCGCCATATGGGGCTGGTGCCGACGCCGGAGCATGACTGGGCGGCCGGGTCCGTGAATGCCGTATCCGAAGTGGTGAAAGCATGCCTGGATCTGGACAGACTTGAGGCGATCGCCCATCAGGCGCTTCCCATAAAGGCGCCGGTATATCCCTCGATTGAAAGAAAGGAGCTGGTGAGCGCTGGAAAAGCCGCGAATCGGAATCATCCGGGATTCGGCTTTCCAGTTTTACTATCCGGAAAATATCGAGGCACTGACCCTGGAAGGGGCGGAACTGGTATTTCTGAGCCCGCTGACGCAAGCGCATCTTCCGGATCTGGATGCCCTGTATATCGGCGGCGGATTTCCGGAAACCCATGCGCGCATTCTGGCTGAAAATACCGGCTTCAGATCAGAGCTTAAGCATCTTGCCGAAGCAGGTCTTCCCATCTATGCCGAATGCGGCGGACTGATGTACCTGGGAAAAGAAATTGTTCTGGAGGATGTTGCCTATCCCATGGTCGGCGTATTGCCGGTGGTTTTCGGTTTGAGCCCAAAACCAAAAGGCCATGGTTATACGATGGTGACGGTTGACGGGAAAAATCCGTTTTATCCCGAGGGAATGGAAAT
The DNA here is from genome assembly GCA_963845015.1 of uncultured delta proteobacterium. Classification (GTDB taxonomy): domain Bacteria; phylum Desulfobacterota; class Desulfobacteria; order Desulfobacterales; family Desulfatirhabdiaceae; genus RAAP-1. The sequence goes on from CAWJRD010000061.1 coordinate 39,981, forward strand.
CCGGGGACATGAATTCCATTATTCCTGGGTGGCGTCGTTTGAGGAGACAGCGGATTGCCGGCTCGTATTTTCCATGAAAAGGGGAACCGGTTTTTTAAATCACCGGGATGGCGTCTGCTATAAAAATATTTTGGCCACCTACACCCACATCCATGCATCCGGAACCCCCGAGTGGGCCAGGGCACTGGTTCGAAACGCCGTCGCGTTTCGAAGTATGCAGATATAACCAATGTAACTTGCCAATGGTCTTTCTTTTCTTATCCGCAGCCTTATAATATCACCAGCTTTTGAATGGCTTTCACAATGGCTTCCGGATCATCCATCACCTGAATGATGTCGATGTCATCCGGCGAAATCATCTTTTCCTTCAGAAGATTGGCTTTGATCCATTCGATCAGTCCCGTCCAGTAAGCCGTTCCGACCAGGATCACGGGAAATGGCTTGATGCGATGCGTCTGGATCAGGGTGATGGCTTCGAAAAGCTCATCCAGGGTGCCAAAACCCCCGGGAAAAATAATATAGGCCATGGCGTATTTGACAAACATCACCTTGCGGATAAAAAAATATTTGAATTCCTGGGTAATGTTGGCATAGGCATTGGGCTTTTGTTCATGGGGCAGCAGGATATTGAGCCCGACGGATACGCCGCCTGCCTCGGCAGCCCCTTTGTTGGCGGCTTCCATGATGCCGCCGCCCCCGCCGGTAATGATTGCAAAATTCAGTTTTGCAAAGCGTCTGGCCAGGTTTTCGGCTTTTTGATATATCGGGTCATCCGGGCTGACCCGCGCAGAGCCGAAAAAACTGATGGCAGGTCCGATATCATGAAGGGCCTCAACCCCGTCGACAAACTCTCCCATGATTCTGAACAGGCGCCAGGACTCCCCCAGCTTTATATCATCAATCAGAAATTGTTTTTCCATTGCGGGTAATCCGTTCCTTAAATTATCGAACGTTTAAGTTTTTGTGTTCGGCGTCCAGCCGAAAAGAGTCAGACCCTTCAGGACTTTCCGTTAAATCCGATCACGATCTTGCCCCGATCCACGATGACCGGCACACGGCGGTTCCCTTCGGCGTATTTGAGCATGGCGTCCATTTTGCCGGCATCCGACAGCACATCTTCATAGATCACCGTCTTTCCATCCTTTGCATATGCTTCCCGAGCAGCAGTGGTGAAGGGTCAGGTGTTTTTCCCGAAAATGGTGATGGTATCCGTCATGGCCATGTCTCCTTTCAGGGTTTTTTGTTTTGAATCTTTGCCCAGTCATCTTTTAAGGTAACGGTTCGATTGAAGACCAGGGCTGTTTCGCATGAATCCACCGTATCCACGCAAAAATAGCCAAGGCGTTCGAACTGATACCGGCTGCCGGGCGCGGCATGGGCAAGGCCCGGTTCGAGCCTGCAGTCCGTCAGTATTTCAGGGAATCGGGATTGATAAATGCCTTGAAATCGGTGCCGTCCTTTGCGCTGTCCGGATCGGGCCGGGTAAACAGATGGTCGTACAGGCGCACTTCAGCGCCAATGGCATGATCCGCGGAAACCCAGTGCAGGGTAGCCTTGACTTTTCTGCCGTCCGGGGCGCCGCCGCCGCGGGTTTCCGGATCATACGTGCAGTGCAGCTCCAGGATTTCTCCGGTTTTCTCGTCTTTGACCACCCGTTCGCACTTGATATAAAACGCGTAGCGAAGCCGGACTTCGCGTCCGGGGGCAAGGCGGTAGAATTTCTTGGGCGGATCTTCCATGAAATCGTCGGCTTCGATGATAAAGCACCCTGGAAAACGGCAGGCTCCGGGAACCCATCTGCGGATTGTCCGGATGATAGGGTGCTTCCAGCCACTCCACCTGATCCTCGGGATAATTGTCGATGACGACGCGAAGGGGCTTTAAGAACCGCCATGACACGGGGCGTACTTTCATTGAGATTTTCCCGGACGCAGTGTTCCAGAAGCGCCATATCCACCGTGCTGTCTCTTTTGGCAACCCCGATGCGTTCGCAAAAATTGCGGATCGCCTCCGGCGGATAGCCCCTTCGGCGAATACCGGAAATCGACGGCATTCTCGGATCGTTCCATCCGTTCACATATCCCTTTTCAACCAGTTCGATCATTTTTCGTTTGCTGAGGACGGCATAAGTCAGATTCAGCCGTGCAAATTCGATCTGCTGCGGATGGCAGGCAACTTCCAGTGCGTCCAGTACCCAGTCGTACAGCGCCCGGTTGTTTTCGAATTCAAGCGTGCAGATCGAATGGGTGATCCCTTCAATGGAATCCGAAAGGCAGTGGGTAAAATCGTACATGGGATAAATGCACCACTTGTCGCCGGTACGGTGATGGGAGGCATGGCGGATCCGGTAAATCGCGGGATCGCGCATCACCAGATTTGAAGAGGCCATGTCGATTTTGGCGCGCAGCACATGCGCGCCATCCGGAAATTCCCCGTCCCGCATCCGGTTGAACAGATCCAGATTTTCTTCAACCGAGCGGTTGCGGAAGGGACTGTCTTTGCCGGGCTCCGTCAGCGTGCCGCGGTACTGCCGGATTTCATCGGCGCTCAGGCTGCATACGTACGCCTTGCCTTTCTGAATGAGTTGAACCGCGTAATCGTAGAGTTGTTCAAAATAATCCGAAGCATAATACAGACGGTTTTCCCAGTCAAACCCCAGCCAGCGGACATCTTCCTGAATGGACTGCACATATTCGATTTCTTCCTTGCTGGGATTGGTGTCATCAAAGCGCAGGTTGCAGACGCCGCCGAATTCGGCCGCCAGACCGAAATTCAGGCAGATGGATTTGGCATGACCGATGTGCAGATAGCCGTTTGGCTCCGGCGGAAACCGGGTCATGATCTGCCGGTCGTATTTGTGGGCCTGAAGGTCATCGATGATGATGTTTCGAATAAAATTCGATGAAGGACTCTGATCCGTAGATGTCATACTATTTTCCCTTTCCCTACCGCTTCTGGCTTTCGGCTCTTTCCCGTTCCAGGTCTTCCTTGCTCAGGGTCCAGAATGGCGTTCCATCTTTTGTCAGGCGGACCTTGTATTCAAAGAAATCCCCTTTTGAAATCTTGGAAGCGATCACGATATCCTCATTGTTGAGTTCCACCCACGCGCCTTTGACCTTGACCTTATCATCCTTTCGAATTCCGGTGGCCGCAGGATCGATAAACCAGCGGGGCCCCAGATGAACCGTGACAACATCGCCGTCCGGGTCCTTGACCAGAAGCGCCACGCCTGGAGACATTCCCGGGAAAGGGACGATTTCCTTGAATCCGGTGACAATTCCCTTAAAACTGTCCCGATCGCTGGGAACATAGAGCTTGTCATATTTGCTGTTTCTTTCCCATCCGCCCATGTCCTTTTTTTCTTCGGCCATACCCGAGCCCGTGAATAAAAAAACCGCCATAAAACCCATTGCTGCAACTCGATATAACATAGAGAACATATTTCCTCCTTTCAAAACATCATGCACCACCGCGTTTTTAAAAAAACGCGATGGCGCCGTCTTTGACTGAAGAGATCTGCCTCGAAAGACCCCTATCCGGATATCATGGCAATCGCCCGAACCGGTGATCCGTCGCCATCCTGAATCCGAAGCGGGAGGGCAAGAAATGTAAACCCGGATTGCGGCAAGTCCTGCAGCCGGGTTAAGTTTTCGATAACGATGATCTGCTGTTCCAGCAGCCGCCGATGAACCGGAAGTCCCGGGGCCTGGGGCGGATCCACTGAAATGGCGTCAACCCCCAACCCTTTCAGGCCGAATTGGCAAATCCAGTCCGCCGCATTCCCGGACAATACCGGATATCCGGTATTGTAGGCAGTCAATCCCCAATGCCGGCTCCAGCCGGTATGGATTAAAACAAAATTGCTGTTGCGAATAAGATAACGATAGGGCATCAGATCGTCAACATCAATTGTTCGTCCTGAATAAGAAGAAAAATCCAGAACCGATGCCGCTCCGGCAAAATGATCGACCGGAAGCAGATCCACCGACGGGCCCCGTGAAAGGATATGGGAAGGTGCATCCAGGTGGGTGCCAGTGTGAGAGAAGAGGGTAATCCGCTTTTCAGCATATCCTTCATGGCTGACGGTGGCTACAGTCTCAAAAACCGGCGATTCCGAGCCGGGATAAACCGGCATGCTGTCGAAAAGCGGGTGGCTTAAATCAATGAGTTTCATATCGCCTTCGACATTCCGGGTGCCATGTATCATGATTCAGCAGATTGCTGGTTAATAGATGGTTTATATAAAAAAAAGGGAACAAGCTGCAGGCTTATTCCCTTAGATGAACCGAGGCAGCGGGCGTTGCGGGCAACCCGCCGTCAAGCATTACCGCATTGCAGACCGTGGGGCCTTGCCTGCAAGGGGGCTGTAAATCTTCATAATCGCCACTTTCATGACGTCAATGGTTTTCATGTTGCAGATAATATCCAGAAGCGTGGCTTCAGCCGTTTCGGGAATGACACAGGCATTGGAAGCATCGAACACCAGATCCGGAAACCCCTTGATGAGTTTTTTCTGCTCTTTGGCGCTGACATCAACCTGAATGGCCTTCTTTCCACCGACTTCCTTGATCTGACCTGCGAGCCCCGCACCGTCGAGTTTTTTCTGCTTTTCATCATTCATGAAAATATTGATGTAAAAATCTGCCATGTGTATCCTCCCAATTGATAAAAAATGTTGTGTGGTTCACCAATCTCCAATTTACTGTTAGCCTGCTGAATCTGAACGCAGTTGGCGATTTATATATTATGATCGGACGGTTTCTGTCAAGAAAACTCGACAGTTTCGTTAATTCCTGCATGAGCGGATTCGCTTCCGTCATTGTGCGGTTGGCCGCTTTATCCATAAAGCGGCTGGGGGTGAAAATCCATGGGATTGAATCTTCTGGGACAAGCGGCTGCTTTGCTGTTCCGAGCATTCGGGGCAGAGTCCCACAAATTCCAGTCGATGTCCGGTGATGGCGTATCCGGTTTCCGAATTCAGCGACGAATTGAAATCAAAGTGAATGTTCTCCGGAACATCATCGATGCGATGGCAGTTCAGACACCTCAGGTGGTAATGATCCCGGGTGTTCCCGTCAAACCGCTTGAGCTTGCCGCAGATTTCAATTTTCTGGATTTCTCCCAATTCCGAAAGGATCTCCAGATTCCGGTAAACCGTTCCCAGGCTGATACGGGGAAGAAGCCGCCGGACCATTTCATAGACTTCGTCGGCGCTGGGATGGGTCATGACTTTTCGAAGTTCCTGAAGAATCACCTGGCGCTGACGGGTCATTCGGAGTTGTGAGTCGTTTAACAAAATTCATTGTCCTTTTGATGAGCGGTTTTCGATGGGTGTAAATGAACAGGTTTCAGGGCCGCAGTAGTCCCCGACATATTCGGATTCCGGACGGTAGAGAACGGGCTTGGCAGAAGCGCCGGCATACTGTTCCTCAATCACATGCGCCACCCACCCGGCAACCCGGGAAACGGCAAAAACCGGTGTAAACAGATCCAGTGGAATTCCCATGGCATAATACAGGGATGCACTGTAAAAGTCCACGTTCACCACGATATCCATGCCTTTTCGCTGGTTGAACGCGGCCTTGGCCCGGGTTTCCAGAAGCCTGGAAATATCGTACCAGCGGGTATCGCCGATTTTCTCTCCCATGGTCTTGGACATGGGGGCCAGAATAAAGGCGCGGGGGTCATCCACATTGTAAACCGCATGACCCAGGCCCATGATTTTCCGGCCGGCCGCAAACTCGGTCTGGACATAGGATTCCACCGCATCCGGTGTGCCGATCTTCAGCAGCATGTCCATGACCCGGGCATTGGCGCCGCCATGAAGCTCTCCGGACAGGGACCCGATTGCCGCCGAAACCGCCGCATACATGTGGGCCCGGGTGGAAGCCACTTCGCGGGCGGCAAATGTCGATGCGTTAAACGAATGCTCGGCATGAAGCACCAGGCAGACATCCAGAAATCTGGCGATTTCCGGATCCGGGGTTTCCTTTTTCAGCATGTACAGAAAATTGGCCGCATGATCCAGCCGGGGATCGGGCATAACGGGTTCCAGGCCATGCCGGATCCGGTGCCAGGCGGCAACGAGGGTGGCTGTCTTGGCAATCAGGCGAATGGCCATGCGGACGGAGCCATCCTGCGTAGACTGCGGCAGTTCGGGATCATGGTTGGCCAGCATGGAGACCGCGGCCTGAAGAACGTCCATGGCCAGAGCGTTGGCCGGACGGGTTTTGAGCGCGGCAATCAGATCCGCATGCACCTCGCGCTCCCGGGAAAGCTGGCCCTTGAAATCCAGGAGCTCGGTTTGAGATGGCAGTTTTTCAAACAACAGCAGATAGGCGACTTCCTCAAACGTTGCCCGGGATGCCAGTTCCTGAATCAGATAGCCTCTGTAAATCAGCCTTCCGGCGTCTCCATCCACATCGCTGATGCGGGTCTGTGCGATCTTGACGCCGCGAAGTCCGGTATTCAGAATGATCTTGCAGTCGTCCATAATGCACCTGGCGTCTTGCGTCGTTAATAGTCAATCCACATATCGGCTTCATTGCCGCAATGCTTGCAGTGGCCGTACCCTTGATTTTTTTGGGTTCGGTTGGCTGAGTTTTGGGTTCAGCCGTTTTTGGAGAAGGCGCAGCCGGTGCATCCGGAAGCGTGCAGGTGATTTCCATTTCAGCTTCATTTCCGCAATTTTCACATTTGCAGACCTGTTTTTTGACAACGTTTGACATCTGTTTTCCTTTCCTGAGAGATGGATTTGAAAAAGTCATGGAACGGATCAAAATTATTTTTATCTATAATGATTCTTATTCATGATTCAGACAGATGTGTCAATAAAAAAGTCAGGAATGCGAGATGTTGAATCGATGCGTGGAAGAGCGGTTTCAACCAATTTCCTCATTGGGTGCCTTCTTCCGATGGATGAGAATCAGACGTATAAGGACAATTCATATTGCCAAAAATATCGGCAGGAGTATATATTACAAATCTATGCGACCATGAGCGTATGTAACTCACCGGGCGGAGCTATATGGTGAGGAGGATCAATTCATGATCCTGGACTATTGCGAAAGAGCCATAGGCTATGCTCAATATAAAAAGTTGGATGATGGTTGCTTGAGAGCCATGCCTATTTCCAGAAAAGCATTGATTCGAAGGTTTAAAAAAAGTTTGGATTCAAATGTCCCTACTCAGATGGAAGGACTGAATTCATGGTAGAAGATGTCTTAAAGGTCAAAGCCTCGAACCCCCCATGGTTCATCAGATATCAGCGAGTCTTTGCTGAATGAGATTTTAAAACAGGCAGATATCCCAAAAGAGAATTGGTAATATTCAGATGCTTGAGTGATTCAGATCGATGTAAGTCAGCGGGTTATTTCGCTCAGTGGCCAAACACCGGCGACAACAGGCGAGATGCCGTAAATCGGGTTATTCTAATGGGGATTCTTGGCTGATACAATGCCATCGCCCATCCCTTATTCCAACGGTAGAAGAAGCAAAGCATTGAAAAATGCAATCTATGATTGATATTGTCATCGTAAATTTCAATAGTACGGATTACCTGCTGAAATGTCTGCAGTCCATTTATGCGGATCTGGAAGAAATCCCTGCAACGGTCTGGGTCGAAGATAATGGCTCCGCCGATGGGATTCATCGAATCACAGATCAGTTTCCGGCGGTGATTCTAACCCGCAATGAAAGGAATCTGGGATTTGGCGCTGCAGTGAATCAGTCGCTGAAAAAAGGCGTATCCCCTTATGTGGTTTTATTAAATCCGGATTCCCGGGTACTGAAAGGTTTTTTCCGGGAAGTCATTTCTTTTATGGAACTGAATTCTCGGATTGCCATAACAGGTCCCAGAATATTGGACGAGGATGGCTCATCTTCAGGGATCGGCAAGGGCTTTCCCAACGCCGTTGACAGCATTATTCGGTCGTTCATCGCTGGTTACCCGGATCTTTCCCAATAATCCGATAACCCGCGCCAACTTATTAACAAGTTGTTCCGATGGTATTTGTCCGATGGAAGTGGACTGGGTGTCGGGCGCCTGCATGGTGATTCGGCGAAAAGCCATAGATGCGGTCGGTTGTTTTGATGAACGTTTTTTTATGTATTGGGAAGATGCGGATTGGTGCAAAAGGATGTGGAACGGCGGCTGGAAAGTGGTTTATTACCCGGTGGTCAGCATAGTGCATTATGTCGGCGTCAGCAGCAGCCAGCTTCTTTTAAAATCCAGGGTTGAATTTCACAAAAGCGTTTATCTTTTGTTTGAAAAGTACAATCCAGGAATCCCCTGGTTGATCAAAATCATGGTGATGGCCGGCCTGTTTGTGCGGTTTGGGCTGCTTGTAGCCCTTAACGGAATTACTCTTTTTGTCGGAGTTCCTGGCGCCAACCGTTGTATCGCGCCACTCGCAAAATCTATGCCGCAAAAAAAATAAAGTATTGTGCCTGATCACTGTGCTCAACGTTGGAGTATATGTCACAGAAGAAATACGTCAAAAATACGCAACCAGAAACTGCAAATTGGGGACCAGAAGCGGAGCTCTTCGCATGACCCCCAGTAACCACTTACCCGTAGCCACTCACCAGGGAACCAACCCCCACGCTGCTCAACACACATCTCTGGTGGCACTGGTTAAAAGTCTCTGGCGCAACCGCCAGCTCATCGTGCAAATGACTCGAGCGTGAAGTCGTAGGTCGCTATAAAGGCTCTGCCTTGGGACTGGCATGGTCGTTCTTCAACCCCGTGTTCATGCTGACGGTGTACACCTTCGTCTTCTCGAGATTTTCAAATCTCGCTGGGGTGGAATGGGCAGTGACAATAGCAAAACTCAATTTGCCGTGGTGCTGTTTGTCGGTATGATTGTGCTGAGTCTGTTTTCCGAGGTGCTCAACCGCTCCCCGGATTGATTGTCTCCAACGTGAACTACGTTAAAAAAGTCGTGTTCCCATTGGAGATATTACCGGTCGTTGCCATGGGGGCTACCTTGTTTCACAGCTTCATCAGCCTTTGCGTGCTGCTGGCTGCCTTTGCACTCTTTAACGGATACTTGCACTGGACGGCGGTTTTCACGCCATTGGTGCTGTTGCCTCTGGTCATCATGACCCTGGGCCTGGCCTGGATGCTGGCATCCTTGGGTGTGTTTCTGCGCGACGTCGGACAAACCATCGTCATCATTACCACTGTGTTGATGTTTCTTTCCCCTGTCTTTTATCCGGTGGCCGCAGTGCCGGAAAGATTCCGACCTTACATCATGGCCAACCCACTCACCTTCATCATCGAACAGGCGCGTGAAGTGCTGATTTGGGGGCATTTTCCGAACTGGTTGGCTTGGGTGTATACACCTTGGCGGCTATAGTCGTGGCTTGGGCTGGCTACGCCTGGTTCCAAAAAACCAGAAAGGGATTTTCGGATGTCTTATAGCGACGCTGCCATTCGCGTTCAAAATCTCAGCAAGTGCTATCAGATCTACGACACTCCCCGTGATCGACTCAAGCAATTCGTCTTGCCCCGATTAGAAATATAGCGGGAAAAGTCCATAAGCAATATTTCCGTGAATTCTGGGCACTCAAAGACATTTTATTTGAGGTAAAAAAAGGCGAAACCCTTGGCATCATCGGGCGCAATGGGGCGGGTAAATCCACGCTTTTGCAAATTCTCTGCGGAACATTAACACCAAGCAACGGATCAGTTGAAATCAATGGGCGTGTCGCTGCTTTGTTAGAATTGGGAGCAGGGTTCAATCCGGAATTTACCGGCAGGGAAAATGTTTACATGAATGCCAGCGTATTGGGATTATGCAAAGAAGAAATCGACACACATATCGACAGCATCATTGCATTTGCCGATATTGGCGAATTTGTCAATCAACCGGTCAAAACCTATTCGAGCGGCATGTATGTTCGCTTGGCATTTGCAATATCGATACATGTCGAACCAAGTATTCTGATTATTGACGAGGCGTTGAGTGTCGGAGATATTGCATTTCAAAACAAGTGCATCCTGAAAATCAGGGAGCTTCGCGACAAAGGCACGACACTCTTGTTTGTTACCCACGATTTAAGCACCTTGCAGTTGATCTGTGACAGGGTCATGTGGTTGCACCGTGGCGAAATTGTCATGATTGGTGATCCAGTCATAGTGAGCCAGGAGTATTATGTTGCAACCACCTGGCGTTCATTCAGGGGAGAACATTCGCGCCACACGTCATATCCCAGCAAGAGACGGGGATGGCGAAATTTATTGAGATGACTCACGATAGTCCGATCGCACCGCAAAGCCCATGTTCAGCGTCGGCGATGCAATCCGGTTCAGACTTGCAGTGCAAGCGGCAAAACCGATTGGCCGTACCGTTTTCTCGGTCAGTATTATCGGGCCGATGGCGACTGGGTGGTTGGACAGACAAGTTTGGAGGCCGGCGTGTTCTGGGAGCCTCGAGATGCGGGCGGTGTCCAGCGCGGGCGGCTTGTTCTGCAACCCAACTGCCTTGCACCTGGGGACTACCTTGTGGCATTCGGGGCATACTCAGAGGACTTATCTGTATGTTATGCGTTATCCGACCTCGGCGCTCCCTTCTCGGTGCGCTGGGATTTTCCGACTTGGGGTAAATTTATTCCATCCTTGCCAATGGATTCCAGTGAACCAGGGGTAAAGTGCATCATGAATTCCGATATCCGTTCAGCCCTTGATGGTATTTTACGCATGAAATCTGCCGACGTGAATTCCTCCAGTCAACATTTTATCGTGCTGAGTCTCCTTCATAAATGGCTATCATACATTGCTCTGCCGCACGTCAGCGGGGTGATGCTTGATCTTGGCTGTGGAGGGCAGCCATATAAGGCACTGCTCAGTTCCGGTACACGCGTTATATCGGTGCCGACGTCGCAGCGGCCAAGGATATCCAACTTGACATCGAAATGACACCCGGCGAGCCGGTGCTGCTTGCGGATAGCTGCGTAGATACGATCCTCTCGACACAGACCCTTGAACACGTTTACGATTTTCAGTTTTATGTGCGCGAATGTCATCGGCTGCTCAAGCCGGGCGGCATCTTTATTCTTACAGTGCCCATGCAATGGCGAGTTCACGAGGCGCCTTATGACTACTGGCGATTTACCCGATACGGGGTATCGGAACTCATGTCCCGCAATGATTTTAATGTAATCAGCATCACGTCCTGTGGCGGCATTTGCGCTCTCGTTGGTCAGATCGTGAATAACCACCTTGACGTATTTCGGCGCGGGAGCAAGTCGATTTACCGATTCATAAATTGTCTGGCGTTATGGCTGGATCGCCGGTTTCCTGATGCGGACGAGACGCTGCTCTGGATGTGCCTGAGTCAAAAGCCGGAGATTGTGCCGCCTCCCAGTGAACATTCGTCTAAAGCCACTTTACAGGAAACGATATGAACAATACAAAGCACCAACGCATCATAAACGGTCAATTTGAACCAACACTGTCGGGAATCATGAAACCGATGTGTCCGCTTTGCAGATCGACGGATACGCTCTACTTGTGTCAGGTAGACGGGTTTGATATTTGGCGCTGTCCGGAATCGGCGACCGACTTCGTGTGGCCCATGCCGGACGACTGGACGCTTAAAAATATCTACGACCGTGAGGCATGGTTCGAGGGCGGTGAACGGGGTGGATACGAAGACTACGATACTCAGACCGAACCGTCTTTAAACATGGTGACAGAGCTTCTGGACCGCTTTCCCGAAGGCAAGGACGAGTTGTCTGTTCTCGACATCGGATGCGGATACGGCACCCACTTGCGGCTTGCTGCCGACCTAGGCTGGAAATGCTTTGGGATCGAACCTTCGGTTCATGCCCGCGGCATTGCGCAGCAGCGTCACGGCGACCGGTTGACTGTAGTGGAACGCGCCGAGGATCTACTTCCAAAGCGGTTTGATCTGGTCATCATGCTTGAGGTTATCGAGCATTTGCGGGATCCATATGCATTGTTTTTCACCCTGTTTGGCAGAAAAGCGATCGGGCCGGAGACGCTGGTGGTTATCAGTACGCCGAATGCCCGCAGTACCGAGGCCGTCATTGACCCCGGCGACTGGGCATACAGGCATCCACCGTCGCATCTCATCTTCTACTCTGCGAAGTCACTACAAGTATTGCTGCGCCGCTTGCTGTTCAAGGAGGTACATATCCATGGAATCGTCCAGTCGCCTCCGCGACAGGCGGTGCGCTTCGACGATGAGCAACCGTCGATCAATGATGAACTGAACGGGTTTCTCGGCATTGTCGCCGAGGCGCGCGGCAGCGATTTCAAGGAGTTCATGCATGAGCGCTATGTTCCGGGTCGCTTTCTGGAAACTGACGGAATACGAACACCTCCCGCGCTACAGCCTGGCGGCTCACCTTGCCAAAGGCGCGCGCGTGCTGGACTTCGGTTGTGGCACCGGTTACGGTACCGCGATGCTCGGGGAAGCTGCTGAATCGGTGGTCGGCATAGACATTTCCGAGGCTGCGATCAACTGGGCCAGAGAGACGCATCGCAGCCCCAGGCTAAGCTTTCAACTGCGCTCCGATCTTGGACGCGGGTTCCAGCAGGGCTCATTTGATCTGGTTACCTGTTTTGAGATGATCGAGCATGTCAACCATGAGACGCAGGCGGAGACCATCCGCAGTATCGCCCGCCTGCTTGTACCGGGGGGCAAGCTTCTTATTTCCACGCCGAATCCTCAGTTTACGGCACCGTATGGTGATAATCCATATCATATACACGAGATGAAGGAACCGGAATTCATGGAACTGCTGCAGGAGAGCTTCAGGTACGTGACGATGCTCAGGCAGTGGGTGCGTCCAAGCGTCCTTATTCGGCATGCAGTCGATTCCCGGCGTTGAACCGGTCATGTTCGGTGCGCTTACAAAGCGGTGTCTGCTGATACGTCAGTCGGGTTTGTCGCGATATGCTCAAATCAACCGATTGATAACCCGCCTCAATTGTGCCAATTTCGACACGTCGGCCGATTTCAATGGGGAGACCCTTGAAACCGAGCACAAATTGAACCGCCTTCGGTTCGAAAATTTCACGTTGACTAACGGCAAGCAATGGCTGGAGTCGCAGCGTTCCGCCTGGGAACAAGTTGCTGCAGAACGCGAGCAGGCCATCGTTGAGCTATCCGCTGTTGCTGCAGAACGCGAGCAGGCCATCGTTGAGCTATCCTCCCGCCTGCAGGCGGCCGCTGAAAGGTTAGCATCAATCAATGCCATTCTGAACAAGTTGCACATCCATTGGGTTGTGCGATTTGTAAAATTTTTATTTAAAACGAAATAATTTCGACAATAGGAAAAACACAACGGAAACACGCAATACATTCCAGTTTTACGGCGCTAAATGCGATTCGACCTGACAACGGATTTGTCGCTTTAAAGCCTGCATCGGCCGTGCACCGGACGGATGCTGTGCAAGCTTTGAATCCTTCAGGTGCTGCTGGCCAGCCATGAATACAGCAATTACCTTGAGCGATTCCCATGCCCAGACAAGTCGTGTTTATGGCCTGGACGTGTTTCGCGCGTTTGCAATATTGTTTGTTTTGATAGGGCACAGTTTCTGAGCATTCGAAAATTTTGCCTGAAATTCAAGTCTTCGGGCGTCTCGGGATTTTGGGTGTTGAACTCTTTTTCGTGTTGAGCGGTTTCTTGATCGGTTCAATCATCATGCGGCTCATCGACGAGAAGCGGTTTCATACGCTCGGGGACATTTCTGCATTCTGGAAAAGGCGCTGGCTGCGTACGTTGCCGCTTTATTTTGTCGCGTTGCTGGCGTTTATACGTTTTTATAATCTCGGCAGGCCCGGACTGTTTGAGTATCCGGCATATTTCTTTTTCATGCAAAATTTCGCTTATAAAATTCCTGAATTCTTTGAACTTTCATGGAGTCTGGCAATTGAAGAGCATTTCTACCTGTGGTTTCCGATTGCCTTCCTGGTCTGGGAAAGAATCACCAGAAGAGCGCATCTGGCAATTATTTTATCCGCGGTGACTTTTATCGTCATTTCGTACGCATTTCGCCTTTCTCAGCCCTTATTTTCAGACTGGAATGAATACAATCTGACAATTCGACTTACGGTGCTGTCGCGTATGGATGCAATTATGTTTGGCGTGCTGATGGCGGCAATGAAACACTACTGGCGTTCGGGGTTTGGCTGGATCAGGCGCGGAACCCCAGTCACAGCGGCATTGTTCGTGCTGCTGTGCACCTGGTGGTTTGCAGGCATGCCACATCTGATGCAGTCGCGGGGAATACAGAACAATCTGTTTACGGTTCAGGCGATTTTATGCGCATTGCTTTTGCCCTGGTTTGACGGATTACGTTCTGCCGGGGGCCGCGGCGGTTTTTTTGTTGTAACCAGCAGGCTTTCTTATTCGCTTTATCTGTTTCATATTTTGGTAATCATTGCTGTTAACTGGGTTCTTAAATACCTCGGGTTGATGGATCAAATATACGGGAACCCTTTCATTCTCTATCCGGTTTACTTTAGCCTTTTTTATCTGGTTTCCTGGGTTACGTACAATCAGATTGAAAAACCGTTTCTTCGACTTAGAGATATTCCGTTGACCTGGCGGTCTGTTATGAAATCGTCGTGGGCGACCATCTTGGTCTGTGCCGTTTTAATCTGGATTTTTTAAATCTTCGCCTGGAGTGAGTATGATTAATTGTTTAGAACCAGACTTCAGTGACTTGCCCGGCCGCAGAACCGTTCCACGCAACTACAAGCGAGGCGAGACGGTCTGCGAACATATTGATGTTTCGGTTATTACTCCCTACTACAACACCGAAGAGTTCTTTGTTGAAACATTTGTATCGCTGCAGGCGCAATCATTGCAGAACTGGGAATGGGTGATTGTTGACGACGGTTCTACAGACCAGGAATCCGTGAACCGGCTTGCCAGAAGTCGCAGCAAAAGATGAACGCATCAAGGTAATTCGACAAACAAATGCGGGTCCCGGCGCAGCGCGCAACAAGGGATTTAGTCATTCAAAAGGTCGCTACATTTGTCTGCTCGATAGCGATGACATGGTCGAGCCGACTTACCTTGAGAAAGCTGTATGGTTTCTTGATTCAAATCCAGAGTTTGCATTCTGCAACTCTTACAGTGTTGTTTTTGGTGAACAGGAATTTTTGTGGACTACCGGATTTGAAAGGGGAAAGGCATTTCTCCAGGCCAATAGCGGGCCACCTATTTCAGTGATTCGTCGCTCGGTATATGCAGACGCTGGAGGTTTCGATGAGTCCATCCGGTTTGGCCATGAAGACTGGGATTTCTGGCTGGCAATGGCAAAAGCCGGGTCACTGGGGCTATACGATTCCAGAGTTCCTGCAGTGGTATCGCAAACGCAGCAACGGCCGTTTTGAACAGATCATGAAATCCGGCAATGTCAACGATAAATTCGAAAGAATGATTCATCGGAAATATGCATTGTTTGGATAAACACTTTCCTGAGCCTTCCCGGCGTTGCCCACAGCCCTATGAGGCCATTGAGACAACTGCGTTTGTGGCCAACCCATTGGCCGCAAACCCCTCGGGCCGCCGGATTATGTTCATCGTCCCGTGGATGGTGACGGGCGGCGCTGATCGAGTGAATCTTGACTTGATTGAGGGCGTTGACGTCTAAAGGCCACGATATAACGATTTGTGCGACATTGCCGGCCGATCACCGTTGGGAGCATCAATTCAGCCGTTTCACTCCGGATATCTTTGTCCTGCCGAACTTTCTCCATGCTTCCGACTATCCGAGGTTTTTGGCCTACCTGATCCAATCCCGGCAGATCGATACCGTGGTTATTACCGGCAGCACAATTGGATACCAGTTCCTTCCTTACCTCAGGGCCGTTTCGCCCGGCGTGGCGTTTGTTGACATGTGCCATGTTGAAGAACCTCATTGGTTGAACGGGGGACACCCGAGATTTGGTGTCGGCTATCAGGATGTGCTTGATCTTAATATCGTCACGACCAAGCATCTGGCTGAATGGATGCAGGGACGAGGTGCCGATGGCGCACGAATCAGAGTGATGTATACGGGCGTTCGGTCTGCGCAAGCAGCCCGGTTGCCCGAACTCCGGGATCGGGTGCGGGCAGAGCTGAACATTCCGGCAGAAGTGCCGGTGATTGTTTTTGCGGGACGGATTTGTGAACAAAAACGCCCGGCCATGCTGGCCGAAATTCTTAAAGCAGCGCATGATCAAGGTATGATATTTCGGGCTCTGGTTATCGGTGACGGAGAACAAAGGGGGCAATTGGAAGCGTTGCTCACTCGATATCACTTGACCGCCGTTGTTCAAATGCTTGGCTCGGTTTCGCATCAGAAATGGCTTGATATCCTCATTGCATCAGATATTCTCTTGATGCCTTCTCAATATGAGGGCATTTCCATCGCGCTCCTTGAGGCGATGGCGGCGGGTGTAGTGCCGGTCGTGGCCAAAGTTGGCGGGCAGGAAGAAATTGTGAGCCCGGATGCGGGCGTGTTGATCCCGCACGGGAGCAACGAGCTTCAGGAATATTTGGATGCAATTCGCCGCTTACTATCCAATTCCGCAGAGTTGCATCAGATGTCGAAGCAGTGCAAGGCGCTTGCCGCATCAAAATTGTCATGGCAGGGCATGATTGATAATTTTCTGGCACTCCTGGACGAAGCCCATCAGCTAAGGGTTGACCATCCGCGATATCCGATAAGCCCGAACTTTGGGAGAGAATTGGCATCACTGTCGCTTGAATGCAAACGTCTTGGCGAGGCAGTGGATTGGATATGGAATACCAACCCGCATTCGGCAACTGCTGAGACGTGCTACAGGGCGTGGGCAATCGCAAAAATTGTTGTTTTTTTGAGCCAAACCTGGTTTGGTCGAATGATTATCCGTAACCGGTTTCTAAAAACCATTGGAAAAGATTCTCAAAGGATGCAAATCAAGTGTTGAATAAATTAACTCTATGCTCGGATTTAAGCATTTTTATGGAAGGACTTTAAATGAAGATAACCATTTTTGGGGGCGGCGGTTTTATCGGATCAACAATTGCGGATCGACTTTTGCTGGATGGCCACGAACTCAGGATTTTCGAACGGCCACGGGTTGTGCCATATCGAAAGTTTGCGGAATCCGAGCGGGTTGAATGGATCACTGGGGATTTGTCAAGCACTCACGATGTCAGCGATGCAACCAGTGGTGTTGATGTTGTATTGCACCTGGTTTCGACCACTCTGCCCAAGAATTCAAACGAAGATCCGATCTACGATGTACAGAGCAATGTTGTGGCGACCCTGCAAATGCTCAACGCTATGGTTGCTCATAACGTTCGCAAGATAGTTTTCATCTCCTCTGGTGGTACCGTGTATGGAAACCCGATGTATTTACCTATTGATGAAAAGCACCCTACCGACCCTTTAGTGTCATATGGCATTACCAAACTCGCCATCGAGAAATACCTGCAGATTTACAGTCACATGCATGGAATCAAAGCCATCACTCTGAGAGTTGCGAATCCCTATGGCGAGCGCCAACGTATCGAAACGGCTCAGGGTGCTGTTGGGGTTTTCCTTCATCATGCAATCAAGGGCATACCGATAGATATTTGGGGCGATGGCAGCGTTACGCGGGATTACATCTATGTAAGAGACGTGGCGGAGGCTTTCGTTCGGGCAGTGGAATACTCGGGTGCGAAGAATTGTTTTAACATCAGCTCCGGTACTGGCACCAGTTTGAATAAACTGATTGGCATGATTGAAGAATGTGCTCGGCAAGCCGATCGAGGTACGCTATCTGCCGGGTCGATCCATTTGATGTCCCGGTAAGCGTGCTAAGTAATGATTTGGCGAGAGATGAATTGGAGTGGGCGCCTTTGATCTCAATGCAAGATGGTTTAGCTCGAACTGCGGAGTGGATGAAGGGTGAATTGGCAAAGCTGGACACTTGCTGCGATGAAGATTCTTCTCACTGTCCATCAATTCTTTCCTCAGTATGCGGCTGGTACGGAAGTGTTGACTTACTCGGTTGCCCGCGAATTGATGAGACGCGGTCACATGGTGCACGTCCTGACAGGGCATCCAAGCAGCGCCGACTTGTGTGATGAAGATCGATTAGACGAATACGATTTCGAAGGAATTCATGTCTATCGATTTCATCATGCCTATACCCCGATGGGTGGACAACTATCTATGATTGAGGTCGGCTACGACAACCGACTTGCGACCACATATTTCGAACGGGTTTTGGAGAGGTTCAGGCCGAATGTGGTGCACTTTTTCCACTTAAACCGATTGGGTACCGGGCTGATCGAGCATGCTGTTCGATCGGGGATCCCATGCTTCATGACACCCACGGATTTTTGGACGATATGCCCAACCGGCCAACTTGTTACTTGGTGATGGTAGTTTATGCTCTGGACCAAGCGCTCACGCCGGGAACTGCGTGAAGCACTTCGCTCAGAGCACCCAAAAGGGAATAGTTGGCAGAGTTGCTGAATGGCTACCAACTGCTGGCGCTGATTTCTTGGTTCGACTCACCCAAAAGGGTGTTTTGCCATCCTATCCGCGTCGGGAAGAAGTGATGGCCATTGCGTCTCGCTTGAGCATCAATGTTTCTCGGCTTAACCAGTTGAGTGGGCTCATCGTGCCGAATGGATTCATGAGAGAAATTCTGATCCGCCATGGTGTCTTGCCCCGTTTAATCATTCAGTCTGCCTTCGGAATCGATATCAGATCGAGTGAAGGGATTGAACGTCGCTCAATTCCTCGGCGCCCTCTCCGGGTGGGTTTCATTGGTACACTTGCCCCGCATAAAGGTTGCCACGTCCTTATTGATGCATTCAAAGCCTTACCTCCTGGACGAGCAGTCTTGTTGATATATGGAAACATGGAAGATTTCCCCGAATATTCGACTGAACTGAAGCGGCTTGCTGATAATAACGATGCTATAGCGTTTTGCGGAACCTTCCATAATTCTAAAATCGGTGAAGTTCTATCTGACCTTGACGTGCTGGTAGTTCCATCGCTCTGGTACGAAAACACCCCGTTAGTCGTTTATTCGGCTCAGGTGGCTCGATGTCCGGTGGTAGCTTCAGATTTTCCCGGAATTTCAGAGGTCATCAGAGATGATGTAAATGGCCTGCTGTTTGAGCCAGGCCGGCCTGCAGGATTGGCGAAGCAATTATCTCGGCTTATTAATGAACCCGGTCTTGCAGAGCGGTTAAGCATCAATTCTCAACAGCCGAAATCAACGGCTCATTATGTGGATGATCTGCTGAGCATTTGGGAAGGGCGTGAATGAGGCGTTGGTATTTTCTGTGCTCTCAGCGACTGCAGCCGGGGTGTTCTTTTTGAGGTAAAGGGAAGGAGAGCGGAAGATTTGCAGCAGAAAAAATGGCCGAACGTTTCCGTGATAATCGTCAATTGGAACGGCGAGCAGTTTCTTGATCGATGCTTGTCTGCATTAATGGACCAGACCATCAGGCCGTACGAAATCATTGTGGTGGATAACGCGAGCTCAGATGGATCGGTCGGGATAGTGCGGCGGTTTCCTTTCGTGCGGCTGATTGCACTCGATCAGAATACCGGATTCGCGCGGGGCAACAATATAGCCATTAAAGCAGCTTCGGCGGAATCGGAATGGATTGCGCTCCTAAATCCCGATGCATTTGCCGAAGCTGACTGGTTAGAAGGGATGCTGGCCGCTATGCAGAGCAACCCTGAATTCGATGTATTTGCCTGCAAGCTGCTGAATGCGGGGAATGTTTCCTTTCTGGATGGTGCCGGTGATGCGTATCATGTGAGTGGAAGGGTATGGCGACTGGGACGAGGCGCAACCGATATGGGAAAGGCGGATAGCCAACGGGAGGTGTTCTCGCCTTGTGCGGCAGCCGCACTATACAGGCGTTGCGCATTACGTGAGGTGGGAGGCTTCGACGAAGACTATTTCTGCTATGTCGAAGATGTGGATCTGGGTTTTCGCTTGAGGCTGGCGGGATTTCGCTGCCTTTATGTGCCGGAGTCCGTTGCGCATCATGTCGGCTCAGGTACCACTGGCGGGCAGCATGGTGATTTTGCCGTGTATCATGGGCATCGCAATCTGGTGTGGACCTTCGTGAAGGATATGCCGGGCTTCTTGTTCTGGTTGCTGCTGCCGCTGCATGTGTCGCTGAATCTGGCCAGCATCATCTGGTTCATGCTGTGCGGACGGGGTGGAGTGATTCTGCGGGCCAAGCGTGATGCATTGCTGGGTTTGCCGAAAATGTGGCGTAAGCGTGCGCATATTCAAAAGTTGCGGGTTGCAGCAATCGGTGAGGTTTGGCGACAGCTGGACAAGCTGATGATCACAAGAAAGAAGGGTTGGCAAATCTATATCCCACGGTAAAATTGTTCTACACTGATTAAATCTGTTCAAGTGGTGCATGGTGTCATTTCGGCAAAGGGACACAAATTCTCAGCTTTTTCTTGCCTTGCGTCCGACTCCATTCGAAGAACCAGAGCAGGGAAGCTACAGAAGTCATGGCCCCGGATGTCTTCATCGGTTTGATGGTAGAGGATCTTTGTTTCCTACTGGCTTGGATTTGGGTAAAGAAACCACTGAAAGGTAGCGTTATGATAAAAACGTCTGATAAAATAGTCATTGCCCGGCTGTTGTCCGCAATAGTCAAGGCGGTTCGAGTCTTACTCGGCAAATCCGACAAAACAATGGTGAAACGCCATGGAATCCTGTGGAGCCTTGATTTGAATGAAGGGATAGATTTTTCGATATACCTGATTGGCAGTTTTGAACCGAGAACCCTCAGATTATACCGGAAAATAATTAAACCCGGTCAGACGGTGCTGGATATTGGTGCCAACGTTGGCTCCCATACCCTGCCTCTTGCCAGGCTCGTGGGGAGCAGCGGAAGGGTTGTGGCCTTTGAGCCGACGGCTTTCGCATACGGTAAGCTTGTCGCGAATATCGCTTTAAATCCGGAACTTTCACAACGTATTATTCCTGTGCAGGCAATGCTGGTCGCGGACAGCCAGGCCAGGCTGGAGCCCGCCCTGTTTTCCAGCTGGCCGCTTGAAAACAGCGGCGACCTGCATGAAGAGCACAAGGGGCGGTTGATGGACACTTCCGGTGCGTCAGTGGTGACGATTGACGATACTGTTGATTGTCTGAAGCTTTCCAGAGTCGATTTTCTCAAGATCGATGTCGATGGTTACGAATATGAAGTGCTGAAAGGCAGCTTGCAAACCTTGAAATTTCATAAGCCATCCATAATGATGGAATTCGCACCCTACCTAATCAAATTCGAGGAATTTTGCGACATGGTGGAATTGTTGCTGGGACTGGGATATCGATTCCATGACGCCAACTCATTGCGGCAATTACCGGGTAACGCTTATGCGCTCAACGACTTGATTCCCAGCGGGTCATCTTTGAATATTTATTGTTCATGCAATTGATCAACATCGATGCTGACATGAGACAATCCGGGCTTGATGAGACAGGTTAAGTAAAAGAAGATAGCGAGGAATTGTTGGTCTTATGAAAAACACGACGCGGCATCTGCTACGATTTAAGGAATTAATTCCGCATCTCATCGTTATTTTATGGCTGTTATATCTTGGTGCTATGATTTGGCAACATAATATTCAAAGCGTTCAGTCGCCTCAGTACGATGCCTTGACGTATATGCAGAAAGCCATGAATTTCTGGAAGGCTGTGGATCAGGGAAAACTGTTTAACCCCCTGAATATTGAGCCAACGGTTCGACCCCCTGGAACCATTCTGATGTCTTATCCATTTGGATTTTCATCCGATTATAAGGGATTTCACTTTCGGTCTGTTTTTTTTCCGATTTTATGCATCGTCATGGCCGTTTACATGACCGCAGGGATTCCCCGAACTTCGGCAGCGGGGTGGGGCGTGGCGACAGTGGCCATTTTTTTTTCAGCGATCCCGATGTTCTACCATTTTGACTGCAGTGAGTTACTCGGTGGGTCAACGTACTGGGGGTTGGTGGATAATTTTCAGTCAGGAATAGCCGCCATGTCCACCGCAGCGCTGATAAGAAGTTTGATGAAGCGATCGCAGGCATGGTTATTGACTGGATTGATTCTGGCCTCATTTACATTGCTGATCAAACCTTCTGGTCTTATGGTGATGGCGCTGTTGGCTGCAATATGGGGGATTACCGTTATTTCGGAATGGTTGATGTGGAAAAGGAAATATCAACAATCCGACTCAAGCCTGCGTTCATATATCTTCCTGGGCACGATGCAGTTTGTCATCGTATATGCGACAGTTTTTCTTCTCTGTATTTTTTCAAAATATTTATCGATTGAAAACTATTTTTTCGCCAAACGGGCATTGCTCGTATTGGGAGAGGTTATGAAAACTATCTCTTCCCGGAAAATTATCTCGGTTTTGATCACAAGTACTGGATTCGCATTTGCCCTGTGGGCTGTTGGAAATAGTTTTATTTATATATATTCTCGGATTATGCACAATGAAATACAGAATCCGTTATCGACAAAAATGACGGGATTTTTACTCAATTCAGTGGTTATATGGTGTCTGGGCGGCTTTTATTGGCTGTTTGTTCAGGCAGGGGGAGATCAGGTACGGTATTTCTATCCTTTTTTTCTCATGGGCGCCGTCTGCATGATTCCAATTTCATTGTATGTATGGTCTCACACCCATCGATTTATTCGTCTGACTGCAATGGTGCTATGTTTTCTGCCGGCATTCAATATTGGGACCTTGTTGGCTATGGAGTCTCCGTCAATTCAATGGCAGTGTATTACCGGTGTGAATGTCTCTGTTGGAAAAGATCAAGAAGAAGTGAGTCAAGCTTATACATTTCTGAATGAATTGAGAAAACGGCATACGAGTGCGAATCTTTATGCGTTTCATACAAAAACTCTGGAACATATTTTTGTAACTATCGGCATGTATGAGGGAATTGTAAGACCCGATCTTCCTTTTTTTAAAACGACTTTAACAATAGATTGGATGCATGGTTTCGGTGTCAGAGTACAGCAGCTTATGGATGCCGATTACATTCTCATCAGAAAAGATATCGCTCAGAACACCCAAAATTCTCTTGACAAACAAATTGATACGAATGATTCAGAATGCGCGGTTTTTCAGGAATGGTTGTTCGGATTGGACAGGAATGCCCGTGTAACGACTTCATATGATTTAGAATGTGCAGTTTTTCAGGCATGGTTGTACGGGTTGGACAGGAATGCCGGTGTAAAGACTGTATCAGATGGCAGTGTACTGCGATTGTTGGAAATTATTGACAGAAGAGCATTCGGATATGCCGTCGAATCATTTGTGGGCGGGCACTCCTGGCGACCGGAGTTTGTAGCGGTAAATCCGCAACGATGGTGGAATAAGGAAGATGTATCCGGCTATGCAGCGAATGTGGCAGCGAGAGAAATTGACTTTAATGGGATATATGTGCTGCATGCCCTTTCCCTTCACCCTTCAGATGAAGGGATAAAAGTGGAAATATGGTGGGAAGAATTGCGCCATGAAGATGCGAACAAACAGCGGTATATGTTTTTTCATCTTGTCGATCAATCCGGTAAAATACTCTCTCGATCTATCCTTCCCCTGGATAAGTATGCTCCCCCATTCGATAACCGAAAATGGCGTTATGAATCTGTAACTTTTGAACAACCATTGCCCGATGAAGCCACTTCGCTTGCTTTTGGGATATTCCGTCCGATTCAAGGGAATGATGAATTTCTGATGCCCGATAAAGGGGTGCGTGATTGGGGAGGAAGACGGGTTCTGGTCCCGATACCCGACAGCGCGTCCTGATGCGTATCGGGCAGAATGAAGGAGCTCGGTTTTAATTTTTTCTGATCGGAAAATACCAAATGACCTTACTTGAAAATGAACATGAAAAGTACTGCAAGCGCCGCGCTGATCACTGGAGTGCGCAGGTCGATCGTCAGGCAGGCTTGCTTTCTTTATATTATCACAGGCGATTGACAGAGATCTATCGTCATGTGATTGGCGAGTGTGACAGCATTCTCGATCTGGGGTGCGGCCAAGGGAATCTTCTCGGTGCGCTCAACCCGAAACGTGGCGTTGGGGTGGATATCTCAAAGGGGATGATTGATAAGGCAGGGTTCATTATTCGAAATATCAGTTTGTTTGTGCGGATTCTCAGACATTCGATCTGGGGGATTCAACATTTGATGTCATCATCTTATCTGATTTATTGAACGATCTGTGGGATGTGCAGGCAACCCTGACACATATCAGACGGTACTGCAACGAACACACCCGTGTCATATTCAATGTTCATAGTCATCTGTGGGAATATCCACGTCGATTGGCCGAATATTATCAACTTGTTACACCAAATCTGCCACAGAACTGGCTTACGCCGGTAGATGTCGATAACCTGGCCAGGCTTGCCGGATTTGATCTGATCCGCCATTGGGAAGAGATGTTATGTCCGGTGCCGATTCCATTTTTGGCGGCCCTGTGCAATCGTGTTCTGGTGAAGATGCCTTTTTTTCGAGTCGCGGCGCTGACCAATTTCTACATCATGCGGCCGATCGATTTATCGCAGAAATCAACAGAGCCCTCTGTTTCGGTTGTGATTGCAGCCAGGAATGAGGCGGGGCACATAACCGAGCTCTTGAATAGAATTCCCAAAATGGGATCCAGGACTGAAATTATTTTTGTCGAGGGGAATTCATCGGATGACACCTTCAATACGATCAAAAATGCAATTTCCCATCTGCCCTCCGCCGATTATCGGTTAATCAGGCAGCCGGGAAAAGGGAAAGGGGATGCGGTGCGTGCGGGATTCGAAATCGCAACAGGTGATATGTTGATGATTCTGGATGCCGACATGACGGTGCCTCCGGAAGATCTGCCCCGATTTTATGATGTGCTGGCAAGCGGGCTGGGCGAATTTGCCAATGGCGTTCGCTTGGTTTACCCCATGCAGGATGGGGCGATGCGGTTTTTCAATTTGCTGGGAAATAAATTTTTCAGTTGGGTGTTCAGTTGGCTGCTGGGGCAGCCGATTCGAGATACCCTTTGCGGAACCAAAGTATTATGGGCGGATGATTATCGCAGAATTGCGGCGGGTCGAAGCTATTTTGGAGATTTTGATCCGTTTGGAGATTTCGATTTGTTATTTGGCGCTGCCCGGCAAAGCCTTAAAATCATTGAGGTGCCTATCCGTTATCAGACCAGACGATATGGAGAAACAAATATCCAGCGTTGGCGTCATGGATGGCTGCTTCTCAGAATGGTTGCATTTGCAGCACGGCGACTGAAATTCAAGTGAGGCGTCCTGTGTTTGATCGACTGAAAGCAGCTCTGGCCCATCCGCTGACCAGAGATCTATCCATAGACGATCCCGAAACCACTGTTTTGCGGGCTGAAATTATTCGAGAAAAAGGTTTTTTAAGACGGATTTATCAGACATGGTACCGCTTGTTGATCGAGAATATCCCTGCAGGAGATGGCCAGGTTGCAGAAATCGGTTCTGGCGCGGGATTTTTGAAGGAATTGTATCCGACGGTAATCACATCGGAGGTGTTTCATTCGGTAAACATTGATATCGTTTATAATGCCATATCCATGCCATTTAAAGCGGGGGCATTACGATCGCTTCTGCTGGTCGATGTGTTACATCATGTTCCTGATCCGGGCGCATTTTTCTCTGAAGCCGCACGTTGTGTCAAAAACGGGGGGCGATGCCTGATGGTGGAGCCATGGAATACGGGCTGGAGTCGATGGATTTACAGCCATCTGCATCATGAACCGTTTGATGCGGATGGGGAATGGACGATCCCCATTTCGGGACCACTTTCTGGAGCCAATGGGGCCTTGCCATGGATCGTGTTTGAACGTGACCGGGAAATCTTTTCCAGGCGATTTCCAGAGTGGAGAATTTCAGGCATTACACCCATGATGCCTCTGGTTTATCTGTTATCGGGAGGTGTCTCCCTGCGCTCTATTTTCCCGGCCTGGACATTTCCTTTAATTCGAAAAGGTGAAACTTTGTTTGGTTTTGAAAAAAAGGCAGCCATGTTTGCACTGATTATTCTTGATCGCATTCAAGTTTGATGAATACGGCACGATTCCACTGCGGCCACTCCCAAAAACCGGACAATGAGATAAGCTAAAACGTCAGCCTGAACCAGTGAGGAACTGATTCCCAGGTTTTATATCTTAAGGGTGTTTCCACAGGTGATCTCTCAGGCGCTTCGACTGCTCTCAGTCGATTAAATTTGCACAGATTATTTTATACTGACTGGACACTACCAATATGCGAAAGTTGGCAAAGTACATTCTTGGAAAGATTCACCTCGATGGTCTTGCTATAAAGCTGATAATTACGGTGCATGGATTTGCATTAAAGCTGATAAGTACGGTGCATGGAAAGCTGATAATTCCTGTGCAGCCCATTTATAGGCGTTTCAAAAGGCATTTCGGGCGTGTAGACAGAAAGATTATTGAGAGCTACATTGCCGGACGAGCAATATGTAAGCTGCATATCGGCTGCGGTGAAAACATCCTCAGCGATTGGCTGAATTCTGATATTTTCGTTTATTCGGATAGAATTCTGCATCTTGATGCAACGGATACGTTCCCCTTTCCAAGTGAAACATTTGACTACATTTTTAGTGAGCACATGATTGAACACATTTCGTATTTAAATGGCCTTTCGATGTTAAATGAATGTCACCGTGTCCTAAGAAATAATGGAAAAATCAGAATATCAACACCTGACTTGCAGTTTTTGATTGACCTCTACAGGGATGAAAAATCAGAACTACAACGGGAATATATCAAATGGACTACGGATAACTATATCAAAAGCGCGCCATATTATAATGATACATTTGTCATTAACAATTTCGTCCGAGACTGGGGGCATTTGTTCATTTACGATGAGAAGACACTGCGGTCATCTTTGGAAAAAGCCGGTTTCACTGAAATTGTCAGGTGCGATCTCAATGAGAGCAAAGATGAATCATTCCGAAATTTGGAAAATGAAAAAAGGATGCCAAAAGGATTCGTGAAACTGGAGTCTTTTACATTGGAAGGGACAAAAATAATCGACAGATAACCCATAATACTTGATGTGTTCATGAAAAAACCGCTCTTGCCGTCATTGCCGCTTCTTGTTCAGGGAAAAACATGCCAGTGCGCTCATGCCGGGCACGCGTCCTGGCAGGATGAAGTAGTCAAGAATCATCGCCCAGGAAATCAACCTGTGCAGCCACTTGCCGATTCCCTGCGGGGCTTGCAGTTTTGTCTCCCTTTTTTTCGCAAGATGCGCCGCCGCCCATCCGACGGGATATGCCAGGTGGAAAAAGTAACTCCCCCAAGTGCAGTTTAGGCCCTGTGTGATAGAAGTGCGCTTCAGTGCTTCCAGGCTGTATCGCCTGCAATGCCCATAGCATTCATCGTAATTTGACCACAATTCCTGACATGCGGGAACGGTAATGATTAAATGCGACAGATTGGGAAACGCATCGGAAAGACGCTTCAGAAAAGCGGCCGTGTCAGAAATATGTTCGATGACGTCGAGAAGCAGTATCGTGTCATAGCGTAATCTCTCCGCGGGCGATAGATCCCACGCGTCAATTCCCACGCGGACATGGTCCCGGACAGCAAGCAGAGGCCTTGCCCTGGCAAGTTCAACGCCGGTACAATCCATCCCCTGATCCCGCAGATATTTGACGACAAAACCCCGTCCACACCCTACCTCCAGTACCACGGCATCGGCCCCAGCGAACTTTTTGACGACGGTTGTTAAAATTCTGTTCCGTGCCAGATTCCACCAGTGGTTCTCGATGCCGTCCGGATAAGCCAGGTCGTATTGGTCCTCGGAAAATTCGGTCGCCATCTAATAAGTCCATCCCAGAAATCCCAGACAGACCGCATTGGCAACGATGGCGATCCCATAAAGGCTGGCTACTGCGATGATCTTGCTGCGGGTCTGCTTCAGGGTTGTCAAATCCCGTAACCCTTCCAGTGCCTGCTGTGAAGCGGGTGTCATGCGCTTTCTCCTCCTCCTCCTCCTTCATCAGGGTTAAACGATTTGACCATCTTCAGATCAATTACTCCGTAAATCCCCTTTCCTTTTTTTCCTCGGCTTTTATGAAGAGTGCCATGCCTGTTTTCATTTTTCGCATTCCCAGTGTCTTGTAAAATCCTTCTTTTCCGGGTGAAGCGTACAAAATGACATTGCAATGCGCGATTCGGGCCAGAATGTGTTTGATGATGGCCGTTCCGACTCCTTTTTTCTGGAATTCAGGGACAACCGCAACATCATAGATGGCTGCCTGGCAAACGCCATCTGAAATTGCCCGGCCAAAACCGATCAATTGATCGCCGCGATAGGCAAACACGGTGGTATGGCTGTTTTCAAACGCTTTTCTGTGGAAATCGGGGTCGCCATACGACATGCCGACGCGTCTTAGCGTTTCCGAGATTTCCTTCCAGTCTACTCCGGAACCGTCGTACTTAATCTCTGTTTCCACCAAAGCCGCCTTCCGCTTCAAGTCATCCGCCGAACAAGTGCTTTTTACCATGAAAATAACCCGTCATTCCGCTCCGGCTTTCGCCGGAATGACGGTAGTTTGCATTTCATGTCAGGGGGCGATTGGTCTGATCATGAATGTTTACGCTGTCAACCCGAATCACCAATTCGGAGTGATACCAACCGGCAGAAGGAATCACGTGAAATACTGGGTCTTCTGCGTCACCGTCGACTTGATGGTATTCAGGGTGTCCTGAAGCGCCGAGATGACATTCTCCCGGATATCCCCGGCCACCACGATATACATCACGTCCTCTCCGACCTTTAGATCCGTATCCCCATTGATATGGACCAGAATTTCCACGATGCCCGCACGGCTTTTGTGGGCATCAATGACCTGACGCAGTTTTTCCCGGTCCACGGCGATGCGAAGCCCGGATACCGGACGGCCGTCGCGTGAGGTAGCGCGCACCACGCCGTTATGGCAGAGAATCATCCCGACCTTGGGATAATCCGGATGCTGTTTGATTCTTTCAATCAACTGGCTCAGATTCATAACGACTCCTTTTCCAAAGACGCCACGCGCATCAGGTCTTCGGGGGTATTGATATTCATGAACGAGACAAGATCGGGATCTGCTTTTCTCAACCTCGATTCGGAAATTCGATTGATACGGGATTTATGAAATACCCGCTGGATCTTCAGTTTTTCCTGCCGGACATGCGCTTCGACGGTACTCAGGCAGGTCTTGGAATAGACAGCGCACAGAGGCTCAAGGCCATTGACGGTTTCCGGCATCACGGCATCCGCTCCGGGCCTTGCCTGTGAAATCAGCAAATGGACCAGCTCCGGCTTCAGAAACGGGGCATCGCAGGCGCTGACAAAGACAAAGGGCCGGGAGGCGTAAAACAGCCCGGCGTGAATTCCGGTTAAAGAGCTGCGAACCGGAAACAGATCGGTTACCGTCAGCAGGTTCCAGGCCAGATACGCGTGGGGAGTATTGGTCACCAGAATGATTTCACTGAAAATATCTGAATACACCGCATGAATATGATCCAGAATCCGCTTGCCATGGATCTCGATCATGGCCTTGTCTCTGCCGTTAAGCCGCTTGCTCATGCCGCCGGCGAGAATGACGCCCGAACACTTGTCTCCGATTGGCTTCATGGATTTCTGATCTGCCGAAGGGGTTGAGGTTATGAGTGATTACAGCGCCGTACAGATTTCTGGATTATGAATGATTTCTCAAAAAAACGCAAACGCTTCTCTTTGATATCAGCAATTCTCGCTGAAGGTTCAAATTAATGGTATGTAGCAAAGAAGTCAAACATAGTGAATAAATTTGGGGACAGGTTAATACAAAAGTGTGAAAGAAAATAGTATTTGTCCAGAAATTGTCATTCGGAACTTGGAATGGGGATCAGAAGGTGTGCATTCGGACGTGCTCCAACACTCTTGACCGAATTGGTCGATGATAATAATGGGTTCTTCGGGTAGTTTCAGTGTTTTTTAATCAGGGGGGTCTTATTTCAGGTGGATTCCAGATGAAGTTGAGCATATGTTCCCAGTCGTTGAAGCACAGCACTCGAAAGGTGCAGCGCAATTGGTTCCAGTATTCTTTGCGAGAGCTGAATTTTGTACGGCAGCGCTGATAGATGGGATCACACAGATCAAGTATCTGATGGATAAAAAAGGCCAAGAGGTTCAGGATAAAAAAATTCATTGACAGGTTCTTTTTACCGTGCCCGAAGTTATGCTCAATGTGATAGCCTTGGTTTTTTAATGTATTGAAGGTTTCATTTTCGATTTTCCAGCGTGCTCGTGCCGCCTGAACCATTTCGACGATATTGCGTTTATTGACGGTCAGATCCGTCACCCAGCTATTTTGATAAACGATTTTGCCGTTCTCACGGATCTGATATTGAAAGAAGTTGATTTGATCGGCATTTGCAGTACCGTTTAAGGGAACATCTGCGACCCATTGATACAGGTGATTTCGGCCTTTTTTATCCGTAATTGTCAGGCTGTTGCCAGCATCCAGACCCATGAGCTCGTGTACCCATTGAAAAAGGATTTTGTGATCGTCTGGTTTGGCAACCAGGATAAACGACATGCGCTGTTCTTTGAGCAGATCAACAAAGGGCTGTTTGGAATAAAGGCCATCTGCGACGAGAATTATTTTAAGCTTCGGATGCTGATTTCGAATCACTGGAAGCACTCTTTTGGCGGCATTGATTTCACAGTCCTGTTTTTTTTGACCGTCGCTGTTTTGGATAGCTTCTGGGCTTAACGGAATAACCTGCTTTAAACCAGGCTTGATGATGGCAGCCTGAAGGATTTGGTGATGGTAACGCTGAATGCCATTTTTAGATTTTTTGCTAAGACACGCCGGACACTGAATGGAATCGGATGAGAAGTATTGCGAACCATCCAGCGCTACCAGGTAGTGATCCCCGAGCACTTGATACTTTTCAAGCTGTTTACTCCGTTGCAGGGCTGAGAGTATTTTCGGAAACAATGGGCGAAAATGCTCAGTGGGCAACTGGTCCATAACGGCGCGAAGCTGGGTATCCTTTGGAATGGAGTTAACCGCAAAAAAGCTTTTTAGATTGTTTTGATGGATGCTATCCTGCATCCGACGCTGGAATGCCAGAAGGGAAGGATCCTGGAAATACATCATTGCAAAAGCGCTCATCAAGATATCGTGGAGGCTGTAAGCAGATTTTGCAGCCTGACGCGTATCTGGCAAGTTCTCGAAATGTTCAGAGAGTGCTTGACTGAGAGCGGAGAAGCTCAGATGTTTTTTAGGTTCCCTCATGATTCCCTTTAAATAAGCTGCTGATATTTATAGCTTATTTAAAGGGAAAAGTCTAGATTTTTATTTCGAATAATATCATATAGATATGATATTTTAAGGCAATCGGTTTTACGAAAAACTATATTTAAAATTTTCTAAACGGTGAGATATTCTATCATTTTTCGTTCACCGAGAATTGCTGCTTTGATATCATGGGGCCTGCCCTGTGATCCCATAAAAATGCGGGCAGGGCGAAGTGGCTTGTTGCCATTCCGGGTTTCCTGTAATATGAAGGCCTGAAATCAACAAAGCGTCTGAAATCGGATCAAGGAGCCTATAAAACCAGGAATACCAGGAATATCAGGGAGAACTTTCTATGAATTATGAAGAGATACTTTTTTCCGCGGAAGGATCAGTCGGCTATCTGACCTTGAACAATCCGTCAAAAATCAATGCCCTGTCCAGAAAAATGATCGGTGAAATGATCCATTTGCTGACGGCCCTATCGACGGATGAATCGATCAAGGTCATTGTCATCCGGGCCGCCGGCAGACATTTCTGCGCGGGTCATGACCTGTCCGAGATGCTGGGGCGGGGCGTTAAGGAATATAAGTTTATATTCGACCAGTGCACGCAGATGATGCAGCTCATTCACGCCATCCCCCAGCCGGTCATTGCCCAGGTTCAGGGGGTTGCCACCGCGGCCGGATGCCAACTGGTGGCTTGGTGCGATCTGGCGGTGGCCGAAGAAGGGGCCCGGTTTGCCACGCCGGGCGTCAAAATCGGGCTGTTCTGCACAACCCCCATGGTGGCGATTTCCCGGGCCATCGGACGCAAGGCCGCCATGGAAATGCTGCTTACCGGCCGTCTTATTCCGGCATCGGAAGCAAGAGAACTGGGCCTGATTAACCGCGTTGTGCCGCTTGAAGACCTGCCCGGGGAAACATGCAGACTTGCCACGCAGATCGCCGAAGCCAGCCGCTTTGTGCTGGCCATCGGCAAGCAGGGTTTTTACGCCCAGATCGATCAGCCGGATGTCCATGCCATGGATTTTGCCAAGCACACCATCACCATGAACCTGACGGCCGAAGACGCTCAGAACGGCATTTCAGCGTTTATCGAAAAGAAAACGCCGGCGTGGAAAAACAGGTGAGGGGATATAGACGAAAGCCTTAATACGCCGTCAGGCTCAGGTGCGAAAACAGAATGCCGCATCCGGATATCAGCATGAAGGCGGCATAGGACAGTACCGATACCAATGCAAGCCTTCTTTGAATGCGGGGCAGAACTTCGGCAAGGCTGTTGATTTTGTGAAAAGGCATGATGGCGCCAACGCCCAATCCGGATACCGCACCTGCAAGAAGCGAAATGTAAAGCAGATACCCCACATATCCGTACTCCGGATGCAGAATGCAGAACGGGCAGTGGTGCGTGGGCAGTTCGTAGTAATACATGCTGATAAATGAAATGAGCGCGACAATGGAAATCAGAAAGCTCATCAGCGCCATTATCGAAAAAAAATAGCCGCCTTTTCCTTTCAGGTAGAAAACCAGCCCCAGCAAAATGGTGACTGTCGCGCTGAGTAAAATGCCGCCTGAGACAGGCTGCGGGGAAGGCCGATGAGATCGGACATGACCGTATTGGCGTCCGTGGTAAAAATCGTTCCGCAGCAGGAAGTGATGATATCCGGCTTGAGGCCGAGCAGATAAGCCCCCTGGACAAGGGTTTCGGCAACCAGAAAGGGAGTAATAAAAATCAGAAGAATGTATTTTATCCTGATCAGGGGGTAGTCGCTGGCTTTGTTGTCGGTGAAGTTAACGATCAGCCACACACCGGCAAGCAGAAAATCGGCTATTTTCAAAATGAGGGCGGGATAGCCGAATCCATTGACCTTGAGGCTTCCGGCCGCGCACATGGCGCCGACAAACAGGGAGCTCAGCGAATCGGCCGTATAGATGAACAGAAACAGCGAAAGAAGCTCAAATCCCAGCGCATAGCTCATCACCGTGGAGATCAGATAGGTTCGCCGCTCCAGCGCCAGTTG
Source organism: uncultured delta proteobacterium (assembly GCA_963845015.1). GTDB lineage: Bacteria > Desulfobacterota > Desulfobacteria > Desulfobacterales > Desulfatirhabdiaceae > RAAP-1. The sequence goes on from CAWJRD010000061.1 coordinate 73,328, forward strand.
CAGTTCGCTGCCGCTTCGGATGTCCCAGTTCCGGATGATCCGCGCACCTTCGTATGCGCAGTAGCACAGCATGGAAGTTGTCAGCAGCCGAACCCAGAAGCAGGGCCAGAATGCCGGGATGAAACATCATGGAGCGTCCCCCGCCCCGGCGAAGACCATTCCATCCCGCATGTCGACGATCCGGTCGATGACATCCGATTCATAGACAATGGGATCATGGCTGGCGATCAGAAGGGTTTTTCCCTGCGTATTTAAGCTGCCGCATGATTTCCATGAATTCCCTTGAGAGATGGGTATCCAGGTGCGCGGTCGGCTCATCGGCGATGATGATGGCCGGATCATTGATCAGTGCCCTGGCAATGGCGATCCTCTGGGCCTCTCCGCCCGAAAGCCACTCCACTTTTGCGGAACGCTTTGTGCGAAAGGTTCAGCAGGTCGAGCAGGCCGATCGCCCTTTTTTTCAAAACAGCATGTTTTTCACCGTCCGGGTAGGCCGGAAGCATCACATTCTCAATGGCCGTAATGCCCTTGATGAGATGGAACTGCTGAAACATGAAGCCGAAGGTCTTCCGCCGGATATCCGTCAGAAACCGCTCCGGAAGGCTGGTGATTTCCCTTTCCTGCAGCGTGATTCTGCCCGATGTGGGCCTGGCCATGCACCCCAGTATGCTTAACAGCGTGGTTTTTCCCGATCCGCTCGGCCCTTTGAGGGCTGTCGCCTTGCGGGAATCGATGGAGAGGTTCACCGCCTTCGATGGCCACGAATTCGTTGGGTTTGCCCGCGTTAAAGACTTTGTGGATATCCTGGAGATGGATCAATGGATTATGTCCTCATGACCGAATCCGGGTCAATCGTTGCGGATCTCCAGGACGGCACAATGGTTGCCACGGTGTAGGGAATGACGGTTAGAAAGAACAGGATGGCGATCTGGTAGGGATTGATAAACGGCGTCAGCCTGAAATCGGGATACAGGACCGACCAGCCTTTCAGCACGGGTGCAAACAAGGCGGATGCGGTAAAAAAAATATGCAGATAAGCCAACAGGATTCCCATCAAAAATGCCGAAAGGGATATGGCCGCGCCTTCCCAGAATTTCATCAGCAGAATATCCGAGGTTTCCCAGCCGATCGCCTTCAGAATGCCGATCTCTCTTTTTTCCTCCGCGCTCAGTCCCGTTGCCTTGTCCCATGCCAGGATGATGAAGGCAAAGAAAGCGCCGGACAGGATCACGATGATCACCCCCGCGCGCCAGTCGAAAACCGCATCGTAGGTCCGCAAGTATCTCATTTCTCAGAATCGGCCGGGTATCCGGATAAAGTTGCGTGATCTTGGCGGCGATGGTGGATAATTCCTTCTCGTTTCTGACCTGAAGCACCAGGTCCGTGGCATGGTCCTCTGAAATGGAGAAGATCTTTTTGAAGTCTGATTCCGAAACCAGGACCAGATCCGAGGTGACCAGCTCGGATGCGGCCGGCAGGATTCCTTTTACCTTCAACATCAGGTAGGACCCGTCGTAGGTTTTAAAGGGAATGCTGTCGTTCTTCTTGATGATGATTTTGTCCGCCGTTGTCGCCCTGCGGAGCGTGACGCCATTTCCGATGAGAATTTCTCCGGGCCGGTCCTTCAAGTCTTCATTTGCCATCAGGGTATAATTGGCGCCGTTTTGGCCATCGTAGTAGTAGCCCCACAGGCGCGGCGTAACCGATTGCACCCCCTTGATCCGCCTGATGGCATCGATATAGCTTTCCGGAATAAAGCCCTGTCTGCCCGCCACCAGCCGCTGGACCATGATTTCGGGGGCATCCCGAAGGATCAGTCCGGCTTCTTTTTTGATTGCATGCGCAAAGAACATGACCGAGGCCAGCAGGAAAATCACAAAGGTGTAAACCACAACCAGGGAGAGATTCTTTCCTTTTCTCCGCCAGAGGGAAGAGAGCATAAAATCGATAATATGCCGCTGTTTTTCGATGGCGCTCATAATCTTTCGTTCCGCGTCCGTTGTTTCAGATGAGGGGGTACCGGCACAATGGCGCCGGAAGGGAAATGCTCCAGGGACATCGGATGGTCCTGAAACGGCGTGGTCAGATCCGCCATGCTGGGATGGCGGGTGTAGCGGGCTTCGGTAAAAAGGCACAGATCGGTCAGCCCCAGCATTCTGACAATCTCCGCGCGCTGGTTCAGCAGCGGCATGTCAAGAAATACCCGAACTTTGGCATGAAAAAACATGAGGCCGACCAGAAGCATGCCCGCCAAAAGGTAAATAAAGAAAAGATCTGATTTTCTTTGCTGCATCAGTCCCAGTCCCTGTGATCAAACCCGGCATGCCATCCAGGGGAATCCTCATGTTTCTTGAGCTCGAAATGCCACTTCCAGATTTCATAAATTGCAGGATACACCAGCAGCTCCAGCATGAATGAGGTAAATACACCGCCGATCATGGGCGCTGCGATGCGCTTCATCACATCGGCGCCTGTTCCCATGGACCACATGATCGGCACCATTCCGATGAACTCCGTGGCGGTGGTCATGAATTTGGGCCGAAGTCGTTTGACGGCCCCTTCGAGAATGGCGGCCCGAAGATCCTCCTGATTGCGCATCCGGCCTTCCTTTTTTGCCTGATCGTACGCAATATCCAGGTACAGGAGCATGAAGACACCGGTTTCCGCGTCCACGCCCAGAAGAGCGATCAACCCGACCCACACCCCGATGCTCATGTTATACCCCAGGATATACAGCAGCCACACCGCGCCAATGGCGGAAAACGGAACCGCCAGCATAACGATGCCGGTTTTGATCACGGATCGGGTGTTCAGGTACAGCAGCAGAATCACCAGAAAAAGGGTCAGGGGCAGAACCACCCCAAGGCGCTCCCTGACCCGCTGCATGGATTCGTACTGCCCGCTCCAGGAAACGGCATAGCCGGCCGGCAGCTTCACCTTTTCCCTGATCAGATTTCCGGCTTCTTCGATGTAGCTGCTCGGATCGCGTCCGGCCATGTCCACATAAACATAGCCGGTCAGCATGCCGTCTTCATTTCGAATCATGGCGGGTCCGCTGTTTGCCTTGATTTCGGCAAGCTGTCCGATGGGAATCTGCCGCTGTCCTTGCCGAGTCTGTAACCAGAATACGGCCCAGCGATTCCAGGTCGGTCCGGAAATCGCGCATGTAGCGCACATTGACCGAATAGCGCTCCCGCCCTTCGACGGTCGTGGTTACGGTTTCCCCGCCGATTGCATTCTGAACCGCGGCCTGGGCATCATCCATGCTCAGGCCGAAAAAGGCCAGTTGCTCGCGGTTCCACACAAAATCCAGAAAATAACCGCTGCCCGTGCGTTCGGCAAACACGCTCCGGGTCCCCTTTACCGCCGGCAGAAGGGCTTCGATCCGGGATCCGATCTTTTCGATTTCGGCCAGGTCGGATCCGGAGATTTTCAGCCCGACCGGTGTGCGGATGCCGGTGGTGAGCATATCGATCCTTCCCTTGATCGGCATGGTCCAGCCGTTGGCCAGCCCCGGAATCCTGAGCGCATCGTTCATCAGGCTGATCAGTTTTTCCGAGGAGATGCGATCCGGGGTGAAGCGCCGCAGGATGGCCTTGATCCACTCCGGGGCCCAGGCGGAATACCAGGTGTCCACCTGCCGCCACGTCTCCTTGGGATGCAGAATGATCACGGTTTCTATCATGGACAGCGGCGCCGGGTCCGTGGATGTCTCGGCGCGGCCGGCTTTCCCGAGCACCTTGTCCACTTCCGGAAACCGCCGGATGATCCGGTCCGTGGCCTGAAGCAGATTCTGGGCTTCGGCAATGGAAATGCCGGGCATGGTTGACGGCATGTAAAGAATCGCCCCTTCATCGAGCGGGGGCATGAATTCCGAGCCCAGTTTCAGAAAGACCGGAATCGTGACGATCACCAGGACAAACGCCGCTGCGATCACGATCCATTTGCGCCGAAGCGTCCACTCGGCAACGGGCTGATAGATCCGGGTCAGCACGCGGCTGACCGGATGTTTTTCTTCGGAATGGATGGTCCCGACGACCACGGCATTTGTCGCCCGGCACAACCACCGGGGCCGGAAGTCATAGTGATGCAGATGGGTGAAAAACAGCCGCAGTGCCGGATCCAGGGTGATGGCCAGAAAAGCGGCGATAAACATGGAAAGGGTTTTGGTGTAGGCAAGGGGTTTAAACAGGCGGCCTTCCTGGGCCTCGAGCGTCAGCACCGGCAAAAAAGAGACGGCGATCACCAGCATGGAAAAAAAACTGGGGCCGGCAACCTGCTTTACGGCAGTGACGATCACCGTCCAGTAGTCTTCTTTCCTGCCGCCGATGCTCCCATTCCTCCAGCTTTTTGTGCGTCTGCTCGACCACCACGATGGAGGCATCCACCATGGTGCCGATGGCGATGGCAATGCCCCCGAGAGACATGATGTTGGCGGTGAGTCCCATCATCCGGAACGGAATGAACGCCAGCAGCACCGCAATCGGAATGGTGATCATGGGAATGATGGCGCTGGGGATGTGCCAGAGAAAAAGAAGAATCACCAGTGAAACGGTCACCATGACTTCCATCAGGGTGGTCTTCAGGTTGTCGATGGCCCGAAGAATCAACTCCGATCGGTCATAGATGGGAACGAGCTTCACGCCGGAAGGCAGTCCGGGCTCGATTTCCCGGATTTTGGCCTTGACGCGCTCAATGACATCCAGGGCGTTTTGTCCTTGCCGCATGATCACGATGCCGGAGACCACTTCTCCGGTGCCGTCCAGATCGGTGACGCCCCGCCGAAGATCGGGCCCGATGGCTACCTGCCCGACATCCTTGATGCGAATCGGGGTGCCGCTGTCGCTGGTGGCAAGCAGAATATTTTCAAAATCGGTAATGGATTTGGCATAACCGCGTCCCCGGACCATGTATTCGGTCCCGCCAAACTCGATCATCCTTCCGCCTGCCTCGATATTTCCGCCCCGGACCGCTTCCACCACGCGACTGATGGAAAGATTATAGGCCTTGCAGCCGGTTCGGATCCACATTTACCTGGTACTGCCTGCTGAAGCCGCCGATGGGGGCGACCTCGGCGACGCCGGGAACCGACTTCAGATAATAGCGCAGCATCCAGTCCTGACAGGAACGCAGATCCGCCAGACTGTGCTGTCCGGAGGTATCCACCAGGGCGTATTGAAAAATCCAGCCCAGGCCCGTTGCATCCGGCCCCAGTTCGGTCTGCACCCCTTGCGGCAGCCGCGGCAGCACGCCGGAAAGATATTCCAGGGTTCTGGACCGGGCCCAGTAGATGTCGGTGCCTTCTTCAAAAATGGCATAGACGTAGGAATAGCCAAAATCGGAGAAGCCGCGGACCGCCTTGACCTTGGGGGCGCCCAGCATGGCGGACACGATGGGATAGGTCACCTGGTCTTCGATGATGTCCGGGCTCCGGTCCCAGCGCGAATAGACGATCACCTGCGTGTCGCTGAGGTCCGGAATGGCGTCCAGGGAAAGGCGCTGCATGGACCACCAGCCCGCGATACAGGCAGCGGCGATCAGAATAAAGACGATAAACCGGTTTTGAACGGAAAAATCAACGATGCGGTTAATCATGCACGTGCTCCCCCTGATCGGGATTCATCTGGATTTCGCTTTGTCTGATGACTCTGTTTTCCGTTTCCGGTTTTGCCATGAGTCCTGCGGCGGCCAGTTTCATCCGGCTTTCGGAATCGATCAGAAACGTGCCGGAAGTGACGATCTGATCTCCGGGCTTGAGTCCGTCGACGATTTCAACCCGGTCGCCGAACCGCCAGCCGGTCACAACTTCCCGGGGCTCAAAAAAACCATCCCCCAGAGCCACAAAAACGGTCTTTCTGCGTCCGGAATCCAGGATTGCGGAAGCCGGAACCGTCGTGGTCGCGGGCAAGGGAATCTGAAATTCCACATCGACAAACATCTCCGGAAGAAGCATATTTTCCGGGTTGTCCATCTCCAGCCGCACCTTCAGGCTGCGCGTGGCTGCATCAAATTTCGGCAGAACATCGCTGACCCTGGCTTCATAATGCTTGCTCTGCCCCGGAAGGGAGACCGCTGGCGAGCATTCCCGGCCGGATGTACCGCGCTTCGGCATTGAAGACATCCGCGATAATCCATACGCGGCTGATGTCGGCAACCCTGAAACACTCCGTGCCGCGATCCACTTTTTGATACGGGGAAATGCTGCGGCTGATCACCAGGCCGTGGGACCGGAGATCTGAGTTCGATGGTATGTCACATATTGCCCGGTTCGCGACAAGATCGTCAAGCTGGGTTTCCCCGACGCCCAGATTCAACAGTTCCAGCCTGGCCCTGTCGGCATAGTACTCTGCAATTGAATACTTGGTTGAAGGCTGCTTTTGGGCGGGTTGCAGGCCATCAGGCTGGGTTGTTTCAGGCTGCCGCAGGCGTGCCGATCTGCTGAGTTCTGCAAGATATTGCTGCTGCCAGGTGAAAAAATCATTGCTGTATATGTTGATCCGGGCCATGAGCTGGTTTTTTTTGACGACGCTGCCTGTGGTACTCCCTTGGACATCCCGCATCCAGCCATCCGTGGCTGCGATCAGCGGATATATCCGGTTTTCATCCGGGGTGATTCGGCCCAAAGTCCGGACCTCATAAGTCCCCGGCATCCTCACTGCAGTACCGATCTGTACGCCGATGATCTGCTGTTTTTGAGCCGTGATATTAACAGTGCCCGGAGACATCGAAAGCGTTGTTCCTGGCTGGCCCGGCCCGGCGGACTCCTCGTCGCCGTAAACGGGTTCCATGGGCATGCCGCACGGCGCGATGCCGGGTTTATCAGACACATTCACCGGATTCATGGGGTCCACGTAGTGAAGAATCCGGCGCTCTTTCTCGGCGTTCCTGCCGGCTCCATGCCGGCTGTACCAGGCTCCTCCGAGAAATGATCCAATGAGAAGAACAATGAGGAGCATGGTGAAAAAAGATTTCTTCATGGCGGTTATCAGCCTTTTGTGGAGAGTCTAAATATTCAATACAGCTATTTTTACTGCTTGATTAAACAGAGAACGCAAAACAACCCCGTTGATACAGTGCTATCATATCAACGGGGTTGTTGTCAAAACACTCTGGGTTAGATTGTTAGTCCAAGGTTGACCGGGTCTGAATCATCCCTCCAGGTAAAGTTGACCTGGAGGGGGGTGTCGCAGTCTCAGTGGCGCCCACTGAGACAGTCGATCGGTCTATGGGTGAAATACTATTGGACGCATCATGTCGTTTTCTTCATGGCCCAGCAAGTGGCAGTGCCACACATACTCCCAGCCGAAGTTGGTCATATCGTTGGTAGTCGTGACCGGATTTCCATTTGAATCTTGGGGCCAGAAATTCGCCGTGGCGCCTTCCAACTGGGTTGGGTCAAGCAGACGAACGCTGTCGGGAACGGCGAAGGGGACGGTGGGAGCAACCGGCTTCATCGCCACAATCGCATCTTCCAGCGGGTTCATTCTGACGGTTTCCTTCCATCCGAGTTCGTTGGCATCAGGCGGCCTGATCGCTCCATCCCAGCCGACCCGGTTGATCAACTGCACATTGAACAGGTGGAAGTGTATTGCGTGCGTGTCAACGCCATTATGCGTAATCTTCCAGATCTGGGTCTGATTGGCGGTTATTGTCTCTGTGGGCGGATCGATGTATCCTAAGGGAATCGTTGTCTGGTTGTTGGCATTGGTAAAAGGCAGCTCGACCCCCAGCGTGGCGTTCATCCGTCCATAATTGGTCTCGAAAAGCTCCTGTATGGCCTTGGGCTGCATATTGACAGTAGTGGGTGGCCCTGGGTCAAATGGCACGAAAGTCAAGGAAGTATCTGAGATTCGTGAAAGATTCGCACCCATGGTATCGGTGTAAGTCGAGTTGTAAGGTCCACTGGGAAGACCATAAGCTGCCTGCGGTATCACGGGCGGGTCCTGGGACGAAGCGAAGGCATTCGGCAGACCCGTGGCCGTATTTTGCAGGTTTGTCAGGTTGAAGGCAGTACCCGGACTGCCAGCCGCTACCCGGAATTGCATGACGGTCCGGGTATTGGGTCCTTTTCCAATTGCAGTTGTGGGAGCGCCGCCCGTACTGGTTTGATCCGGGTCATTCGTGTAATAATCGTAACGGGAATCACTTGCCGGAACCGGGGAGGGAGAATCGTTGTAAAGAATGATGTTGGTAATCCCGGCGTTTGCCGGAACCTGGGAGAAGTCAATGATAATGTCCGCCCGTTCCGCGGGTCCCATAAAAAGGGTCTTGTTTTCAACGTTCAGAACCACGATGTCTCTGCGGTTGTAGTTATAACCGATCGGTGTGTTGGGCAGAACCACCGGTGCCGGCAGGAATCCGCCTTCAGTGCCGATCTGGATGATCTGCGGACCTGCTGTAGCCGGATCCGGAACACCGCCGTCTCTGGAATCCGTTGGCCAGGTTGCCGGCCAGTTTGCCGCCAAATTGCCGTTCGCCAGCATTACATTTGGACTTGCAGATGAGAGCTGGGTCCAGGTTGTACCGTCATACTTCCAGGTTCCAGAGGCACCAAATCCTGCATACAGTGCTGTAGACGAAGCGGCGAAAATGGTGGCATCGGCCGGTGTGAGCTGGGTCCAGCTGCCGTTATATTTCCAAGTGCCGTAGTTTGAAAAGCTGGCATAGAGCACATTGCCTGAAGCAAACATTTTCAGCGGATCGGCCGGTGTGAGTTGAGCCCAGTTAGTCCCGTCATACTGGTAGGTTCCCCATCCGAAGTTTCCAAACCCTGCGTACAGTGATGTGTCCGAAGCTGCCAAAATGGTGGCATCGGCCGGTGTGAGCTGGGTCCAGGCGCCGTTATATTTCCAGGTGCCGTAGCCTGTGAAGCTGGCATAGAGCACATTGCCTGAAACAATCATATTCAGCGGATCGGTCGGTGTGAGTTGAGCCCATACCGTACCATCCCAACTCCAGAGAGCATAAACTCCAAAGTCTACGTAGAGCGTTGTTCCTGAGGTCAGCATGTTTTCCGGGTTGGACGGAGAGAGTTGAGTCCAGGCGGAGCCTTCAAGCTTCCAGAGACCCCAAACCCCGAAGTCCGCAAACAGTGCCGTGCTTGAAGTGACCATGCTCTCGGCAGTGGACGGTGACAGCTGGGTCCAGGCGCTGCCGTCATACTTCCAGAGGCCTGGCGATGGGCTTGAAGCGGCGAAGCTTGCGTATAAGGTCAAGCCATCAGATGAATAGACAATATCGACAGTGTCGGATGTATTCACCTGAGTCCATATCCCGGCCGAGTACAGAGAGATTCCATTTGCTCCAAAATCCGAAGTCAGTTCAGACGGAGAGTGCGGGACCGCCGGAACCATTTTGACTTCCGTGGGATGGATCGGGTCGGCATAATAGAGCTGCAGGTTCCAAAAACGGTCATTGGCTGCATTCAGGATTCGGAACCGGTAGGCTTTTCGTTCCACATTAAGATAAGGGTAGGGGGTGCCATTAACCACTGGGGTGTCCATGAAGGATTCCGGTACGATCGTGGGATTGGGTATTCCGGGAATCTCAGGCGGCTGTCCCGGTTGACCATAGAGAGGGTTCGCTATCGACCCGTGATTCAACAAACCCGTATACGGAGGCCAGAACCAAAGGGCATAATCCCACCTGCCCATGGCATTGGCCCCTTCAACGTCCCACGGGTTTTGATTCGGCATGTAGACATGGGGCAACCAGAGATTGCCAAGGCTCCCATAATTGGCCGTATCCCATGTGGGATCCTTTGTGGCCACAGTGGCGGGGTCGGGTACGAAAGTCTTGTCCTGGATGATCAGCGGAATTCCATAGCGGTACTCAGCCGGGAGTGAAGGATTCGAAACAGGACCCGGAATGGTTCCGGCATTGATCAATGCCTCCTCTGCCGTGTCTGTCAACAGGTAGCCCGCTGCAATGCCGGCATAGACACCCAGGCGGGTGGTCCCAAGCGCATGCTCGTGGTAGAACATAAGCCTGCTGCTCTGCTGGTTGGTATAATAATATGTTGCAGATCCAGGGTCCGGAACCGGCATGTCCGGGACGTTCTGGGCGCTGACGCCCTTGATATAGCTGGTAGCAGGATCCTCCGCACCGGGGGTTATCCATTGATGCGGCGTGCCGTCGCTGATCCACGGCGTGAACCCGCCGTGGAGATGAACGACGGACCGGTTCTCCGGATAAATTCTGACCCCATCAGGGCCTATTCCCGCTCCCATCAGGGTGGTGTCCACCGGAACAAACAGATTGCCAGTAGCGCCAGCGCCAAGCTGGTTGGTAAACTTGATGCGCACAGGCGTGTCTCGGCTGGCAATGATCAACGGCCCCAGATAATGAGCCTTTCCGTCAGCCGTGGGAGCGAGATCTTTATACCCCCGCAGCTTGGTTCCGAGGCCGCCGTTGACGCCGGTGATGAGATCCGAATGCAGCGTTTGATTGTAGTCAACCAATCCGAATCTGGTAATAATCGGATCCAGGGAATGCAGCAGTATCTTTAACAGCAATCGGAATGTACTGTCCCAAGTTGTTTGCGTTACCAGCGCCGACTCCCGGCAGTGAGTCGACAAATTTGTTGATGATCGGGCTGTTTGAGAAATTGGGAGTCGTGCCGAAATAATCCGGTGTTTCAAGAAACCCGGCGCCCTCAATGGTCGGCTGACTCAGGGCTTCGTAAGGGGCCGCGACAGGCCCTGCCGCGGCACGGGCTGCTGCGGCACGGGCTGCCGCGGCCTGCCTCTCGGCGTTTGTAATGCGGTACATTTTAAGATAGTTGTCCAGACGGGTGGAGCCAGTACTTGACTGCAAGGTTGCTTGAGGCTGTGTTGTCGTTGATGATTGCGCCCGGGCTCCAGGGCCAAATCCCCAGATGCCGGCAATAACCGCGAATGCAAAGCTCACAAGATAAATCAATCTTCGTTTCTTCATGTAATCCTCCTTCACTACATTGTAACTGTCTTGTTAACGGTCTACCAAATTTTATCTATTCATGTTCTTTAAAAGCTACTGTAATCTGAATTCTGATCTTGTCAATATGAGAATAATTCCTGTTTATGAATTACATATTCAATATCACTTGACGGTATTCCGGGGTGAAAAAAGCTAAATACCTGATATATCAAGCTGAATTATGGTGTAAAAACGGTCTGCCGAGGTTGTTCTCCATGGTGCGTTTCATTGGATTCCGGGGTCAAGTTTTGAAGCATATTGGACTTGACCCTGTCGATTTCATGCAGCAACCGCTCCAGGGTAAAGGGCTTATCCATAAAGCCGTTGCATTGATTGCGCAAGGCATCCAGGACGATATCCCTCTGTCCGTAAGCCGTCATCAGGATCACCGGCAGGTTGCCATGTTTCCAGCGGATATTCTGAAGAAGCTCGATGCCGTTCATTTCCGGCATGGCATAATCGGTGATGACCAGATCAATTTCAAGGGCGTCATTTTCAATCAGGTTCAGGGCCTCGTGGCCGCTCAGCGCCTGGAGTACATGGTATCCCCTGCTGCTCAGTCCGATTCTGAGATTTTCAACCTGAACGATTTCGTCATCAACTATCAGCACATTCACTGAGATGGCTCCGTATGGTTCCGGCTTGGACTTTCCTGTTCGCCCGGCGAAGAATTGAACGGCTTTGATCACCAATCCTTCCGGATCATCATTCCCGCGATCACTCCGCCTCTCCCCAATTTTCAAACGGAGAATTGTGCAACTGAGGGATTTCCGGTAGACATGATAACACCTTATAGCATTTATCATGCCATGTGCAGAATTATAAGCAAAATTCTAATAAATGTCTTTAATATCAAATGATTAATCATCAAGAAAAAATGGCAGGAAGCGCTTCGAAAGATTTTCATATCTCGTCCACTATCACAATATGGCAGATCTTGAAATAAATAGCGTAATTTTATCAATTTGTTATTGATAAGTATGCAATTTTGGGATAGTCAATTTTGGCATATGTCCGGCCTATTCGATTGCGTAGGATTCCAGCTTTCTTCGCAGCGTATTGATGCTGATGCCCAGAAGGCGGGCTGTCCGGGATTTGTTTTCAGCCGTTTGACGATAGATATTTAAAATATGCGCTTTTTCGTTTTCCGACAGAGAAACGGCGGATCCGTTTGTTAGCAGCGGCGCGGAACCGGATGCCGCTTTTCGGGTTCGAACCGGATGCCGGCAGATGACCAGGGGCAATGGGCCTGCCTTGAGCCAGATTGGCGGCCGCATGGAGAATGGATCTCAGCTCCCGGATGTTTCCGGGATAGTCATAGGCTGCAAGCATTGAAACGGACTTATCCTCGATACGTTTTTCCTTGAAGACTACCGGGCAAATCGGCCATAAAGCTGTCTATCAGAAGCGGGATGTCATCCGGCCTCTCTTTTAAAGGAGGAAGGTGAAGCAGCGCACCTTTGAGGCGATAATACAAATCCTTGCGAAACCTCCCGCGCTTCAATAAGACATCCAGGTTTTCATTGGTCGCCGCAATAAAGCGCATATTCAATTTCTGAATTCTGCTGGTTCCCAGCTTTGTAAATTCTCCTTCCTGCAGTACCCGCAGCAGTTTTCCCTGAAGATCGACGGGCAAAATGCCGATTTCATCCAGAAACAGGGTGCCGTGATTGGCGCGTTCCAGATAACCCGCATGGTCCTTTTCCGCTCCCGTAAATGCTCCCCGGATATGGCCAAAAAAATCGTCATCAAACAGGCCGTTGCTCAAAGAAGCCATGTTGACGGGTATGAACGGGCCTTGCGCCCTGGGGCTGGCCTTGTGGATGGCCCTTGCCAGAAGCTCCTTTCCGGTGCCGCTTTCTCCGGTAATCAGAACCGGTACATTGCTGGCCGCGTGAAGTTCTGCTTCCTTCAAAACAGCCTGAATCCCGGGAGATCGGGTGATGATCCGCTCAAAGGCTTTTACGTTCGTCAGCTCCGGGATTTCTCCCGTTCTCTTCAGATCCAGAATGTCCAGCAGCCGTATTTTTTCCTCTGCATGACCGATTTTTAGCAGCAAATCCTCTCTGCAGACCGGTTTGATCAAATAATCGTAAGCCCCCTTCTTTAAGCACGCCACTGCCATTCTGGCGTCGTTTACCGCCGTAACCATGATGCACTCGGTGTTGGGGCTGTGGCTTTTGATGATTTCCAGCAGTTCCATTCCGTCCATGTCCGGCATGCTTAAGTCGATCAGTGCCATATCGCATGTGTGACCCTGTTTAAAAAATGTTGCCGCCTTTACGGGGTCGCTCTCTGTTCGCACATCCATATATCCGGCGTTGAACAATCCCCTGGCGATGCTGTCCAGAAAATCCTGCTCATCATCAATAATCATAATTCGATTGCCCATCTGTCCATTCTCCGAAAAAAAGCAAGCTATCAATAATCGTTAAGGATCACCTTAAAGGAGCTTCCCTGATCGGGCTGGCTCTCCACTTCAATCCGGCCCCCCAGTCCTTCCGCCAGGCTCTGACAGATATAAAGACCCAGTCCGGTTCCCTGAATGGATCGTTTTCTGGTATAAAAGGGGTCAAATATCCGCTTCAGGGTTTTCTCATCCATGCCGCACCCGTTGTCATCTACCAGGATGATGCAGCGATCCGGCTTGCCACTATCGGCATTTACACATAATCTTATCCAGGAATCCTCCTTATCCGATGCATGGGCGGCATTGATCAGCAGATTGACCAGTATCTGCTCGACAGCTTCGGGATCGGTCCGAATCAGCGGAAGATTATCGGGAATCATCCAAATGAAGGGATTTAACATTTTTGCGGATTTCCCCCCGGCAGAACGATACCGCGTTTTCGATGACCGGCTTCAGGGCAACTCGGCGGGGCTCCAGTTTTTCCCGCTTTCTGGAAAAATCCTTCAGCCCGGACACCGTGGCATTGATCCGGTGCGCGCCATGTTCGATGTTGTCCAGGAGTTTGAAAAGGTCTTTGCGGAAATCTTCATAAGGCCTTCCGAACATTCTGCCGATCCGGATGATCCCCCATGTAGTCGTCGACGATGGGCATCAGCTCCTGCAGATAATCTCTCAGAATGGGAAGATTGAAAATGATGAAACCATTGGGGTTGTTGATCTCATGGGCAATGCCCGCAACCAGAAGGCCGATGGCCGCCAGCTTCTGATTTTGCCGGAGCGCCGCGTCCGCCAGCTTCTGCCGGCTGATATCCTGGCCCATCATGAGAAGGTGCGGTTTATCTGGCCGAAGAAAACGGAATCAGGCTGCAATTCACCGTGACGTCTCTTCCAAAGGTGGTTACAAGATGCAATTCGATATTTTCCCGGGGTTGATTGGTTTGAATCACCTCCCGGGCCGCTGTCAACAAACCCGAACTTTTCCAGGAATCCAGGTGATTGAAGTTCTGCAGAAGCACCGCTTCACGGCTGGCCCCGATGATTCTTGCCGCAGCTTCATTGACCATGACACATTGCCCGGAAGCCTCATAGGCGAGGATTCCCAGGGGGGAAGCGTCAAAGATTTTCTGGATGAGTTCCGAGGCTTCGGCAACGCGACTCTTCGATCTCCTGTAACTGAGACGCGTTATTCAGGGAAAGCGCCTGTGTCCGTTCTTTCACCCGGCCATCCAACTGCTTTCGTTCGGTGATGTCGATGATCACGGTGCGACACGCGGGCGAGTCCTCCGCACCTTTTGTTGCGGTTGCATCCAACTGCACCCAGAAGGGCGTGCCATCCGCGCGCAGCATTCTGAATTCGCAGGTCTGCGGCGCGCTGGTATCAAAGACCTTTTTGCAATGCCGGTAGAAGACATCCTGGTCTTCCGGAAGGATAAAGCGGGTCAGCGGCTGCCCGGCCAGAGCGCCTCTTGCCACCCCGAGAAGGGTTTCGGCAGTGAGATTGGCCTCCATGACCTGCCCCGTTTCGCTCATGGTAAAATAGCCCATCGGCGCCAGGTCGAACAGATCGATATAGTGCGCCCGAGACGCGTCCAGCTCTGCATGCGCCCGGCGCAGTTCATCGTTCTGAATCTCCAGCTCGATCTGGCGCACCCGAAGTTCGCGGAGCATTTGTCCGGATTCTTCGGGAGTAAGTGCATTCTGGTTTTCCGGCGCAACAATCGAAGCGGCCCGGCCTGTGTGCTCCGCCTGCTTGCGCAAACCGATTGTCGGGTCTGTAGTGGGCCGCTTTTTGCTCATGACCGTGAACCTCCGCTGATTGGGGTCAAACCTTTACCTTGACATTGGGTGTATGGATTGATAGGGGCAATATATGGCATGCGCGCTTTAAATACAATATCCCGAAGCCTGTAATCTGAATCCTATCGGGTGAGAGAAGGGATGCCTATCCGGACAGTGAAGCTAAACGAACATTTAAATCAAAGCTGAAAGTATCACAAGAGGTATCTTCAAAGGCAAATCCGGGCCTTTCTATCGAATCCGGGTCGCAAGAGGTCTGTGCATCGTCGATATGACAATCGACTCAATTTGCATCTGGATGCATAATGGTTTACATGGCTCTAAAAATGGGATATCCTATGATTGCGTCAGCTCTTCCTGTTCAAATAAACCATATCCATCGGCTGCGGGCCTTTCCGTAACCGAATAAGCGGAGCTCTGTTCATCATGAAATCTCTTTTTACCCGAAACATCCTGTGCATCGGTGCCGGCTATGTGGGCGGACCGACCATGGCGATGATAGCCCATAAATGTCCCCAGTATCGGGTGACCATTGTGGATATAAATTCCGATCGGATTGATCAGTGGAATTCGGATCGTTTGCCGATTTACGAGCCGGGCCTGGATGAGATTGTCCTGGCCGCCCGCGGCCGGAATCTGTTCTTCAGCACGGATATTGAAAAGGGAATCCGGGAATCGGGCATTATATTCGTCAGTGTCAACACGCCGACCAAAACCTTCGGCGTCGGGGCCGGCATGGCGGCCGATCTTCAGTACTGGGAAAAAACCGCCCGGCAGATTCTGAAATCCGCCACATCCGACAAGATTGTTGTGGAAAAGAGCACCCTTCCGGTCCGAACCGCCCAGGCCATGGAGCGTATTCTGCTTTCAAAGCAAAACGGCGTTCGCTTTGAAGTGCTTTCTAATCCGGAGTTTCTGGCAGAAGGCACGGCCATCCAGGATCTGGAGACGCCGGACCGGGTGCTGATCGGCTCCCGGCAAACCGAAAGCGGTCTTGAGGCCAGAAACGCACTGGCGGAAATTTACGCCAACTGGGTTCCCCAGGAGCGGATTCTGACGACGGACATCTGGAGCAGCGAACTGTCCAAGCTGGTCGCCAATGCCTTTTTGGCCCAGCGGATATCCTCCATCAACGCCATTGCGGCGCTTTGTGAGAAAACCGAGGCCGATGTGTCCCAGGTGGCCAGAGCCGTTGGCATGGACGCCAGGATCGGTTCGAAATTCCTGAATGCCAGCGTGGGATTCGGCGGATCCTGTTTTAAAAAGGACATATTGAATCTGGTTTATATCTGCGAGTATTACGGATTGAATGAAGCGGCCAGATACTGGAAGAGCGTCATCGATATCAATGAATACCAGAAATCGCATTTTGTCATGACCATGCTAAACGCCATGTTCAATACGCTTTCGGGTAAACGCATCTGTCTGTTCGGATTTGCATTCAAGGCCGATACCGGTGATACACGGGAGAGCCCGGCGATCCATATCGCCATGCGCCTGATCGAGGAGCAGGCCGATCTGGTGATCACCGATCCCAAGGCCCTGGCCAATGCCAAAGCCGATCTTAAGGGGTTTGAAGGAAAAGTTCAGTTCGTCGCAGACCCGTATGAAGCAGCAACCGGAAGCCATGCCATTGCCATCATGACCGAATGGAGTCAGTTCCGGGAACTGGATTACGAAAGAATTTATCGCTCCATGGAAAAACCGGCCTTTGTTTTTGACGGCAGAAATGTTGTGGATCACCAGAAACTCTATCAGTTGGGATTTAACGTTTATCCCATTGGAAAACCTGCGTTGACGCATCTATAAAAAATAGGTTATAGATAATAGGTGATGGGTAATAGATATTAGCCTTCATCACCCATCACCTGTCACCCATGACCCCGGAGTTAGACATTTGAACCTGCATCAAGGCAAACGCATTCTGGTTACCGGCGGGGCCGGTTTTTTAGGCTCGCACCTCTGCGATCGGCTGGTTGAGAACGGTCATGATGTCCTGTGCCTGGATAATTTCTATACAGGGACCCGGATCAATATTTCCCATCTTTTGGGGAAATCCAATTTTGAGTTGATTCGACATGATTTGACCCAGCCCGTTTTTCTTGAGGTGGATGAAATTTACAATCTGGCATGCCCGGCATCTCCGATTCATTACCAGTACAATCCGGTCAAAACCGTCAAAACATGCATCCTGGGTGCCATTCACATGCTGGGTCTGGCCAAGCGGGTGAAAGCAAAAATCCTTCAGGCTTCAACCAGTGAGGTATACGGCGACCCGGCCGTGCATCCGCAGTCCGAGGCTTACTGGGGTAATGTCAACCCCATCGGATTGCGATCCTGTTATGATGAAGGCAAGCGCTGCGCCGAAACCCTGTTTTTTGATTATTTCCGTCAGAATCGGGTCAATATCCGGGTGGTCCGCATCTTTAACACCTATGGACCGCGCATGCACCCCAATGACGGCAGGGTCGTGAGCAATTTTATTGTTCAGGCGCTCTCGGGGCAGGATATCACGGTGTTCGGGGATGGGTCCCAAACCCGCAGTTTCTGTTACGTGGATGATCTGGTCGAGGGAATGGTACGAATGATGCATGCGCCTGATGATTTTATCGGACCGGTAAACCTGGGCAATCCCGGCGAATTCACCATTCTGGAGCTGGCTGAAAAAGTCATTCATCTGACAGGGTCGCGTTCCGGAATCATCTTTCAGCCCCTTCCTCAGGATGATCCCCTTCAGCGCAAACCCGATATTTCACTGGCTGCGGAAAAACTGGCGTGGGCTCCGGCGGTGAATCTGGAAGAAGGTCTGAAGACGGACCATCGCCTATTTCAGAACCATACTGCAGCCCTGAACCCATCAACCACGTTGCGGGCTGCTGGTTTTATGTTTTTCATGCAAAAGAATCGGGAGGGAACCATGAACAATAACCGACGCCGAAAACAGGGCGGCTTCACCTTGATCGAACTGCTTGTAGTGATTATCATACTCGGGCTGCTTTCCGCGCTGGTGGCGCCGAAATTTTTCGGAAAAGTGGACAAGGCCAAGCAGAAAACCACAAAAACCCAGATTGAACTCTTTGGATCGGCTCTGGATGAGTTCCGCCTGGACAATGGCCGGTATCCCACAACCGCCGAAGGGCTTGAATCGTTAAGAACCAAACCGGGCGCCCTGGCCAACTGGGATGGGCCCTATCTGCCCAAACAGATCCCCATGGATGCCTGGGGCAGGCCTTATCTGTACACGAGCCCCGGGGAGCACGGCCCTTATGATCTGGTCAGCTTCGGCGCGGACGGCGCGGCCGGCGGCGACAATAACGACAAAGACATTGTAAGCTGGGAATAGTGCTGAATACTTCCTTCAATAATTTTAAGCAGGCGCTTGTTAAACGGTTTCGCAGGCTTCCTCCCGAAGCGGATAACTGCGAGTTCGAGTGTGTGGAGCTGCCTGAGTATCGCGGATTTTCCGGAACTTGCGGAAAGCGGTTTTCCCGAAAATCCGCCGGCCTTGAATCCTTTCAAGCTGCACTATATGAAGCGCTTCCGGTTTCTTCCCCTGGAGGATGCCAATGGCCAGGTGCTTGTGGCAATGGCGGATCCGCTGGATTATATTACCCGCGAGGTCATCGAAAGGGCTTATGATAAGCCACTGAATATCTGCCAGGCTTCCGAAGAGACGATTTCCCAGTTTGTGTATCGCTGGTACGAAGCCGAAGCGGATATGACATCGGGTGAACGAACCGATGATATGGATATGAGCCTGGAGGATCAGCTCTGGGACAGCCCGGAACATTTGAAAGACATGGCCTCCGAGGCGCCGGTCATTCGCCTGGTGAACCATCTGATCGCAAAAGCCCTTGAAGTCGGTGCTTCCGACATTCATATCGAGCCTCGAAAGCTGCATGTGCAGGTGCGGTATCGGGTTGACGGGGTATTGATCGATCAGAACGCCATTGCCCTCAAACTCAAGGCCGCCATCAATTCCCGGGTCAAGCTCATGGCCAAAATGGATATTGCCGAAATGCGGCTGCCGCAGGATGGCCGGATCAAATTCAAGGCAGGACGCGAGGAGATTGATATCCGGGTGTCCTCGCTTCCGACCCATTTTGGTGAAAGCCTGGTACTCAGGCTGCTTCACAAGGAAAATGTCGAGCTGGATATGGATACCCTGGGATTTCCGGCATCCATCCGGGATAAATTCAGATCCACGATATCCCTGCCGTACGGCATGATCCTGGTTACGGGGCCGACAGGCTCCGGCAAGACGACAACGCTCTATTCAGCCCTGAATACCATCAACTCGCCGGATAAAAAAATCGTGACGGTCGAAGATCCGGTGGAATATCAGATGGACGGGGTCAATCAGGTTCAGGTGCAGCCCAGTATCGGTCTGACCTTTGCCCACACCCTGAGGACTTTTTTGCGCCAGGATCCGGATGTCATGCTGATCGGCGAAATCCGGGACCTGGAAACCGCTGAAATTGCGATCCAGGCGGCCCTTACCGGCCATGTGGTGTTTTCGACGCTGCATACCAACGATGCGGCGGGGGCCATCACCCGGCTGGAAGATATGGGGGTTGAGCGCTTTCTGATCGCATCTTCCGTGGTGGCTGTTCTGGCCCAGCGGTTGGTGCGAAGGGTGTGTCCGCAGTGCAAGAAAACATTTCACCTTGCCGATGATGAACGGCTGCAACTGGCGCGTGAACTGGACCTGCTTCCGGATGAAATTGCCGCCACTTATGCCCGGGGAATGGGATGCAAGGAATGTGCCGGCTCCGGATACCGGGGGCGGCTGGGCATTTATGAGTTTTTACCGGTGGATGAAGCCATTCAGCGGGAAATCGTCAGGGGATCGGACCGCAATGATATTTACCGTGCCGCGATTCAGAACGGTATGATCTCCTTGCGAATGGACGGCATGGATAAAGTCAGAAATGGCATCACCACGTATGAAGAAGTGATGAGGGTAACCCGCTGATGCCGCGTTTTTCCTATGAAGCCATGAACGCCGATGGCCGCAGAATCATCGACAGCAGCGACGCCGGCTCGCGCGATGACCTGATCCTGTCCCTTCAGGCAAAAGGGTTGATTCTGGTCCGGTGGATCGATGCCGCACCCTCCGGAATGTCCCTGCTGAAACGATCCGGCCGGAGTCTAAGCAGCAAGGAATTGCTGCTGATTACCCGCGAGATGGCGCATCTGATGAAATCCGGCCTTCCGATGGACCGTTCCCTGACCATCATTATCCAGACCAGCGAGGTCAAACCGCTTCTGGCCATGGCCCAGTATCTGAAGGAATCCCTTCAGGGGGGTAAAAGCCTTTCCGATGCCATGGCCGCCAAGGCCGAAGATTTCAGCGATCTTTACATCAATATGGTCCGGGTCGGCGAAATGGGCGGCATTTTGCCCCAGGTGATGGAAAAACTGGCCGGTTTTATGGAGCGAACCGAAGAAATCAAGAAATTCATCATTTCCAGTTCCATTTATCCGGCGATTCTGCTGATGATCGGCATGGTGTCCGTTGGCGTCATCATGGGGGTTGTGGTTCCCCGCTTTGCGGCGATATTTAAGGATCTGGGGCAGAAAATACCGGCCAGCACCCAACTGCTGATTCAGGCAAGTCAGTTTCTGCGCTCCTGGTGGTGGGCGCTGATCCTGGCAGCGGGGTTGATCTCTTTGGGTCTCTGGCGGTTTTCAGCCACGCCTGCCGGCAAGGATCGCCTGGATCGGATATGGATTAAGCTGCCGCTGCTGGGAAGCCTGATCATGGATATTCAGGTGGGCCGCTTTACCCGGACACTCGGGACTCTGGTTCAAAGCGGGGTGCCGCTGTTAAAAGGTCTTTCGATCGTTCGGGAGGTCGTAAGCAATGTGGTGGTCAAGCTGGCGGCGGAGCAGATTTTTCGCCAGGTCAAGGAAGGCAAGCGGGTCAGCGTACTGATGAAGGATCAGGGCATTTTCCCGGCCATGGCGGTTCAGATGGTTGCGCTGGGTGAGGAAACCGGAAAGATCGGGGAAATGCTGATTTCGGTTTCGGATGATCTGGACGCCCGGGTTCAGTCTAAAATCAAATCCCTGCTCTCGCTGCTGGAGCCCGTGGCAATCCTGCTGATGGGTCTGGTCATCGGCGGGGTGGTCATTTCCATGCTGATGGCGATTTTCGGCATCAACGATATCGAATTCTGATGAACGGCCGCGGCTTTACACTCATTGAAATCCTGGTGGTCATGGTGCTGATTGCCGTTTCCGGCTCCCTGGTCTATCTGAGTGTGGGCCGCTCCGCCGAACAGAAGCAGGGAAGGATGTTTGCTCAGGAAATGATCGCTCTTGTCAAAAAAGCCAGAGGAACGTCTCTGGCATCCAGCCGGCCTGTTGCATTTTATATCTCATCGGCGGATCGTATCTGCTGGGTCGAAGGTGGTGCAGCCAGCCTGAAAATTCCGGAAAAAGTGCTGATTCAGGCGCAAGGCATTGCCCATGTTGAAGCGGATGTTTACGGCGTTTATTTTTATCCGGATGGAAGCTCGAGCGGTGGAGAATTAACGCTTTCGGCAAATGGGGAGCCTTTTTCCGTCTTGCGTGTGGATATGCTGACCGGCCTGGTAACCTCGGGATAATCCCATGAAAACCAGTCAGCGGGGGTTTACCCTGATAGAGGTGCTGGTGGCCCTGATCATTCTGGGGATATCCCTGGGCGCTGTTTTTCAGGCGCTTTCCAGTTCCCGGAGGATTTCTCTGAAGGCCGATGAAACCCTGACAGCGGTTCGACTGGCGCAAAACCTTCTGGCGGATCCGGCTTTGATGGATACGGCGATGAAAGGCAGGGAAATCGCCGGCAATATCGACATGGAGCCGGCATGGCGGTATTCGCTTTCAGCCCTGCCGCTTGAACTGACCACCGGCGATAATCGGGACGTTTCCCAGGTGCCTGCCATGTTTGAGTTGAATCTTTGTCTTTTCCATGAAACGGATCGTCGGGAAAAAGCATTTTGCATGAAACAGTGGCATCGGCGGTAACGAACCGGACGGATATGATGAAGCGGATTCATCCTTCCTGCGGATTTACCCTTTTGGAGCTTCTGGTTGCAATGACCCTGGTGGCCCTGGTCACGCTGATTGCGGCAACTGCCTTCAGGTTGACGGTGCAGGCTTGGGAACGCGGCGCTGAAGAAGGGGAGTCCCGGCAGATCCAATCGGCATTGCCGGTGCTGCTGGAAAATCAGCTTGGAGCGCGGGTCGCCTCGCGCATGTTCGGCAAGGCGATGGTTGATCCGGATAAATTTTTTTGCGGCACCGAGAATACCCTGTCGTTTTTGACGACATACGCCCCTCAGGGGTCTTTGCTCCAGGGGGTGATGTGGGTCCGGTACCGGTTCGACCCGGGTCAGAAAACACTGGCGATATATCTGAAGTCCGTGACCCGATTGGATGATTTAGGGGAAAATACGGACGGTTCTCAATTAATAAAAACGGATGAGGGGTTTCCTGTCAGCCAAATTCATGGTATCTTGAACTACAGGCTGTTTTATACCGATGATCCCCTGTTTGACGCAAATGATGCCAAGCAGTGGCAGAAGGAATGGAAATGTGAAGCGGGATCCGCTGGAGCGCCATCCGGCCTGATGCTCGAAATGACAATCGAAGAAGGTTCTAAGGCCAGGAGTTTCAGATGGTGTTACCGTATCGGCGGTCAACAGTCAGCGAGTCCTGTTGCCGGGCAGTAACCCAGTGCTTGCGGGCAGATGACAGATGACAGACGAAAGATCATGGATGGAAGACGAAGATCTGCGGATGACAGCGGACAGTTTTTTCTGTCATCCGCCATCCGCCATCCGCCATCCGTCGTCTTCTGCCGGCAGTGTCCTGATCATGGTACTGTGGATACTGGTTCTGATCAGTTTCCTGGCAGGGCAATATCTGGCCCATAACCGGGAAAAGGCGGACATCGCCCAGAATGCCTGGACAGCCTTTCGACAGCGACAGGCGGTTTCTTCGATCGTTCAGCTTTTTACAACCGATGCCTGGCCCATTCCGGATGGGACGGGTGCGAATGGCCGCTGGTTCCGGCTTTTTCCGGATGATATGACGCTGTGGGTCCGGGTGGGCAAGGAATCTTTGCGCACGAATCTGAATGCGGCCAGTGACGGTGAAATCAAACAAAAAATGGCGCTGATGATGGGCGATGATTTTCAGCGAGAAGCGGATGCGGTTTCGGATTGCATTCTGGACTGGCGGGATGAGGACAGCTTGACCCGGATGTACGGTGCGGAAGAAAAAGACTATGAAGCCAGGGGGCTGCCATATAGACCGGCAAACGGGCCTTTCAATGCAATGTCAGAGCTTCTTCTGGTTATTGGGGTAACGTCGGGAATGTTCTGGGGAAATCCCCTGGAAGCGATTGAGACGGATCTGGGCAGCTTCTATGTTCAGAACGAGAAAGAAGGGCTTCCGAAGGCGCTGAGTGAAGGGTTTACGATTTATTCGGGTGAAAGCAAACGCATCAGCGTGCTGTCGCCAGGAAAAGAAAACGGTTATTTGTATATGAATACCATTATGGCAAAGAATGCCGGCCGTTTTGCAGTGGTGGGCATGCAGCAATTTCTGGGAGTAGCCGAACAGGGTTTTGACAGGCTGATCGAACTGGAGACCGAGATCCGGGGGCTTGAGGCCAAAGGGAAAAAGATGTCTTAAAACGCCGGCCGGATCAGTGCTATGGTTATCAAAGAACTCATCGGGATTTATCTGGGGAAAGAGGTACTGCACTACTGCTGCGCGGCCAGAACTGTTTCGTCGTGGCAAAAGGAGATTCCGGGCTCTGCCATGGATCCGTCCGGAGTCCTCCACGGCGCTTCTTTGGCAACGCTTCGGGAATTTCTTCAGCGGTTTTCCCCAAAAATTGGCCGTCAGATTTTTCTGGCGCTTCCGAGAAGCCGTTTTTTCATTCGGGACATACAGCTGCCGCCGGTGCCGATGGAAGATGCGCTGGTATCGGTTCAAAGCGTGCTGCCGGTTACCAGCCATCTGCCGATAGACGACATTTATCATGATATTTATCTATGCCGCGTGCCAGACGGAAGGGTGAACGCTCTGGTGATCTATGCGCTTAGAAAAGAAATTCAGCCGGTATTGGATATATTCCGGGAAATCGGACATGAGAGATCTTTGGCGGGGTTATTCCCTGTTTCCATAGGAATCGGCGCCTGGCTCAGCCTCCAGCGATATGCCATGCCCATGGGCCTGGTTATTTCCCAGGAAAACTCGGTCAGTGAGCTGGCTGTTTATGAGCAAACCGGGTGCGTTTATTCGATTGTCTGGCAGAAAGCCTGGCATGCGGACGAGACTTCCGCCAGAATGGAATCGGCATGTGCCAAGTTTCATCTGCCTGTCGATAATGTGTACGGTTTTTATCACTCGGACGGCTGTCTGCCCATGCAGGATCCGTTGGAGGACAAACTGCCATGGCTTCCGTCAATCCTCGGGAATCCAGGGGTTGCGGCGCTGGCGGCTGCCCTGTCGACCCAGCAGCGGATTCTTCTGGATGGCGGCGTTCCCCGGATAAAGGTGTTTCGTCTCTGGAAGCTGTTTGTTCCGGTTGTTCTGTTTTTGTCCGCCGTTATGTTTGTGTGGACGGTTGAAATGAACCATTCCATCGCGCGGAAAATCGTGCTGGTTTCCGCAATGAAGGAGGAGACTCAGCAGTTGCAGCAGCGGATTCGGCCGCATGAGAAAACCCGCGAGGCCATAAATAAGGCCAAATCGCTTTCTTCAGACATTGAGGAATTTATCCGGCTGCGACCCCGTCTGTTTTCCTGCTTCAATGAAATTGCCAGGCTTATCCCGGAGGGAACCTGGTTTTCCCGATCCAGCTATCAGGGGGCAGAACTGACCCTTCAGGGCCAGAGTCGGGAAGCGCTGAAAGTCGTGGAGTCCTTGCGGACTTCCGCCCTGTTTGAACAGGTCAAGCTGTCGGGTTCGGTCAGCCGCAACCCTGCCGGAACCGAGCAGTTCAGCCTGGTCATCCGGCTGAAAGATGTGGACGCGAATCCATGAAGGTCTATCTGGGTCAAAAACGAAAGCGCCTGCTGATTTTCGGCGTGGCAGGAGTGATCTGCGGCATGCTGCTCTGGTGGGCCCAGGTATATGATCCCCTCAAGGAGCAGAAAACGGATCTTTCCACTGAACTGGAAAGACTGACCCAGGAACGCGATCGGTCAATCGAGAATCTGAAAGAACTCACAGCATATGTCGAGACGCACAAAGGCGCTGAAAACGAGCTGACCCGGTTTGATGCATTAAAAATAGACGGCAAGACGCTGGAGGAACTTAGCGCCAGCACTCAGGCGGTCCTTCAGCAGTTTCTGGAGAAGCATGCGATACCGATCAAGATTTACAAGGATCTGCCACCATTTAAATGGCGGGAGCATCCGGTCAGCAAGATTGAACTGCAGATTGAAACCCGTATGCAGGGGGTCGCGGACCTTCTGGAATATCTGGAAACCTTGAACAAGGTAATCCGCATCGAGCGGCTTACGGTGACTTACCGGCGGATGAAAGACAACGATCTTCAGATATCCCTTCAGATCGCAACGCTTCAAATGGAAGGCATCAAACCGTGAGCATGATAATGAGGATGACGCGTATGACAGATCAACCCACCATCCGTGGAAAAAGGGTTTTGACACTGGCCTGTCTGGTTCTGCTGGTTCTGGAAACAGCCGGCTGCGGTCCGGGAATTTTGTTGCAAAAGCCTTACACTTCTCCGGAAGAGTCAGGGGATGAGAACCCATTTGTCCGTGTCAAGATCCCGGAGGAAAAACCGCCCGGCGACATGGAAGAAGAATATGTCGACAGGCAGGCAAAGCCGGGAGCCACTGAAAGCAATGCTACCCGGATCAATTTAATGCCTGCGAAACATATCGCCAGTCAGAGGCCTCCCCAGCAGCCGGCCCTTGGGCAGAAGTCCACCAAAGACAAAAAAGCGGCAGGCCAGACGGTTCATGTTGAACTGGCCTTTGATAATGCGGACCTTTACGAGGTTCTGGATTTGACGCTCTATGACCTCTTTGGTCTCAGTTACATGGTGGACCCGACCCTCAAATCGACGGTCTCCTTTCATATTACTGGCGATTTTACCCAGGATCAGTTTATCAACGCGTTCAATCAGGCGCTTCAGCTGAACAGCCTCTCGATTGTCCGGGGTTCGGGCAATATTTACAAGATCCTGCCCAGAGCCAACAGCGCGGGATCAGCCAATGCGCCCGTGACCGTTAAGGATGATTCGGGTCTGGTCGGGGATGTCACCCGGCTGATCCGGCTGCGCTATGTGGCTGCGGCTACGGCAGCAACCAATGTGACGCCTTTTCTGTCCAAGGGGGCTCAGATAGTGCAGGATACGGTCAACAACGCGCTGCTGATCACGGATACCGTTGAAAACATTTCCCGGGCAGTGGCCATTCTGGGGGTGATCGACATTGAATATTTTGCAGATCTTTCCTGGCAGATCTTTCCGGTAAAGGAAGTGGATGCGGCGGTCATCGCGGAAGACCTGGACAGTGTGCTGAAGGCCGGGGGGCTCTACAAACGGCAGGGTGTAGCGGAGGCAAGCTTTGATATCTTTCCGATCAAGAGCATGAATGCCATCCTGGTCGTCACCCGATGGCCTTCCATCCTGACGCTGGTGCAGGACTGGCTCTCGGCCATGGATCATATCAGCGATTCCGATACCAACGTTTTTGTATATTTTGCTGAAAATGCATCGGCAATGGATCTTGCAGATGTACTGCAGCAGGTTTTTCCGGGAAAAGCCGCCATAACGCGATCTTCCAAATCCGCTACCTCCTCGACCAGAAAATCCTCAAGCACCCGGTCCGGAGTCAGGTTCTTCCAGCTCCGCCAGTGGAGGCTTGGGGACGCAGGGGACCTCGTCTTCCCAGCAAAAGGCATCCACGCCGTCCCAGTCCAAGCAGACCATTGTCAGGCCGACGGTTGCAGGCACCGCCGCTGGAGATGTTGACTTTGCCGGCACCATTGAAATCATTCCGGATGAAACCAACAATGCCCTTGTTTTCAAGGCCAGCAGCCGGGACTATAAACGGGTTCTGACCGTTCTGAAGCAGCTTGATATTCAGCCCCGGCAGGTTCTGATCAACGTGCTGGTGGCGGAAATTACCCTGAGTCACTCCGCTCAATACGGTATCCAATGGTTTCTGGACTCAAGCACCGGTGGCGGCTATAACTTACAGGGGGCACTGGACACCAAGGACGTCACCAGGGCCATAAACACGCCGCTGGGCACCGCAACCGGCTTTTTTTTAAGCCTCTATGATCCGGTGGATTTCATGAGGGGACTGATAACTGCCCTGGGAAGCGACGCGGATGTCAATATCCTGTCATCTCCCAATATTCTGGCCCTGGATAACCAGGAGGCCAATATCGAAGTGGGTGAGGATATTCCGACGGTCACCGGAACAACAACCAGCGCCACTGAAGGAAACACCGTTACAAACACGGTCCAATACCGCAAAACAGGAATCCTTCTGACCGTAACGCCCCATATCAATTCCAGCGGGCTGGTCAAAATGGAACTGATCCAGGAAGTCAGCGATGTTGGCACGTACATCCCGGATCTCAATAATTATTCTTTTCTGACGCGAAGGGCGGAAACCTCTCTGGTCGTTGAGGACAACCAGACGGTGGTCATGGCGGGTCTGATGAAATCCAATAGATCGAGCGGCCAGGACCGGGATTCCCCACCTAAAGGACATTCCGGTTCTGGGGTATTTATTCGGCAATGTGTCTAAAAAAAACACAAAGACAGAGCTGATCTTTTTGATTACGCCTCATGTCATTAAAAACCGAAAGCAGGCGGATCAAATCGCTCGCGAGTTTTCCCAGAAGGTCGCAGACCTGCAGTCCGGTGGGTTTCAGAAAAAATAGTTTTATTTCTAAGGAGTTAGAAAAGAAAAATAAATGGACGGGCAAATATATGAATATCGTTGCAGGGTTATATCCGATATCAATCAGGCTGGGTTTTTTCTGATTTGCAACATATAATATGTGAAAAAAAGGAGAGTTATCTCATGAATAGAAAATATATCTTTTGGGGGCTATTCGTGATTGCCGCAGCCTGTCCGTCATTTGCGGAAACGCCCCCAATGGTAGA
Organism: uncultured delta proteobacterium; assembly: GCA_963845015.1. GTDB lineage: Bacteria > Desulfobacterota > Desulfobacteria > Desulfobacterales > Desulfatirhabdiaceae > RAAP-1. Next base: position 101,650 of record CAWJRD010000061.1, read on the forward strand.
TCGACACATTTTTACGCCTGAAAACACCTCAGAACAAAAACCGGACGCAGTCCCGGGTCCGGCTGATGGATCAGACCTGCTGAAAGAAATTCAGTTTACCGGTGTGATGAATACTACCAAGGGGAAACAGGCCATTCTATCAGAAACTGTAAAAAATGATAAGAACAAGAAAAAACATGTCGTTAAGGAAGGAGATGCGATTAAGGGGATGACCCTTAAGGAGATTGGCCCGAATTATGTATTAATCGTGACCAAAGAAAATACAGTGAAACTAAATCTTTATAAAGGTACTAAAACGCGGCCGGCTGCGGTTGCAGAGCCTGCGATATCCGAACCTCGTGCGACACCGCCGGAAATGCCGAACCAGTCGAAACCGGGGCATCCTGTTTCTGTTCAACAACAGATGCCTTCAACAGGAACCGGAATAGGCGATGCGAAGTCCAATAAAGTTCCGGTCGACAATCAATCGTTTCCCATGCCTGTACCAGAGGGCGCGCCAGGCATAGCCGACGGCCCAAACCGAGGAATCTCCAACCAGCAGGCTCCAGATCCCGGAATCAATCCTTTTGCCGATGCCATGAAAAAAGCGCCGGTGCATAATTCACCTGTAGGCAGCGCCGGCGGACGCGTCGTTAATCCGTTTACGATGCCCTCAAACTGAAATCGATGTTGTCGAACTTGATTCCTTTTGCCATCAGGTATTTTTTGTCTGAAAAGTCCAGTCCAACAATTTCCTGCTTGATCAAAACAATGGGGATGCCCAGCGTGTTTGCGCGGTTTGGTCTGCTGGTGCCGCTTAACGGAAATGCTCCTTACGACGGGGTTCAAGGCGTCCGTCATTGCATTGCGCCACAAGCGAAGCCTGTGCCACAAAAAATCAAAGTATTGCGCCTGATCGCCAGGCTCAATGTCGGAGGGCCGGCTATTCATGTCCATTTGTTGACAACCGGGCTGGATTCGCAGCGCTTTGAAACGCTTCTGGTAACCGGCATGATATCAGATAAGGAAGGGGATATGGCGTACCTGTTTCAGGACAGTATGCACAAGCCCTATCATCTTCCCGAGATGCGGCGAGACATTCGCATCCCAATGGATATTCGTGTGATACATCGGATATACCAACTCATCCGCAAGTTCCAACCAGATATCGTTCATACGCATACTGCAAAGGCCGGATTCACCGCGCGTATCACGGTACTGCTTTACAATCTGATATTCAGAAAAAATATCAAAATCGTCCACACCTTCCATGGTCATGTCTTTAACGGATATTTCGGCCGGGCAACATCCTGTTTGTTTATTCAAATTGAAAGGCTTCTGGCCTGGATGACCGATGTGATTATTGCCATCAGTGAAACTCAGAGAAACGATCTGGTTGAAAAATATCATATCGCGCCATTGGAAAAGATCCGAATAATTGAGCTGGGATTTGATCTTAAGCCCTTTCTTTCCTGCGCTGCCCTGAAGGGGCGCTTTCGGGAAAAACTGGGTGTGGGCGACGGAACGCTCCTTATCGGGATTATCGGACGGCTCGCTCCCATAAAGAATCATGAAATGTTTTTTAAGGCGGCTTGCCTCTTTCTGAAGGCAAGTCCGAAAATCGATATGAAATTTGTTGTTGTTGGCGATGGGGAATGCCGCCAACAGCTTGAAGCGTATTGCAGAGAGCAGAATCTGACCCGCCATGTCATCTTCTGTGGATGGATTCATGATGTATCCCCGGTTTATGCCGATCTGAATATTCTGGCCCTGACCTCTTTGAATGAAGGAACCCCCGTCTCCATGATTGAAGCGATGGCCGCGTCTGTCCCGGTGATCTCAACTCAGGTCGGAGGTATTCAGGACCTGATGGGCGAACCGATCAATTCATCGATTGAGAAACGGGGGTTTACTGTATGTGACAGGGGAATTATTTCTCAAAATAATGATCCGGAAGGTATTTCCAAGGGACTAAGTTATCTTGTCCGGGAAGATTTGGCTGTCAGGCAGGCCCGTATTCAACGCGCCCGGACTTATGTGATCAAACGATATGCAGCGGAACGGCTGCTGCAGGATATCGACTTGCTCTACACGCAGTTGATGAACTGATAAGGCGCCGAAATCGAAATCGTTATTCCCAAAACCCGCTTTACCCGGAACACCCTGCTCAATCTCTCCGGCCAGTTGTTTCCCTTGCTGGTCGCATTTTTTTCAATTCCAAGACTCATTGCCGGACTGGGAACGGAACGCTTCGGTGTGCTGTCACTGGCCTGGATGGTGATTGGATATTTCAGCCTGTTCGACCTGGGACTGGGGCGCGCCTTAACGAGGCTGGTGGCGGAAAAGCTGGGAACGGGCAAGCATGCCGAGATTCCGGCGCTGATATGGACAGGCCTGATTTCCATGGCCGGACTGGGTCTTGCGGGAATGCTTCTGGGGATTCCATTTGTGCCATGGGTTGTTCAAAGCGGGCTTCAAATTCCGCTGTCCCTGCAACCTGAGACCCTGAATGCCTTCTATGTGCTTCTCGCATCCATTCCGCTGGTCATTGCTTCAACCGGATTGTTTGGAATTTTAGAGGCTTACCATCGTTTTGATCTGACCAGCGCCGTGCGTTCCTCTCTGGGGATTTATACATTCGCGGCGCCGCTGGTCGGGCTGTTTTTTACAAATGATCTTTCCTGCGTCATCGGCATTCTGATGGCAGGAAGGGTGCTTGCCGGCGTCGTTCTGTTTCATTTCTGCAATTACCTTGCACCGCAGTTGAAGACCGGGATCGGGTTTCGCCGGGATATCTTTTTACCACTGATGCGTTTTGGTTCCTGGATGACCATCTCCAACATGATCGGACCGATGATGATTTATCTCGACCGGTTTTGGATCAGTGCAGCGATTTCAGTGGCGGCAGTCGCCTATTACACCACCCCGTTTGAAGTGGTGACCCGGCTGTTGATCATTCCGGGCGCGGTTGCCGGCGTCCTGTACCCGGCTTTTTCCATGAATTTGATGCAGAATCGGGACCACGCCAGGGCACTTTTCGGCAAAGGCATTCGATACGTTTTTGCCGCTGTTTTCCCCATCGCGGCGCTGATTGTCCTCTTTGCCGGAAAAGGGCTGAGGTGGTGGCTGAATGCGGAGTTTGCGCAAAACAGCACGCATGTCTTGCAGTGGCTTGCGGTCGGTGTGTTGTTCAACAGCCTGGCCCAGATTCCCTTTGTTTTGCTGCAAGGGGCCGGGCGGCCGGATATTACGGCAAAGATCCATCTGATCGAACTGCCCTGTTACCTTCTGGTGCTGTGGCTTCTCGTTTCCGAGGCGGGCATAAACGGGGCGGCTATGGCCTGGTGTGCAAGATCCCTGCTGGATGCGGGACTGCTGTTTGGCATGGCATACCGCCATGTCTGGAGCGATGCCAGATGATTTCTATGAATCTTCGTCCTTGCCCCCTTTGCGGGGTTTCTGGAGAACGGGTATATCAGGGATTGAAGGATCGGATCTTCGGCGCTCCGGGATGCTGGAATTTGCGAAAATGCAAGGGAACGGATTGCGGGGTGATCTGGATAGACCCCCGCCCGACTCCAGTTGACCTCGAAAAAGCCTATTCCGCCTATTATACCCATTGCGATTCCGAATCCAGCAACTCCGGCGATTGGGGGCACCTTTATCAATGGCTTCTTCAGGGATATCTGGCAAACCGGTTCGGATATGATTCGGAAAAAACTGGCGGGTTCCAGAAATGGCTTCCTTCCCTGATTCGGTTTCACCCGGGATTTCGTGAGGACTGGGATTTCAAGGTGATGTATCTTCCGGCATCTTCCCGGGGCAGTCTCCTTGAAGTCGGATGCGGCAGCGGAAACCTGATCGCATTCATGAAACAAAAAGGATGGGCGGTAACCGGGGTGGATACGGATCCGGTGGCGGTTCAAAAAGCCCAGTCCAGGGGGTTGCCGGTTTACTGTGGTACCCTTGAAACCGCCGGTTTTTCTTCAAACGATATGGATGCCATTGCCATGAATCATGTGATCGAGCATGCTCCTGATCCGGCAGAAATGCTTCGAGAGGGTTACCGGATTCTGAAAACCGGCGGCAGACTGATGGTGACAACTCCCAACCATGAAAGCTGGGGGCACTCCCTGTTTCGGGAAAACTGGAGAGGTCTGGAGCCACCCCGCCATCTATTTGTGTTTAATCCAGCCTCCCTCCTTCGGCTGATCCATCAAGCCGGATTCCGGAAAATAGACCTGCGCTCCAGCATTCATGGCGCCGGCTGGGTCATGATTGCGAGCAGATCGATCCAAAACACGGGCGGCTTTGAAACGAACCGTTCAATACCTTTTCCTGTGAAGTTGTGGGCAAGAAGCATGCAGATGGTGGAGTGGGGGCTGCTTCGCCGTTACCCATGGGCAGGCGAAGAACTTGCGGTTATCGCTGAGAAATAGGCATGGAGGGCTTGCCGACGGATGTTTCCTACGCTTGATATTGTCATTGTCAACTGGAATACGGGAATACAACTTCAAAGCTGTCTGGACTCAATTGCTGAGGCGGATCAGGAAACGATTGATTTGAAATGCGTGGTGGTGGTGGACAACGCATCCACCGATGGGTCTGCCGAGCAATTGTCACCGAAGACTCTTCCGCTGTCGATCATTAAAAATGCCCGTAATCTGGGATTTGCCGCTGCCTGCAATTGCGGCGCGAATAATAGTTCAGCAGATTTTCTTCTGTTTCTTAACCCGGATACGCGGCTTTATCGCGAATCTTTAACCGGGCCTCTGGCATCCATGCTTCAACCCGTTCACCAGAAGACAGGGATTATGGGCATTCAGCTTATTGACGATACGGGTTGCGTCAGCCGATCCTGTGCCAGATTTCCAACACCTTTATTGTTTTTTTATAAAATGACCGGGCTGGACCGTCTTTTTCCCACCGGATTTGTTTCTCTTGCGATGACCGACTGGAATCATTTGCAGACAAGAATCGTGGACCAGGTGATCGGTGCATTTTTCCTGGTTCGAAATCCGGTTTATCGGGAACTGAATGGATTTGATGAGCGTTTTTTCGTATACTATGAAGAACTGGATTTCTCCTTGCGCGCCTTTCAAAAAGGGTGGCGAACCTGCTATTTGTCAGGGTTTCAAGCATACCACAAGGGAGGGGGGGCTTCGGATGCCGTCAAAGATATCCGTTTGTATTATGCGATAAGAAGTCAAATCCTTTATGGCTTTAAACATTATACATGGGCGACTGCCTGTCTTCTGATGCTGGGGGTCTTGTTCATCGAGCCATGGACGCGTTTAGGAAATGCCGTGTTGAAAAAATCGTTTGAACATTTTCGAAATACCCTGAAAGCATATTCAATGCTTTGGCATGATCTGCCGAACTGGTTTCGTGTGTGCAGGGAAAATTCAGGCAGGCCGTTTCCCCCTGAATTTGGGGATCGTAAAGGCTTGTCATGAGAGTTCTGCTGCTGACCCGGTACAGCCGTTCGGGCGCCAGCAGCCGGTTGCGCTATTATCAATACATTCCCTTTCTGAATGCTCATGGGGTGGATGTCGATGTTTGCCCGCTTTTTGGAGAGGAATATTTGAAAAGGCTGAACACAGGGCAATTTCAAAATCCGGTTTCCATTCTATCGTCATACCTTCATCGAATCTATCGGCTTTTTTTCTGTATGGCTTATGACCTGCTGTGGCTGGAATACGAGGCGCTTCCATGGCTTCCAGACTGGGTGGAAAGAATCCTGGGCAGAGGCGCCATCCCGTATATCGTTGATTATGATGATGCTATTTTCCATCGCTATGACCAGCATCCACAGCGGTGGGTCCGCAGTCTTCTGGGCCGGAAAATCGATGCGGTGATGCGAAATGCCCGGCTGGTCATTGCCGGGAATACGTATCTGTATGAAAAAGCGGTTCAATCCGGCGCAAAATGGGTGGAATGGCTTCCGACAGTTGTGGACGCGACCCGTTACCGTCTGAAGCCTTTTGTCAAGCGCCCTGTGTTTACCATTGGATGGATCGGTTCCCCGACTACCGTCATCTATCTGGAGCCGCTGTATGCTGTTCTCGGCAGATTGAGTCAGCATTCTGAAATTCGTCTCGTCCTGGTGGGCGGTTGTCCGAAGGACATTCAGAGTGCTTTTCCGGTGGAATGCCGGCCTTGGTCTGAAGAAACCGAAGCAGCACAAATGCTGGACTTTGATGCCGGCATCATGCCGATCCCCGATGAACCCTGGGCTTATGGTAAATGCGGCTACAAGCTGATTCAATATATGGCCTGCGGACTGCCGGTCGTGGCTTCCCGCGTGGGCGCTAATATCCAGATAGTCCAAGACGGCGCTAATGGATATCTGGCGTCAACAAATATGCAATGGGAGCAGGCGTTGCGTGCGCTGTATGAAAACCCGGAGTTAAGGCAGGCAATGGGAAGTCAGGGACGCAGGGATGTCGAAGCCCATTACAGCCTTCAGGAAACGGCCCCGCGCTTGGCACATCTGATCCTGTCTTCTTTGAGCAGGGAGTAGAAAGTATTCAGGCTGTCGGAATTCATTGTCCGCCGGAACATCTATCCTATATACAGCTTGCCGGAAAAGAATTTCGACCTGTTTTTTATGCAGTGTCGTGGTCCGAGTAAATCAGAAAGAACGATATGTGTGGCATAGTCGGATTTTTTACCCAGAAATATTTCAAACCCTTCAGCCGGTCGCTGCCGGCGGCAACAGAAGCCCTGGCGCATCGGGGGCCGGATGATTCCGGCATTTATGCGGACCCGACCGCAGGCGTGGGACTGGGCCATCGCAGGCTGTCCATCCTGGATTTATCCCCTTTGGGCCATCAGCCCATGGCCAGTGATGATGCCAAGGTGCAGAATAGTCTATAATGGCGAAGTATATAATTTCAAAGCGCTTCGAAAAGAGCTTGAAAAGGCCGGGCATCAATTCAGGAGCGATTCGGACACCGAAGTGATTCTGAAGGCTTACCTGGAATGGGGAACTGAATGCCTGGGTCGTTTTATTGGCATGTTTGCGCTTGCCATCTGGGACGGACGCAGTCGGCGGCTGTATTCTGGCCAGGGATCAGATGGGGATAAAGCCGCTTTACTATTATCATCACGGCGGGAACCTGATTTTTGCATCCGAGCTGAAGGGGATAATGGCATTTGAGGGTATTTCCAAAATTCTGGATTCTGAAGCCATACCTCTTTTTTTACATTATCAATATATTCCTTCTCCCCGAACCATTTATCAGCATATCTTCAAGCTGCTTCCCGGTCATTTATTGACCAGCGATTCCGAAACCTTTCGCACCTGTTCCTGGGTCGGGGTTCCAAATGCGTCAAGCAGACAGACATCTCTCAGCGAATCGGCGTGTCTGAAACAGCTTCAGGAAATACTGATCCAGGCGGTTTCGGATCAGATGGTCAGCGACGTTCCGCTCGGTGCTCTTTTAAGCGGCGGCATTGATTCATCGCTGGTTGCCGCCATCATGCAGCAAGTCAGCTCCCGCCCTGTCAGAACCTTCAGCATCGGGTTCGGGGAATCCCAATTCAATGAGGCGCCCTGGGCCGCCAGGGTCGCTGCCTGCCTGGGAACCTGCCACACCGAACTCTATGTGACTTCCAGTGATGCCCTTTCGGCGATTCCCCGGCTCCCGGAGGTTTATGACGAGCCTTTTGCCGATGCTTCGGCAATTCCTTCCTTGCTGGTCAGCCAACTGACCCGCTCCCATGTAACCGTGGCCCTTTCCGGGGATGGCGGGGATGAACAGTTCTGCGGATATACCCGGTACTGGGCGACTCAGGCCATGTCCGCCATGTTTTCAGAGATTGCCAGGACAATTAAGAACCTGGCTTCATAGATTCCTTTCATTGGTGCCGACCGCTTTTATCGAGAATCTTTACAACAGACTTCAGCCCGTTCTGCCCCCGGCGTTCAGGTCGGCCAATTTTCTGGATAAATGGCAAAAGCTGATTGCCCAGATGAATCAAGCGGATCTTCAATCCCTTTACCGGGCTTCGGTATGCCTCTGGGATTGGGACAGGGTCGAACGCTTGACCGGCCGGCTTCCGGGACCGTCCCGATTTGAGCAGGCTTTTGACCGGACAACGGACTGGCCGGCCCTGTCTATGTTCATGCAGGTGGATCAGCAGACGTACCTTACCGATGCCATGCTGGTCAAGGTGGATCGGGCCAGCATGGCGGCCGGCCTTGAAATCCGCGTGCCGCTTCTGGATCAGCGCGTGGTTGAATATGCATCCCGGATACCGGAGAATTATCTTTATCGGAAGGGAGAGGGAAAAGTCATCCTTCGAAGGCTGCTGTCGCGATTTGTTCCCGCAGCTCTCTTTGAAAGGCCCAAGATGGGATTTGCGATTCCCGTTTCCAGTTGGCTTCGCGGAGAATTGAGGCCCATGCTTCTGGACTATCTTGCTGAAGGGCGGCTGAAACGGGAAGGCATTTTCGATGTCTCTCTGGTTGCTGCAACCGTTTCAGATCATCTATCGGGCCGAGCTGACCATCCGCATCGGCTCTGGGCCTTGTTGATGTGGGAGATGTGGCGGGAAAAATGGCTTTGAACAGGATTGGAAAACCGTATGGAGAAGGGCTCGAAAGATAAAGACCGGATAATCGAAGATCTGCCGATCATCATCCAATACATATTAATCGCCGGCAAGGCAATCCTGATCAAGTTTTCTCCTGAGAGTGGCTCATGATATCCTCAATAAAATTCTTTTTGAAATATTTTGCCGCCATTTGTTGTTTCATTTCTGGAAAGCGAATCTCATATTTCCTGCTTGGTTCCATCATGTTTTTGTCTGCACGAAGTGCTGTGGCCTTTTTCAGCGATGGCAAAATTGATGACGACTTGTCATACCGGTCCTTGCGTGTAGAAATGCCGAAAACCAATCAACGCGGTTGTTATCTTGAGGGCGAAATTATAAACAACACAAACATGGCCCAGGAAGGGGTTGCCATTACATTTTATGCCTATGATTTTTTTGATCATTCTCTATGGAAAGAAACGATACATATTGACATCATTGATCGTTTTTACAGCAGCGGAAAAGGTCGTCACTTCCGGAAAAAATTGCGCAGTTGCGATATGCCTGCTAAATTCCAATTCAAAGTAACCGGGGTCAAGGGAAAAGATGCCAAAAAGATAGTTAAAGAAAAACCCGGAACTAAACACAAATACAAACCCAAATCCAAAGATTTCGAGTCGATGGATAACCGGCCAAAAAGTGACACAGGCGCTGTCGATATCATCACAACGCCGGCTGTCCCTATCCAGAAATATGTGATCATCTTGACGAACGGCAAGAAAATTACCGCAGAATCATGTCGGGAAGAAGGCAATATGGTGTTTTTGAATAAAGATGGCGGTGAATTTCGAATCAGTAAAGAAAAGATATCTGAAATCAGGAAACCGAATTAAAACTTGCTGCCCTTCCCCGTATTCTAACGTGAGGGTTCATTACAGAACCTATAACCCTACAACGATAATTGTTGATTTGACTCCTTTATCAACTTTCTTTTTCTGTGTGAAATATAGGCTCTGTGGTTTCTCAGTTGAATCCCTTTGATCAATTCGATAATTCCAATGGGGTTGAATTGTTTCATGGGCAGTACAATTCTAAGCAAAATCCGGATTTGCGACACTGTAACTGCTGGAGTTTTTTTCCCCCAATCTGACCTTTATGTGCCAGAGAAAAAAATGTGCCAACATGCATGTCATCATATGGTGAATCCACCCCGGCCACTTTCTCACCTCATAATGATCCATGCCAAGTTCAGTTTTAGCTTCTTCAAAGCATTGCTCTATCGCCCAGCGAATACCGCTTAGCCATACAAAACTTTTCAATCGTGTGCTTCCCATAGCATTGCTTATATAGTAGGAATAGATTGGATTTTCCCCCAAGGTTCTACGAACAATCAGCCAAACATTATCTTCGGGGTGACCATCTCGGGCCAACACAATTTGTCTTTTTGTGAATTCATATTCGATTGGGCCTTTTGTTCCCTCAGAAACTTTACGCCGGAACCAGAAAAAATTATTCAGGCTTTTGGCAAATGTATCGAATGTTATTGGGTCTTTTTCCGATGCTTTTAAAATCAGCTTTGTTTTTCGTAAACGACCATGTTTGTATTCTTTTTTTTCGGTGACCGGCCTCCTGAGCCAACATTGGGTGTTATCTGGCATGCCAACAAGATAGGCTACATTTGGTATGCTTTCAACCGCTTTACGGAATACCGGACTGTTCCCATAAACTGAATCCGCAACGACATATCGAAATTGTATTTGCCTGGGTTGTACAATTTCTTCCAATAATTCCGCTGCAATTTGGGGTTTTGTTTTAAATGTTAGATCGGCCGGGAATCGACAACGCTTTCTTCTTCCTGCGTATTCGTCAGAAAACCAGATTTCCGGCACATATAATCGGGATCCCAATAAACAATAGCCGTGCCGGGTTGCATAACCGACATAAACACCGACCTGACAATTTTCAACTTTACCAATGTTACCACAATACTGCCTGGCTACACCGGCAGATTCGTTTCCTTTTTTAACCATCCCGGATTCATCAATAATCAATACGCCATCCGGCTCTCCCATATCATCTTTAACCATACTACGATATTTTGATAAAATTTTATTGTCATCCCAAAATGCATCACTGACGAAAAACTGCATGGCACGAACCTTGGCATTTTCAATATTTAATGCAATCGGTTCAATGGACTTTCTTTCAAGGGGACTGAGCTGGCCCACCATATAGTAGTAAAAATTCTCTCTGGGTTCGCTTCTTAAAAAGCAGTCATTAAATTGCTCATGGAATCCCTTTAATTCATTAACAATACCCTCAAGATCATCAACCGTTATATCGAACTTTGGGATTAAATATGGATCAACGGCAATTCTACAATCAGGTAACATGTCTGCCTCCTTTCGATTTTGTTTTCGAAAATATAGCAGAATGTTTGCTATTCATCAATATTTATTTATCGTTGTAGGGATAATTGCCTCCGCTGAGAGCGGGCCGGTGATGAATCTTCAGGCAGGAAAATACT
>CAWJRD010000062.1:0-9456 GCA_963845015.1 uncultured delta proteobacterium
AAAGCAAAGACACATACAATTGACAACTTTCTCTGTTTCATACTTTTCTCTTTATCATGATAGAGTCAGACGCTAAACAATGCGAGACTCTTTTTTGTTTACTACTACATTTTTCGACCATCCGTATATACAAATCTCCGTCCCTGTCAGACTTCATTTTCCGCAGGAATCAAATCATGATGGTTTCGAAAAAGTTAATAAATTGCGGTGGGAGAATTCCATTTTTGGTTATTTTTTCAAATTTTGCTGCACAAAACCCTTGATCTCCAACCCCCGGCTGTCTCCGGGATGCCGGGCGATCATCTGGTCGGCGATCCTGTCGGCATCGGCAAAATTTCCCCGTTTAAGGTATTGCCGGGCCAGGGTCTGGAGATAATCCATGTTGCCCGGTTCGAGCTCAACAGCCCGGCGCAGGGCCGCTTCGGCCTGTCGGGTTTTTCCCAGGTAATCATAGAGCAACCCGAGGTTGTAGTGCACCCGCGATCCATCGGGGAGGCCCCGGGCCGCCATCTCCAGATGTCTTCGGCCTCGGCGTACTTCTTTTCCTCTGCCAGCAGCAGGCCCAGCGAATACTGAACGTCATACAGCTCCGGATAGGCTTTGACGACCTCGCGAAGCAGCGTTTCCGCTTCGGCGTTCCGGCCCAATTGGGTGTAAAGAATGGCCAGGTTCACTTTGGCCGGGTAAGACAGGTCATCGATTTTGATGGCCGCGCGAAAGCTGTCTATGGCTTTTTGCGGCTCGCCAAGGGCGACGTAAAGGTTGCCGAGGTTGTAGCGGCCGAAAGCGAAATCCCCGGAATACTCCATGGCGGCGATATACTCTTTGAGGGTCCACTCAAACATGCGGCGTTGATCGTCCGCGAGCAAACGGCTCGGCTGCCCGGCCAGCCGTGATGCCGCATCGATCCGCACGGCCTTGACCGGGTCATAGAGCAGCGGCGCGATCAGCCGGACGTGGCGTTTCGGGTCGGCTGTCTGCAAATGGCTCACGGCCGTGCGGCGGATCAGGGCCTCGCCGTCCATCAGCGCCCGCTCCAGCGCCGCAGCGCTGTCCTCCCCCGGGTAGGCGGCCAGCAGCTCCAGTGCGGTTGCGCGAACGATCACCGGATAAAGCGGGTCTCCGGCCAGGCGGATCAAGCCTTCCGCGGCCCCCGGCTGCCGGTTGCGGCCGGCCTGGATGATCTCTCCGTAATGGGGGCGGCGGCCCGGGCCGTACCATTTGGTGATGGTTTCGTCGGACCAGCGTTTGGTTTTGTCCAGGTGGCAGCGGGTGCAGGCGTCCGGCACGCCGAGCTTGACCCCGAGATCCGGCCGGGGGATCCGGATGCTGTGATCCAGCCGGTAATGGACCCCCATGTAATAGCGCCCGGGCATGTGGCATTGGACGCACTCGGCCCCGGTTCCCGACTTCAGCCAGCACCTTGCCGTCGGCGGACTTGATGGGGTCGCCCTTTTCCCCCTTCTTCTTGTGGAAATGATGCTGGGGGGTGTCGTAGTCGCTTGCCCGGTGGCACTGAAGGCACAGGCTGTTGCCTTCCTTCACGCGTTTGATGCTGTGGACGTTGTGGCAGTCGCTGCAGCGCACATCCCGCGCGTACATCTTGCTTTGGGTGAACGAGGCGTAGGCATAGACCTCTTCCAGGATCTGGCCGTCGGGGAAGTACAGGTCCTGGGTGAGCAGGCTTGGCAGCATGGTATCCAGAAGATTCGGTTCGATGTGGGTGTAATCCCCCAGGATCGCCCGGCGGGAATGGCACGGCGCGCACAGCTCCACCAGTTCGCGGGACTTCAGCCCGGAGGTGCGGACCGCAAGGTCGAAGTTTTCCACCGTCGGCCGGGCCATGTCCGGAAGCTCGGCCCACTTCACATGCCTGGATCCGGGGCCGTGGCAGGCTTCGCAGCCGACGTTGATGTCCGACCAGGTGGTCTGGTACGTGTCGGTTTGGACGTTGTAGTTCTTCTTGAGGTTGGTGGAATGGCACGTGGCGCACATCCCGTTCCAGTTCAGGGCCGCGTTGGTCCAATACTGCCAGTCTTTCGGGGCTATCGGCTGGTCCGGGTAGAGGTGATACCACCGCTTGCCTTTCACATCCCAGGCGATGGGCAGGCACTGCATCCGGCCGCCGGGAAACGGGATCAGGTACTGCTGAAGGGGGTTCCATCCGAAGGTGTGGGTGATCTCGAAATCCCCCATGACGCCATCCGGCCCCTGGGTATGGACAAAGAACTTGTTGTCCTTGCGGTAGAACCGGGAGACGATGCCGAAGCGTTCAAAGGTGGCATTGTTGAAATCGCCACGCACGCTGGCTTCGGAGGCGACCTCCATGGCATGATAGTGATTGGAGCCTTTCCAGAGTTCATATTCCGGCTGATGGCAGGTCCGGCATTTCTCGCTGCCGGTGAAATCGGCGGCAGCGACCGGCTGAGGCTGCCCCGTGCGGTAATGATGTTTCACGATCGAAAGCGGTATCGCGATGACGATCAGTGCGGTGGAGAGGATGCCGATGAGTTTCCAGCGAAACATAAAATTCAAATCCTAAAGATTAAATTCGAATATCGAAATCGAAAGAAATCGTGGATGCAAAGAAACAAAAGGAGAGATTGGGATGTTGTTGGGAATTAATCGACGCCTTATCAACTGCTTGCATTTCAAATTGCATATATTTCTCGGCAATCGTTTGGCAAACATTCTGATATCTTTTGTAAAACGAAACGCGCTCCAGATCATATTGTTTCGACATTATTCATTGCAGGCATGGCCCGTTCTGTTTAGAACATGCATATTATGAATTTGATTCGAATTTCGAATTTATATCTTTGGCGGATATACCACTTGCTTTGGATCAAAGCTGCCGCGCTTGATTCTTTTCCCCGTATCCACCCTGACGACATTGTTTTCGATGACCACCGGGAAAATATCCAGGCTGCGGGTGGCCGGCGAGTTGATCACGTTGCCGGTGATGTCATAGGCTGATGCATGGCACGGGCATAAAAACCTCTTTTCTTTTTCAACCCAGGGCACGGTGCATCCCAGATGGGTGCATTTGCACGAAAGCGCCAGGAGTCCCCCGTCATCCAGCCGGACAACGTAAAATTCCCCGCTTTGAAACGCGGTGACCGTGCCGGGCGCAAAGGACGCCACCGCCCCCGCATGGATCACGGTATTCGCCTGGTTTTCAGCGCTGCCCGGTCTGGCGGGCCGCAGAAATGAAAAGGCCATCCACAGGAATTCCGCCAGCGCCGCAAGGCCCAGGGCTGTCCACAGGATGCTCAGAAAACTGCGGCGGGAAACTGCCGCCGGCGCCTCATCAGGCTTCTTGCCTTTGGATGTCTTCATCTTGGATGGTTTCATTCTGGATTTTTCTCAAGACTGTTATCAAAACGGCCACCGCAGTTTCATCCCTTCCCCCCGGAAAATCACGCAGGTAGCGGTCAATATCACCCATCCCACGGCCAGAAAAACAAAAACAGCCTGGACGGACTCCAGGCGTGAGGCATGAAACTTCCTGACTATCAGGGCGTACAATCCGATGACGGCCGCAATGAAAAGAATTATCGGTACAAGCCCGTGGCTGAAGGCCCGGGGCAAGCCGGGCGGCATTGCCAAAAAATGAACCGCATATTCATCGAGGATGATGACCAGCGGCATGACCACGGCAGCAGCCACGGCGGCGGCGCGTGCGGTACGCCGGCCGTTGACCGATGCAAACCAGACGCCGGCGGGGGCTTCGCGGTAGTTTAGATAAGGCAGACAAAAAGCGGCGATCGTCAGGGCGGCGGCGATCAACAGGGCGAAACTCGGGTGGAAATGCATGAGCAGTTCCTGGATGCCTGCAAAGTACCAGGGAGCCTTGGTCGGGTTGGGGCTGAGGCCCGGGTTGGCCGGCTGCCCCAGGGGCGCATCGAAAAGCAGCGACAGGACCAGTACGGCTGCGATGGTCGCCAATGCCAGGGCCGCCTCCCGCAGCAGAAGGTCCGGGTGGGTCGGGACCATGACCGGCTTATCGTCCGGCTCCTCGGCCGGGGAGCGCGGGATCACCAGTCCGCCGGCCTTGCGCACCCGCCAGAAATGAAACGCCATCAGCATGACGATCAGGGCCGGGAAGACGGCGGTGTGCATCGCAAAAAAGTTGCGCAGGGTGGCCGGCCCGATTTGGGGGCCGCCCAGAACGATTTGCTGCAGCCGGCTGCCGATGACGGGGATGTATTCCAGCATGCTGACGCAGATGATGGTGGCCCAATAGGCCAGCTGGTCCCAGGGGAGCAGGTATCCGGTAAGGTTGGATGCCAGCACGAGGATCAAAAGGCTGAGTCCGACAACCCAGTTCAGCCGCCGCGGGGGGTGAAATCCGCCGGTAAAAAAGACCCGCAGGCCATGCAGGCAGACTACCCCGACCAGGAGGTTGGCGCTCCAGAAATGGATGCTGCGGACCAGTTGACCGAACAGAAAGCCTTCCTGAAGGCGCGCCAGCGATGCGTAGGCCTGGGTGGGAACCGGTCCGTAGGCGAACTTCAGCAAAACACCGGTGAACATCTGGAGAGACACCAGAACGGCCGCCATGCCGCCCAGCCCCCAGGTCAGTGTAAAGCGCAGCGTCTTTTCCGCCACCCTGCGGGGCCTGAAATGTAAAACCAGCGTGCTTAAGGGTTTGAAAAGACGTCGTGACGGGTCTGGATTTACGGGATAATTTTTAAAATAGATCATTCCTGCTTCTTTTTAGCAAGCGCCGTTTTTTTTGTTCTTCATCGGCAAGTATTTGCGACAGGGCTGCCGCTGCGCCGGCTTTGAGTTGGTCGACGGCTTCCTGGGACGCGTCGGTCCCTGTGGGTGGCAGCGCCGGATGCTTTCTGATCGTTTTGGGGAATCTCGACGATCACCTTGCGATGGGCATAATGGATTCCCTTTTTGGCCAGGGCGTCGGTAATCATTTCGAAGGCCTTCCGCTGAATAATGCCCTGCCTGCCGAATCTGGCCGTAAATCTCACCCGGAAGGTCATCACCGAATCAACCACGGATTGCACCCCCATGGATTTGACCGGGAGCAGAATATCCGGACCCAGTTCCGGATCTTCCATGAGCTGCTGGCCCACCTTTTTAATGATTTTCCGCACCTGCGAGATACTGGTGTCGTAGGGGAGACTCAGCTTGAATTTCACCACGGCGCCACCCCGATTGAAGTTGGTGACGGCACCCAGCTTGCTGAAAGGCACAATCTGCATGGCCCCCTTGTCAGCCCGCAGGTTGACGTTGCGCAGTGAAAACCCTTCCACTGTTCCGGATACGCTGCCTGCCTGGATGTATTCTCCCACCCGGAAGGTGTCGTCCACCAGGTAAAAGATGCCGGACAAGACATCCGACACCAGCTTTTGAGACCCGAAGCCGATCGCCAATCCAAAAATGCTGGCGCCGGCCAGGAGCGGCGCGATATTAATGCCCATACTGGAGAGCACAATCAGCGTCGTCATGACCATCAGAACCGTTCCCGCAAATTTGCGGAGCACGGGCAGCAGGGTGAAGCTGCGGTCCAGCGTTTGACCGCTCATTTCTTCTTCGTCATCCACTTTTTCTTCAGCGGACGGCGCCAGCGCTTCCAGTTTCTGCTGGACGTACCGGTTGATCTGACCCCAGATCACATGGGCCAGGATCAGGGTCATCAGGACGCTGAAAGCCGCTTCCCCCACTTTATCCAGCAATGGCAGATCGATTCCCCAGATATGGAAGAGCCACGCCACCAGTGTCAGCAAGATGACGGCACGGACCAGTCCAAATGCGACCTTGAAATACCGGGTATTCTCTTCCACAGCCGTCTTTCGGATCGTTCCCAGCGTTTCCGTGACCAGCCATTTGCCTGCCCGGACCAGAATCAGATATATCGGTATGATCAGAAAACTGGTGACAAAGGCCAGATCTTTTTGCGGGCCGTACAGCGCCAGCCGTCCGATCGCCAAAAGCCATAAGATGGCGGCATATCCCATTGCCAGAATATGCCAGCCGGCCGCCATTTGATTCCGGAACCAGGAAATCTCTCCGGACGGCCCCTGGCCCGTTTGCCGCAAATGGTTCGCCACCAGCGTTCGGCTTTGCCAGATAGAATCGCCCCAACATCCCCATGAAGGGGATGGAAGCCACCAGGGTGACGACCGAAATACCGTCCATGGGGGTTTCCAGTTTCTGAAGGAACAGCATAAGCACATATAACACCACAAAATAGCCGGCCAGCAGAGTGAAAATCCGATGAATGTGGGCTGCGGTTGCATCCGAGACCGGCGCCAGACGAAGCTGAGCGGTATGGGGAGACAGGATCAGACGGGACAGGAGGGTTATCAGGCGAATCAGGACAATGGCCATCATTGCGGCAATGTACAATAACCGCCCACCCTCATGAGAAAAATGGATTATTGCGAACAGCAGGACGCTTATCAGGGAGAAAACAACAATTCCCAGAAATTCCGGCAGTATTCTCACAATGGCGGTATTGAAGCGCAGCCAGCCCTGCATGTCTGGCGCCGCATCGAAACGCTCCCGCATGCCGGCGCTGAATCGCCAGCAAAACCGCTCCACCGCCAGCGCCAGGCCGATGATCACCATCAGGGAGAGAATCATCTTCAGCAGCGTTGTCAGGCCCTCCCCATCGGTCATTTTCTGAACGATTTGCGCCATGTCGGAGAAAAACTTCGGCAGATAATGTCCCAGTTCCGAGACCCGCTGCTCAAATAAGATGGAGAATGATTCCAGCCCGAGCATTCCTCCGGAGTGTCCGGCCCGACCGGGAGCTCTGGCTGGCCGGGGGAAGGTTTTTCTCCAGCTGCTGGATCAAGATCTGCCGTACCTGTTCATCGCTGAGACGGGAGAGCAGTTTATTGATGTCATCCTTGGATTTGGGTT
This sequence comes from uncultured delta proteobacterium, assembly GCA_963845015.1. Lineage (GTDB taxonomy): Bacteria > Desulfobacterota > Desulfobacteria > Desulfobacterales > Desulfatirhabdiaceae > RAAP-1. The sequence goes on from CAWJRD010000062.1 coordinate 6,889, forward strand.
GCAGCGTTTCAATCGACGGGGCGGGCGGGGCGGCTTTTTCCTTGGCGGCGACCCCTGTGTTAAAGCCAAATAGAATCAGGAAGGCGATGAATACCAAGCGACTGATAAGGGTGATCGTAGACGATGACTCGGATTTTTTTCTTCTGCCCATAACTCCTCCAGCATGATAGTTGATTGGTTCTCATCCCTGATTCTCATGGGGAACCCTTTGATATCGGTTCATGGGAATAGGCTTCCGCGGGAATAACGGAAAAGTTGGTTTCACCCGGCAGTTTCCAGTACATCGCAATGGCTGCAGTACCTGTTCGATCTGGAAATACTTAATCATGAGGGGGTACCAGCCCGGTTTTTGAATATCCAGCACGACTTCGTTTGAAAAATGATCCGTATGGACACCTGGATCCCATACGATTCTTTTGTCACAAATCCAGACACTGATTCCGTCATTTGATTTAGCCTTCAGCGTATATTTCCCGGGTTTGGAAAATTTCATAAAACCATTCATTTGAATTCCGATGCCCTGGGTAACGCCGCTGCCGAAGATCGGATCCTTTTTTCCAAAGGTATGATCAAGAAAAAGGATGGGTTCGCCCACTTTTTCTTTCGTTGTTTTAATATCCAGTTTGGGCATTTCTTCTACAGATTTGAAGAGTTTATAGATGTAAATCGGCACCAGGCCAGGTTTGAGCGCCGAATCATCAGACAGCTCCTTTGCCGGGACAAGACCTGTTACCTCAACCGGTTTAGCCATCGCCTGTCCCATTCCTGCTGACAGCAGGATCAACAAACTTATCCATATAATCTTTTTCTGAAGTTTCATAACATCTCCTTTTCTATTCTCAAAAAAGCCATCAGGGGAATCACTCGCTCTCCTGACAAAAACTTCGCTTTTGAATTAACCGCAATCAGCGGCAATCCCATGCCGGCGGACCGATTTCTGACTGTGAAACCACGCACCAAGTAATCGTCTGCGCACAAAATTTGATCAAATTGGGACACATCCCGTTTGAAGGACTTGTTTTTAATAGACACCGGCAATGGTCCGACAGGTAACATCCGGACGCCGTCCCGTATTTCGAGTTTACCATTTTCCCCTGTGGCCAGCCCCTTGCCCAATGCGCGATTGTAGATGACGCAGGTTTCGCGGAACCGACTGTCATATGGGCTCGGCGGTTCTTCCCGGCTGTCACCAAACAGAAACTGATACGCATAGACGGCCGACACAAGAAAAAAATCCGGAGCCCTCAGCTTTTTATGCTGCTATTGTTTTGATGTGTTTTTATTACTGTTTCGCTGCCATATTCCGCAGGCGCATCTCTTCCCATTCCGCCATGCTGGAGGGAGCATGGAACCACTCCTCCGCAGACACCGGCTCCAGTTCGATGGCATCGGTCGGGCATCCAATCACGCAAACGCCGCAACCAATGCACTTCGCTCTTTCAACCAGTGATTTGTTATCATTGTTCTCATCTTCAGTGATGGCGTCTACTGGACAACGCTCAATGCAAACTCCGCAGGCAACGCACTCGTCAGGATCAATGACGGCACGGTAGTTCGATTTCTGCGCCCCTTCCGACAAACCGATTTCTGGCCGCGAAGCACCCCGCAGCAGCAACCGCAGCAGTTACAGGTGCCGACAAACTGAGGCGACTCCGCAGCCATGATGAAACCATAGACCGCCAAGTGAACATGCCCCATCTGCTCGAGCTCACCAAAAAGTTTAACGCCGCCTCCCGGTCAAGTACATTTTCCGAAAACGGCGTCTGAGGTGGAACTCCTACAAAACCGCAACGTTTCATCGGCATATCGCAACTGTGGCCGTGCAATAACTCCATCTCTCTTTTACATACGCAGGGCAACCACCACAAATCGTTCGTGCCGCGTGAAATGGGCATCAATATTTAGGTGAGGCTCCATCGTCTTCATCAATTCAGGCTTGAGTGAACCCCGCACCGGCACAACGCCAAGTACGCTGGGCGGGGTGGCTATATCTGCTCGCCACCGCCTTCAATCACGTATTGCTCAAATAGCTCGGCAAATTCCTTGCCCAGCAGCCGCATATTGGCTTCGTACCAGCCAACCAGGAACGGACCCAGCCGGTATTTCCTCGCGCCCTCGATCTGAAGCGTCACGCCGGGCAAGGTCATGCCCGGGCCAGTCCAGGCGGACCAGGCGCCGGGGTATCAGGCTTTCGCAGCAACACGGTTACGTCGGCCTCATCCATGCCGACCCGTTTGGCGATCTCGGCGGCGGTCTCGGGGATGCGGGTCAGTTGGCCGGCAAGAGCGACCTCCTCCGGGCTGAACGCCATCTTGATCAGTTTTATTTCAACCCCGGATGGCGTCCTGGGCAAAACCATGCGGAAGCGCCTCCTGCGCAGCCGCAAGGCGTTCGTAGATATCAATTGTATTGACAGTATTGCCCATTAAGAAACTCCTTTCTTATGTTTTTGTCTATTCACGAAGCGAGGTCATTTCGCAACAGGAGATGTCTGGCCACTGCGGCCAAAGGCTTCGTCGATGATGGCCTGTAATCTTTTAACCAAATCATCGGATGGCGTTTTGTAAT
>CAWJRD010000063.1:0-39674 GCA_963845015.1 uncultured delta proteobacterium
CCTGATCCAGCGATTTCCTGTGCCGGATGACCGGCAAAACGCCCCACTCCGAAACCATCAGAACGCTGATGATCAGCAGCGCTGAACAGACAGCGATTTTTTCCCGGGTATTTAATTGGACGGGCAGTCTCATACGGTGAGATCCAGATGAAACTGGATACGGCTTCCCGTATTGTCCAAATTGGCAGATACGATCGTGACAAGTGAAAATCCGCTGCCTGGGCCTTCCAGCCGGCGTTTGATTTCTTCCACCGAATTGAAAGAATCGGTTTGGCCGGTGAGTTGAAGGATGCCGTCTTCATAGACGAACCGAGTCAGTTCAACCGGAACATCCTCCGGAACGCGGCCACTGATTCTCCCGAGAAGGTCAACAAGGAGCCATTGCCCCTTTTTATCTGATCCCGGAATCTGACGCTGCGCATCCTGAACATGAGTCCGCATCTGTTGCAGCGGATCGACAATCACCGTAATCTCCGGGAACGTTCCCGTAAGCACCTGATCGATCCGGCGGTTCAGAACATTGAGTTGCTTTTCCAGAATCTGCGTGTCGATGCGCACATACGCCAAAGCCGCCATAACCGCAAGCACGGCCACTACGCCGGTTCTCACTAGGCTTGATCGGCAGGCCGCCCAGGAAGTCCTCAGGCCGAAAGTCCCCTTTCGCAGGTTCAGGCCGGAATAGCCTTTCAGTCTTGCAAGGGCTGCTCCCAGGGCAGGGTCCCCGGTCTCCGGTTTCCAGGATAAGGGAAGGGCGGATTTCAAAATGACGCCTGCATCTGCAACAAGATTCACCGGGTGCACCGGAAGGCCGCATTTTTCGGAAAGCAGGGAAGCCACTGCCGAAGCATCCGAAAGTCCGGCGGCAAGATAAGACTTGGTCAATTCGAAACTTCCTTACAGGAACTCAGAAGGGTCTGCTGAATCAGTGGAAAAAGAAAATCCGCAGAAATCGACATGCTAGGAGCCCGGAAATGCGCGAATGACCGTCAAAGTTCTGGACAGGACCAGAAACAGAGCGATTCGGGTTTTATCCGCATCCACGAGAAGCCAGTTGGATGGGCTGTTTTCCGATTTCATCAGGCAATGAGAAAGGGCATAGCCTCCTGGCATTATGCGTTCCGGATCAAGGCCGGACGCTTTCAGGCAAGACAGGTATGCGGCCATCCGCGATTTTTCGATGGCAACCGCCAGAATCCGTGTGGATACAGCCCGCGACGCGAACCGAAGCAGTTGCCCAAAGCCGGTATTGAACTTTTTTCCCGTCGTGCCGTGGTTGAGCGGAATAAAATCGACGATAAGATCATCGGCGGGGACCGGCAGGCTCTGTTCCAGTTCATAGGGGAGCATTTGATCGATTTTCCCCGGATCTGTAAACGGCAGTGAAATGTTTCGGTAAAAGAACAGGTCTGACGGAAGTGCTGCGACACAGAGCGCATTCGAGAGGTCCGCCTGCTCGGAAATGGTTTCCAGGCAGAAATCCAGCCCTTTTTCAAGATCCTCCGAATGTTCAAGAAACGCATGGGCATGGGCATCCACCCACACCCCCTTGTAGCTGCCCCGGATCAAGACCGCGGAGACCGAATCTTTCCGAAAATCCACACTCAGAATTTTTATGGCCATAAACTTTTACAAACCAGAGACGGTGTTATGCTTCGGACAGCCATAGCCGGATAGCGATTCACCCCGACAAATGATCAAGAAACGGATCTTAAACATGCATCACACATCATTTCACGGTAATATCATTCCACAAGCCAGGTCAAAATATTACAGCGACACTTGCCGGTGGCCGGATCATTTTCTCTGTGAATCAAGGCTGTTGCCGTCACAGAAAGGCGATCCATTCGGGCGGATGCACGAATCCGGAACAGATCGCTGGACAGGGCGATCAACTGCGGATCAATAATGACGCCCCGAAGCCCTGGAACCTGCTTATACCATGAAGGAGATGAAAGGTCATGAATATATTTCGAGTCCGACATCTCAACGCGGTAATCCGCGATGGCCTGAGCCAGATCTTCTTTCCCGGAAGGCAGCATCGCCGCCAGAACCGGCACCTGCGCTGTATTGATATTGATCTTGCCGGCAAATCCCATGAGCCGCATATTTTCCCCGCAATACGCCGTGATAAAGTCAGAGATTCCCTTTTCATTCGGCAATCCGTAAAACAGATTCGCCGGAATTCCCCGGATCCGCATCAATTCGCCGATGTGGGGAATGGGTCCGTTGCGGCAAGGTACGGCGGGGTCAATGCCTGGTAGTAATCGGATTCCGCTCCGTTCATACAGGAAAGGGCATCGTCGTCTTCGGAATCCATCCAGTCTTTCAGTGCGCAGATAATGGCCTCCGGATCCATGGGATCATTCGGGAGAAGCCGGGAGTTCATGACCCTTAAAAACCGATCCCACATCAGGCGCTGGGGTTCATTATACTGCCTGCCGCCCTGGCCCTGGACCAGGGCATTGACCTGGATTTTAGCCTGCTCGTCCTAAATGGCGACGGAAAGCTCTCCGCTCTCAAATGTCATCTCCGCTACAATCGCCTGGACAATCTCGGGATCCGCCCATGCTTCCTGAATGGAGTCGATTTCACTGTCGGCCTTGTCTCGGACCAGAATGGCCATTGCCGCCTGAACCCCGGACGTCGCCATTGCAGACAGCGTTGTCCGGTTTTGCTCTATTACCGCACGGGTCGCGGTGGACCGGCCCCTGCGGTTCATCTCAAGGGAGATGGCCACCACCACGCTAAGGATGGCCACCGTTACCAGCAGGGCGATCCCCCTGGCATCTGATCTTATTTTTCTTACGTTCATCACGGAAATCGACGCAGAGTTTCTGGCGCTGCGACCTGTCAGCTTCCGCGGATTGCTTGCATCAGTTCATCACGGGTAACAATGGCCGAGATATCCGGAACATGGTTTCGGATATTCTCCAGCCCCCCTTCCTGCCGGTCCACGAGAATGACGACCTTGACGACATTCATGCCTTCTGACCGGGCCCGTTCAATGGCCTTGATGGTGGAGCCGCCGGTAGTCGCCACATCGTCAATAATGGCCACCCGGTCTCCTGGCTGAATATCCCCCTCGATCCACCGGATCATGCCATGATCCTTTTGGGTTTTACGAATGGAAAAGGCCTGAACCGGATTTTTCTGGAGTTCCGATACAAATGCCGCTGCAACCGCGATGGGGTCAGCGCCGAAAGTGAGACCGCCGATGCCGGCGACCTGGGCGTTGCGGATCGCCTCATATACAAGATGGCCCGTCAAAAACATGCCCCTGGGACTGAGGGTCGTGGGTTTGCAGTTGACATAAAACTGGCTCATCTGGCCGGAAACCAGCTTGAAAATCGGCTCTTCGCTGAACTGGAAGGATTTTTTACAAAGGATATGGATCAGTTCTTGTTTCATAAATGTCTCTTTCTGATGTTTTTCGCTGCTATCGCGTAATTTGAGTCGATCATTGATTAGCAGGCGTCCACGGATGGCTTCCGACAGCGGCCTTCCAAAGATAAAGTCGAGCATATCCGATTCGACTCCCGCCTTTTCAACCACAAGCATGCGAATCGACCGGTCGTATTCAACCATTTCCTGAACCGTTTTTTTGGCAGCCGCATCTCCGGATTTCGAATCGAGAAGTTTTCGGAGCGTCACATGACTGCAGCGCAGGTCATGGTCCTCGATCAGGCTCCACAGCGCCGGAATGCCGGACAGAAGATCCTTTCGCGTCAGCCGGTTCTGCGAGTACGCGGCCTCGATGTCCCGCGTGTCCCAGCATTTGAGGATCCGGCATTCCAGGGGACGGTGTTCATAAATGCGGCAGGCAGATCCGGTTTTATCCAAATAAACACAGGTCCAGGCCCGGTTCCGTCCCTTTATTTTGATCATTTCAGATTCCAGGGGAAGCAGGCAGCCTTTTATGGAATCATTCACGATCTCCCCTTTTCGAAGGGTATACAGGTGCCTGGCCGGAATCAGACCGGAATCGATCAGCATCCGGTCTTCGGCATGAAAGGTCGGCCCGCCTTTGTCGCAGCAGATCCCGCAGCGCCTGCATTCTGTCATTGATGAGGGGTTCATGGGCATTGCGATCAATTCGGCACTGCTTCCTGAACACCGGCAGCGCTCCAGCCGGAAAATCGCAGCAGAATCAGCAGTCCGGGAATGGCTGCCAGCACACAGGCGGCAAAAAACCAGTTCCAACCCATGGACTTTTGCCAGAAAACCGGTGGGCGCGGACGCCAGAACCCGCGGAACGCCCATCAGGCTGGAGAGCAGGGCGTACTGGGTAGCGGTAAACCGCTTGTGGGTCATACTGGCCATAAATGCGGTAAAAGCCGAAGTTCCCATGCCGCCCGTAAAATTTTCAAATGCGATGACCGCGGACAGGGTCGCAACACTGGGTCCCGTGTACGTCAGCAGCATGAAGCCGGCGGTGGAAACCGCCTGAAGGATTCCGAATATCCACAGACTTCTGCCGATGCCGATACGAATCATCCAGATGCCGCCGATCAGACTGCCGGCAATCGTTGCCCAAAAACCAAAGAGTTTGACCACGGCGCCGATTTCGGTCTTGGAAAATCCGATATCCAGGTAAAACGGCGTGGTCATGGCGCTGGCCATGCTGTCCCCGATTTTATAGAAGAGGATAAAGGCCAGAATCCACCAGGCGCCATTTCGGGTGAAATATTCCCTGAGCGGCGCAAACACCGCTTCGGAAAGGGTTCCGGGCACGCCGAACGGCTGGTCGGGCTCCTTTGAATAAAATGTGGTGACCATGCCGGGAATCATGCAGGCCGCCATGATGAGATAAACCATGGAAAACGGCAGGTGATCCGCCAGAATCAGTCCGCCGCCGGATGCCAGCAGCATTCCCACCCGGTAGCCGTTCACATACAGGGATGAGCCCAGACCCAGCTCGGCATCGCTCAAGGTTTCCCTGCGGTACGCATCCACAACGATATCCTGGCTGGCGCTGAAAAACGTCACCAGAAATGCGGCGCCGGCCAGCAGCAATGGATGAGCCTTTGGATTGGACAGGCCCAGCCCGGCGATGGCAGCCATCAGACTCAACTGGGCAAAAAAAAGCCATCCGCGCCGTCTTCCCAGAAAGGGAAGGGTCATGCGGTCCAGAAGCGGCGCCCACAGAAACTTGACCGTATAGGGAATTCCCACCAGGGACATCAGGCCGATAACGGACAGGTCGACCCCTTCTTCCTTCATCCAGGCCTGAAGCACGGATATGGTCAAAAGAAGGGGAAGACCGCATGAAAACCCCATCAGAAAGGTCACCGCCATGCGGCTGCTGAAAATAACCTTTACCAGGGCCATCAGTTGCAGGGAAGAGGGCTTATCGCGCAGCGGCGTTATCCAGTTGCGCCGGCAACACCACCGGCCCGAAAGTATCCTTTAAGGCCAGCAGCGCATTTCGCTGACGATTCAAGATATCAAAGAGTTTCTGCGGAAGATTCGTTTCCTTTGCATAGGCGCCGAGCTGAAGATCAATTCTGAAAACAATGTTATCCACATACAGGGAGAACTGCTTGAGATAAAGGTCTTCGGGATAGTCCTTGTCGATGATCGACTTAAACAAGTCCTTCAGGTCGCCATACCGGGGAATAAGTCCGATCGGGGTTTCAATGGCGTCCACTTCCTTGTTTGCCCTGCGTTCCAGCCAGGCCAGCCAGACCTTGACATCCCGTTTTTCACCCAGCAGTTTTTTCCCGTCCCCGCCCCTGGCTTCATGGGTCAGAAAATAATTCAGCCCTGCCATCACGGGTTTTTTATCCGCTGCAATTCGGGGATTTCCGAAAAACTGAAACTGTGCGTCCATGTAGTCGCCCAGTGCGCCGGGAATAAACGGCGCATTGGCCCAGGGCGCGCGTTTGACGCCGGTTGCACCGACCTCGGTTGCCGTTGCCGCGGATACGATGCAGGCGCCGATGACCACCCCCTCATCGGAAGATTTGGCTGCCCAGACCGGCGGCATGGTGTTGCTGTCCCTGCCGCTGTAGGTAATGACGCGGGTTTCGACGCCTTCGGGGTTTTCGGCCTGTTCCGAGTAATTGTCCAGGGCTTTTGAAGAAAGCGTGCACCTTGAATTGGAGTGGGAAATCGGAACGGGTTTTCCTTTTTCATCCACCATTCCCGGCTCCCATGCCCCTGGAAGTTGATCCCTTTCGGCGGCGTCTCTTCGCCATTTCCGGCCCAGTGCGGAACACCGGCTTCATCCACCAGGACATTGGACCAGATGACCTCGGTTCCGGGGTTTCGAAGCAGGCGCACGAGCTTGGGATCCCCTTCATGGTTCACATCCTCGAGGATTCCGAATATGCCGCATTCCGGGTTGACGGATCGGATCGCGCCCTGATCATCAATCCACATCTGGGCCAGATCATCGCCGACAAAATAGGTGCCGGCCATGGCCGTCGTGGTTTTTCCGCACCCGCTGGGAGCCGCCCCCGCGCACCAGGTAATGCGGCCGCCGGGGCCTTCGATTCCGGTGATGAACATATGTTCGGAGAGCTCGTTGCCCCGGTTTTCATAGACCGCCTTATCGACCGAGAACCGGTGATTTCCCTTTTTCATCAGCAGCGTGTTTCCCGCGTAAGTGCAGTTGAAGCTGTAGGTCGTCTGATAACTGCGATCCATGAATACCCGTGCATTGGGCAGATCTTCGGAGCGGTTCCGGCCTTCGCTGTGAATATTCGTATAAAAATGCTTCAGACGATCGACTTCTTCGTCAAAACGGGCAAATACATTCCGGTAGAGGAGCTCTGCGCTGTGGGTGACATAGGCGGAGCTGGTGATTTCCAGCGCGGGATTGGATACGGGGGACCCGGCGGGTCCGCGGATGTAAAACCCCACCATCATGACCTTGCCGCGCATGATGCCGGCCATTTTATCCCGGATGTCGCAAAGCGCATCCTGGCGGAGCATTTTATTGGCCAGGGAGCTGACCAGATCGCCTTCGTTGGCGATATAGAATGTCCGGTCCAGAATCCTTCCCTGCTCTTCCTTCAGATCAAAATGAATGGTATGGTTTTCCATGGCCAGCCGGGTTTCTTCGCCTTTTTCAAGGGCCAGGCTCCGGACAAACTGCCTGTCCGGCTCCGAGCCCGTATTGACAAAGACCGCATCCGGTTCACACATGGAAATGGCATTGGCGATTTTCAACAGGGCCGCCGCATTTTGAATCTTCATGATTTTTGAGAGGTTGGCGGCATCCATCTTTTTTTCAAAAAGAGACCGCGCCATCTCCAAGGTTGATATCCCGCCAATCTCCAAGGCAATATCGACCCCCTGGTTTTTAATGACCATGATATATAACTCCTTGCTGTTTATATGAAAGTAAATAATCGGAAAAGTTAATCCCTTGATAATCTGGAAAACGCCGTGCTCTGAACATATTGGCGGAATAATCAACCATAGGCTTCAATGACGATGTCCTTAAGGCTTCGCTTGGGAACATGATGACGCCCCCCGGCTGTCCCGCCAGTACCGGATACTGCCGTCAGCCCCGAGAGGCTCGATAAAGATTTCTTCGCGCGGCACCCCCAGAGCGATAACCAGAAGGATCTTAAGCTGCGCGGCAAGGTTCAGGATATCCCGAAGCTTTTCCCGGTTCACGGCCCCCAGCATACATCCGGCAAGCCCTTTTTCTCTGGCGCCCAGCAGAATACTCTGGCAGGCAATGCCGTGATCGCATCCAAAATCCTGTGCAATGGCCGTATCCCCAAGCACAACGATATAACCGGATGGCCGTTCACCTTCCAGGGGGCCGGGCCAGTCCTTGAGATAGGCGGCCCATGCCAGACAGGAGAATATCTCGGCATTCTTCTCCGGATTGCAGCAAATCACGTATTTCAATGGCTGCAAATTGGCCGCGGATGCCGACAGGCGGGCCAGATTCACCAGTTCATTCAGCGTATTCATATCCAGTAAACGGCTTTGAATGAATCTTCGACAGGACCGGTTTTTTCGAATCAGATCCTCTAACATGCCACGCCTCCATGACAGGCAAATTTTTCCAGAACAGGCATCTGCTGCTGAAGCCAGAGCAGCACCTTGTCAAATTCGTTCTGTAGTTCTTTCATGGCCTTGCCGCGATGGCTGACCTGGCTCTTTTCCAGAGGGGTCATTTCCGCAAAGGTTTTGTTCAGGGGGGGATAATAAAAAATCGGATCATATCCAAACCCGTTTGTACCGGAAGCAGATTCGGCGATCATCCCTTCACATCGGGCTTCGTAGGTCAGGGCCGCACCCGTGGGCGTGGCAACGGATATGACGCAGGAAAAGAATGCCTGGCGGTCTGTCTTCCCCTTCAGGTTCTGAAGCAGCAGATCGCAGCGCTGGGCATCTGTCAGGCGGTCGCCGCCATACCGCGCCGAATGGATTCCGGGTCCGCCCCCCAGCGCCGGAACAACGAGTCCGGAATCGTCGGCCAGGGCAGGCAGGCCCAGTACTCTTGCGGTAAAGGCGGCTTTTTTATAGGCGTTGTCATCAAAGGTGGCGCCATCCTCCTCGACAGGCGGAATGGGCCCAAAATCTGAAAGGTTTTTCAGGTTCACCGGATAGGCTTTTAACAACGCATCAATTTCAATGAGCTTGCCGCTATTTTTCGTGGCAATCACCAGGGTAACCGCATCTGTCACGGCATCCTCCTTATAAGGTTTGGCAGAGATTCAGACGGATACTTATTCTCTGCATTTTTTATAGTTCATGGCCTGTTCTTTGTAAAGCATTTTGATATGAACGAAATCCTGTTGATGAAGGCAGCAGACACACCGGCACCTTGAAAATCCGTGCTGTTAAACATAAACCCGCTCTACCCGGGATGACAGCGATGTCACGATTTCATAATGGATGGTGTTCAGGGCTTCCGCCATTTCCTCGACCGGAATGCATTCCTGCCCCTGACTGCCAAAGATCACCACTTCATCCCCGATACGAAACATCCGGAATATGCCCCACATCCAGCAGGGTCAGATCCATGCAGATCCGCCCGACAATCTGTGCCCGGCTTCCCCGGACCAGCATCTGTCCCCGCGATGACAGCAGGCGGTTTAACCCATCGGCATAACCGGCTGAAACCGTGGCAATGACGGTTGGATTTTCGGTCTGGTATGTCAACCCATAACTGATGTGAAATCCGGCAGGAACCATTTTAACGTGAATGATCCGGGTTTTGAGCATCATGGCCGGAGTCAGGGAAATGCGCTCCCGGTTGACCTCGGCAGACGGATAAAACCCATAGAGCGAAATGCCGGGCCTGACCATATCCAGATGGGTTTCGGGCAGATCGATGAGGGCTGCGCTGTTGGCGGCATGTCGCAGGGGAAATTCCAGGCCATGGACTTTCAGCTTTTCCAGAAATTCCAGGAACCGTTCCAGTTGCTGAAGGGTGTATGTCTTATCCTGGCTGTCCGCCGCCGCAAAATGGGTAAAAATGCCTTCAATCTCAACATGGGGGAGCCTGGATATGGACTCAATCACCCGCTGGGCATTGCCCGGCAGGTGCTTTCCCAGCATGGAAATCCGGGGGCTGTCCAGAAGAAGGCCAAGCCGGCCCATGCCGGTATCCACTTTAATATGGACTTTTGCCCTTGTCTGAAGCCGCGCGGCTGCCTCGGACAAGGATTCGGCTGCCTCAAACGTATAAACGGTCTGAGTCAGGCGATGTGCAACAATCGTCTCGCTGTGTTCCGGCGGCGTATACCCCAGAATCAGTATGGGAGCGGTAATCCCGGCCCTTCGCAGATGAAGCCCTTCATCCATCCGGGCCACCCCAATGCAGTCCGCCCCGTTTTCCAGGGCAGCCAGCGTTACCTCAACGGCTCCGTGGCCGTAGCCATTGGCCTTGACCACGGCCATCAGCCGGGAACCTGGGCTGGTGATGCGGCGAAGCTCCCGGACATTATGAGAAATGGCTTTTAAATCGATTTCCGCCCAAATCAGATTGGAATTCAAAATTTTATCCTCCACAGATCTCTTCCTTCAGCAGGCAGCAGGCAATGCGATACTCCGGCGATCCATCCGGCAGGTAACGGATATTGCCTGGCTGGATGATCCGGTTCATGACGCAGCCTTCGGGAATATCGAGTTTAAAAAGATCCGCCTCATTGATTCCCGGAGTTGAAATCAGGCGATTATTCTCAAAAATCCTGCTGTGAAGGGGGTAATCCTCACAGAGCGGACATTGGTAAACCCGGCCATTGGGGAAAATGAAATAATTGTCCGCCACCCTGCCGGCGCACGCGAAAGGCTCGCCCGGCTTCAGAAAAACCCTGGGGTAGGTAACGGAAATTCCCATCATCGCAGCTTTTTGCGCAACCACCGGCACCTGGCGCAACCACTGGTCCGGAGAAACCTGATGGATTCTGTCCGGTCCGGATGCCGCAGTCCGGGCGGGTTTGCCCCGAATGCCCACAACCTGAATAAAAAACCGGCGGATTCCCAGATCCGCCAGCAGTTCGGGCATTTTTTCAAGTTCATGGAGATTGGCGCTGCTGACCGTATAAATCAGGCTGGTGTGAAACCCTCTGGAAACCGCCTGCCGGATACCCTTCAGGCAGGCCTGGTAGGCGCCGTCTCCCCGAAGGCTGTCGTTGACCCCGGGCGTGGCGCCATCCAGGCTGAAACTGAAAAAATCCACTTCGTCCGGATTCAGGCGATGGAGAATATCATGAAACAGGTATCCATTCGTATCGATGGTAATCGATTGATACCCCAGTCGTCTGGCATGTTTTACGGCAAGGGCAAGTTCCGGATGAAGCGTGGGCTCTCCGCCCAGAAAAATCACATTGGGCAGACTTTCTTTTCCGGCGAACGCATTCAGCCAGGCAGCGATCGTATCGATATCCAGGGATTCAGTGCCATGCTGGGAAGGGTTAATATAGCAGTGGCGGCATCGGAGGTTGCATGCAGTCAGAATATGGAAAAAAACATTGGTCGCGTTTTTTGAAAAGGCAACCGTTCGGGGGGAATTCATCTCTATCGCTGTAAAAAAATCACAGCCTTATCCAAATCCGGATGGAAGCCTGGATCTCAACCCCGAATCCGTGAATCAGTTCACAATAAGCACTGAAATATCCTTCACACTATGAATGACTTTTTGAGACACACTTCCCAGAATGAATTCCTGGACTCCGGAAAGGCCTCTTCTTCCCATAACGACAATGGAATACCCTGGAGTGGGCTTCTTCAATGATGTCCCTGGCGATTCCTCTCTTCTTTGCCTGAACTTTCAGATGAATTCGTTCTTTGTCGAAACCGGCCTTTACCAGAACATCCTTTGCCTGTTTCAGGGCTTCATTGACCAGCTGTTTCTTTCGCTCTTCAAGCTGGCAGAAATTGCTATGCTGAGAAAGAAAATACGGGGTCAGCTCAGGGCTGTTCATGTCGCAAAGCGCGGCGGTATCGGGAAGAACGCTGAAAAGGGTAATGTCGTTTTCAGATGGTGAAAACGTCATGGTAATAAATTCAATTGTCCGCATCGCATTGCTGGAATCATCAAGGGCAACCAGAATCTTCTGTCCCATGCCTACCTCCTTGTCCGGATTATGCCAATAAGCTGTCAAATCATCACTTATACTTCATATTCGAACATGATCGGTTTTTCAAGATTTTATATTGATCTCCCTCCAATAGAAATATTCCTTTGCAGAAAATGTCGATTGTGGTATTTGCAGTCTTAATCGCATTTTTACAGCTTCTAGAGGGGATGGATCTCCGTTATGGATATTTTTCAGAATTTTGATTGCACTCTTGATGATTTTGTTATATGAAATCAACGGAGAATATGGAGAAGTGTAATTTGTTTATTTTGTTAATGATTCAATAAAAGGAGGAAAACTCATGAAAAAATTGGTTTTGATCATTGCATTGGGAATGTTTCTGGCAGGATGCGCAGGAATCAAACAATCCGAATACATGGAGCACAACTCCCATTACAAAACCTGGAGCCATCTGGGATTCAGCTGGTGGGGATTTAAAAATGTGACGGATCAAGCTGCCGAAAAATCAGCACAGGAAAAATGGTGGGGAATTTCTTACGCAAGACACTAATATTGTATTTTCACCTTGAATACCGCTTATTTGCGCTGATAAATGCCGGTTAAGATAAGCAAGCACTGGGGGGTAGCCTGAGATTTTCGGTTGCCCCTTTTTTGATTTTTTATTGCAGTCCACTGCGCATTTACACCGAGATACATATCATGAAATTTCAAAACGAATCACGGCATGAAAGCAAGACGGGTTTTTCTTTCAGCTTCATTCGAACTCGTGCCGCGTTTGTGCCAGCCAGGGAAATTCCGGCTTCCGGCTACAGACGTCTTTCATGCAGGATGGTAAAGCGTGTCCGCGTTTATTGATTCGATTTCATGGATGTCGCTGCTGTCCATTGCCTTCTCTGTCTGTATCGCCTGGCATCGAAACGGTCTTCCAAACTCCCCGAACTTCCCCTCACGCTCTTAATCGTTTATTTTTGCATCCGATTTTTTTCCCGCCTGACCCAATCCCTTGTGTCATCCACGGACTGGGACATCTGGCTCACCGTCACCGAATCCATTGTGCTGTCCTGGGCGGTTGCACGACTGGTTTTTGCCGGCGCCCTGGAAATTCCGCTGAAATTCCGCGGGAAAAAGCCCATTCCCAGAATCACCCGGGATTTTATTCTGTTTCTGTGTTATGCGATTCTGGTTTTCATTGTCCTTCGCCTGCAGAGCAATATCAATCTGGTCAGCCTGATCACCACGTCCGCTGCGCTCACCGTTGTCCTGGGGTTTGCCGCCCAGTCGCTGCTCAGCAATTTTTTCTTTGGCCTTGTCCTCCAGATTGAACGGCCATTCGACATCGGCGACTGGATTCAGATGGGTGATTATATCGGGATGGTTACCAGCATCAACTGGAAATCCACCAAACTCCTCACCCGGGACAAGGTACTCGTCTATATTCCCAATTCGGAAATCACTTCCCGCATCTTTTTGAATTATTCCAAACCGGACCGAAAGGTGCGTTCCAAGATAACGATTGGCCTGGATTATGACGCGCCGCCGGATCTGGTGAAAAAAGTGATTCTTGAAGTGTTGCACCAGCATCAGAAGGTGCTGAAGCACCCTGCCCCCGATATCATTCTGATCACTTTTGGTGACTCGGCCATTCTTTATGAAATTCGTTTCTGGCATGAAAATTTCTCAAACGAACCCAAAATCAAATCTGAAATCAACATCCTCATCTGGTATGCCCTCAGACGGCACAACATCGTCATTCCGTTCCCGATCCGCAACATCCACCACGCCCACGAGGAGCGCGCCCACCAGGCGGCAACGCGTGAACATCGCTGTAATGACATGGTCCGGATGTTTGAGAAGGTACCGGTGCTATCGCCCCTTTCTCCGGAAGAACGCGCCCAGCTTGCCCATCAGGTTAAAATCGAACCGTTCGGCGAAGGTGAAATCATTGTCCGGCAGCAGGAGGCCGGCGACTCCCTCTACATCATCACCAAAGGAACGTGCGAAGTGCTTCTGGAAAGCGATTCCCGGCAATTCAAGCAGGTAGCCGTTCTGAAAAAAGGAGATTTTTTTGGCGAAATGAGCCTGTTGACCGGTGAGCCGCGGAGCGCAACCGTTCGCGCAATTGAAGACACCGAAGTCATCATGATTCAAAAGGATATTTTTTCAGAGATTCTTCCGCCAATTCAGGAATATCCGAATACCTGGGTCAGGTGCTGGCTGAACGCCAGCAGCAACTGGCCAGACAGGGGGGGGATAGCAGCGCCCTGGCTGCTGCCACACCCGGAGGGTTCATTCAAAAAATCAAATCTTTTTTTGGAATTTCATAGCCCCGTCCTTTGCCTTCAACGGCTTCTGCTTTCTTGCCCTTTCAGAAAATGGTTCGGTTCTCTTTCCTTGACATCGCTTGCTTGTTGCCATAAAATCCGATTTTTAAAAATGACAACAGGTTGAAGACGATGAAAAAACAAAAAATCAATTCCATCCGCAATATCGGCATCATTGCCCATATCGACGCCGGAAAGACGACCGTTACCGAACGGATTCTGTATTATACCGGCAAGTCCCATAAAATCGGCGAGGTCCATGACGGCGAAGCCGTCATGGACTGGATGCCGGATGAACAGGAACGGGGCATTACCATCACATCGGCGGTAACCACCTGTCACTGGAAAGACATGCGATATTCATCTGATTGATACGCCGGGCCATGTGGATTTCACCATAGAGGTCGAGCGGTCCCTGCGGGTTCTGGATGGGGCGATCGGGGTTTTTTGCGCGGTCGGCGGCGTAGAGCCTCAGTCCGAAACCGTGTGGCGCCAGGCGGATAAATACCACGTACCCAAAATCGCTTTCGTGAACAAGCTGGATCGTATCGGCGCCGATTTTTTCAGAACCATTGACATGATGCGCTCCAGGCTTCACGCCAACCCCTTGATTCTGCAACTGCCTGTCGGAGAAGAAGAATCTTTTACCGGGGTGATCGATCTTGTCCATCTGAAACAGATCGTATGGGATGACGACTCTCTGGGAGCCACATTTACCCTTGAGGACATTGCCGCGGACAGCCTGGAATCGGCTCGAATTTACCGTGAAAAACTGATTGAAGCGCTTGCGGAAGTGGATGACCAGGTCATGGAGGCCTATCTTGCAGAAATTCCGATAGAACCCGACTTGCTGCTGGAAGCCATTCGAAACGCCACCATCGCACTGAAAGCCGTTCCGGTTTTATGCGGTTCCGCGTTGAAAAACAAGGGGATTCAGCCGCTTCTGGACGCCATCGTCCGGTTTCTGCCCAGCCCTGCCGATGTTCCGCCGATCAAGGGCGTTCATCCCCAGACCGGAAACTCATCGAATGCCCGGCAACGGACAAGGCGCCGCTGGCGGCCCTCATCTTCAAGGTTTCCATGGCGGAAGGCCGGAAACTGTCCTTTGTCCGGATTTACAGCGGAAAGATCAAAGCCGGCGATGATGTGTTCAACCCTTTCCGGAATAAAAAGGAAAAACTGTCCCGAATCCTGCAGATGCATGCCAACAAGCGGGAGCGGATTGATGAAGCCGGGGCGGGAAGCATTGTCGGCGTTATCGGCCTGAAGGATTCCTCAACCGGAGAAACGCTTTGTCAGCCGGATCACCCCATTCTTCTGGAAAAGATGGAGTTTTATGAGCCGGTCATTTCACTGGCGATTGAACCCAAAACCCGGTCGGATCAGGAAAAACTGGATCAGGTGCTGGAAAAATTTCTGGCGGAAGACCCGACCCTTCGGGTCAAGGAAGATCCGGACACGGGCCAGAAAATTCTTTCCGGCATGGGAGAGCTGCATCTTGAAGTCATCATCAGCCGCATGATGAGAGAGTTCAATACCAGCGTCAATGTGGGAAAACCCCAGGTGGTTTACCGGGAAACCATTGAAAAGGAAGCGGCAGCAACCGCTGTTTTCGATAAGGAAGTGGCCGGTCAGCGCCATTACGCCGAGGTCTGCGTGAACCTCAAGCCGCTTTCCAGGGGGTCCGGCAACCGGTTCGTCCTGGATATTCCCGAGGGCAGCATCCCCCCCCAGTTCATGAAAGCCATTGAAAAAGGCGTTATGGAATCGCTGGAAAGCGGAACCCTCATGGGATATCCGGCGGTGGATATCGAGGCCAGCTTGACGGGCGGATCCTACCGTGAATCTCAGGGAACCGATCTGGCTTACAAGGTCAGCGCCTCCATGGCCTGCAAGGATGCGCTGTCAAAGGGAGGCCCTTTTCTGCTGGATCCGATCATGGATGTGGAGATATTTGTTCCGGAAACATTTACGGGCGATGTGATTGGCGACCTGAACAGCCGCGGCGGAAAGATCGAAGCCATTGAACCCAAAATCGGATTTCAGGCCATTCGGGCCATTGTTCCCCTGGCGCGGATGTTCGGTTATTCAACCGCGATACGGTCCGCCACCCAGGGCCGGGGAACCTTTACCATGCAGTTTTCTCACTTTGACCGGATCTGAGAATTTTCCGCCGCAACAAAACCTGACCGTCGATGATCAACGACCCTTCGACAAATAACCATGAAGAATATCGGATAATGAAGACCCCTTCCAATTTTTCTTGTACGATATTCCGCAGTTCGCTGAACTATTCGTGACGGACATATTAAGACATCATAGAGGAAACCCATGAAACGATGGATATATGTGTTTTCGTTGCTTCAAGCCGTTTTTTGGATTACAGGCTGTTCCACCACGGCCTATGAGGCCAAGCCATTATCCTTCAGACTGCCTTCAGCCTATAACAACGCCGTCAATGTCGGCGGCGCACAGATTGCCGCCAGGGCATACGTCAATCCCGATGAAGCCAAACAGACATTTGGTTTTGATGTTCTGGGAGCCGGCATGCTGCCGGTACAGGTCATTTTCGACAACCAGGGGTCCCATGAAATTGAAGTCATCGGCAACCAATCCTTTCTCGAAGACCAGGCCGGCAATCTCTGGCCGATTCTGACCACCCGGATTGCAAATGAAAGAGCCACCAAATATGCGAGGACCCGTAATCTTTTCAAAGAAGGGGCGCAGAAGGGTTTTCTTGGTGCTGCTGCCGGCGCTGTAGTGGGCGCTGCCATTGGCATCGTCACCGGAGGTGGAATCGGTGAAAATGCGGGGAAGGGTGCTGCAGTCGGCGCTCGCGGTCGGCACTGTGATTGGCGGAGCCGGCGGATATGTATCGGATGAGCCCAACATGGCCATTATCAATGACATGCGGGATAAATCCCTTCAGAATGCCGCCATCGAGCCCGGAACCCTTGCGCATGGAATACTGTTTTTTCCGGTTGAGGCTGCATCTGCATCGATTCTTCGGCTTCAAATCATAGAAAATGACACCCGAAAAGTGCATTCCGTCACTTTCAGGTTCTGATGCCGCAACAGCCGCTCCTCTCCACACACAATGATCTCCGATGACATGCATTTCTCCTGAGTCGGGCTGCCGCTGAAAGGATGACGTACCTCATCATTGAGGTGCATTGCCTGAATTTTTATTCATCATTTCTTATTGAAGCAAACAAAAGCAGCGCGCCCGCAACAAAAAAAACCAGAATCGACCCGATTCCCCAGCGTGAGGCCAGTTGGCCGACGTGCTGCAGTTGTTCGGATGTCGGGGTAGCCGGCATCAGAATTTTCCGTGATATCAAACCGACCATCCCGACAAAAGCCGGACCGCAGACCGCTGAAAATTTACCCATCATGTTGAACAATCCGAAATATTCGGCGGACTGACCCTCCGGAATGAAGCGCGTATAATATGACCGGCTCAGGGCCTGAATCCCCCCCTGAAACAGTCCGATAACGACCGCCAGAATGTAAAAATCCATGCGCTGCTTCATGAATGTTCCCCAGAGGGTGGCTGCCGCATATCCGGCAATGGCTATGAAAATGCAGTTGCGAGACCCCCATCTGCGGCTCAAGCGTCCAAATATCAGGGCCGACGGAAACCCGACGAACTGAACCACCAGCAGGGCGAGCATCAAATCTTTTCCGGTAAATCCGATGGACAGCCCATAGTCAACGGCCATGCGGATGATGGTATCCACGCCATCCATATAGCACCAGTAAGATAATAGAAACAGCCCGGCCGATTTCAACATGAAGAGCCGCCTGACCGTATTTTTCAATTGCAGACAGCCTTGCTTCAGAAAAATGGAGGCATTGACGGGCGGCAACGCGCATTTTTCTTCCTGAACCCACATCATCAGAAATATCGTAAAACCCGCCCACCACAGCGCAACCGAAAGAAATGCATACCGTACCGCCTGCCCCGAATTCGCCAATCCAAACCACTGGGGCTGCTGGACCATGAGGACGTTGAACACAAAAAGCAGGCCGCCTCCCAGATATCCCATTGCATAACCCAGGCTCGATACCCGATCCCGTTCCGGCGCCGGAGCAACGACAACCAGCAGCGCATCGTAAAAAATATTGGCGCCGGCAAAACAGATCATTCCTGCGCCGTAACAGATAATGGCCCAGCCCCATTCTCCCTTAGGCACCGCCCACAACAGGGCCGTAGCCAATGCTCCCGAATAAGCCAAACAGATCAGAAATGTCTTTCGGACCCTTCCCCGGTCCGCCAGAACCCCTAAAACCGGAGCGCAGAGCGCCACCATCAGGCTGGCAGCGGAATTTCCGAAACCCAGAAGCGCGGTGCTGGTGTTGATGTCCGCACCCATGCTCCAGTATTGTTTGAAAAACAGCGGGAAAAAGCCGGCCATCACGGTGGTGGCAAACGCCGAATTGGCCCAGTCATAAATGGCCCAGCCCCAGACGGATTTCGGATGCTTATTCAAAGCCATTTTTCCAGCCACGTCTCCCACTTCAACTGAACTGCAAAACGGGGTCAGGTTTCTGAACCCGGGCAAGCCGCGACCCTTTACCGCCGTTACGCGCCGACTTAGCTCTTGAGGCTTTATATCTCAGCCCGGAACGCAGCCGGCATCCAGGCTGAGAGGACAGTTTCATGATTACAACGGCATCCGATCCTGCCCACATTTCGCCCCTCGTACCTTTTACGGAATCCCGATAAAAAGCGGTAAGTCCGGGAGGATATGAAACTGCTCATGAACGCAATGACACTGTAAGTAATTAAGGCGCAAAAAAGCAACTTCGCTGATCGTGTGTCGGTTGGTTTCGCAATAACAACGGAGTTACAGCAATAAGACAGTTAATTTGATACCGCCACGTTTACAGGATTGGTCCAGATAATTGAGCCCATTCAATGCCATCCCACTGGTAGAGACCCCATATTCCAAAATCCCCGTAAAGCATTGAACCGGAGATCACCATGATCTCAGGATCGGCCGGCGTGAGTTGCGCCCATTTAGTGCCATCCCACTGGTAGAGACCCCATACTCCAAAATCCCCGTAAAGCATTGGATCGGAGGAGACCATGTTTTCAGGATTGGACGTTGTGATTTGAGTCCATTTAGTGCCATCCCACTGGTAGAGACCCCATACCCCAAAATCCCCGTAAAGCATTGAACCGGAGATCACCATATTTTCAGGATCGGCCGGCGTGAGTCGAGCCCATTCAGTGCCATCCCACTGGTAGAGACCCCACACTCCAAAATCCCCGTAAAGCATTGAACCGGAGGAGACCATGTTTTCAGGATCGGCCGGCGTGAGTTGAGCCCATTCAGCGCCATCCCACTGGTAGAGACCCCACACTCCAAAATCCCCGTAAAGCATTGAACCGGAGGAGACCATGTTTTCAGGATCGGCCGGCGTGAGTTGAGCCCATTCAGCGCCATCCCACTGGTAGAGACCCCATATTCCAAAATCCCCGTAAAGCATTGAACCGGAGGAGACCATGTTTTCAGGATCGGCCGGCGTGAGTTGAGCCCATTTAGTGCCATCCCACTGGTAGAGACCCCATATTCCAAAATCCCCGTAAAGCATTGGATCGGAGGGCACCATGTTTTCAGGATCGGACGTTGTGATTTGAGTCCAGAGGACACCATTCCACATCCAGATGCCTGATGCTCCAAAATCCCCAAAGAGCTCGGAACCTGATGCAACTATGTTTTCAATTTGGGAAGGCGAGGGAGGGGGCTGAATGCCGATTGCCGCCCCCTGGTAACTGGTACTGGTCCAATTTAAGCTGCCGGTGATAAAACTATCTGGAGTATACCAGCCGTCATAGCTGCCGCTCCAGCCCATGTTGATATGGACAGTTTCCGAAGGTGAATCCCGGTACCCGTCGACCACCACCGAGTGCCCACCAGCATTGGGATCTTGAATTCTAAGCTGCGAAGGCCGGCCGGCCTGAACCTCTGCCTTGAAAACCTGCATCCAGGCGCTTGCATTCGCATAGCTGCTCCGGCTCACCCAGGTAGCCGTACTCTGGTATTTGAAGTAGTTTATAAAGACGTTGGGCGCATACGATGTCACTGCTCCGGAACCGCTGCAGCCATATTCCATGTTAAAAGCAACGCCGACATCCGCGCACAATTTGGCAACGGCATCCTTCTGGGTCTGCGTGCTGGAGGTGGAGACTGAACTGGGCATATTGGCCCAGTCGTAGGTGCTGCTGGCAAAATTCCGGCTCAACGTGACATAGATTGAGCCGTTATCCCAGGAGTAAGAATTGAATCCCTGCCCGACTGCGGGATAATTCCAATATTTCATGATCTGGGACGCGGCCGTTGCCACGCATCCCACAACAGTTCGGCATCCGGTTGACTCAAGAGGACACTGCTGGTTGTAAGGATCACTCTGAGCCCAAGTCGTGGACAGCAACGGGCCATAGGAGAGGGCTTCAGTGGCAGACTCTCCGGTTGCTGCTGCAAACTCCTGAGGGTCCTTTTCCAGCGACGCCCAGAGCTTCCGGTCGGGGTTCAGTGAAGGATTTACAGCAGCCATTTCGACTTCATGGACATCAATCGCCTCTCCAACATCGAATATCTCTTCCGCAATCCACGCGATCGTCTCCTGAAGTTCTTCTTTTTGCAAGCTGAGCGTTGCGGTGTCCGAATACAGCTTGACCGCCGGGATATCGTCACGGGCTGATACCAGAATATGCCCCGCAGGGTTGACGGTATAATTATAGCCCACAACAACGCCGTTGTGGACAAACAACTCCTCGACCAGGATAGCAGGCGCAGCACTCATTCCCCAGGAACCGTATGAACGAACCACGTGGGACAGCCAGTTTTCGGCGACTCTCCGAGCCCGGTCCGAACTGACATTTCCAGCCGATGCTATGCCGGCAAATACCAGCATCAGCGTTAAAAACAGCATCACAATTTTTCGTGCCATGATCACCTCTTTATCATGATTCCTCATGATGATCTATTATTGGATATTCCTTACATCATCCCGATTCCTTGAGAAGGGAAATCCAAATAACCCCGTTATTCACCCTGCCGTTTCATTTCAACGGCAATTCTAACAATAATCTACTGTCTTGTCGGCAAAATACCACCACCATCAAATGATATGGCCGCCGCAGTCAGATTCAGTTTCAGACCCCTGTGGCAAGTTCCCATGATGGGCATGTCGAATCCAGCAAGAACTCCTTTAACGTATACGGGACCGGCCGGATTGCAGGCCTTTTTTCCGGCGATTTTTTTAAAAACCGCCTCGCTCCCTTCTGATGCCACCCAGACCTCCATTGTTTTGCTGTGTTCCGCATTGGTGATCAGAAACTTCTGGTATGGCAACATGGGGTAGGCCGTTTTATCAAAAACATTTACGTAATCAATATACCCTAGAATCAGGGCTGTCTGGCCCTCACACGCCAGCTTTTTTCCGCAGATACCCGGAAGCCCGCAATAAGCGAAAAGGGAATCGATGGTAATATAAGTTCCCGATTCACAGGGATTTATGATGGAGTCCATAAGCGATAAGGCGTTCTTTGCACCAAAACACACGATCAAAATGGATACGATTACCAGCCAAAGATTTCGTCGGAAGGGAACAACAAGCGGCTTGAGTTGATACGGCATTTTTTTACGGTCGTTCGCCATAAGCAGATATTACCGGGCAATGAATCCAACACCAATTGTGTTCACCGACGATTTATTATAGAGCAATTTACGTGCCATCAAAAGCCTTCCACACGGCCTGTTGCAAAACCATCAAACTTCATTATTTAAAATCAATCCCTAAAATCCGGCTAAAAGTGCGAGGTTGTTTGACAGTTTGAGAAATAATGCAGCCAGTCTGATCCGATTTTTTCCCATCAGTCTGACGAGAAGAGATTCATCGACAAAAAATGCAAAAATCGAAACGCTTTTTTGACAAAACACCTTTGCTCTGTCAAGTTTTCTTCATAACAATGTGTGACGTAGCGGTCAAATGTTTCATTGAATGGCGGCAGACAGTAACGCCAAACAGCGAGACTCCAAAAATGCTCAGGTCTGGGACAGTGATTCTTTAACAGGCTGGATCTTCAGTAAATTTATTTTCAACTCGGCTTTCTGAAACCATATTAGCATAGTTACTATTAATTTTGGAAATTTACAGCGTTGCAAATTACGCATCAACCATGATACTGGCATGTCAAGCTTAGTTGGCAACACCACCGATACCAATTGAAACGTTCAACCCATGGAGAATATATGGCGGAATCAATGAAACGGATTCTGGTCAAAGACAGTAAAAAAAGTTCGGACAGCCTGACAGCAGGCGTGATTTCAGATACACATGGCGTACTGATTCCGGAAGCCTTAAAAATTTTAATGGGCGTTGATCTGATCATCCATGCCGGTGATATCGACACACCGGCGGTTCTGAACGAATTGAACCGTATCGCGCCGGTTGTAGCGGTTCAGGGGAACATGGACAGGGGCGACTGGGCGTCACACCTTTGCGAAACCGAGGCCATTGAAATTGGTCGGTGTCTTCTGTATGTGCTGCACGACATCAGCAGGCTGGATATAGACCCTTCTGCGGCGGGAATGCATGCAGTTGTTCACGGCCATACCCACCAGCCTTCCGATGAACTGCAAAACGGGGTCAGATATCTGAACCCCGGCAGTGCAACCCATCCCCGCCGCAACTTGCCGCCTTCGCTCATGAAACTTTATATTACGGGCACGGATCTGCGCCAGGAGCTTATTCACCTGGTATAGGTAGTGCCTGAACGGAAAGTCAATTCAGGCATAAAGGGTTTCCGTTCAGACACTACATAAAAAAGGCTGAAGACCTGAGCAGATACGAAGCCTTCGGTCTTCAATTGTCTGCGACCATCAGTACGGTGCCAGCTTGACAATGCGGGCCATTTTGATGGCGTCTTCCGGAAGATCAAAAACAGCAGCCAGAATCTCTGACGGCCGCAATGTCTGCTGCTGCCCGGAACGAATCGTCAGGACCAGGCAATCATCTCCGTCTATTTCCAGGTGTTCGACATGCTCTTTATAATTCACCAGAGCCATCGTCCCTTTTCTATTGACACGATTTTTTACAAATGCTTCACTTGCCAGAAATGCTTCGAGTGGGCTTTTTTCAAGACCCCCTGTTTTCAGTTGAATCTTGTAGCGGATGCTCCGGCAGGCTACCATCTCTTTTTTTGAAGAGGCGATTTCCCATCGGGTAACGGTCAAACCTTCGGGAAGCGCGTGATTGAGCCTGTCCATCATCTCGCGGGTTGAAAATACCGGTCTTGCAGTCACAACACAGTTTTCATGAAGGCTTTCCATGCCTACCGGCAGGGGGTCATCAAAGGATATTTTGGGTTTGGGATGGAATCCGGCGGAAAACGCAACCGGAATTTTCGCCCTGCGGAAGGCGCGAAACATGATATTGGCCAGCTCCAGATGCCCAAAGACCCGCGCCGGCCCGGTTTTGGAATAAGAAATGCCGTAGCGGAACACATCGGGAAGCACGGGAACGGCTGAATCGACTTGTGTTTCAGAGCCATGGCTTTCGGATGCAGCAAACACTCTGGGTTCAATGATCTGAAAATCGCAGACCCCGCAGGACTGGCAATCTCCAGACCGGCAATCCAGGGTGGATTTCTGCTGCATCGCTTTTTCCCATTCGGAAATCAAAAAAGGCTTTGTGACCCGCGCGTGGATATGATCCCAGGGAAGCGGCTCTGAAAGTTCCCGTGCCCGTGTCGTGTAAAAAGCAATGTCTGTGCCCGTTTCTTCAAGTGATTTTTCCCATTTTGAAGCGTCAAAATGATCACTCCACCCGTCAAGGCGGCAGCCATTGCGGTATGCTGTAACCAGAAGATTGGCCAGCCTTCGGTCTCCTCTTGCCCACAACCCCTCCAGAAGGCCGACCCGAGGATGTTGCCATTTGAACTGGACATCCGGATAGTTCAGCTTTTCTTTCAGCCAGTGAATTTTTTTCTGGGATTCTTCAACAGTGATTTGCGGCGCCCACTGAAACGGGGTATGGGGCTTGGGGATAAAAGTGTTCACGCTGACATTGATTTGATTCTTGTGGCCTTTCATTCCCCTGGTTTTGTGAAGTTTCAGCTTGCGAAGATCGAGCACAAGATCCACCATGGCGCTCAGATCATCATCGGTTTCCGTGGGAAGCCCGATCATGAAATACAGCTTGATGACCTGCCACCCCAGTGAAAAGGCATCCCGAACCGTTGAGACAATGTCCTCCTGGGTGATGTTTTTATTGATCACATTCCGCAGCCGCTGACTCCCGGCTTCGGGTGCAATGGTAAAGCCGGTTTTCCGGACCTGCCTGATCTGCGTCATCAGCTCCGGTGTCAGAGTCCCGGCACGAAATGAGGGCAGCGATACGGCAATGTGTTCCGGCGCGCATTTGGCAATCAGGCGGGCCATCAGCTCCGGCATGCATCCATAATCGCTGGTGCTGAGCGACAGGAGCGAGAGCTCGTCATAACCGGTTGCGGCAAGCGCATTTTCCGCCTGCCGCATCAGGGTCTGGACCGAACGCTCCCGAACCGGCCTGTAGATCATGCCTGCCTGACAGAACCGGCATCCCCGCGTGCAGCCCCTGGAGACTTCCAGGCGCAGACGGTCGTGAACCGGCCGGCCATAAGGAACTACCGGCTTTTCCGGAAAAGGCGCATCGTTCAGACTGGGGATTATTGCCCGCAGCACCTGCGGATAGTCCGGATATCGGGGAGTGAGGGTCTGAAATCCTTCAGCGGTGTATGCCGACTCAAAAAAAGACGGAACATACACCCCTTCGATATCCCGCCAGGATTTCAAAAGCTGGGTTTTTTCGTTTCCGCCGCCCTGTTTCCACGCTTTCCAGCAATCGGCCATTTCAAGGATGACGGTTTCGCCGTCGCCAATAACCATGGCATCAAAAAAATCGGCCACAGGCTCGGGATTGCATGTGCAAGGGCCCCCGGCAATAACCAGCGGAAATGACAGATCCCTGTCCCTGGCAAAGAACGGAATACCGGCCAGATCCAGAATGGTCAGGATGCTGGTATAATTCAGCTCGTAGAGCAGACTGAACCCAAGGATATCAAACTGCGCCAGCGGCCTAGCGGATTCCAGCGATGTCAGTGGCAGGCCGGCGCTTCGCAGCCGGAGTTCCATGTCCGTATCCGGCGCATACACCCTTTCCGCTGCGATGGTTTTCTCACGGTTCAGCAACTGATAAAGAATTTGAAGCCCGAAATGAGATGTGCCGATGGCATATAAATCCGGAAACGCCAGGGCAATGGAAAGATCTACTGTTTTCGGGTCTTTTTTGATGGCGTTGACTTCCGAACCGACATACTGACTCGGCATCTCAACCAGCGGCAAGATGTCTTGAATACACGGATGGGTCATGATAATATGTTTTCCAATAACCACGAAGGTTGGTTGTGTGATAATCCAAAATGGACTTCAGAAGATGGAAGATAGATGATTCCCATGCAAATGACAACCCTGAAAAATTTGGCAGTTGTCGTTCTCCTGACGGTGGTATTTTTCGCGTCACTCCTTGGAGCTGCGGATGATTTTTCCCGGGAAACCCCTGTGGTGAAGGCTGTCCGCAAAGTCAGCCCTGCCGTGGTCAATATCAGCTCTGAACAGCAGGTTCGGCAGCAGACCAATCCTTTTTCGCATTATGGAAACAACCCGTTTTTCGACAATTTTTTCAGGGATTTTTTTGATCCCGGATACGGACCCAATTACAAAAGAACCAGCCTGGGCTCCGGCGTCATCATCGACGGCAATCGGGGATATGTTCTGACCAATGCTCATGTGATAGCAAACGCCGGCATGGTTAAAGTCATTTTTAAAGATGAGCGCGAATATCAGGCCCAAATCGTCGGAGCCGACCCGGACTCTGATCTGGCTGTTCTCAGGATTACCCCCCAGGAGTCCATTCCGGCCATTGAAATGGGAAACAGCGACGATCTGATGATCGGTGAAACCGTCATCGCCATCGGCAATCCCTTCGGATTCTCCAATACCGTTACCACCGGTGTGATCAGCGCGCTGAATCGAAGCTTTCGAACCGAAGACCGGGTCTTTCATGATTTCATCCAGATTGACGCCTCCATCAATCCGGGAAACAGTGGCGGCCCGCTGCTGAACATCAATGGCGAACTGGTCGGCATCAATACCGCCATTTATGCCAAGGCCCAGGGGATCGGTTTCGCCATTCCGATCAGTAAAGCCAGAAGAATCATTACGGATTTGATCCGGCATGGCGAGGTGATTCAGCCATGGGTCGGACTGACGGTTCAGGACCTGGATGCCACGTTGTCCCAGTACTTGAACCTTCCGGAACCGGATAAGGTGAATCGAAAAGGGGTTGTGGTCAAGGAAGTCGAACCTTCCAGCCCGGCTTCGATTGCCGGAATTCAGGCGGGAGACATTCTGCTTTCAATTGCAAATCGACCCCTGACTTCTGCCGATGACTACAAAACGGCTATAAACGCCATTCCCGCAGGGGATTCAGCCATCATTGAAATATGGAGAAATGGCAGGTCCCTGACCCTGTCCTTAAAATCAGAGATATTCCCCGAAGAAAGAGCACCGGCCCTTGCCCTGAAACTGCTGGGAATCCGGGTTGCAAAACCTGCTGCTAAAAAACGGCCAGGCCGGCAGCCGGCTTCCTCCGGCGGGGTGGTCATCTCCGAGATTTCCCCCACCTCCCATCTTGCCCGAATCGGCGTTAAACCC
Source organism: uncultured delta proteobacterium (assembly GCA_963845015.1). Taxonomy (GTDB): domain Bacteria; phylum Desulfobacterota; class Desulfobacteria; order Desulfobacterales; family Desulfatirhabdiaceae; genus RAAP-1. Next base: position 26,602 of record CAWJRD010000063.1, read on the forward strand.
GGCGATATCATTCACCAACTGGACGATATCGAAATCAGCTCCGTGGAAGATTTTAACAAGGCCATTGTCAAATATCGCCTGAAAGCTTCAGTCGTGATTATTCTCCAACGGGCGGATCAGCTCTATAATATCACGATTGAGCTATAGACTTTCGAAAAAGCTTTCGGGCGCGATATCGGTCGGGGATGTAAGAAAAACTGTCCATCCCTGCTGTCTTCCCAAATTAAAATCAGATCTTTTTTTATTGACAATGTATTATTATTAGTTTATTCTATTTTGATTCAATATAAAAAGTATTCAAACCCCCATCTGGATGCCTTTTCCAAATGAGGGTTTTTTTTTCATACCCCGTGTCTTTTTTTATTAAGGAATAACTCCATGGAAAGAAATATCCAAAAAGTCAGAAACATCGGCATCAGCGCTCACATTGATTCCGGCAAAACCACACTGACCGAAAGAATCCTTTACTACACCAAACGAATCCATACCATCCATGACGTCAAGGGAAAAGACGGGGTCGGGGCAACCATGGATTCAATGGAGCTGGAAAGAGAGCGCGGCATTACCATTGCCTCTGCCGCAACATTCTGCGAGTGGCAAAACCACCAGATCAATATCATCGACACGCCGGGGCACGTGGATTTCACCATAGAGGTGGAACGGTCCCTGCGCGTTCTGGATGGCGCCATTCTGGTGCTGTGTGCGGTTGGCGGGGTTCAGTCCCAGTCCATTACGGTGGATCAGCAGATGAAGCGCTACAAGGTTCCCTGCGCCGCCTTCATCAACAAATGCGACCGCAGCGGCGCAAACCCCACGCGGGTGATTCAGCAACTGCGGGAGAAACTGGGACACAATCCGGTTGCGGTCCAGCTTCCCATCGGACTTGAAGCCGACCTGAAGGGGCTGGTGGACCTGGTTGCCATGAAAGCCCTTTATTTTGACGGAGATAACGGAGAGATCATCCGGACCGAGGAAATTCCCGCCCATTTGGTGAATGAAGCCAAAGAATACCGCGAACAGATGCTGGATGCGGTCTCCGTGGTTTCCGATGAGCTGACCGAGGCCATCCTGGAAGAGCGCGAAATCCCCTCGGATCTTATCTTGACCGCTCTGCGGAAAGCCACCCTGGAACGAAAGGTCACGCCGGTCTTTATGGGATCGGCCTACAGAAACAAAGGGATTCAGCCCCTTCTGGACGGGGTGACGCGGCTGCTTCCCTGCCCGTCGGATGTGGAGAATGACGCCCTGGATATGGACAACAACGAGGCTGTCGTCCCCCTTACGACAGATCCGGAAAAACCGGTCGTCGCCTTTGCCTTCAAACTGGAAGACGGGCAGTACGGCCAGCTCACCTATATCCGGGTGTATCAGGGAGTGATTGCCAAAGGCTCCACCATTGTCAATGTCCGAAACGGCCGCAAAGTGAAAGTCGGGCGGGTCGCGCGGATGCATGCGGACCAGATGGAGGATATTGAAGCCATCCCCGCCGGACACATCGGCGCCTTGTTCGGCATCGACTGCGCATCCGGCGACACGTTTGTCGCCCCGGGCCTCAGCCTGACCCTGACCTCCATGTTTGTGCCCGCTCCGGTCATCTCCCTTGCCATCGTGCCCAAAGACAACAAATCCCAGATCAACATGTCCAAGGCCCTGAACCGGTTTACCAAGGAAGACCCCACATTCAAATCCCACTACAACGACGAAACCAATGAAACGGTCATCGAAGGCATGGGAGAGCTTCACCTGGAAGTCTATGTCGAGCGCATGAAACGGGAATATCAGGCCGAAGTCAGCACCGGCATGCCGCAGGTGGCGTATCGGGAAACCATTACCCGCAGGGCGGAGTTCAACTACACGCATAAAAAGCAGACCGGCGGGTCCGGACAATATGGCCGGGTGGCCGGATATATGGAACCTGTTGAAGAGCACTTTCGTGTTTGAAGATGAAGTCCGCGGCGGTTCCATCCCCACCCAGTATATCGCGGCATGTGAAAAAGGATTCCGGCTCTGCCTTCCCAAAGGCCCCAAGCTGGGCTATCCGGTGACAGGGGTTAAAGTCGTTATCAACGACGGCGCATCCCATGCCGTGGATTCGTCCGACATGGCGTTTCAGTCGGCTGCCAGAGGCGCTTTTCTGGAAGGCTATGCCAAGGCCAAGGCCGTGATTCACGAGCCGATCATGAAAGTGGTGGTCGAAACGCCGACCGAATTTCAGGGCTCGGCGATGGGGCTGTTGAACCAGCGCCGGGGAATGATCGTCGGGGCTCAGGATGAAGGCGTGATGTGTTCGATCGAAGCGCAGGTGCCGCTTGCGGAAATGTTTGGATTTTCAACGGTGTTAAGATCCTCCACCCAGGGCAAGGCCCAGTTTACGATGGAGTTTTCAACCTATAAGCAGGTCCCTCAGTCAGTTTCTGAAGAGCTGATCAAAAAGGCATCCGAAACCAAAAAACATGTCGCATAAGCGAAGGGGTGCTTCAGATCCCCGGCGGAATGCGGTTTTCAACCCCCGTTCCGCCAAAGTCATTTATCTTAAGGAAAGGAATGTTGCCATGCTGAGAAAGGATCTTATTCTGAGAAATCCCCTGAGACTTCTGGATCATGAAACCGATGACATCCTGCCGGCCGGCGGTTTTGGCGCCGTGCTGGCCTGCGCCGGCGTCGGAAAAACCGCGCTGATGGTGCAGATCGCTCTGAATGCCCTGCTCAGGGATAAAAACGTCCTGCACATCAGCCTGAATGAGCCGGTGCATAAAGTATCCCTGTGGTATGAAGAAGTGTTTCGAAATATCACCAAATCCTATGAAATGCACGAAATGAATGAACTCTGGGAAACCATTCTGGTGCACCGGTTCATCATGACGTTTCAGGTCGATGGATTCAGCGTTCCCAGGCTCAAGGAGCGGCTGACCGATTTAACGGCCCAGGGCATTTTTTTCCCCCAGATGATCATTCTGGACGGCCTGCCGTTCGATAAACCCGTAAATCAGATCCTGACGGACCTGAAAACACTGGCAACCGATTATCGCCTTCCGGTGTGGCTGGCGGTTCGGACTCACCACCACGAGGAATCCGGATCGGATGGTCTGCCGATCCAGATTGACGGCATATCCGAACTCTTCAATGTGGCCATACAGCTTCAGCCCGAGGGAAAGGAAGTTCTGGTAAAAGCGCTGAAAGGCGGCAATCCGGCTGCCGGGCAGTCGAATCTTTACCTGGATCCTTCAACGCTGTTGATCAAAGACAGGATGTTATAAGCCTGTCAGGATATGAATATCTGGTGAAGTCTGCCGGCCAACCGGGACAGGATGTCGCCGATATAGTGGCGGCCGCTGACCCGTTCAAATCCAAAATACAGAATCAAAACAGCCGATCCGATCCGGCATCCGATTCGCGAAGGCCACGCCTTCAGCAGCGCCGGAAACAGGGCGGGCAGTATGGCGGAGCCAGCCAGCGGGGGAATCGGCAGGAGATGATAGACCGCCATGGTCAGGTTCACGGCCATCACCATGCCGAAAACCCGGTCTTCCACGCCATAATGTTTAAACAGCCAGATAACACTTCCGGCAATGCTGGCCATAAAAAAATTGGCAAGCGGGCCGGCAAGGCAAGCCAGCAGCGTATAGAGGCGGGGCCTGGAAAACTGCTCTGTCCTCATCAGAATCGGCCTGGGCCATCCAAACCCGGCTGCCAGAAAACAGATGACTCCTGAAATATCCAGATGCAGCAGTGGGTTGAAATGAAAGCGCCTGGAATTATCTGTCTGAGCATCTCCCAGAAAAGTTGCGGCAAAAGCCTGGGCCTCCGCATGGACCGTTACGGCCATCAACACACCCACAATAAAAGATACCATGTCGTCAAATCGGATGCGGGTCGGATCGAGACAGAACGGCGCGGAAAAAGCCAGGGAAATGGGATCTTGTATCATGGGTTTGATTGCCTGTTGGTGCTACGATAAGAGTTATTTTCTGATAATGAACAAAACCCGCTTATCCCCGCCGGTATCCGGGCCCATCCCCGCCTTCGGGGCAGGTCCAGTTGATGTTCCGGTATGGGTCCTTGATATCACAGGTCTTGCAGTGAAGGCAGTTCGATGGGCTCAGCTTCAGCTCTTTCCGGCCCGTTTTTTCATCCACCCGGATTTCATAAACGTTCCCCGGGCAGAACCGGGTACAGGGACTTTGATACGTTTCATAACATCTCGTCACGCAAAGCTCCGGATCATGAACCACGAGATGAGAGGGCTGATCCTCCCGGTGCAGGGTTTTGGACAGATAGACACCGGTGAGTTTGTCCACGATCAGGACCCCGTCAAAAGACTTCGCATCGATCGACAACGACACTGCCCCGGACTTTACCGGCTTCAATGTTTTGCAGTCCTCCTCAAGCGGGAGCCTGTCCCGGAATCCCAGTCCATCATTCAGATATTGCGCGGCCAGATGGAAAAATTTAACCGGTGCTTTTTTGCTCAGGGCCGCGGAAAAATTTCTGCCCTCCAGCAACTCTTCCCGCAACCAGCTTTTTTCAAAAAGTTCGCAATAACGGCTCAATGCTCCAACCGAAAAATCCCCTTTTTCAGCGGCATGCGCAATGGCTTCAGCCGCCAGCATGCCGGATTTCATGGCGGTATGAATGCCCTTTAAAGCCGGAGCATTGTGCATGGCGGCCGATGCCCCGACAAACAGGCCGCCATTGAGGCAAAGTTTCGGCATGGTATGGTAACCGCCGACCGACACGGTTCTTGCCCCCTGTTCAATGACTTTTCCGCCCTCAATAATGTCCGATACAAACGGATGCAGCTTAAAGCGGATGAATGCGTCATACGGATCCAGAAGCGGATCTGCATAGGACAGGGCGGTCAGATAGCCGATGGCAATGTGCTTGTCCTTCATTTCATAGATAAATCCGCCGCCCGGTGTGTTCATCCCCAGGGGATAGCCCAGGAAATGCAGATCATTGCCGTAGCTTGAAGTAAAATAATTCTTTTCAGGCAGTTCGATGATTTCCCGGATGCCGGTTTCAAACACATCTGGCATTGTCCCTGAGATTCCCAGCCTGGCGGTAATTTCCTTCATCAGGCTGCCGCGCGCCCCTTCTCCAAACACCGTGACCCTGGCCAGAATGTCAACCCCGGGTTCATAATTGCTTCTGGGCAGGCCGTCTTTGCCGATACCCTTGTCCCCGGTTCGGACCCCGACAATGGATGCGTTGTCGGCACCGTAAAGCACTTCTTTCCCGGCAAATCCCGGCAGAATATTGACCCCGAGACCTTCCGCAATCTCCGCAAGCCACCGGCAGTACCGGGAAAGGCTGATGATATAATATCCCTGGTTTTCCAGATAGCTGGGGACAAACGGAATGCGATAGGCCTTGTCTGTTGACAGAAAGTAGATTTCATCGTCTCTGACGGTTGTTTCAATGGGGCAACCCTGATCCAGATAATCCGGAATGAGTTCTTTGAGCGCTATCGGTTTCAAGATGGCGCCGCTCAGGCTGTGGGCGCCGATCTCGGCGCCTTTTTCAATGACGGCGACCTCAAGGCGTAATCCCTTTTCCCCGGCAAGCTGCATCAGTCGAATCGCACCGGCAAGGCAGGCAGGACCAGCGCCGACAAAAAGGACATCCACTTCCATTGATTCATGTTCTGTGTTCATCCACGATCCTCTTTCATGAAACCTTATCGACAATGTTATTCGGCCGTTCTGCCGGATCAGTTGCCTTTGAGTTTTTTGACTTCTTCCGTGATCATCGGCACGATTTCAAAGAGATTTCCGACAATGCCGTAGTCGGCCTTGGAAAAGATCGGGGCTTCCGGGTCCTTGTTGATGGCCACGATGACCTTTGAAGTCTGCATGCCCGCAAAGTGCTGAATCGCGCCGGATATGCCGCAGGCAATATAGACATTGGGGGAAACGACCTTTCCGGTCTGGCCGACCTGATCCGACACGGGCCGCCATCCTTCATCCACCGCCGACCGGGATGCGCCGACTGCGCCCCCCATTACGGCGGCCAGCGTTTCCAGGATCGAAAAATCATTTCCGCCCATTCCCCTGCCGCCGGAGATCACAACGTCGGCTTCGGTCAATTCGATCCTGCCCGCGGACTCCATCTGCCGTCCCAGGCAGGATGTCCTTGGCTTATCCAGGAGAACCGGCCAGGACTCTATCTGTCCGGCGCCGGATGCGGTGGCCGATGCAAAGGCATTGGGCCGAAGGGTGATGATGCCGGGGCTGGTTTCGATCACGACATCCGCCAGGACCTTGCCGCCGTACATGGGCCGGGTAATCGTCAGGCGCTGGTTTTCAAACCGGAGGGATATGCAATCGGTTGCCAGCGGCGCGCCGAGCCGGGCCGATAGTGCGGCGGCCAGGTCCTTGCCCTGCGTGGTCGCACCCATCAAAACAAAGGCCGGGGCTTCTTTTCGGATGATTTCCGCCGTCACGTGGGTGTATGTTTCCGTCAGATAATCTTTCAGGTCTGAATGTTCTGCAATCAGGATTCTGTCCGCGCCATAAGCCGCCAATTGCTTGGCCGCATCCTGCACGCCGTCTCCCAGTACAACGGCAAGCAGCGTCCCCCCCAGGGTATCGGCCATTCTTCTGCCCTGGCTCAGGGCTTCAAAGGACACTTTCCGGAAAACGCCGTTCACATATTCCGCAACGACAAGTAAATCTTGCGACATGATTATCTCCTTGAATTAGGCAAGGGACGATGCTCCCTTAACCTGTATGCTGTTAGAATTCATGGTTCAGGCTGAAGTGTGTTTCAACCGTAACAACAAGGGTGAGCAGCAGCGAGCCTATCCCGCCGTCCGCCCTGCAGTTTAGCTTTGTTCTATGTCAGCCATCATTTTAATTACTGCATCACGAAGCGTTTCAAGTTTATTTTTGCAGACATCAAAAATTACTTCTGCATCAATCTCAAAATAGTGATGACCGATTATATCTCTCATTGCTTTTGCTCCTTTCCAGTTGACTTCAGGATATTCGGAAAGAAGTGAACTGTCTGTGATTTTATCAATATTTTTCAGGCTCTCACCCATAGCAATCAGTTGCATACATATCGAATCCAGCTTTTCCATTCCTGCTAGGGAATCCGTGAAATCTTTAACCTCTATAACAGGCTGAAAACGACACAGAATGGTATCAGCCGATTTCAATATCTGAGTCAGAATTTCACGAACAAGTTCTTTATCATACATAAACAGCTTCCCGTTCGATTCTGTTTTTAAGGAAAGAGTTCATTTCTTTACGGAAACGGACAATATCCACCTTTTTCCCGAACTCTTCTTCCAAATCTGTCTTGATACAGCCCAAAAGAAACAAGTCAGGTTCTCTCTGCTCTACAACAATATCAATATCACTTTTTTCATCCGAAATTCCTTTTGCAACGGAACCGAATATTCCGATTCTTGTAAACCGGTATCTCTCATGATTTTTCTTTTTATAATCATACAATCTGTCTAATATTTCAGAACGATTCATTTTCAACTCACGTAATTAAAAAAAGCAAACATACTGATGAACGGCGGACCGGCGTGACTCTGAATAAGGTCGGTGCGTCTTCTATTCGCTTGGGATTATGCATTGCCTCTTATTTGCTCTTTAATGCCCTACCTGCCTCATCGCTTGCTGGGTAGAACACCGAGCATAACCGGCGACGCCAAACTGGCACAGATTCTATAATTTGCAGCACCGAGTATGATGGAACCACGTGGCAGCGCCGTCCGGTTGATGCTTTCGTTATGCCATACACCACTTTCCCGACCTGTAACAGTGTGAAGTCCTTTGGCCTTTCACCCAAGAAAAGTCCTACCCGTCAACCCCAACTCGAGCACCTATGGCAGGATCATAGAGATTCATTGTATTTGCCTCAGTTCGTTTGCCAATAGCACGGATGAAGCCGATGTAGCGGCCTTGATCCGATTCCAGGGCTTCAGCATCGGATGGAAAAACGCCTTTTCCGGAAATCTCAAGTGCCTTCTCAAAATCCAGCCAATGACGCCAGCCCTCCGGTAAGGTATCGATCTGAACATCTGAGACACTGCAGTTGCGACGCCATAAATCCTGCCACCAGTCTGCAGTCCTGAAGCTCCAGCATCCATCCTCCCAGAACACTTTCCCATTTGTCTGAGGTCTGAGAAGATGTTCTGGAATTATGTCATCAATTGGTTGCATCAGTGCCGGCATAACAGCACCCAATATGCCTCCAGGACGGACAAATCTGCTCAAATATCCGAGATAAAGTACATCTGTACCGAAGTACTGGTAGGCATCAATGGAGACAACCGCATCGAAAAACCCTTCTGGAAATGGCAATGAGTGAGCCTCCGAACGTAAGGGAAAGACTAAATGTGAAACTTCAGCCTCAAGAGCTCTCTTCCAGTTATGATCCGGTGTTATCCACAGATCAGTTGCCCATACCTGCACTCCAAACTCTTTAGCCAGAAAAATACTTGTCATGGCTCGTCCACAGCCCAGATCAAGCACCCGCATTCCAGCCCTCAGAGGTAATACTTGCGAGAGCCATTCTGCAAGCCATATTGCGTTCGGACCCATCTGGTTTTCTATCATCCAGGCTCGTTCGTAACGGCTCGACCTTGGAAACTCCGACTTGTGAAGGAGTTGCTTAATATCCATCTTTTGTACTGTCTCCTCAAATATTCGCGGGCATAACGATACAAATCAGTTGAACGAGAACGGCCTTCCAGCGAATGCCGACACACGTGGTTGTGCGTCCACTGTATTTGCCGGGTTATGACCTAACCATAGCGGGCGATTCCTTTCATAAGGTTATCAGGTACAAGTCTCCGATCTGGATGCCCCGCGCAAATTCCGTGGACTTGGAGAATCGTGGTTCTAATCGCTTCGACAGGTTCTCTCTCGTTCCAGCACTCCATGATTCATGACGAACCGAAGTCAAGGGCCGTGATTTTGCAATCGCGACTGAGGCCGGATAGGGGTTCACCTGTCCCAGGATCTGGAGGCTTTTGCCGGCGTCGCCAACCTTGGAGATCCGCACCCAAGAGGAGTCATGCGCGGTCATTTTGCATTTGAGATATTTGGCCGTGACCGGTGTGAACTTGAACTCTTGCCAGCCGCCCGTCTTTGCCATTCGGATATTCTGAGTTTCGACCTTGCCCGCCGATGTGAACGGACCCGTGGGGGAGTCGGCCGAGACCAATAGCTCCACTGTCTTAATGTTACTATGGGTGGTTTCTCCGATGAAGATCCTGACCGTATCAAAGGTCGCAGTCTTATCGCCCTTGAAGCCGTAGACCGCGTTCTCGCTCTCGCCCGTCTGCGGATCAACGCCTCCCACGAGCAGTTTCTCCCACATCGTGTTAGGTGCGGTAATCAGTTCGGCATACTCTGTGGTCAGGATATCCACCTTCTTGACTTCCGGAGTGGTGGGTGGAGCCGGCGGCAACGAACGATTCGCCCCACCGAATTGACGGGCCAGTCCCTTCTCCGCTCACTCATATGCATGGCATGATCCGCATAGTCATAACAATAATTGGCAGAGCAGCTCTTGGACCGTCCGGTCATAACCACCCTCAAATCTGGTGAGTGGCGGTGTCCATAGTTGCATAGTCCTACTATATCGCCTTGGCTTCTTCATGCAGGATTCTGAGCAGTTCTGCGGCTTTTGCCTGAGGCGTAGCCGCATCGATGATTTTTGCGGCTTTTCGCTTTTCCGGCAGTTTCATCGCCACCACCCGCAGCAGGGGTGCCGGGACTTCCATCCCCAGATCCGCCAGTGTTTTGGTTTCGAGCGGTTTCTTTTTGGCTTTCATCACACCGGGGAGCGATGCATAACGGGGTTCGTTAAGCCCGCGCTGGGTCGTAAAAAGGGCGGGCAGCGGGGACTCGACAAGCGCCGTTCCCCCTTCGATGGTCCGGTGGCACGCAATTTTTCCCTCAGATATTTCCTGCTTGATCACCAGCGACATAAAAGGAATATTGAGAAATTCGGCGACCGCCGCGCCGACCAGGAAATTCTCATCATCGACGGCCCGCTGGCCGGCAATGATCAAATCGAATGGAAGCGCCTGAATCACCGCTGACAGAATCCTGGCGATTCCCAGCCCGTCACAGGCTGCCGCGGCCGGATCATTCACCAGAATGCCCTTGTCCGCGCCCATGGCAAGCGCCGTACGGATCGCCTCCACGGCTTTGGCGGTTCCGACAGAAACCAGGGTCACCGTTCCCCCCTGTTTTTCGCGGATGCGAAGCGCCTCCTCGACGGCAAACTCGTCATAGGGATTGATCACCCAGTTTACATCATCGGTTTTGACGGAGCGGCCGCCTTCGGCAATCTGAATGATGGATTCGGTTGACGGCACCTGTTTAAGCAATACGATAATGTCCACGCGTTATGTCCTCACTTTTGTATCAAGTCTGAAATGATCGCAAATTATTCATAAAAGCACCTTTGACCGATCGGTCATCGCCGCAAAAGGAAATCCGCAATACCGGCATCCTGCATTTGTATTCACCACCGGCACCGGTGTCAATATCTTTATCAAGGCCGGGATCAAATATTACAATCAAATCCCCCCTGGCCCCCCTTTCAAAGGGGGGGATCATTTTCACGGTAAGGCGGTCGCCTTTTCAACCATGGCGACCGCCGTCTCATACTCCGCTTTCCGAAAACGCTGCTTCAAGGCGGCCTTGAGCATATCCAGGGTCAATACCTTATTCTGTTTTGCCAGAACAGCCAGCGAAACAAGGGCCCAGTCCTGGGGCTTGATTTTATCAGCCTTGAAGTCGATCTCGATGACGGACGCCGGAGATGACGGCAGTTCAATGCCGGATGCCTTGATGACCAGGGCTTCCGGCGAAAGATCGGCCAGCATTTTCTTTCGGCGGTTGACCCCTTCCGGGGCCAGCGCAATGACAACCGAAGGGTTTTCAATTCCCGTATATTCGATTTCGGTATCGGAAAGAATGATATCGCTGACCGAGTGCCCCCGCATGACGGTAATCGGATAATCGCTTTTCTGAGCCGCATGGCATCCCGCCGAAGCCCCTGCCAGACACAGCAGTTCTCCGGCGGTTATAATGCGCTGGCCGGCGCTTCCCAGTACGACCACTTCCCGTCGGCCCGCCTGCGGAGACTTGCAGGTGGCTTCGATACGAACCGGTTCTGCCGCGGGTTGAAGTTTTGCAGCCTCCTGCCGGTAAGCCCGTCCGTATTCCGTTCTTGCATTACGGAGCGTATAATCACCCAAATCGGGAAGCTTCGCCAGATCCGCTTCGATGCCCTTGGGCGTGAGCTTGTTGCGGCGGGTGTAGCGGCCGGGGCAAATTCCCCAGATATCGACTAGCGAAAAACCGTCAAAGGCGATGGCTTGTTTGAGGCCGTCCACCAGCCCCTTGTCATAGGTGGATACGCGGGATACATGACACGCCCCCGCTGCCCCGGCAACCTCACAGATATCCAGGGGTTTTTCCAGCCTGTTCAAAAAGCCGGATCCGACCTGAGCATCCTGGGGAGTCGTCGCGGAGCACTGGCCCCCCGTCATGCCGTAGTTGAAATTATTCAGCACCAGAAGCGTCAGATCGATGTTTCGCCGGCAGGTGCTGAGTACATGGGCCCCGCCGATCCCAAGACCGCCGTCTCCCATGGTAACGATCACCTTCAGGTCCGGCCGGGCCATCTTGATGCCGGTGGCATACGTGAGCGCCCGACCATGAAGCCCATGAAACGCATGGGTGTTAAAAAAAGTGTCGAAAAGGCCGGAACAGCCAATATCGGAGACAATAACAACTTCATTTCCGGAAAGCCCCATGTTTGTCAGGGCCTGGTCCAGCGAATGAAGCACCTGCTCGTGGGAGCACCCGGGGCAGAAAACGGGAGGACGGCTGCTGTTTAAAAGACTATCCATTTAGTATCACCTCCTGAATCTGCCCGGGCTTGATCAGCTCTCCATTCATCTGCCCCAGAAAATCGATTTTCTTACCGGGAAGCAGCCGCTGGAGCTCCCGGACATACTGCCCGAGATTCATCTCGGCCATGACCACCCGCTTGTAGGGCGCGGCCTTTTCCAGAATCAGCGCTTCAGGAACGGGCCACAGGGTTTTCAGAATCAGCAGCGATGCCTTAGCGCTGCTTTGCTGTATTTTTTTCACGGCCGCCATGGCTGCACGCGCGGTTACCCCGTAAGCAATCACCAATGTATCGGCGCCGGGGACCTGATATTCATCGTAGAAAGTGAAAGCGGATACGGATTTTTTCAGCTTGCCATCCAGTCGATCCTGCATGCTTGCGATTTGGCCCGGGTCGGCCGTAATGTAGCCATCCGTTCCATGGGTCGAGGAGGTTTGCCGGACCAGACGGTTTCCGCCGATGGGGAGAAAATCCGGCACCCGTTGATCGTCCTTCACGCCAAAAGGCACAAAAGGTTCATCCACACCAGCCGTTCTCCGTCCAACCACTTGCGGCAGACCCAGTCCATCCAGATCGATGGTCTCGCGGGTCATGGAGACTTCCTTGTTGGCGGCGATAAAAACCGGGCAGCGGTATTGCTCGGCCAGGTTAAAGGCCTGCATGGTAAGCTCATAGCAGTCCTTCACATCCACCGGCGCCAGGACGATCACGGGCAGCCCGCCGCTGTTGCCCCACTGCAGGAATTGAATATCCCCGTCTGCGCCTTTGGTGGCGGACCCCGTGGAGGGCCCCAGACGCTGAACATCCACGATGACGATGGGGATCTCGCTGCCGATGGCAAAGGAGATCTGCTCGCTGTAAAGACTGATTCCCGGGCCAGACGTGGCTGTCATGGTCTTCATGCCGGACATCGCAGCCCCCAGGCAAAAACCGATGGAAGCGATTTCATCTTCTCCCTGAAGGCACACGCCCCCTTTGGGTGGCAGGAGTTTAAGCATGGTGTTGTATATTGTTGTGGCCGGAGTAATCGGATAACCGGCAAAAAAATTGCATCCGGCAGCCATCGCTCCCCAGCCGATGGCTTCATTTCCTTCCATTAAAGTCAGTCCCATGTTTTTCCTTTATTGATATCTGATAGAACCAAAGCGATGTCATGGACACCATAAATTGAATTTTAAATC
>CAWJRD010000064.1:0-81352 GCA_963845015.1 uncultured delta proteobacterium
CCTCCACCGTCAGCTCTGGCCATTTCATCAAATGACGCAGGAACCGTCAAAATGATGGGCTGATGCTCCAGATACTGATCTTCGTCATCTCCACGAAAGCTATTCCAGGCCGCCTTGATGTGCGCCAGGTAGGCGGCCGTTGCCTGAACCGGGAGATGCCGGCAGACATCGTCTCCGGAGCCCCAGGGCAGGATGCGGGCCTTGCGGTCGACATGGGGGTGGCAGAGCCAGCTCTTGGCCGAAGACACCAGTCTTGACGGAATTTTTGCGCCATGGTGCCTGGCAAAGGCGCCGACGACCTGGGGCCGGTCCGCGCCGGCCGGGAGAACGGGCCAGGGCAGGAGAATCGCCTCGGCGGAAAGATCGTAGGTGCCGGGAAGATAGAGAAAGGATGGCAGCACCGGAAGGCGGGAAACTTCCCCCGGGCCGGTCAACTGCGGAATTTTGAACAGCCGGATGCGGTCCGGGCATCCTTTTCTTCCAGAAGGTCCGCATATGCCACGGCGCAATTGGTGGTTCCCAGGTCGATCCCGATAACAAAGCGCTTATCAATAGAATCCAAAATAATCACCTCAACTTTCCGTTGCATGAATCCCCCTGGCCCTTTGGGATGCTTCATCCGAGGCTGCATATGGAAAGCGGCTCTTTTGGGAGGGTAGGCACCGGCCAGAGCTGCACCAGCAGCATGCCGGCCAGCATGAGCACGCAGCCGATCATGGCGCGAAGAGACAGCCCTTCGCCCAGGAGCATCCAGCCGGAAACGGCGGCAAAAACCGTTTCAAGGCTCAGAATAATGGATGCATGGGCGGGCGGCGCATCTTTCTGGGCAACCACCTGCAGGGTATAGGCGATGCCGACGGACATCAGGCCGCCGTACAGGATCGGCAGGATGCCGTCCCGAATGCCGGAGATCGATATGGGCTCCGCAACGGCCGCCGCTGCCAGGCTCAGGATGGCGCAGACAAAAAACTGGGCGCAGGCCAGTTTGATGGTATCCATTTTCGGGGACAGCCATCCCAGGATCAGCACATGGCATGCCCAGAAAAAGGCGCTGGCCAGAACCCAGAGATCGCCGGGCGCAATGGCCAGGGTTTCCGTGACGCTCAGCAGATACATGCCAAAAGTAGCCAGAATCGAACCCGCCCAACTGCTCCAGCCCGGGCGCTGGCCCAGAAACAGCCCGATAACCGGAACCAGGATGACATACAGGCCGGTGATGAATCCGCCTTTGCCGGCCGTGGTAAAAACCATGCCGATCTGCTGAAGGCTGGCGCCGCAGAACAGCACGACGCCGATCAGCAGCCCTTTTTTCAGAAATTCGAAAGAAAAAAACGAAGGCCCTGATCCGGATTGCGTGCCATACCGGCGGTTGCGGTACATGATCAGCGGAATCAGCGCACAGCCTCCCAGCGCAAAGCGGATGCCGTTAAAGGTAAACGGACCCACATAGCGCATTCCGGAGCGCTGGGCCACAAAAGCGCAGCCCCAGATCACCGCGGTCAGCAGCAGGAGACAGTCGGCGCGTAAGTTGGTTTTGTTCAATTAAAAATCCTTAAAAGTACATGGACGGCAACATTCCGGCACTGCGAAAGATGTTTACCCGGTAACCTTTTGAACAGCCGATATTCCACTTTCCGGAAAACAAAGAGGACACCGTAGACCAGGATCAGGTAAAGCAGGGCCGCGGTGATGTACAGCTCGTAAAAGGCAAAGCTGCGGGATGCGATCATCCGGGCCACGCCGGTAATGTCCATGAGGGTGATGATGGATACCAGGGATGTGGCCTGAAGCAGAAAGACCACCTCGTTGGTATACGCCGGCCAGGCCAGCCGGAATGCCTTGGGAAGGGTGATCCGGCGGTAGAGCAGGGACCCGGACATGCCGCAGGCCCTGGCGGCTTCGATCTCCCCGAAGGGGATGGCCTCGATGCCGCCGCGAAGAATCTCGGACGTATAGGCCGCGGTATTGAGCGTCAGTGTCAGTACCGCACAGAACCAGGCTTCCCGGAAAAACATCCACAGGCCTGCCTGCGTCAGGAATTCCTGAAACTGCCCGCTCCCGTAATAGACCAGAAATATCTGGACCAGAAGGGGCGTGCCGCGAAAATAGAAATTGAACCCGTACACCGGCATCCACAGCAGGGGGCTGCGCTGGGTCCGCATCACGGCAAAGGGTACGGCCAGGCACAGCCCGATGGCCACGCTGACCGCCGTCAACTCGACCGTGGTCACGGCGCCATGGAGGAGCCGGGGAATGCTGTCCTGAATGATGGATACGTCCATGGTGCTTATGCCCTTCGAATCCCCCGGTTCGCCCAGGTTTCGGCCCGCTGTTGAATGCTCATGGATGCGATGGTCAGGAGCAGATAAATCAGGGAAGCCGCAAAATAACAGGTAAAGGGAAGGCGCGTGGCGCGGGCGGCGATGTCGGCGTTTCGCATCAGCTCCGGAAGCTGGATCACCGAAACCAGCGCGGTTGCCTTGATAAGAACCATCCAGACGTTTCCGAGTCCCGGCAGTGCGAACCGCCACATCTGGGGCAGCAGAATCCGGCGGAACAGCAGAACCGGGTTCATTCCCGCGGCCTTTGCCGCTTCGATCTGGCCCCTGGACACCGCCAGATAGCTTCCCCGGAAGACTTCCGTGGAAAATGCCCCGTAAATGAACCCGATGGTGGCGACGCCGGCTGCAAAGGGGTTGAAGTCGATGTTGACGTCAAAGATATCCTGAATCAGCGTGGGAACGCCGTAATACACCAGAAGGATCATCACCAGTTCCGGAACGCCGCGAATGATGGTGGTATAGGCGCCGGCCGCACCGCGTGCGATCCTTGATCCGGACAGCTTCCCCCAGGCCCCGGCAAGGCCCAGCAAAATGGCGATGGCCATCGAAAAGACGCCGACCATCACCGTCAGTTGAACGCCTTCCAAAAGCAGCCATCCATAGCCCTTGATGTTCAACACGACGCCTCTGCCTTTGCGCTATTTCCCATAGACGTCAAAGTCGAAATACTTGGCGTTGATCTTCTGGTAGACACCGTTGGCCCGAATGGCGTCAATGGCCTTGTTCAGCTTCTGGCGAAGATCGTTGTCTCCCTTTCGTACCGCGATGCCGACCCCGTCTCCGAACCATTTTTTATCCACATAGCTGGGGCCGACAAACTCGAATCCTTTTCCGGTATCCGTGCCGAGGAATCCGCCAAGAAGCACGGTGGCATCGGCAATCACCAGGTCCAGGCGGCCGGCGACCAGATCCATGTTGGCTTCATCCTGGGTGGCGTAGGCCTTGACCGACACGGCGTCCCCGAACATGTCGCGGACAAAATTCTCGTGAATGGTCGCCCGCTGCACGCCGACGGTTTTGCCTTTCAGGCCTTCCTTGGAAACGGTGATGCCGGCGCCTTTTTTGGCCACGAACCGGGCCGGGGTCTGATAGTATTTGTTGGAAAAGTCGACCTTCTGTTTGCGTTCATCCGTAATGGACATGGAGGCGATGATCACGTCGAATTTTTTCGCCAGAAGCCCGGGAATCAGGCCGTCCCAATCCTGGACCTTGAATTCGTATTCCATGCCCATTTCCTTGCACAGGGCCTTGGCGATATCGATATCGAATCCCTGAACCTGCCCGCTCTTGTCCACCAGGTTAAAAGGCGGATAAGCGCCCTCCGTACCGATGCGAAGTTTCTTTTTCGCATCCGCCGCCGATGCATTTCCCGCCATAAAAACCGCCAGAACCGCAACCAGAACCACGACGCCCCATTTTTTCATGTGTTACCTCCAGTGTTAATGGTTAGTGTTAAATACAAAGGCACAAAGGGGCAAAGGCACAAAGAGAGTGGGATTGCGACAGAGGCGACTCTGCTACTTGAATGTTGATCAACGTCTCGACAAATCAATACCGGTTTCATATTACTTTGTGCCTCTGTGCCTTTCTTTATGCCTTATCCCCTATCCCTTCCCCGTTTTGTCCAGATACCCCGCCAGAAACTGCCTGCACCGCTCGGATGCCGGGTTGCCAAAGAGCTGATCCGGCGGTCCTTCCTCCTCCACGCAGCCGTTGTGAAGAAACATTACGCGGCTGGATACATTCCTTGCAAAATCCATTTCATGCGTAGCGATCAGCATGGTGCGGCCTTCCTCGGCCAGTTGCTGCATCACGCGGAGCACTTCTCCCACCAGTTCCGGATCAAGGGCCGAGGTGGGCTCGTCCACCAGCAGGGCCGCGGGCTCCATGGCCAGGGCCCGGGCAATCGCCGCGCGCTGCTGCTGGCCGCCGGAGAGCTGGGACGGATAATAACCGGCCTTCTCGTCGATGCCGACTTTTTTTAAGAGCGCCATGGCAAGCTCGACGGCGTCCTTTTTGGGCCGCTTCAGCACGTGCACCGGCGCTTCGATGACGTTTTCCAGAATGGTCATGTGGGTCCAGAGATTGAAATGCTGAAAAACCATTCCAAGGCGGCTGCGGATCCGGTCCACCTGTTTGGGATCTTCCGGAACGGTTTCATTGCGGCGGTTTTTCTTCATGCGGATCAGCTCTCCGGCAATATGCACATTGCCGGAGTCCGGCGTTTCCAGAAGATTGATGCACCGGAGCAGGGTGCTTTTCCCGGAGCCGCTGGAGCCGATCAAGGCAATGACATCCCCTTCATCGGCTGACAGGGAAACCCCTTTCAACACCTGAAGGTGACCAAAACGCTTGTGAACATCCGCCACAGCAATGGCTGTGGGCGAGGCTGGATTTACCAATGTCGTTTCCTCAAAGGGCATCTTTTAAAACGGATTCGAAAATATCCAGGGCCACTGCCGTGTCATCCGAAGAGATGATCAGCGGCGGGCAGAAGCGGATCACGCTGTCGCCGCAACTGAGCAGCAGCAGCCCCTTTTTAAAGCAGCCCTGAAGCAGTTTGTCCCGCAGCGCCTTGTCCGGCGTCTTGGTGTGGCGGTCCTTTACCAGCTCCGCGGCCTGCATCAGCCCCAGGCCGCGAATATCCCCCAAGCACTCGTAATGCTGCTGCAGGCGGTTGAGTCCGTCGCGGAGCCTGTCTCCCTGAACCGCCGCATTCTCAATCAAACCCGACTGGATCACGCGGATCGAAGCCAGGGCCGCGGCGCAGGAAACCGGGTTTCCGCCAAAAGTGGACCCGTGGGCGCCCCGGGTCCAGTCCATCACTTCGGCGCGGGTGACCAGCGCGCTGAGGGGCATGCCCGAGGCAATGCCCTTGGCCAGCGCCATGATATCCGGAACAACGCCGAAATGTTCGATGGCGAAAAATTTGCCGGTTCTGCCCATGCCGGCCTGAATTTCATCCATCAGATAGAGAATGCCGTATTTTTCCGCAAGCGCCTTGAGGCGTTTATGATAATCCGGGGGCGGAACCACATATCCCCCTTCGCCCTGGATCGGTTCGATCACGATCACCGCTACTTCATCCGGCGGGATGAATGTTCTGAATATGTAATCTTCGATAAAGCGCACGCATTCAAAGTCGCAGGCGGGATGCGTCATGCGGAACGGGCAGCGGTAGCAATTGGCATAGGGGACATGGGTGATCCCCGGAACAAACGAGCTAAACCCTTTGCGCTGAACGGCCTTTGAGGCGCTCAGCGACAGGGCGCCCATGGTCCGGCCATGAAAGGCGCCGATAAATGCGATGGCCTTGTCCCGCCCGCTGTGCCATCTGCCCAGCTTGAACCCGGCCTCGACCGCTTCGGCGCCGGAGTTGGCCAGAAGGACCCGTTTTTCAAAACCGCCCGGCGTGATGGCGGCCAGGCATTCCGCCAGCTCGATCATGGGCAGGTGATAGAAATCCGAACCGCACATGTGAATGAGGTCTGCCATCTGGGCCTGAGCCGCGGCAACCACTTCCGGGTGGCAATGGCCGGTGTTGCAGACGGCGATCCCCGAAGTAAAGTCCAGGTATTCGTTTCCGTCAACATCCTCGATCCACTGCCCCCTGCCCTTTACCGCCACCAGCGGGTATTCCCGGGGAAGGGACGGGGACAGCATCTTCGAATCCCTTGAAATCCAGCTTAAGGCTTTGGGGCCTGGAATGGGCGTGATTTGTTGCGGTCGTTTCATGGGTAGACTTTCACGGAAAAAATATCATTCAATGGACATGTCTTGTTTAGATGCCATGCTTTTTCCCGCGAGTCAACCGAATATGTCGCAGTTTGGGTTTGATATTTTCCGGAACCTGGATTAAACCAAAAGCCATTATATTCATCCGCAAAAGGATCGGGAGTCAAATGGTTTTCAGGGGATATGCATTTATTGTTGCCGCGGCGGTGTTGTGGGGAATGATCGGCTCTTTTTCCAGGCTGGCGTTTCAGGAGGGCATTTCGCCCATGGAGGTTGCTTTCTGGCGGGCGCTGCTGGCCTGGGTCCTCTTTGGCGGTCATGCCGTCATCCGGCATGAGGTAAGTCTGGATCGAAAAGATATTCCGTATGTCCTGGCGTTTGGAATCTGCGGTGTTTCGCTGTTTTATTTTTTCTACCAGATGGCTGTCAAAAACGGCGGGGCGGCGCTGGCGGCCGTTCTGCTCTATACGGCGCCGGCCTGGGTCATTGTTTTGTCGCGGATAGTTCTGAAGGAACCCGTCACCCCGTCCAAATTGCTGGCCATGGTGCTGACGATCATCGGCATTTCGGCCATCTCCATGGGAAAGCATGCGGGCGCCACCGGCAGTTCGATCAGCGCTTCGGCACTGATCTTCGGGCTGCTATCGGGATTCTGCTATTCCCTGTATTATATTTTCGGCAAATATTTTTCCGGAAGATACAGTTCGTACAATCTTTTTCTATACGTTTTTCCGGTCGGGATCATCGGCTTGCTGCCATGGGTAACCTTTGCGCACAAAAGCCCGGCGGCATGGATGGCGATCGGACTGCTTGTAGTTGTCTGCACGTATGGCGCCAATTCGTGTTATTACATCGGCCTGAAATATCTCGAGGCCGGACGCGCCGCCATCACCGCAACGCTTGAACCGGTTGTCGCGGCTTTTGCGGCATATGTCTGGTGGAGCGAGGTCTTTGACCTTCAAAGCTACATCGGCAGTGCCGTCATCCTGTCCGCGGTGGTGCTTATGATTCGCAGCGGGGGGGATAAAAAGGCACAGAGGGGCAAAGGCACAGAGGCACAAAGGCACAAAGGGGCAGAGGCACAAAGGTGCAAAGGTGCAAAGGCAACTTGTCTGTTGATCAACGTCTCGGCAAATCAATGCCATGTTTCATTTTACTTTGTGCCTCTGTGCCTTTGCCCCTTTGTGCCTCTTTTCCCGAAGCATCAACCATTCATTGAGCTCGGCCACATGGGCCGAGAGGGGGAAACGGCCTTCCGCGAACACGCCGTAGTCCCCGCCGCCGGCCATGGCCGATGCGAACCGGGAGTTGTTGGCGTCAAACAGCCAGATCGCGCCCCATTTCTTTTCAATGGACTCGTCAAACGGGCTGGCGCCGCGGTCAAGTCCCGATGCATGGCCTTTTTTCCAGATCTCCCGCATGATGTCGGTGGCGGTTCGCGTGGCGGCATTGGTCGTCCGAATGGTATTCTCCATTCGCTGCCAGTGCCCCTTTACCCACGACAGGCTGTGGCAGGAAAGGCACACGGCCTGCAGGGTCTTCCGGCGGTTGTCAAATTCCGCATCGTCTATCAGGTATTGCGAGGCGGGAGTACCGTCAAAATCGGTCGGAAGCCCAAGCCCGGCGCTGTTTCGAATCAGCGTTGTGTCGGGGTTTTTCGGCTGTCTGTGCGCGTAGATCAGCCCGAAAATCCGGTTCGACAGCCGGTCGTTCATCTGATGGGTCCTTTGGACAATCACGTCTCCGTCCGTATTGGCCAGCAGGCTGATATGGCAGGCCGCGCAGGTGGGGGCCGTGAAATCGCGGCCAACGGTCCAGGGAACGGCCTGAAAATCCCACAAAGACTGCCTGGATGCCGCGATATTGCCGTGCTTGCTGACTTCGTAAACTTTATAGGCGGGAACATCCGGCCCGGTATGACATTCCTTGCAGGTGTAAGGTTTTCTGGCAATTTCCATTGAAAAAGCGTGCCGGGTGTGACAGGCCGTGCAGGCGCCTTTGCTGCCGTCCAGATTGATGCGGCCGACCCCCTGATTGGGCCATCCGGCGATGACGGGAAACTCCAGTTCACCGGCATCGGTATCGCGTTTCTCAAAACCCGTAACGGTCAGCCGGGTGCCATGGCAGTAAAAACAGGTTTCCGCATCCGTATGGGCGTCCGGGGGGTCAAAGGCCAGCTTGCCGGATTTGCGGACGGGATTTCCGGCAATGGTCTGCTTCAGATCCTGATACAGCTTGTTTTCCGCCAGGTTTTTCCAGGCATGGGCCATGATGTTTCCGCCGTACTGATCCCGTTCCCGGCTGTGACAGGCGGCGCAGTCATCGGGGCTGACCACCACATGCACATCGAATCCATTGTGCGAAAAAGTATCGGCATGGGATTCGGGTCGCTGGGTATGGCATTCGGCGCAGCCCACCACGGCGGATTTGAATGCGTCCGGAACCGGGGAGCTGGAGACCTTGCGGCTCAGGGCTGGTTCACCCATTGCTTTTTCCGGAGTCGTCATCGCATGGCGGCTTTTTTCCCAGTCTACCACGATTCCGGGATGAAGCGCGCCGTGGCAGTCCAGGCACTGCTGCGTGGCGCTGCTGACGATCGGTTTGTCGTCGCAGAAGACGGTACTTGGGGCCAGAAACAGGCATAGTAGCGCACTGAGTATCAACGGAACATGTTTCATGAAAGCCTCCGGATAAAATCCGAATATCGAAATCCGAAATTCGAAACGATGACGAAAAATCAGTTCTATCTTCCAAGCGCCATTAGCCGGTACACCAGCATGCCGGCCAGCCATGCGACATCTTCCGGGGAGAGAATATCGCCGATGGTCTCGTCAAAGAGGATGTTGGCCTCGGCCGGGAATTCTTCATCGCCTTCCCAGAGGATGAGCTGAACCGGAATCCGGGGAAGAAGCCGGAACTCAAATCCGGCATCCCCGGCGGGGATGGCCTGGCCGCCGAGTTTTTCGGCCGCATTGACAAGTCCTTGAATGTTTGCGCCGAATGTTTTCTTCAGCGGATCGATGGCGCGCTTTACAAAGGCGCTGAAATAAAATGAAGCGCCCTGAATCTCGCGATAGGCGATCCAGTTGCCGTTGGGGAACGGGTGGCCGCCGGCCTGAAGATAATGGAGAATCAGAACCTGTTCCTGAATCGGGACATCCTTTGGCTCCGGGGCCGTATCGCCGAAGACGTAGCCGGGAAGGCGGATGCGGTAGACCCGGTTCAGAAAAGGAACAAGAAACCCATCCGCGTCGGCTTCGAGTCCGGACCGCCTCAAAATATTTTCCGGGGGTTCCTTGGCGAGTGCTTCCGTTGCAATTTTTGCAGCGTTAAAATAATCATCGATACGGGGCATAAATATCCCTTATAAACTACAAAGCCCCGCTGAACCGGGGCTTTGAAAAAATTGCTGATATGATAAATTCCTATACTTCGAGCCAGGAGTCGGAGTACAGGACGTTTCCGAGAATGACATTGGTGGTTTTGGCGTAGTCCTGCATTTCCTTGGAAAGGCCGGCGATGTTCGGCTGATTGCCGTCCATGATGCCGTAAATCAGATCCACGATATCCTGTCGTTTTCCCTGGGCAATGGCGGTGAGCTGGAAGTCCAGCGGATCGGAGATGACCGAATACATGCCGTATTTCTGGAGCATGACCATATAGGTCTGATTCAGAATCGGCCGCAGATGCGTGGGCGGACCATTGGAAATGTTGGACAGACCGCAGGTGCTTTTGGCGCCCGGGGCGATGTCCTGAATCATGCCCTGAAAATTCATCAGGCTGATGGCCTGGGGCTGCTGAATGTTGACCGGCGTGACAATGCCGTCAACCCAGATCTTTTCATTGGGGATACCGGCTTCATTGGCCGCATAAAGCAGTTCCACGCAAAGCGCTGCCCGTTCGTTTTCGTCCCGGGGCAGGCCTTCGGGGCCCCACATCAGGGCGATAAAATCCGCGTTGTACTTGGCGGCGATCGGGATCATCCGCTCGTATCGTTCCGGACGGCACATGATGGAGTTGATTATCGGGGGAAGCTTGCAGACCTTCAGTGCCGCTTCAATGGCGTCGATGTTGGACGTGTCCAGGACCAATGGAATATCGTCCACGACTTCCTGAACCACCTGAACCACCCAGGGCATCAGATCCGGACCGTCTTTTTTGGCCGGCCCCAGATTGATGTCAATAAAATCCATTCCCTTTGACTTCTGAAACAGGGCTTCTTCCTGAATGGGCTTGGGATCCCGTTCTTTATACGCCCGGCCAATTTTCGTGTTGATTACATTCAAGCTTTCGCCAATTAGATACATACAACCTCCTTGGGTGAAAATGGTGAGGGTAGGGCTCCAAAGACCTGTGTCTGCCCGACTCAGATTCAAGGGCAGACGCGGGTCTGCCCTGTCTTTCTGTGTTTTCTACCCCTTTCAGGGAAAATGGATCATCTGGCTTTTAAAAACGCCGGAATGTGGGCCGCTTCTCTGGGGCCGACCGTGATGGTCCAGCCGGCGAGTTCTTCTTCCACATCTCCGGCAATCGCCGCCGCATAACCCGGAATAATCAGCTCCTTGTGTTTGACCTTGTCCATAATGCCGCTTTTCTTGACGAACATGCCGACGTCATCTCCGGAGAACTTGCCGGCGGCCCAGGCCGTCATGACCGACAGACCTTCGGAATCCTTGATCAGAAGCCACGCCGGAACCCTGCTGCCTTCAATCTCACCGGATACGATAAAATAGGTGAGGGCGAAATTGGTGGTTACCAGAACCGGCGAGTTTTCGTTCGGATTGCCGATTTCGTAAATGCCTTCGGTTACGGTCATGGGCCGCTGCGGATCGGTGAAGATGTTGAGCCGTTCCAGGAGCAGCGGGAATACGGATTCGCCCTTGAAATCGGACAGCACCACGATCGCGGCATATTTGGCGATCAGCATGCCGGCGATCAGGGTTTCCATATCCAGATTGGACGCCATTTCGCAGGGGAAAGCGATGGTCGGAAAACCCAGCGCCCGATTGCCCTGTTTCAGGGCGGCCCGGCGAATCACCACCTGATCTTCCAGGGCCTGTTTCATCTCTCTGGAACCGGAATCGAGGATCAGGTCTTTCAGCCCCATTCCGGTCAGTTTGGTGGTCAGCGGAATGAGCGCTTCAACGGAATCCGCCTTGACCGCAAGCGGCAGATTGTTTTCCTTGGCAAGCGCGCCGAACGCATCGACGGTGGCTGCGGTGGCCGCATACATCAGGGGTTTTTTGAATTTGCAGGCTTCAATACCCGCCTTCATGACATCGGCATCTCCGGTCATCAGGACCAGGTTGAATTCCGATGTTTCGGCAATCAGCTTGGCTTTTTCGGCAAAAGCGGCCTTGTCGCCATTGGCGTCTTTCAATGCGACCAGCTCGGGCCGCAGATTCAGACCGACACGCTCAAACTGGAACGCATTCCACACCGTCAGCTTGGCCTTTAAATCGGCAGCCGGGATGCTGGATTCAACCAGTGCCGCCAGGCCGGTTTTGTTGAAAAAAGTTTTCTCGTGGCGGTAAAGAACGGTTTCTCCGCCGGAAGTCATTGCCCGAACCCCTTTTCCGATGGCTACCGGACGAATGGGCGGAGCGGAAGCTTCAGCCAGTTTTTCTCTGGCTTCTTCGGATACATAGGGGCAGCTATCCAGTTCCGCCTTGCCCGATGCCAGGTTCATGGCAAAGGCCAGACAGGTGGGGACCCCGCATTCCTTGCAGTTGGTTTTCGGCAGAAGTTTAAAAATCTGAATACCGGTTAATGCCATTGTTATCTCCTTATTTGTATTCACCAGGGACGCAAACGGTCATTTGCGTCCGGAAATGTTGTTGGCGTTTGAAACCACCATACAAAAAAGCAGGCTTTAAGACCGATGACCGACAACGGATGGCCGAAGGCTGAGGCTGTACAGCCTTCGGCTTTTCCGTCTTCAGTTCATGGTGCCGGATCCTATCAACCGCCGATGATCGGCGGCATGGACAGGGCCGGATGGCCTTTTTCCTGGAGAAAGGGCAGAATTTCTTCTTCGGTGATGCCCACGGTTTCGTCGGCGATCATATCGTAGAAATTGGGAATCCCCATCTCTTCTCCGCGTTTGACAATTCTTTCTTTCAGCTCTTCTTTCAGGGCTTTCGGCATCCAGACCATGCGGTGCAACCCGCCATCACCCTTGATGAATTTTCTCTGGGTAATGTTGTATTTGGAATGGCCGACAAATCCCGGAGAGGATGCCCCGCCGCCCATAACGCCGGCCAGGGTGGTGAACTTCATGCCGCAGGGCGTCTCGCCGGCATAGTCGCGGCCGACGGTCATGACGCCGTTGCAGGTGGGAAGCGTTGCAGCGATACATTCGCAGCATCCGCAGGTGGTCATGGGATCGGTAACCATGGAGTAAAAATTATAATGCGTCACGGCTCCGCGGGAGGCTTTCAGAATGAAATCGTTCACGCCCTTGAACTGTCCCAGTACGGGATCCAGACATTCCCCTTTTTCAATGGGCTGGTTGGGGCCCGTGGGATTGATTTCGAAGGATGCCTTGCAGTCCATCCAGTTGTATGCGCCGCAGAGACCGGTTCGCTCCGGGCTGACGGTGCAGACATGGTTGGGTGCAAAAGACTGGCAGAGCGTGCAGGAGTAAAAAATTTCCTCGGCTTCATCGGTCATTTTCTCGACGCGTTCGTCCCGCATCTTGTATTCGGCGCGGGCACGTGTGGTGAGCTTGTCCACATCGTCCTTCTTGGTGAAAAGCGTAACCTGAATCTTGTCCAGAATCTTTCCGAAATCCTGGTGCAGCTTGGCATGAAGCACAACCCCGATGTCTTTCAGGGTGAAGCCTTTATCCACTGCGGCCTTGCTGACCCGAACCCAGGAAATATCCCGCTGTCCGATGTGCATGATGCCCTGAATATAGTTGATGAGATGGTGGATCTGGCGTTCCAGAATGGGTTCAAAATCGGTCTGGAATTCCCGGCCCGCGACCTGGACATAAATGCCAAGGGCGAAGGTGCCGCCTTCTTTCACGTCCTTTAAATCCGGTCCGTCAACAATGACTTTTCCGTCTTCAATTTCACCCATCTCCGCCATTTTGACCAGTTCGGTGCACTGGGTCTTGCCACCGCCGCACTGGCAGTACAGATCCGCGCCTCTGACGCGCTCGCCCTCATAGGCCGGGCCGAATGCGCAGGGGATATCGATCTTGGAAACCGTAACCTTCAGACCCCGGACTTCAACGGATTTCTGAACCATGTCTTCATGTTTGACATTGGCAACGACATGCTCGTAGGTACAGATGCCGGTCGGCAGAATTTCCGGAATATCGGTGTCGGCCAGGGTCGGGAAACCCCAGTTGACGCAGCCGGCAGCCGCGGCGGCCCATTCCGCATTCACATCGCCAAGGGCGTTGACAAAGGCGAAGATCCGGTTTTTGTTGTACATCAGCATGGTCTTGTAATCGCCGGGCTTGATCCCGCCGAAGGCCATGGCCGCGCGGTTGGCAAAGCCCAGGGCGAAAATGGCGGATGAAATGTCCGGACCGAAGGGAACGATACGGGTATTCCAGCCGATCTGGACCCCGGCTTCGATGAGCTGCTCGGCAACGGTGGTGCCGTTCTGGTTGGCGGCAAGGAAAATATAAAGGCTTCGTTTCTGATATTCTTCAACGATCATCTTGGCGATTTCGGGGCTGGGGGCCGCGCCCACGATGGCGGCAAAACCGGGCGCGGAACCATCCACAAACTCCACGCCGCGTTTTCGGAAAACCGTGTCATCGGCGGCTCCCAGCCAGATCTTGCCGGTGGTCTCATCGATGTCTTCAGAATGCAGGTAAAACCCCGGATCCGTCAGATACCGCAGGGCCTCTTCGATTTCAAATGCCAGCAGCGCGGCCATGCCGGCATCCAGCAATGGCCCCAGATAGGGCAGGTGGTGTGAGCCCTTGACGTGCGGGGGCAGCAGGCCGCGGGCAAAATCCAGCGGCTTTTTCATGTCTTCCAGGGTTTCGACCTTCATGCCCAGAAGGGAATAAATGACCGGCAGATAATAGGCCGTGTTGGGAAAACCGACTTTGGTGTCGGCATTATAGGTTGCCAGAGCCTTTTTGTATTTACCTTCAACTTTCGAGACAATATTATAGCCGCCCTGAATGGCCGCAAATGCAACTAATCTTGACATAGAAATTCCTCCTTCGTTGAGGATTTAGATTAAACTAAATAATGGCATGGGAAAATGCAAAAACGCATGCATTTCCCCCACGTTTCCCCGATTAAGCGGTTTCCAGCTTCTGACGGTCCGCCATATCCATCAGCACGCGTTCCCTGGCCTTGTCGATGCCAAGGGCTTTGCGCTTCTTGTCGATATGGGCGATCATCTTATGGGCGTGTTTGATGGGATCGCTTCGCAGTCCCACATGCCGCCGTAAATCTTTTCCAGTTCGTTGAACATGTAGTCCTGGAAAACCGGTGCGCCGCTCATCGGCAGATGGACGCCAAATACCGTATAGACACCGGATGCGACAAAATACTGGCCAATGCTGATGGCTTTTTCACTCATCCATTCGGGCGCGCTTCCGACTGCGGGCAGATCACAGAGATCCTTGCCCAGACCGCCGGCTTTGACGACTTCGGTGGCTGCCAGAAGAATCCGGCTGTTGTCCACGCAGGAACCCAGGTGCAGGACCGGCGGAATGCCGACGGTTTCGCAGACTTCGGCAAGACCCGGTCCGCAGAAAACGGCCGCGGTTTCCGGAGACAGAAGCCCTTCCATGCCGCAGGCAATGGCATTGCAGCCTGTGGTCAGAACGATGACATCGTTTTTGATCAGCTCTTTGATAATGATGATCACGGATTCGTTGTGGCGGGTCCTTGCGTTGTTGCAGCCGACAACGCCGGCAATGCCCCGGATGCGTCCGTTAATGATGTTGTCATTTAAGGTATAATAATCCCCGCGGAAGGTTCCGCCGAGGTGGTATTTGATGGATTCGACGCCAAAGCCCGCAATCTGGGTGGCTTTCTGGCGCGGGAATCATGACTTCGGCCCGACGATTGGTAAAGTTGTCGATGGCCATGGTGACAATGCGTTTGGCATCATCAAAGGCATGGTGTTCGTCGAACTCG
Organism: uncultured delta proteobacterium; assembly: GCA_963845015.1. Taxonomy (GTDB): domain Bacteria; phylum Desulfobacterota; class Desulfobacteria; order Desulfobacterales; family Desulfatirhabdiaceae; genus RAAP-1. The sequence continues at coordinate 15,197 of CAWJRD010000064.1, forward strand.
ATGTGGATGACGTTGTCCTGTTCCATCTTGGCGATGGGATGGGTGGTGATCAGCTTGGTGTGAAAGCATTTGGCAACATTGGCCAGGTTCTGGAAAACACACTGGACATCCACGACCATGGCATCGCAGGCGCCGGTGACAATGGCCAGTTCCTGCTGCAGGAAAGTGCCTGCGGGCGGAACGCCGTGGCGCTGAAGAATCTCATTGGCCGTACAGCAGATGCCGCCGAGCTGGATGCCTTTGGCGCCTTTGGTTTTGGAATAATCGATCATTTCCTTGGACTGGGCTGCGGCAACGATCATTTCGGAGAGAATGGGTTCATGGCCGTGGATGATGATGTTGACATGATCTTCTTTCATGATTCCCAGGTTGGCTTCGGAATGCAGCGGATAAGGGGTGCCGAACATGACATCCTGAAGGTCGGTGGCGATCATGGATCCACCCCAGCCGTCTGCCAGAGCGGCAGCGGGTGCACTGCTTGACCAGGTTTTTGTAATCCTGATCCACGCCCATGTGGGTACGATGCATGATTTCAACAATTTCCCGGTCGATGTTGCGGGGAAGAACGCCAAGTTTCTTCCACCTTTCATACAGGGGCGCAGGAGCTCTTTTCAGATAGCTCAGTTCGCCGGAAGGTTTCCCCCATTCGTTCAGGGCTTTTTCCGCCACTTCCAGGGCGATTTCATCAATATCCCGGTCAACGGTTTTGCCGTCGACTTCAACAGTCGTGGCAACACCAAAGTGCGGGGCAATGGCGATAAGCTTCTGCGGATCCTTGATTTTGTAATCGTTGGTTTCTTTTTTGGCGACGGACATGAAGACTTCCGCAACAGCGCGGCCATGATCCGAGTGGGCGGCTGCGCCTGCCGCCACCATGCGGGCAAAGTTACGGGCGGCAATGGTATTGGCGGTAGCGCCGCAAAGGCCTTTGCGCTCATCCGGTCCGTCGGTTTTGGTCAGGGGAAGACGGCAGGGGCCCATTGCGCAGTTCTTGCAGCAGGTTCCCTGAATACCGATATTACAGGCTTTCATGGTAACGGCGCGATCAAATACCGTTTCAATGCCCAGTTCCTGTGCTCGGCGGATCATTTGCTGGGTTGCCGGATCGATGGATGCAGCAACCGGATCGGCCAGTTTGGGGGCTTTGGGTTCTTTGACTTCTTTGGCTTCCACAACTTTTTTCAATTTGATCTCTTCTGCCATTTTGAGGTTCTCCTCATCATTATAGGTATTCTGGCAATGCTGGCATTAAGAAAAAATGCCAGACAGCGTTGTTGTTATCAGACTCTGCGATGAATTCGATTCAGTTGATCCAGGATTTTTTCAACAGCCGTCTTTTGTACGGCAGCCGGCGTCAGGGAAACGGCCTCACCGTTTGCAGCCTGGTGTTCGGCCATGCGGGCTTCACGCTCTTTGGCACGCAGCTGACGGATGGCGTCTTCTTCTGCTTCGCGCTTGGCGACTGCGCAGCGGCATCGGCTTTGGCTTTGGCTTCAGCCTCTGCCTTGACTCTGGCTTCTGCATCGGCTTTTGCCTTGGCATCGGCTTCTGCTTTGGCTTTGGCTGCGGCTGCTGCCTTGGCAGATGCTTCTGCGTCGGCTTTGGCTTTTGCTTCAGCGTCAGCCTTGGCTTTGGCTTCCAGGCAGCCGTATCCACTACGGGTGCTGCGGCAGGTTTGGCTTCGGGTTGCGGCGCCAGCCTTGGACTTCGACTTTGGCGGGAGCGGCCTGGGGTTTTTTCGGCCGGCTTTGGGGGCTTCCGCCTTGGCAGCTGCCGGAGCCTTTGCCTTTTCTTCTTCGATCGTCAGGTTCGGTGCCGGCGACAGGGCGGCAAGATTCAGGTTCACATCATCCAGTTGTTTTTTGATCGGCGCAACATCGGTTGCGCAGCCGCCGTCAGACAGAATATCGATAAAGGCTTTGGCCATGCGGATGGCTTCGGGATGCCGCATGATGAGAATATCGGAGCCTGCCATCAGATAGGTGACCGCCCCGACAGCTTCCATCAGGATGCCGCGTTTTTCAGGATCGCCCAGGGTCGGCGCGTCTGCAGCCGACAGCTTGGCTTCTTTGCACTTCCATACTTCGTTTCCCAGATTGTTGATGATGGGAAGCTGAAGTTTGTCATCTCCCTGGGCCATGGCGGCCATCCGGAGACGCTCCATCACGGAGTAGGAATATTCCAGGCCATAGCCCAGGCCGCCTGTGGTGGGATCGATGATCATGCGGCTGGAAGGCATGCCCAGGTTTTCCAGAGAATGTTGATCTGCTTGGCAAGGTTGACATCGATGGGAGAAGAGGAAATAACGGTGTGGCCATAACCCATGGCGGCCGCCCCGATCCCCTTGTGGTTTTTATCTTCCACCGGTCCGATGACCAGATTTGCACCCTGGCATTCTTCGGCGATTTTTTGAACACCGCTTCATCTTTCTGGGCATTGGCGCAGCCCCAGACAATCAGCGGCACATCGATGGCCGCCAGAACTTTTTTAACGGTTGCAGCCGCATCTTCCGGGCTGGCATTGTTTGTATTGGGATCGACGCTCTTCAGTTGAAGGACGATCATTTCCGCCCCGAACTGTGTCCACGCATTTTTTTGCCCAGGCTGCAGGGTCTGAGGCCACATCCTTGAAATGGCGACAATGCGGCTTCGGCCCAGTCTTCCGGCGCGATATCCCAGACTTCCATGGCGATTCTGGGTTTGTTGGCCATCTTGCCTTCAAACTGATAGAACGGATAGCAGGTTTCTCCTCCGACGGTCACCGCCTTGGGGCCTTTGCCCAAAGTGATTTCCTTGATACCGCCGGCGTATGTTTCTTTAAAAATGTCTAAGCCCAATGTTACCTCCTTCGTTAGATGGTAAAAAGGTGTTAGAAATAGAATAACTCCATAAATACGGACTCCTGACTATGGGGCGGCATCATTGGCCGTTTTCCCTTATGAGATATCAACCTCCTTTCATATGCAATTATAATGAGTATATATTATCTACCGCAGTAGTGAATGGGTCATTTTTGATGCAATAACCGGTTCCGTCACTGGTCTGATATTCGTTTCAATTCATGACCGTTTTGGGGACAAGAAGTTAAATGTTTTGGAATACTACCGCCTATCGTAAGATGATCACTTTGTCAATAGATGTTCAAGGCAAACCTGAAAATAATCATTGGGCAGGCTTCAAACAGAGATATTTTACCTTGCCATCTCATTCTATGAGTTCATCACGGCTTTGATCAGTACAATTCCCATCAGAAGCAGCGGATAATAGCTGCCCCGGTTAAACAGCATCATGGCATCCTGCCGGGACCGGGAAACCCAGAGCCGAAGAGCGGGCAGCAGCAATAGATAAACGCCGGCAGTCAGCGCGGCAATCAGATATATCGGCGGATAATGAACCGGGGAAAGCTGAAACATGGCGGTATTTAAAGGCAGCGCCAGCAGAATGCTTCCCAGAATGATCAGGCTCGACCGGTGGGTGCCCAGCCGGACGGGAACGGTTTTGGCCCCAAACCGGCTGTCGGTTTCCAGATCGGTCCAGTCATTGGGAATATTCTGGCCGCCGATTTCCCAGAAAAAAAGGCATAAAAAAAGCGCTGTCAAAAATGCGGCCGACGGATGCGGGTCAACCGCAAATATCGCGGCAACCGCTCCCAGGGTTTTGACGGCCCCGCTGACAAGGGTGCGGTAATGGCTGACCCGCCATAGCAGACAGTAAATGGCTTCCATCGCACATCCGGCTGCAAATATCCACAGGCATACCGGATTTAACAGGTAGGCGCCGATAATGGCAGCCGCCGCCCAGAACCTGTCCATGCCAGCCCTTCCCGAAATGACAGAAAACCGCAGGCCATGGGGTGGCGCACCAGAATGGCATCCAGATCCCCGTCAGCCGGACAGGTTGCGCCCTGCTGAACTGTCTGCCGGTCCTGGCGATAATCCACGATGTCATTTAAGGCATAAACCGCGGTATAGCCCGCAAAAGCGGTCAAAAGACCCAGAAACACAACAGGGAAGGACGGAATATGGCCTATCCAGATCAATGCCGCAAAAACCGGGGTTGCCATATCAATCAGGCCATGCGGCGTTCGGGACAGCGCAAGAAAGAGTTTTAACCGGTAAAAAAAAGAGGGGTATTTATCGAGCCGTATCTGTGTCATGAATCTATCCTGATTTCATTTATATCTACAATGCTGATTTTCAGCACATAAGAGCATGAAAGTGCAATCCGATATTTCATTACCCTTTTTCGGCGTGCATTGCAAAACCAATAATGACGCGAAAAACTACCCTGGTTTCGGATTTCCGATAAATCAATTTGATATTTTATCGAAATTGATTTAGACAAGACTGGTTTGATATTTTCATTCACTGCCCTGAAAAGGGAGTTCGGTTATTCCCTGGAGGAATTTATGGTATTGCCTTTGCATGACAATCTTTCAAGACTCGAGGAGATGCGCCGGGAGTCGATACAGGGCGGCGGAGAGGATCGTATTGACGCCCAGCACCGGAGAGGAAAGCTTACGGCCCGTGAACGCATCGACCTTTTGCTGGATGAAGGCTCTTTTGAGGAGTTTGATATTCTGAAGACCGGAAGGGGCGGCTCTCTGGGCGGAGACGCCGAGAGATCTTTGGGCCGTTACCCCGGAGATGGCGTGGTAACGGGCCATGGAACCATCGACGGCCGGGAGGTGTTTGTCTTCAGCCAGGACTTTACCGTTATCGGGGGTTCCCTGGGGGAGGCCCATTCCCAGAAAATCAGCAAGGTCATGGACCATGCGGTCCGGGTCGGCTCGCCCATCATCGGGCTGAACGACTCCGGCGGCGCCCGGATTCAGGAAGGGGTGGATGCGCTGGCGGCATACGGGGAGATTTTCCATCGAAATGTCGAGGCCAGCGGCGTGGTCCCCCAGATTTCCTGCATCATGGGGCCGTGCGCGGGCGGTGCGGTTTACAGCCCGGCCATGACCGATTTTACCTTTATGGTTGAAAACTCCTCCAACATGTTCGTTACGGGCCCGAATGTCGTCAAAACCGTCATTCATCAGGATATCAGCTCGGAGGAACTGGGAGGCGCCCAGGTTCACGGCACCGTCAGCGGCGTTGCCCATTTTGTGATCCCCAATGACATTCTCTGTCTTCGGGAAGTTCGCAGGCTGATCAATTTTCTGCCTTCCAACAATCGCCTGAAGGCCCCTTTTCTCGATTTGAGGGATCCGCCCGAACGCACGGATCCGGCCCTCGATTATCTGATTCCGCCGAATCCCAATCAGACCTATGACATGAATGTCCTGATTTACAGCATTCTGGACGGCGCGGAATTTCTGGAGATTCATGCGGGTTTCGCCCGGAACATCATCTGCGGGTTTGGCCGGATGGGAGGGCAAACCATCGGCCTGGTGGCCAATCAGCCCGCGGTCCTGGCGGGCGTTCTGGACAGCAATGCCTCCACCAAGGCTGCCCGGTTCGTCAGGTTCTGCGACGCATTCAACATTCCGCTGATCTGCCTGGTGGATGTTCCCGGATTCATGCCGGGTCCGGAGCAGGAACACGGGGGGATCATCCGGCACGGCGCCAAACTCCTGTATCGCCTTTATCGAAGCCACCGTGCCGCGGATCACGGTCATTGTGAGGAAAGCTTACGGCGGCGCCTATCTCGTGATGAACTCCAAGCACATTCATTGCGATATCAATTATGCCTGGCCAACGGCCGAAATTGCCGTCCTGGGGCCCCGCGGCGCGGTGGAAGTCATTTACCGCAAGGAAATCAAGGAATCCAAAGATCCGGATGCCACCATGACCGAAAAAATGGAGCACTACCGGAAAGCCTTTGTCAACCCGTTTCTGGCAGCCAAAAGAGGGTACATCGATGATGTGATTTTTCCCAGAGACACGCGGCACCGGCTCATCCGGACCCTTCAGTTCCTGGAAAGCAAAAAAACCCGCCAGCCGGATCGCAAACACGGCAATATTCCCCTGTGAGAGGTTGATGATGTTCAAGAAAATACTGATTGCCAATCGCGGCGAAATTGCCGTCCGGATCATCCGCACCTGTAAACGGATGGGTATCGAGACGGTTGCGGTATATTCCGAGGCGGACGCCAGAAGCCTTCATGTTCAGGAAGCGGACGAGGCGGTATTCGTCGGAAAAGCGCGCTCCGCGGAATCCTACCTGGTTCCTGAAAAAATCATCGATGCGGCGCTGAAAACCGGCTGTCAGGCCATTCACCCCGGGTACGGGTTTCTATCCGAAAACGCCGGATTCTGCGAAAAAGTCTGCCTTTCCGGCATGGTGTTTATCGGTCCGCCGGCTGCGGCGATTGCAACCCTTGGGGACAAGATCGCCTCCAAGGCCTTGGCCCTGAAATCCGGCGTTCCGGTTGTTCCCGGACATATCGGATTGCTGTCCGGCCTGGAAGAGGCCGAAGCCATCGCCGAGCAGATCGGCTTTCCCGTTCTTTTAAAACCCGCTGCCGGCGGGGGCGGAAAAGGCATGCGGATCGTATCCGGCAAGGCGGAGATGGGAGCGGCGTTTACCGCCTGCCAGGAAGAAACCCGAAAAGCCTTTGGGGATCCGCATCTGTTTCTCGAACGCTACATCGCCAATCCCCGGCATATCGAGATTCAAATCCTGGCGGACCGGTATGGAAATGTGATTCATCTTGGCGAAAGAGAGTGCTCCATCCAGCGCCGGCATCAGAAGATCATTGAAGAAACCCCGTCGCCGGCAGTGGATCCGGCGCTTCGCCTGAAGATGGGGACCATGGCCTGCAGTCTTGCCAGGGAAGCCGGCTATACCAATGCCGGAACCGTTGAGTTCATCATGGATGAAGACCGGAACATGTATTTTCTGGAAATGAACACCCGGCTCCAGGTGGAGCATCCCGTTACAGAGCTGGTAACCGGGCTGGATCTGGTCGAGCTTCAGTTAAAAATCGCTTACGGGGAAGTGCTTCCCCTTCGCCAGGAAGACGTATCCTTTAACGGGTCGGCCATTGAAGCCCGAATCTGCGCCGAAGATCCGTCCCGCAATTTTCTGCCGGCAACCGGCATGATCACCCGCTATGCCTCCCCGCGGGGAAAAAACATCCGGGTGGACAGCGGCATCGTGGCCGGAAGCCTGGTCAGCGTCTATTATGATTCGCTGCTGTCCAAGGTGATCAGTTGGGGGGAGACCCGTGAAGGCGCGCGAATGGCGCTTATCAACGCCCTGAACGGATATCATATTGAAGGGGTGATCACCAATGTCGATTTCGTCAACCTGATCCTGAATCATCCGGCGTTTGCAGCCGGAGAGCTGTCCACCCGGTTTATCGAACAGCATTTTGACAGTGATAAAGCAAAGATTCCGCCGTCAACCGAACGGCTCAGCCTGATGGCCATTGCAACCACGCTGGTGTACCACAACCGGCAAAAGCTGATCCGGGATTCCTTGAAACCCATGGCGGCGCATGTCGGCGGATCCGAAAGGCCAAGAGCCTGGTACCATTACATGGTCAAGGGCGAAGCGGATATTTTCGATCTTCGGCTTCAGGGAAATCCCGACCTGAAAACCTGGACCATCTGGGCCGACGGCAATCAGTACCAGGTGGTCACTCCGGAGCTGGAGTTTTACCGCAGGCGTATCAAGCTGAGTATCAATGGCCAGTCCCAGATGTTCCGGCTTCAGTTCCGGGGCAATTTCATCTGGGCGGCCTTTTGCGGCATTACCCGGGTTTTTGAGGTTTACAGCCCCCAGGAATGGGAACTGGCCCAATACATGCCCAAAGTCCAGAAGCGGGTTCTGGACAATGTCCTGGAATGCCCCATGCCCGGTCTTGTTGTGGATATCCGGGTTCAGAAAGGGGAACGGGTTTACCGCGGTCAGGAACTGGTCATTGTGGAGTCCATGAAAATGGAAAGCGGCGTGGCTTCCCCCTGTGATGGTGAAGTGCTTGAGATACTGACTGAAAAAGGCCAGGCCGTGGACACGGGCAATATCCTGATGCGGTTTAAGCACTGATGGCCTGGTAAAACAATCGCAATGCGGATTCTTTCCTGGCCCCTTCCGTCAGCCGGTTACCCTCCGGATGCCATCCTCCAGCGTCGGAAGAATCGGCAGGAAGGAATCAAATCCCGCGATTTCGAATACTTCCTTCACATAATCCGCCATCGCGCATAAAATGATTTGTCCCTCTTCGGGTTTGAGTTTTTTTGCGGTCTTAACGACAACCCTCAGTCCCGCGCTGGTGATATAATCCAGCTTCTGGCAATCCAGAATGATATGGCGAAAACCGTTTTCCATTGCCAGTGTAATTTTTTTGTCAAATTCCGGCGACGAGTTGGAATCCAGCCGCCCCGCAAGGCTGAAGATCGTGATCTGATTCTGACGCGTTTCGATGATATCCATTTGATTCCTTTAAATTGTTGGCATCGTTACAATAGATTCTCGGTTACTGCTCAGGCACAGAGGCACAGAGGTTTTCTTGTCGTTTCTGCGTATGTTGATAACAAATCGAGTCTCAAACGCATATCCTCAACATATGTGCTGTCCGCCATTTCTCTTTGTGCCTTTGCCACTTTGTGCCTTTGTCATATCAGGCTGACGCCGATTTTTTGCCTGCAGGCCTTGCATCCTTCCGACCGTTCGCTTAAAAACAGTTTTTCCCAGCGATGAATCTTTTCAACCACTGCACGGAAAATACTGGTCATGAGCTGCGGGTACTGATTCATTGCATGAACAAATTTTTCACGGGAAAGAATCAGACATGTCACAGGGGTGGAAGCTTTCAGGGAAAACAGCCTTGGCGCATTCCCCAGAAGGGTCAGTGCGCCGGAGAAATCACCCGCCGAATAGTTTCGAATGATCACCTCATTGCCGTTTTCAGTACGGATCAGCGCCGCTTCTCCGGAAACCAGATAGAACGCCTGGCCATCATCGTCATCCTGCGTGAAGAGATAATCCCCGGGTTTGAAATTTTCCCGCGTACACAAGTAGGCAAAAACTTTCAGCGTGTCAATGGGAAGCGCGGAGAAAAAATAGATTTCTCTTAAAATATTGAGGTTTTTCTGAAATTCACAGGTTGGGCATGATTCATTTTTTTCCGCCGACCAGCTCATACAGGGCTCCTTTTCTGGCAATGAGTTCATCGTAAGACCCCATTTCTATGATTTTACCTGCCTTCATTACCGCTACTTTGTCATAATTCTTGATAATATCCAGGCGATGGACAACGGATATCAGTGTGGTTTTTCCTTTCCACCGGGTTTCCAGAAGGTTTTGAATCCGGGTCTGGGATTTGTTGTCCAGGGCCGACGTCGCTTCATCCATGATCATCATGCGGGGGGATTTGAGAAAGGTTCTGGCAATGGCCAGTTTCTGGCGCTGGCCGCCGGACAGTTTATCCCCTTTGCTGCCGACCTGGAACTGCATGCCGATTTCAACGATGGTTTCAAGAAAATCCTCCTCGATAATCAATTGAATGAGGCTTTGATTGATCATGTCCAGCGCTTTGGGATTGGATGTTTTGGTCTGTCCGAACAAGATGTTGTTCATGATGGTCTGATCATAGATGTAATCCGAGAGCTGGTAAAACGAAAAGGCGGCAGGGTTATCCCGCGTGATGCTTTCGTGGATCAGCGATCTTCCCTCCAGAATCAGGTGTTCCAGAATGGCCGGCAGTGCAACCAGCTTGTGTTTTCCCGGTTTAAAGCGAAGCGCCAGCTTCAAAAGGTAATTCCGGTCCATGTCCGACAGTTGAAGCAGCTTGGTGCGTTTGAGCCTTTCAACCAGCAGTATGACTTCATCCCATTCTTCCAGGGAGATCGGGCTTTGTTCAAAAAAGACGGGATCCGGGGAGAGGTCGCCCAGAATATCGACGGTCTGTCTGGAGAGTTCGGCGCCCAGACTCAGCAGCGGCGTGGTCAGGTCGGCCCGGCCCAACAGCTTCAGAAAATAGGGATTCTGGGGCAGGTTGTCCTCTGAAAATGAAGCGTCGTTGGGCGTTCCCAAAAAAAGATTTTCAGCAACGCTCGAAAAATACAGATATTTGTTCTCATCAAAGAATTCCACGTGATCTGAAAGCTTTTCGCCGTACTCCCGCTGAAAATTTTCCCGTACGTTAATCAGCCGCTTTGCCAGGTCCGCCTGACTTTCCTTGTCCAGAATGGTGTTCAGTCCGAACCGAAGCACATCCACAAAAATACCCGTCTGGTGAAGCACGGCGATCTTATCATCCAGTGACGGCTGGTCCGTATCCAGTTCCCCATCATGGATGGCCGCATACGCATACACCAGGTTCTCCTCGATGGAGCCGGAGAATATGAACGGACTCTGGGAAACAAAACCCATGTTGATGATCATGTCTTTTTTGGTCAAATCGGCAACTTCCTTTTCGCCCAGCAGAATGTGCCCGCTCGAATACTTGTACAGTTGACCGATGCAGAGGGCCAGCGTGCTTTTCCCGCTTCCGGAAAACCCCACAAGCGCCAGGGTTTCTCCGGGTTTCATGAATAAATTGATGTTGTCCAGCAGATGAATGCCCGTATCCGTCACATAAGAGAGCTCTTTGATGTCGAGGCTGCCGGCAAGCACGAGGGATTGGCGACCTTCAGGCTCAATGGCGAACTCGACCGGCGCATCAAAGTACTCCATGGTGCGTTTATAACTGACCGCCGCATCCATATAGACCTGATAGAATTCGATAAGCTCTTTCCAGGGGTCATACAGTTTTTCCTGCGCGGACAAAAACGCGACCATGGCTCCCAGTTCCAGCCGGCCCTGCATGGCCAGGTACCCTCCCAGGATAAAGATCACAAAAGGCCCCAGACTGACAAAAAAATTATTGGTGACTTTCACGCCCTGCTTGTACAGGGTCCAGGTGATCCGGATTTTGCGCATCTGGTCCACAAGCTTTCCGAACCGCCTGTTTTCCAGTCGGAATGTGCCGTTTCCCTGAATTTCATGGATTCCGGAAATGGCTTCCCCGATAAGGCTGGAAATGGTCCGGGTGCTGTCCACGCGCTGTTTGTTGGCGGTATTGGCCCCGCGTTGCAGAAAGGGAATAATGATCAGTATGATGGGGTAGAGGGAAAGCGAAATAATTGCCAGAATCGGATTCAAAAATATCAGGTATCCGGCAAATGCCAGCAGCGTCAAAATGTTGATGACCGGTGCGGAAATGGCCAGTCCGACAAAACTGCCGGCGGTTGTCAGTTCGGTAACCAGGGCGGAAACAACCATGCCCGGCTGGGCTTTCCGGTAGAAATTCAGCGGCAGGGCCAGAATGTGAGCGAACAGGTCTTTTCGCATATTGGCAAGGACATTTTCAGAAATCCGGGTCTGAATAATGGTGATCATGTATTTGAGACCGCTGGCCAGAAGCACCGATACCAGATAAATGCCGCAGTATATCAGCAGCAGGTCCATCTTTCTCAGGTTGATGGCTTCGTTGACGATCCGCTTTTGCATCTCCAGGGGAACCACCCTTGCAAAAACGGTAACGGCAATCAGCAATACCAGCGCAGCCTGAAGTTTGCCGTTTCCGGGCAGAACCCATGAAAAAAGAGATCGTTTAACGATAGGAATTTGTTCCTTTTCCATAACAGCAATTCCATTTATGCGTTGATGAACCGATTGGTAAAATGGAAAGACTCTTTTTGGATATGCGTCTCCCGCGTGTCCGGATCATGTCAATAAAAGAATATGATGACATCAATAATTGCTTTTTCCGGCAATGTCCAGAGTATTTCGAAATCGATTATTTCAAAAAATATGGGTAACTGCACAGGCACAAAGTGGCAAAGGCACAGAGGCACATAGAGAAATGGTTGACAGCACATCGGATGAGGATACGTGTATGGGAACCCGAGTTACTGTCAGCATATGTAGAAACGATAAAAAAACTTTGTGCCTTTGAACCTGAGTAGTTACAAAAAAACCGGTTATTATTTTTGCTTGACTTCACCTGCAATTTTTATTAAATTCAAAACCTTTATGTACGTAATCATGGAACGCTCCATGCGATAACCCGTTAACCCAACAATTATTGAAAGGAGAAGGTAACACATGTCAGAATTACTCCCCCCTCATGGCGGAAAAGGCTTGACCTGCTGTTTGCTCGAAGGCGCAGAACTGGCAGCCGAATTGAAAAAAGCACAGGGCCTTAAAAAAATCGAAGTGAGCCCCCGTGAAAAAGGTGACCTGATCATGATGGGCATCGGCGGATTCAGCCCACTGACCGGTTTTATGACCAAGGCCGACTGGAAAGGCGTTTGCGAAAATTATCTTCTGGCGGACGGCACTTTCTGGCCCATTCCGGTAACCATGTCCGCATCCAAGGAAGAGGCTGCCGCAATCGCAATCGGCGAAGAAATTGCGCTGTTTGACCCGGAACGCAAAGAATTCATGGCCACCATGAAGGTCACTGAAAAATTTGAGATGACCGATGCGGACAAGAAGTTTGAATGCGAAAAAGTGTATATGGGCGAAGGCACCAAAACCGCCGAAGATTTCTGGAAAATCGCCAAGAATGATCATCCCGGCGTTCAGATGGTGATGGAGCAGAAAGCTTTCAACCTGGCCGGTCCGGTTAAAGTGCTCAGCGAAGCCGAATACCCCACCAAATATGCCGGCGTTTACATGAGACCGGCTGAATCCAGAAAGATTTTCACGGAAAGAGGATGGAGCGATGTGGCTGCCCTTCAGCTTCGGAACCCCATGCACCGTTCCCATGAATATCTGTGCAAAATTGCCGTCGAAGTCTGCGACGGCGTTTTCATTCACTCTCTGGTCGGCAACCTGAAACCCGGCGACATCCCCGCGGAAGTCCGCGTGAAATGTATCGATGTTCTGGTAAAAAATTATTTTGTGGAAGACAAGGTGCTTCAGGGCGGATATCCGCTGGATATGCGCTATGCCGGTCCCCGTGAAGCCCTGCTTCACGCCACCTTCCGCCAGAACTATGGGTGCTCCAAGATGATCATCGGCCGCGACCATGCCGGCGTGGGCGATTTTTACGGCATGTTCGAAGCCCAGACCATTTTTGACAAAATTCCCAAACCAGCCGGCGGAAAAGCACTGCTTTGCGCGCCGCTCAAAATCGACTGGACCTTCTACTGCTATAAATGCGACGGCATGGCATCCCTCAGAACCTGCCCCCACGGCAAGGCAGACCGCGTTCTTTTAAGCGGTACCGCGCTGCGCAAGGGCCTTTCCGAAGGGACGCCGATTGCGGATCATTTCGGCCGTGACGAAGTACTTGCCATTCTCAAGGAATACTATGCAGGCCTTGATGAAAAAGTTGAGGTCAAGCTGCACGGTGCTGCGACGGGCAAATAATCCGGTATTGCCTGATTAAAGAACCTGATTAAAAAAAAGGAGATGCGCTAAAAAAGGCATCTCCTTTTTTTATTGCGAGGCGACTTCGCCGGTGGTTGCCAGGGCCTGATACCGCACGAGGGTCAGTCCGGCCTGCTCCATGCTTCCGCCAAAGGCAACGATGCCATCCTCATGGCCTCCCATCGCAAAAATCTTCAGTGTGCTGACCGGCGTGTGTTGAAACAGCCGGCAGACCTCATCCGCCATTTCCGGCGTTCCATATCGGACATCCTTGCGGGTTACGGGAAGTCCGACGGCATCCGCCCGCGTCCAGATCTCCGGTGAATGCGCATGAATCACCGCGCGGATCAAAGGGTCCAGGCGATAGAGGCTCCCGTGGGTCAGGGATTCGGACGAAGGCCGGACGGCGCCTTCGGCGACAACGCTGTTATTCGAAGGATCAAAGGCCGTGACAAGAGAATAATGTTCGGGGGAAAGCCTGTCCATGCCGCCGGTTTGCGTGCCGCTGATGACAAAGGAGGCGGCATTGCCGGATGCCATCCGGATACTGACATTTCCAAATCCCAATCCGCCATACCGGCGGGGGTCCTGTCCGATCAACCCGAGTCTGTAAAGGATCTGTCGCCAGGCATTGAGGCTGGAAAGCAATGCCGCAGGCAGCGGGTCCGCCGGGATAAACGTCAGGTGGAACTGAACGACGCCTTCCTGCATCGTCATGATGCGCCCGCTGAAGCCGGTTCATGGGCATAGGCTTCAGCCGGAATGACCGAAAAATCGGCTTTCCCCGGCAGTTTCCAATGCAACTCAATGGCGGCCGTGCCCTGTCCAGCTCCTGCCGGAAGCGTCATCAGGATTATCCATAGGACCAGGTTTCGAAGTGTCATGAATTCTCCTCGTATATTTATGCTGAATCATGGTCTCTATCTTATCGGATTCCAATAAAAATCACAATGTCATGATTTGATAAAAATTGCCCCATTTCATCATTGCGGTTTGCCGCCAGGAAAATCGGCTGAAGCAGCGCTGAAAATCATGAAAGACAACTTGTTTGATGCGGTCGTTTTGGGTATAAAGATTTCAGGTGGAATGGATGCATTGAAACCCCAACATTACCCATAACCCATTACACAGGTCGGTTCTCATGATTCGAAAAGATTCCTACCCCGTATTAACGGCTGAAGAAGCGGTATCCTTCATTCAACATGGCAGCACGGTGGCATTCAGCGGGTTTTCTCCGGCCGGCGCCGCAAAAGCGGTGCCGGTTGCCCTGGCCGATCGCGCCAGACAGGAGCATGATAAAAATCGCCCCTTCAAACTGAGAATTCTGACGGGCGCCTCCAGCGGCCAGAGCATCGATGACGAACTGGCAAGGGCTGACGCCGTTTCCTGGCGCGCACCCTATCAGGGCGAGACCAGCTTAAGACAGAAAATCAACCGCGAGGAAGTCGAATATGTGGATATTCACCTTTCCCATGTCCCCCAGATGCTGGCGTTCGGATTTCTGGGAAAGCTGGACATCTCCGTCGTCGAGGCCACGGAAATCACCCGGGATGGCCGGGTTTATCTGACCTCGTCCATCGGCGCCTCTCCCACGTTTCTGCAATATGCGGACAAGGTGATCATCGAGATCAATAAAAAGCATTCCCCCCGGCTGAGGGAAATGGCGGACATCATCGTGATGCCGCCCCCGCCGCACCGCGACCCCATAGCCATCCACGAACCCCTGACGCGGATCGGATGGCCTTACGCCGTGGTGAATCCGGAGAAGATCCTGGGAATCGTGGTCAATGACGAACCGGATCATGTGGGCGAAATGCCCGTGCCGGATGATGTCAGTCACCTGATCGCCGAGCATGTGGTCAAGTTCCTGTGCGATGAAATTGCCGCCGGCCGCCTGCCGAAAAGCCTGCTGCCGCTTCAGGCCGGCGTCGGCAGCGTGGCCAACGGGGTGATGGCGGCGCTGGGGGCGCATCCGGATATCCCGCCGTTCAGCATGTATTCGGAAGTGTTTCAGGATGCCATGGTGGACATCATGGCCAGCGGAAAGCTGACCGGGGCCAGCGCCTGCAGCCTGACGGTATCCTGGGCCAAATTACAGGAAATCGTCGGGAACATGGATTTTTTTGCACCCCGGATCGTGCTGCGTCCCCAGGAGATATCCAATCACCCGGGAATCATTCGCAGGCTGGGTGTGATTGCGATGAATACGGCGCTGGAAGCCGATATTTACGGCAATGTCAACTCCACCCATCTTTATGGTATGGATGTGATGAACGGCATCGGCGGCAGCGGCGAATTCACCCGCAACGGGTATCTGTCCCTGATGATGACGCCATCCATCGCCAAAGGCGGAAAAATCTCCGCCATTGTTCCCATGTGTCCGCACATCGACCACAACGAGCATTCGGTCCAGGTGATTGTCACCGAACAGGGTCTTGCGGATCTTCGCGGCCTGGGCCCCAAGCAGCGCGCAAAGACCATCATCGACAACTGCGCGCACCCCCTGTATCGGGACTACCTGAACCGCTATGTTCAGGACTCCCGACCCGGCCACATCCGGCATGACCTGACCCGGTGTTATGAACTGCACCGGAACCTCATGAACCACGGCGCCATGCTGCCGTAGAGACAGAGGACAGAAGACTGACGACAGGTATCCGTGATATGCAGGCCGCCGGCCCTGTCCGTTAATGGACATGCCGGTTTCAACCGGTTTGCGGCAATCGTTCGGGAGCCATAAGCGTCCGGGCTAAAGCTTGTCCGGCTTCGAAGGCTTCCGCCAGATATTCAGGGTGTTTCAGCACATCTCCTTCAAAGTCGAGTCCCCGGTACAGCAGGGAGCGCCAGAGTTCCGCATCCAGCACATCCAGAAAAAACTTTACCGTCAGCAGCGGGCCTTCGAACAGTTTTTTCCCTCGGGTTGCACCGACGGAAATGAATAAGCCTTTTCGTTTTGGCTCCCATTTTCCGAACTGAACCTGGTCGATCCAGTATTTTTTCACCCAGAGAGACTGGCACCGGTCCATGAATATCTTGGTATGGGCGCTGACGGTATAGAAGAAAATGGGGGATGCCAGCATGATGCCGTCGGAAGCCAGAAGAATGTCCTGAATCTTCTGAAAATCATCCTGAATGACGCATCGTCCCGTTGACTTGCAGCCATAGATCTCCAGGCAGGGCGATATATTTAAATTCCGCAGAAGTATTTCTTCAACATTGGCGCCGGCATCCCGGGCGCCTTTGACGGCTTGCTTCAGGAGCAAGGCGGTATTGCCGTTCAATCTGGGGCTGCCATAAATTGCCACGATATTTATCATCCGCGTTTTTTCCTCGTATCGGTATCTGTCTTTATTATGGAATTCAGAATTGATTTTGAGGGACCTTCATCAATTCGCCAAAAATAAATGTTGAATTTTTTAGAAAATATGTTGATATGCAAATTAGCACTATTTTAAAAATGAATCAATTCCGGGGAGTCGCTCACGGATTGAACACAGCTCCTCCTTTGTCACTATCATCTCCTGATATTCTTTCTGTCATGAATTGCGGAGAACCCATGACACCCGCGTTGAAAACGATACACACAAAATCCGGATACACGCTGTATGAAATCATTGTGGTGATGGTCATCATTGCCGTTGTGTCCGCCATTTCAATTCTCAATTACATGGCATGGATCCCCGGAATTCGCCTGAATGGCGCGGCGCGTCAGGTGATGGGCGATTTGGTCGCGGCGCGAATGGCATCTGTCAAGGAAAACGTCAGCGTGGTGGTAACGCATCTGAACAATCATGCTTATTCGGTGACTGTCGGAAGCGGAACCGCAGGCATCAAGGATTTGCAGCCGGATTATCCGGGAACGACCCTGAGTTTCACCAGCGTTTTATTCTCTTCAAGAGGAACGACATCGCCCCGCACGCTGACATTGCAGAATGCCGGCGGCATCAAGACGATTACGGTCGCAATTACCGGCCGGGTCAAGATAAATTAGCGCCGCGGGGATCGGCATCTGAAATGCGGACTCCGTTTTCAACCGTCATACCGGGAATTTTAGTGAATTGAAATCGCTGATGCATACACGCAACAACAACCGGGGATACAGTCTGATAGAAGTGTTCATCGCGATGGCTGTTTTATCTGTCGTATTGCTGGGAATGGCCGGTCTGATCAACATCACCGTGGGCATCAACAGAAACAGCGCCGAGAAGACGGTGGCCATCACCCTGGCTCAGGACAAAATGGAAGAAACGATTGCAAGGGGCTACGCAAACCTGCCTTCAGCGAATCAGATTGTTACCGAAGACTACGGCGCCATGGCGGATTACCTGTCATACAGGCGGATTAGCGATATCAAGGTGGATAAACCGGATACGGGTATCAAACTTATCACGGTAGATGTATACTGGGACAATGATGACCGGAGGGTACGGCTCCAGTCCTTGATATCCGATACCGGCCCGGATGAGCTGTGAGAACGCTCCGGCATGTTTCTTCAGAAATTTGATGCGCCAGCAGATATCGGGAGGGTACCCAAATGCCGAATATTTCTGTCAACTCCTCGCGCGGGTTGACGCTGATTGAATTGATGGTCGCACTGTCCATCGGAATGATCGTTCTGGGAGCGCTCACCGCAACGTTTATCCTGCAGAGAAAAGCGTACAGCGCACAGGAACAGGTCATTGAAATGACGCAGATAGCCAGGGCCGCTATGGACATGATCGGCCGGGAAGTGCGAATGGCCGGATATTTCAATTCCGCCAATCCCATGCAGCGCGACAGCTCCGCCAATCCCCATTTCGTCGGCATACCCGCAGCAGATTCCCGCCTGGAGATCCTGGCGGATCTGGACGGAGACGGGGATACCGGCGATGCGAATGAGCATATCATCTACACCTTTGATTCCGCCAACCGGATGATTCGAAGAAATACCGGCGGCGGGGCTCAGCCCTTTGCGGAAAATATTCAAGCCTTTTCCTTTCATATATTTGAATGAAAATGACAGCCCGGCCGCAACCGATGCCGCGGTTCGAAAAATCAGAATCACCATAACCGCAAGGACGGTTAAATCGGATCCCCATGATCCGGGCAGCGGCGCCGGAACCCTTACCCTTGTTGAAGATGTTTTTCCCCGCAATCTGGGGTTGCGGTGACGGGGCTCTGACGGGATGGCGTATATCAAAAAAACAGAGAGGACCTGCGGTGAACCCCAAGGAAATATTTGATGACGATCGCGGCGTGGTCCTGTTCACGGCCATGATGTTTGTCATGATCATGTCAATCATTGGCGCGGTCGCCTACGTGATCACGGCGAACGACGCGACGATAGCCGTAAACCTTGAGGTCTCCAGGAAGGCGTTTTACAGCGCCGATGCTGGCGCGCATTTTGCGCTTGCATCGATCCAAAAAAATCTGAAGGCAAACACGATGACGCTTCCGGAAACGGATGGGGCCGCCGTATCCTTATCATCCTGCATGCTGCCGTCAGACCCGGACATCACCGATATCCGTTTTGAATACCTGCCGACAGGTGCGCCCGTCCTGACCCGAATCGCCGAAAATGAGTACCAGTTCACGGCCCGCGGATACGGCTCAAAAAATGCGGATGCAGACATCCGCGTTACCTTCAAAAACCGTTCCGCCCTCAAATTCGGGGCATTTGGCGATAAGGGATTTACCGCGCCGGCATTTTCGAATTTTTATGCTTATGACAGCACCGTCACGTTAACGCCAGGCGGTGATGATGGGACAAATTCGTGTGATATCGGTTCCAACCAGAGCGTGAATTTATCCGATAACACCGAAGTTCACGGGCATATCGGGCTTGGCGGCGATGGAACGGTGGATGCCGTTTATACCCCCGTCGGAAGCCCTGAGCCGCAGATCCTGGGTGAAGGCGATGCGGTTCGAATCTGTCGGGCGGGTAGCGCCGGACCCCCTGGGCGTTTCGGCCGGAGTTTATGCGCAAAAATTCAGTGACTGTCGTATTTCCAGCGATAACGGCATCATTCCATCCGACCTGACACTTGAAACCGGCCAGGCCGTGACGCTGAGCGGAAAGTCCGGCGGCGCCAACTATTATTTTACGAAAATTGAATTGAAAAACGGCGCGGCGATGACGATCGATACCTCGGCAGGACCGGTCAATATCTATCTGTCCGGAGAATTGAACGGAAAAAACGGCGCGATCACCCATGATGGCGGCGATCCCAAGAAATTCGCCATTTTTTCCGACACGGCCGATCCCGTATCGTTATCGAATGCAAGCGCGTTTTACGGCATTATCTACGCCCCGTATGCCAGCCTTGAAATTGATAACCATGCGACGCTGTACGGCGCCATTCTTGCGGGAACAGTCGATGTGAAAAATTCCGGCGATTTTTATTTCGACAGGGCACTGAAAGACAAATATTTGACACAGGATGTGGTCATGTCGTCCTGGTACGATGTCCGCAGATAATATAGTTTCCTCTGACAAAGAACCTTGACGCATCTGCTATCCTGTATCATAGTGTGTATAAAAACAGTCAAAGGATGAGCTCGTGGCGCTTTGGCGCGTTATGCAGGAAAGCGGCGAATACTTTAGCATTAAAGGATTGGAGTAAAAACCATGGTGCCACGTCCAAAACAAGTTGTGGCAGGAGAATCATTTTGTCTTGACGTGTTGTTTGATAATGGCGAATATCGACGATACGATATGACCGGATTGATACAGTTGCCATTCTACGCACGCCTCAAAAACCGCGCGATATTAAGACCGTAAGGGTGCGCGATATCACACTGGAATGGGCTACTGGAGAGGATATCTGCCCTGATGAGTTGTACAACCACAGCCTTCCGTTGATAAAATAGTAACTGGGGAAGATGTTTAATATCGAAATCGTAGATTATCATTATTTAAAGCCAGAATCTCATTTTGCATGGAATTGACGCCAAGGAAGTTGCACGGCTTCTGGATATTGACTTTCAAACCGTTATGACGATTGCCCAATCGCCTGAAAACGAACAATGATTATCTGCTGTACCTCAGATGGCAGCTATCGGAGGTTGGTGTCGTGCTGGATTGGCCGTCATGATGAATTAATGTAGCTTTTGAATTCCACGCTCCTACTCCGGTTGCACGCTTCCGGCATGAGAATTCCCGAGAACTCCGGTACCCTGCAGCGTGCAGGAAAGACACTTGAGTGCCCAAAGATATTTTCACGGAGACCTTTCTGATTCCTCTCCTCCCTAAACGTTGCCTGCCATGGATTATCCATTTTTCTGAAAAGAAAACGCTTTTCCAGAAAAAACCGATGTGTCAAAAAATCGTTTGAAATTTTACAATTTTTGTCGATGGCCCTTGTTTTGCTTATCTTGTTTTAGGCGAACTCGTTTTGACCTGACGACGGCACATGGCAAGCAGTCAGCAGCTAAATACCTATTTAGTATGAATCTACGAATTGATTTGTGAATTATTCTGTCGGTTCCTTGCTGGAGATTTCAGATAAAAAGTATTTATTGCAAATTTCGGTATGCTAATTGCTTGTAATTTTTTAGCCATAATCGGACATTGTTTGGTGCTGGATTTGCTTACCATCCATGGTATAAAATAAAATTTTATACCGAATAAACTCAAAGCATTCATCGAGGATTAAAAATGAAAAATTCAGAAGGTTTTTCACTTTTGGAGACGATGGTTGTAATAGCCGTAATTGCAACTATAAGCGCCATAGCAGTACCTTCAATAATCAGCCATCGCAACAATTCCAATCTCAGAGATGCGGTCAGCATGATACGAGGCGGATTTTGAAATGGCGCGGTCCCGGGCGATTCGCGAAAATGCATTTGTGCCAGTGCTAATCAACTGCAAACGGCTATACTATTTTCATCGATAATGGCGGGACGGGAACAGGAATTGCGGGAAACTGGGCAGCCTGACGGGGATGAAAGGATTCTTTGCAATGGCAAATTGCCGCCAGGGATAAATATCGATCTCGCCAGCACGACATTCGACTGACAAAAGAACTCGATTTGATGGAAGGGGCTACATTACCAACACCGGCATTCTCACTCTTTTAAACTCAAATGGAAAGTCTGCTACGGTAGACATGAATAATCGCTTCGGACAGATTACAACAATTTCACTGATCACGCCTTCCGGCAGAGGGATAAAATGATACACAATCCACTAAAAAACAGCCGCAGTGGATTCACCTTGGTTGAACTCTTGATAGCCATGGCGATTGCCGGCATTTCACTCGGGGCAATTTACAGCGTATTTGCATCGGTCCAAAAAACCAGCACGAGCAATGATGTCACTGCAAGGGTTATGCAAAGCCTTCGAACCAGCCTCGGATTCATGGAATCGGATATTCGAATGGCTGGGCTGGACCGATTCGGTACTGCCGGTGCGGGTATCGAAGTGGCGACAGCGACAGATTTACGATTTACTTCTGACCGAAATATGGACGGGACGGTAAACACCGCTGATCTGACTGATTTTGCAGGAACAGGACCTTGAGCAAATTACTTATTCTTACGATGCCGCAAACAAACGATTGATACAATGTCTTTCTGTAAGGAACCCACTGGATGCTCTGCGACACGGTTGCCGAAAATGTAGAAAATTTAAGTTTCAAATATTTTGATGCAAACAACAGTTGAGACAACAGATCAACGACGTTGATACGCTCTGTTGAGGTGTCAATAACAGTCCAGCAACCTGCAGGTATGGCCGATCCTGTATCAAGAACAATAACAAGGCGAATTTTCTGCCGCAATATGGCTATGAAATAAAGGTATGAGTCATATGAATACTACTGTGCGTGCCAACACAGATAAGGCTCGAAAAAGGGTTTACGCTGATTGAGGTCTTGATGGCATTGGCCATTTTTTCGATTGGTATTTTGGCGGTGGCTTCCCTGCAGATATCTGCCATCCTGCAGAGCCGGAACTCGTCGGAAATGCCGAAGCTTCTGCCGCGGCTTCTGATCAAATGGAAGCGCTAATACTAAGGCCGTTTGATCCACAGCGATCTGGACATCGGCAATCATGGGCCCCTAGTCTTACGGACAAATACAGCATTCAGTGGACAGTTTACACCGTCTGAACTGAATACCGATCCTGCTGCAATTGACGAATCAAAAACCATTTCTCTGACTGTAAGTTGGCCGGGCTCAAATCGCGCGATGTAAAATATCTATTCATAAAGCACAACAGAATACTATAAAAACCGCAAGACTGATAGGAAAATCACCATGACAAATTTGAAGATTTTTATTCCGGCGACTCGTAATAATGAGGATGGATACGTCATTATATCCGCGCTGATGGTGCTGGTACTTGTTACCATCATCGGTGTCATGTCCGTCAGAACCTCAAATAGTGATCTTGAAATCTCAACAAACGACCATTTTTTGAACCGGTCTTTTTATGCGGCGGAAGCATCCAGAGCATTCGTTTATTCGAATCCGGTTCTCTACAGTTCAAACAATATAACTTTTGGATCCCCCGTGGGATTTCCTGATGACGCAGATCCCGACAACAGTCCGACAAATAATTTCAGGGGGCAGGAAGCCTTCAGGGGAACGGTTGAATATTTAAACTCCTCTGTGCCTTACCGGGGTTCCGGATTTGCGGTCGGAAAATTCAAGGCTCATAATTACAGAATGATATGCGAAGGCCATGCGCAGTACAACGGGCCTACGCGATTCGACAACCCGGATAGAATCAGGCTTTTACCGGATTGGATTCTAAAACATCTTCGACATCAAGGGTGCATATATGAAAAATCGTAATGCTTTAGTTGGAATGATAATATTCGCGCTGTTGTGTCAATTGGCTGTGGTCCGCGCATATGCGGATGACACATGCACCTTTATGACGACCGCCAATGACATTCCTCCGAACATCGTGATTCTTCTGGACAATGGCGCCGCCATGGAGGAAATTGTGTGGCATTCCGGCTACAACAACAGTATCGATTATACGCCCGATCCGGCGACTAACAAACGATATCGTTCAATATGGACAGCCACAGGAAATGGTTTTTACAAGGCTAATGGTTACAGCATCGACAGTGTCAGGCGGAATACTATATCGTCGAAATTCCCGACGATCTGAATGTTGCGAATCCACAACTCTTATAACTACGGAATGGCAGACGGTACCGGCAAAGGCCACTGATATGGACGATCAATGGCAGAACGATTACCCTGCCGGCCGTTCCAGTCACCAGCGTCGATGGCTATGGCGTTAAAGATAATGCGACAAATTTCAGGTATTCGAAAAATTACCTGAACTGGTTATTTTACAGCACCGGATGCTTATACCGGCAACGGTTCCGATCTGCCGAGCTATGTAACCCGCTTTTATTATGCCAAAAAAGCCCTGATGACAATTGCCAAAATGGCTGCCAACCAGGCCAATCTTTCCATCTACGATTTTACCGCCAATTCCAATGGCGCCTCGCAATGTGCAACCTCTTGGCACTGGTGGTCAACACGCCTCTGGCTGCGCTTCCTGAAAACAACACATTGCAATCCAACTATGTAAACAACATCAATAACATGGGAACGGTCACTTATTCCCCGCTTGCGGAAGGACTGGCCTCGATCGGAGGCTATTATGGCTCCCCTTCATCCCACGTGGTCGGGTATTATTGCCAGAAAAACTTCGCTCCTGGTTGTGTCACCCGGGATGTCGTCAGAAGATCAATCTCCGGCTGCCGGATCATTCCCAAGTTCCTTTTCGGATTACGATCATGACAATGCACGGCGAAGGAAATATCAAAGAGGATAGCACCGATATATACAATTCCCGTCAATCAAAATGGAAGCACCTACCTGGATGATGTCGCATATTACCTGTACAAAAATGATTTCTCGTCGCTTACCAGCCGGGATTTCAGAATATCAGCACATATACCGTGGGTTTCATGGGAGATCATGTTTCAAATCTTTTCCTGATCAACACTTCCAACAACGGCAATGGAAACACTAATCTCTATGACACCACCGCTAAGGATTACGGCAAATACCATTATGTTGCACAAGACCCTGACGAACTGGCCACGACAACTGCTTGACGCGGTAAACGACATCATTTCCCAGACCAATTCATTTACCGCCCCGGTGGTGCCGGTCACACGTACAACAAGCGGCAACAGAATCTACATGGCATTTTTTAAACCGGAAAAGCAAATTTTTGGGAAGGAAACATTACCAAATTCGGTCTTTCCTGCGAACCTTGAAATAGTTGACAGAATGGGAGATCCGGCCACATATCCAAACGGTGCAATGATAGATGGACGTCAAACCCTACTGGCAGACAAAAGACTGGGCGACTCCCGGCAAGAGCAACTACATCCATAAACAGCAATCGCAACATTTATACTTATTTGGGGAGCACAAGCGATTTGACGATTCGTCTAACGCGTTCAATTCCACAAACATTACCGTGACTCTATCTGGGAAATCCAACCCACACCACATGCTCAAATCATTAACTACATTCGGGGAGCCGATGTTTTTGATGAGAACAAAAATAGTGACACCACGGAAAACCGGGCCGTGATTACCGGCGATGTGCTGCACAGCGAGCCGCTTGTATTTCATTACATAGTCTACGGATGACAGCATAGAATCCTATGTGTTCTTTGGATCCAACGATGGGATGCTCCACGCGGTCAAAGACTCCGTTGTGGACGCAAGCGGCAATGAGATAAACTATGGCCAGGAAGCATGGGCGTTTATTCCGCCGGATATTTTGCCGAAACTTAAAAACATCGTTGAGGGCGCCGGCCATCAAGTATTATGTCGATTCAAGTCCAAAGGTCTATTTCAATAGACATCAACAAAAATGGAGTCGTTGATTCCGGGGACCAGGTTATTTTAGTTTGCGGGGAGCGCAAAGGCGGGTCAAGCTACTTTGCTCTCGATATCACAGACCCGGAATCACCCAAATATCTCTGGAGAATTGACAACGCCAACAGCCCAACAGCAGCGGCAGCCCAATCTTTCCCAATCCGGATTATGTCATAGCGAATTTGGGTCAGAGCTGGTCCGAACCCCAGTTCGGGCTGGTGAAGACTTCTGCGACAGATACCGTCGGCACGCCAGTGTTTTTTATCGGGGCCGGCTACAGCTCGAACAACGCTTCCGGGAAAGCGGTTCTTGCAATAAAGGCCCTGACCGGGGAGGTACTCAAAACCTTTAACACACAGCATGAACTATAGCATCGCCAGCAACGTCCTTGCTGTCGATGTGAACGATAACGGATTTATCGACAAGGTATATGTCGGCGACCTTGGAGGCCAAATGTGGCGGCTGGGCAACTTTAATCCGTTTCCTCCGGTACGCCTTTAACATCAATACCCGGATGTGACTGAAAATATAAGCAATTGGGCCGCTCAAAATGTTTTTGCCTGAACGGATCCAGCACATGCCAGAAAGTTCTATTACCCGCCAAGCCTGACGCTGGAATATGGTTACGATCTCTTGTTCTTTGGCACTGGGGATCGGGAAAACGCGTGTTCGACAGCAACCAGCGACAGGTTTTACTGCCGTCAAGGACATGCATGCAACAACTAGTTACAGTGAAAATGATCTGGTGGACATAACGACAACTTCACTTACAGCCGCGCAATACTCTTGATAGTCTTTCCTCAACAAATAAGGGGTGGTATGTTCAGTTGGCTGCGGGAGAAAAAGTGCTGGCCGAAAACACGGTTTTTTATAAAACTGTGTATTTTACGACTTTTACACCCGATATATCCGATCTCTGTGTTCCCGGCGGCTTTGCGCGAGTTTATGCAATGCAGTATAAAACCGGCGGAACTGTGCTTGATATGAATCAAGACGGAACGAAGGACAGGTCCGTGGTTATCGGAGGCGGGATACCTTCAAAACCCGTCATGGTCATAACAGACACACAGACCAAAATGCTGATATCCGTGGGAAGCACAAATCCGATCGCGAGCTCAAAGAGTGTCGGTGCTGGAGTCCTCCGTATTGACCCCTTGGCACCACCTGAAAACTTTTTCTACAGATGGTGGCGGGAATTATTGAATTTGTAGCGGCGTTTTTAATAAAGATGACGTTGTGCTGTGCTTTGAAAATTGTCGGCATCGGGCATGCCGAAAATTCTTTTTATTGTGACCATTGAATTAATAGGGCTGTTCAGAATGAAACGCCTTGTCTTCATGTTGGTGATTGTATCCTTTTCTGTCGGTGATATCCAGTATGGGCGGAGATGTACCGGTATAAGGATGCCAGCGGGGTGGTCCGTTTTACGGACAATCTTGCCGATGTTCCGGAAAAACAGCGGGCGGGGATGACTGTTTATGAAAACAAGCCCTCCCCCGCCGCGCCTTCAGCGACTGAACAGCCTTCCGGCCGAAACGCCATGAGCGGTCAGAACCTGAAGCTGCCGGAAAAACCTGAGAGCGCCGATTCGGCTGCGGACTCCCCGCAATCAGAGGCGCTTTCGAATGATCCATCCCGGATTGACCAGCTTCTGAAAATCAAAACCGCCCTGGATGAAGAAAATGCTCAGATCATGAAAGAGTCGCTGGCCCTTTCCGAAGAAAAGAAAACCCTTTCCGGAAATGCTGCCGCCATCAAGGCCTATAATGAAAAAGTCAACGCCCTGAATGCGCGGGTGGAAGACTATGAAAAGCGGCGGGCCGCATTTCAAAAAGAAGCGGAAGCCTTTGACGCCGCTCTTAAAAAACGGCTGGCCCCGGCGCCTGCATCCCCCCAACCGTCATCCCCATAATCCCAGCCTGATACCTTGCAAAATATATATGACAGTGGGGGGATTTATCGTTTTATATATGGGGGTGAATGCTTGGGCGATTCATGACCATCTCATGCCTGCGGAGACTGGGGGTTTCGGCGGGGGAACTTCGGATAAACTGACCCGCAGGTCCTTGCCAATGGTCATGCAAGAATCTTTTTGGAAGAAAGTGGTCAGTGATCTGCGCGATATTTCACTCGGTCTATCCAGTAATCTGGCTTTCTCTTAGTGTGCATGATTGCAGCAACATATATGATATCTGTTTCTAAAGCATAGATAATCGCATATGGGAAACGATGTGTAAGGTATCGGCGAAATTTGCCTTCATAACTCGCCACATCTCTGGATGTAGCTTTATCTGGTCGAAAGCGGTTTCAACTTCATCAAGAAAGTCCTGTCCCAACCCTTTGCGATGGTATTCATAAAAAAAGGCGGCTTCACGCATTTCGCCCTTTGCTTTTACATCAATGACCATTTTCATTGGTCAAGCTCCGCCCGAATATCTGACAGTGCTTCTTCTGCCGCAACCGTATCCGTCTTTCCATCTTTCCATGCAGCATAGCGAATTTCAGATTCTTCAATCCACGCTTCATCAACATCGCTCATTTCCGCTGGCGTGATTCTGGAAAGTAATCTTCCAGCCAGCCATTCACGCTCCTCAACCGAAAGAAGGCTGGTTTTCTGTTCAATTTCGAACAATAATGGATTTCTCATGGTCACTCCTTTCTCTCTGATGCTTTTAGGCAACTGGCAGGGGTTCATTTAAAAGTCGTTTTGTCATCTGCCATTGGCGGTTCATCCAAAAGACAGACCTCGATAGCTTCCTGGATATTTTCTATCGCTTCGCCAATTGTTTTTCCATAACTTCTGCAAGACTTTAAAACCGGGCATTCAACGATATATATGCCATCCTTATCCTGCTCAATAATAATTGGATAATGTTTTTTCAGACAATAACTCCTTAAACGTGATATCAGTGACGGTTATGGGAGCGGAATATACACCCAAAATAGTTGGTTCATGGCCGTTTACGTTGCCATCCCAATTTCAACTTTAACGAGTTCATCAACCTCATGTCAACCATATTAATCGGATCATCATGACAAGTTGAATTTGGATTTGTTCAAACTTGACGGCATCGTAAAAACTCCGGAATTAGTCGTTCCCGTCATTCCGGCGAAAGCCGGAATCCAGTGTTTTTAAGTGGTTCTGGACTCCGGCTTCCGCCGCAGAACTTCGATCCTGCTGAGGCTTTTGCCCCACAACCCGGACATGCCCGTTCCATCTTTGCCCCGCATTCTTCACGGAACTTGATGCCTTCCCGATTTTCAAACCGGCACAAGGACGAAGGCGCTGAATCATGTTCCATTGTGAAACACTGATTGTATCCTCGGCTTTACAGTGTTTTCCCCATTCCTATCCTTTTTGATGTTCCAAACTGAAACCCCAGCGTTGTCGACATAACCCCTGCAAGCAGGCCTCTTTTTTCGCCATGGCAATATAAATACAATATTTCAGTATGTTACTTATTTATTTCCAGGTTGGCATCGATTTTGATTAGAGAAAGAATCAGACAGCATTTTGGAAAGGGAAAACAAGTGGATGGAACATATTCTGGTGAGCATGGACATCCGTCAGGATGCCGACAGCCCTTTTCCCATCATAAATCAGGACGAGACGGGCGGTTTTCTGGCAGCGGTATATCGGGCCATTCATCTGGCGGAACGGATCAAGGCCAATGTCCATATTTTACTGGTTTGGCATCAGGAACCGGTGTCTCCCCCGGCAGGCGCCTTCACTGGACTGGAAGAGGCTGCAATAAAGCATCTCGAACTGATGATTGAAAAAGCCAGATCCAATGGGGTGAGCGTGCATTATTACGTATCCAATGGGAATTTTGAAGATGAAGTCATCCGGTTTGTCGCGGAGAAGAAAATCACGCTGCTGATTCTCGGACTGCCGTATGGGGATTCTGAAAACTCCGAGGAATTCAATAAAGCGCTTTACGCGATCCGTCAAAACGTCCGGTGCGCCATCGAACTGGTGCGCCGGAAAGAATCATTAACATGGAGGAAGTAACATAATGACGCTACCCTGGCATCTTTACCTGCCGATTGCAGGCAACAGCGTGAACATTCTGCTGGTTTTCGGAATGGGCGGCATTGTCGGGCTTTTATCGGGCATTTTTGGCGTAGGCGGCGGGTTTCTGATGACCCCGCTGCTGATCATGATGGGGATTCCGCCCACGGTGGCCGCGGCATCCGATTCCAATCAGATTGTGGGCGCTTCCACGGCCGGAACGATTGCCCATTTCCGCATGGGCAACGTGGACATTAAAATGGGCCTGCTGCTCCTTGTCGGCGGCGTGATCGGCGGGACCGGCGGCGTTCAGCTCATCAAGGTTCTGAACCGTCTGGGCAGCGCTGATTTTCTGATTTCCGTCACATATGTACTGATGCTGGGCTTTATCGGAATTTATATGTTTCAGGAAAGCCTTCAGGCACTGAGAACCCGGCATTTAAAACCGCCGGCTTCCGCTTCCAAGCCGTCTGCTTATGCCCGAATCGTTCAGACATTGCCGGGACAGATGATATTCGATAAATCAGGCGTCCGGCTGTCTGTCCTGATGCCCCTGGTTCTGGGCGGATTTGTCGGCGTGCTTTCCGCGATCATGGGAGTCGGCGGGGGGTTTATCATGGTTCCGGTCATGGTGTATCTGCTGCGAATGCCCATGCATGTCGTGGTTGGCACCAGCCTGTTCCAGATTTTGTTTACCTGTGTGAATGTGACGGTCATGCAGGCGTACACCAATCACACGGTCGATTTTGTTTTAGCCCTGATTCTGCTTTTGGGCTCGACGATTGGCGCTCAGTTCGGCGTCCGGATCAGTAAAAAACTGAAAGCCGATCAGCTTAAGATTCTTCTGGCTTCCCTGGTGCTGGTCGTGATGATCAAAATGCTGGCTGATCTGCTGATCACCCCGAACATCCTGCTGGCGTATATCGGAGGACATTAATATGACAAGAACATGTGCCGGAATAATCATGATTTTAATGTTTCTGACAAATGCTCCGCTGCTGAAAGCCGAGGAGCCGCTTCAGATCTCCCCGTTTCCGGACCGGATATCCATTGGAACATT
This sequence comes from uncultured delta proteobacterium, assembly GCA_963845015.1. Taxonomy (GTDB): domain Bacteria; phylum Desulfobacterota; class Desulfobacteria; order Desulfobacterales; family Desulfatirhabdiaceae; genus RAAP-1. Next base: position 45,425 of record CAWJRD010000064.1, read on the forward strand.
TTACAACGGCACCCGGGTTTCCATAAATGGAACCCTTCCGGCGGACAGTGACGTTATTGTCCGGATGACCGGCGAGGCGTCTGAACTCCACATGAAAAAGAAGGGGAAAGTTTTCGGGCTGCTCTGGATGAACCGAGACACCGTGACATTTGAATCCGTTCCAAAAGCATTTTTGCTCTACACGCCGCAACATTATGCGGATATTTTCAAGACCCTGCAGAAAAATGATCCGATCCGGCAGCTCGGTCTAACGGCACTGGAAGAGAAAATCACCGTCAGTCCGGATACAGGTGAAAGCAGGACCTTGGTGAAGGAGTTGATGAAACTGAAAGAAAAAGAAGGCATTTATGCAGTCGGCGATAATGTGCATTATACGCCGCTTGCCGAAGGCCGGAAAAAATTTGAGGCGGATATCACCATTCCTCCCAAACTTTCGCCGGGTGCCTACAAGGTTGAAATATACATGGTTCAAAATGGAACCATCGCTGCAAGCGATGATCATTCCCTGACCGTGGCGCTGGAGAGCTTTCCCAAGATACTGTCCCTGCTTGCATTCGATCATGGTGCGATGTATGGCGTCCTGGCGACCCTGATTGCGGTTGTGGCGGGACTGATAACCGGTGTATTATTCAAAGGCGGCAAGGGCGCACACTAAAGGTGTTCCAACTGAAGATTCATGCTTAATTTCCATTGGCCAACAAGGATAAAGAAAATGATAGACGAGATAATGCGCTTTATCCGGGGCATGAAAAATTATCTGAAGCAATACCGCAATCTGGAAACCGAATATCCTTTTGCCAAGCTTTTTAAAAAATTTCAGAATATTCTGGCGGCCAACAACGCGTCTCTGGAACTGATTGCGGATATGGGAGACAAACTGAGCGGGGAGTACATTTTCGACCGGCAATATATTCTGTCGACGTATGACAATCTCAAAAATCAAATATACCGGCTGATATTTGACCTCAACACCCTGGCGCCCGGAAAGTATGTCCGGCTCTTTGATGTGTTTGAAGAAATTCACGACACGATTCAGCAGGCGCTTTCCGGGAAATGGGTGCTTCCCCAGGGCGATGCCGCCATGCCTTATTCCGAGCTGAGTCAGGACATGTATGAACTGGTGGGAAACAAGAATGCCAATCTGGCCGATATTCGAAACACGCTGGAGCTGTTGACGCCGGACGGATTTGCCATTACCACCAGCGCTTTCCGGGCGTTTCTGGAAAAAAACAAACTGGTTGCGTATCTCCAGCAGGTGATGAACTCCTGGGATCCCGAGGATGAAGCCGCCACCGAAAGCATTGCCGCGGATATCCAGAAACAGTTCCTGTCCGGCGGTTTTCCGCTGGAAGTCACGCGGCAGATCCAGGCTGCCATCGATAAACTGCAGGAGAAAAACCCCAGGGAAACCCTGTTCTTTGCCGTAAGAAGCAGCGCATGGGGGGAAGACAGCATTCACAGCTTTGCGGGACAGTACAAAACCTTTTTGAACGTTCCCGCGGATCAGTTGCTGGACAGTTATCGAAAAGTGCTTGCCAGCGCCTATTCTCCAGGGGTGTTGTCCTACCGTCACCAAAAAGGCTTTCATATTCATGAGCTGGCGATGTCGGTGGGATGTCAGGTGATGGTGGAAGCCAGGGCCAGCGGCGTCATTTATACGCTGGATACGCTCTCCGCTGAAAAAGACGTCCTTCTGGCCACGGCTGCCTGGGGGCTGGGAGCTCCGGTGGTGGACGGCAGCGTGGCGGCGGATCAATACCGGATTACCCGCACGCCGCCGCATACCCTCAGCGGTTTTAACGTGGTTCACAAGTCCACCATGATGGTAGCGGCAAAGAACGGCGGAACGGCGGTGACGCCTGTTCCGGAAGAACTCCAGCAAAAGGCGTGCTTGACGCCGGAGCTGGCCCAGAAACTGGCGGAAACCGCGCTGCTGATCGAGCGCTATTTCAAACGGCCCCAGGATATCGAATGGGCCATTGATGTCGCAAGACCGGTTGATGATTCTTCAGGCCCGGCCCCTGAATATCCAATTGCCGGCCGGATGCGCAACAGATCAGCTTGACATATCCGCTGCGGAGCACCCCGTGCTGTTGAATAATCAGGGCGTTGTGGTCCAGCGCGGCGTGGCGGCCGGCAAGGTGTTTATTCTGGAAAATAATGCGGACATTCTGAACGTTCCTTATGGCGCGATTCTGGTGGCCAGGCATACCTCTCCGCGCCTGGCAAGGGTGATGCGCAAGGTTCACGGGATTCTGACGGACGTGGGGTCGCCGATGGGGCACATGGCCACCATTGCCCGCGAGTTTCGGGTTCCGGCCATCGTGAATACCGGCATCGCCACGCAAATACTGAAAACCGGCGACGAGATCACCCTGGATGCCACCCAGAACATCGTGTATGCCGGATACGCCAAAGAGCTTTGTTATGACGAAATCACCGCGGAAGACGTGTTCGAGGAGTCCTACGAATATCGCCTGCTGCGCCGGATCCTGCGAAAGATCAGCCCGCTGAATCTCCTGGACCCGCATGATAAAAACTTCAGGCCGTCAGGCTGCAAAACCGTGCATGACATCATCCGGTTTATCCATGAAAAGGCGGTCAAGGAACTGATTCATCTGGGGGATACCCGTATCGGCGGCGGCGATGCCGCTTCCAGGCGGCTGAAATTCGGCATCCCCCTTGGGCTGGTTGTCATTGATATCGGCGGCGGCGTTCAGGCCCGATCCGCATCGGCAAAAGACATTTCTCCGGACGAGATTGCCTCGGTTCCCATGAAGGCGTTTCTGGAAGGTCTGACGGCCCCGGGGATGTGGAGCACGGCGCCCATGTCCGTGGATTTTGGAAGCTTTATGTCCAGCCTGACCCGGACGTATTCCGATTCCACGACCCGTTTCAGCGGGCGGAATCTGGCGGTTCTTTCGGCCGAATATCTGGATCTCAATCTGCGGCTGGGGTATCATTTTAACATTATTGACGCCTATATCGCCGAAAAACAAAATGACAATTACGCCTATTTCCGCTTTCTCGGCGGCGTCACGGACGTCACCCGCAGGTCCAGGCGCGCCAGATTCATCGGAGAAGTGCTGGAGCGATTCAATTTCCGCGTTGAGATCCGGGGAGACCTGGTCGTCGGGCGCATCAAAAAACTGGACCCGGCCGCCATGTATGAAAAAGTGAAAATGCTCGGCTGCCTGGTGGCTTACACCCGGCAACTGGATGTTCAGATGCACAGTGATGAGAATATTGCAGATCACGTAACCGATTTTTTCAAAGGAGCGACCAACCATGACATCGGATCAGAAAACAACCGTATTACTTCTGGATGATGAACCCATTGTCTGCAAGCGGCTTAAACCATCGCTGGAAAAAGCAGGCTATGACGTCGAGGTATTCACCAAAAGCCGTGAAGCCATGCACCGGCTGACGGAAAAGGAATTTGATATCGCGATTACGGACCTTAAAATGGAGGGCATGGATGGCATGGCGTTTCTGACGGAGGTCAAGAAACGGCATCCCGCCACGGAAGTCATCGTGATCACCGGTTTTGCAACGATGGAGACGGCAAAGGAATCCTATCAGAAAGGCGTGTTTGATTTTGTGGCAAAGCCCTTTAAACTGGGGGAAATCCTGGAAGTGGTAAAAAAGGCCGAGGCCAAACACAGAGCATCCTGAAACAGCGGTCGGAAAGGAGAATACCATGAGAATTTTGTTTGCCGGAGATGAGCATCCCTACAGCGCGCAGGCGCTTAAAAAAGTCATTGAACTGGCCCGGCATACCTGGGCGGATGTAACGCTTCTGTCTGTTCTGCCTGCCCAGGCTTCCTCGCAGGGAGAGCTTTTGCAGGCTCAGGACCCGCGGGTTCAGGCGCTTTGCCGCTATCGGGAGGAATTTCTGGAAAATCTGGGAAGATCCGATTCCCCGTATGCCCTGGAGCGATGGGACCATGAATGGATACCGCTCCGAAACGGGAGCTGGGAAGAGATCAAGGTCTGCAGGGGGGTGAAAAAAGATGTCAAGGTCCGCATCCGGGCGGGAAATGCGGATACTGAAATACTGAGCGAGGCGGAAAAAGACGGCAGTGACCTGATTGTTCTGGGATGCGGCAAGGGCGGGCAGTGCGGATGGGAATCATCGGCGGCCGCGCCCCGAAAGGTTGCCGGTAACGCCGCGTGCTCCGTTCTGCTGGCAAAAGAGGACAAGCCGATCCGGCGCATTCTTGCCTGCATCGACCAGATTTCCGTCAGCCAGGAATCCCTGGAGATGATCAACCAGCTTGTTACCATTCATGACGCGCAACTGGAGCTGATCGGCCTGACCCAGGACGGCGCGGCCAAGTCCGAAGCCTATACCCGCCTGATTCAAATCGGAGATTATTACAGTGACAAGGGCATTCCGGTGAAGACCCGGCTGGCGGAACTGTCCCAATTCGAAGCCGTCATTCCAACCGACACCGGCCAGGATCTACTGGCGTTCTGGATGGGAAAAAAATCGTTGCTGACCCTGCTCTTTCCCAGGGACTGGGTGGAAAGATTCGTCGGCGTTTGCCAGTCGTCCGTCCTGGTGTTGAGATAACCGCAAAAAAGAGGTGACAAAAATGAAAGTCCTGGTAGCAGTTGATAAAAGCGAGGAATCCCAGAAGGCGCTGAAATACGCCTGTCATTTGCTGGAGAATTTTGACGCCAAGGTCGATGCCGTTTACGTCAAACCCGATGAATCGGACATCGGCGCCGAGACCCTGTACGCCCCGTTTGTGGGTCAGGAACAGATCACGGCGTGGATCGAAAAAGAAGCCGAAACCGTTGCCGAAGGGGTGCTGAGCTCCTGTGAAGTATGCGAAAGCGGAAAAGTCCCCTGCTGGCCCAAGGTTCTTACCGGAGATCCCGCGGATGAAATTCTGCATATGGCCGATACCCAGAAGTATGACATGATTGTTCTGGGCGCTCAGGAGCATTCGGCCCTGAAAGGGCTCATTCTTGGCGCCGTGCACGCCAAAATTCTGCATCATGCCCGTCAGCCGGTGCTGATCGTCCGGAATTTTCGCCCCATCAACCGTATTTTGATCGCCTACCGGGGATCTGCATGTGATCAGGACGCTTTGGGATTTATCGGGCAGATGGTGCAGAAAAGAAAACCGGAGATTACCATTTTGCATGTTCAGGAGTCTGGAAGGGGCGAAAACGAAGCATCCGCGGAGACCTGTCTGATCAATGCCAAAAAGAAACTGAGTGAATTCGAACATGCGCCGGATACCAGAATGACAAAAGGCGATTTCACGGATGAAATCCTGAAAGAAGTGGCGACCGGCAGATATGACCTGGTTGTTTTGGGCGCGTACGGGCATAAACGGCCCAAGTATCTCAGCCTCATCAGCGACGAAGCCCTCAATATCGCCCGCCTGACAACACGTCCCGTTCTCGTCTTTCGGGATGCGGCGAATTGAGCGTGCCGTATCTGATCAAAATGACCGTTGACAATCCAGCATCAGCTCAAAGATGATAAATCACAGGCGAACGCCGTGAAGACGAGAGCAATAAAGAACATTTCTTCAGTAATGCGCATTTTTCAAAATCAAAGGCTATTGCTTCGGGCATTGTAAAACTGATATAAAACATCATCGTCAATGACCGCTCAAAATATCTATTTCAATTAAATGCATGTTTATCAGAAACAGGCAGAGGCAATGGCAGAAAAAACAACTTCGAGAGTCCTTAATCGCCGGGTTCACATGGCAAATGAACGGACATTTCTGGCGTGGATCAGAACCAGCATCGGGATAATGGCGTTTGGTTTTGTCGTTGTCAAATTCGCCCTTTTCATCAGGCAGATTGCATCGATGTTGAAAATGTCCGGATTCCCGCAGATGCATGCTGTTCTGCCTCCCAACGGATATTCGTCGTTTTTCGGGATTGCCCTTGTGGGCCTTGGCGCCTTGATGGGGGTGCTATCATTCGTCAGATACAAAAAGGTCGAGAAAGAAATCGACGAAGATACGTATCAGCCATCCTTGATTCTGGATATTTTGCTGACCCTGTCTGTCGTTGCCGTGGGGATATTTCTTGTCATTTATTTAATTCATAACACTTCGGGATTTTTCACTTAATAAAGCACGACTGGCTGACGCATTGCTCGAAATTCGCAGCCAACCGGCAAAAAAAGCAGGAGATGGCGAAATGAAACGTTCCGATCCCATTGTTTAATCTTCCAGGTCGTAGCGCCGCAGTTTTCGCCACAGGGAGACGCGGTCGATTCCCAGGATTGCCGCTGCCTTGGTTTTGTTGTTTCCGACCTGATCCAGAATCCAGGCGATATACGATTTTTCATTTTCATCAAGCGTGAGAAAGTCGCTCTTTCTCTGGCACTGAATGTGAAATTTAAGCTGCTGAAGGTCGGCAGGCAGGTGCTTGATTTCAATTGCAGATCCGGTTGACAGTGTGACGGCCCGTTCAATAATGTTCTCCAGCTCCCGGACATTTCCCGGAAATCCGTAATTCATCAGAATATTCATGGCCTCATCCGACAATTGGCTCACATCCTTGGCCTGGGCGTCCGAGAACCGTTTCATGAAATGCCGGCAGAGCAGCGCAAGGGTATCTTTCCGGTCTATCAGCGGGGGAACGTGCAGGGAAATGACGTTCAGGCGGTAAAAGAGATCCTGCCGGAATTTTCCGGCTTCGACCTCTGTTTTCAAATCCTTGTTTGTGGCTGCCAGTATCCGGATATCGATGGGGATTTCTTCAACCCCGCCGACGCGGATCAGGGCTCTTTCCTGAAGCACCCGAAGCAGCTTCACCTGCATGGAAAGCGGCATATCCCCGATTTCATCGAGAAGAATGGTTCCGCCCTGAACCGATTCCAGCAGGCCTTTTCGGATTCCGCGGGCGCCGGTAAATGCTTCTTTTTCATGCCCGAAAAGTTCATTGGCCAGCAGTTCTTCGTTGAATGCGCCGCAGTTTATGGCCAGAAATCGTTTTGCCGCGCGCTGGCTCAACTGGTGAATGGTTTTGGCGACAAGCTCCTTTCCGGTTCCGGTTTCTCCCAGGATCAATACCGTACAGTCCGATGGCGCGATCTGCTCGATGGTGTCTTTCAGGGCAATCATTTTGGGATTCTGCCCGATCAGAAGGGGAAATGTCCGCTGGGACTGGATTTGTTTCTTTAATTCGGCGACTTCCTGCCGAAGAGAGCGCTTTTCGATGGCCTGGTGCACCAGAATACGCACTTCATCGATCTGGTAGGGTTTGGGAAGGTAATAGAATGCGCCTTTCTGCATGGCTTCGACAGCCGTGTTGATCGTGGCGTAGCCGGTGACGACAATGACTTCCGTGTTCGGATATTTTTCCCGGGTCTGCGCCACCACTTCCATGCCGTCCATACCCTGCATCCGAAGATCGGTCATCACCAGATCAAAATCCCGGTTTGCCAGCTCCTGAATGGCTTTCATCCCGCTGTCCACACAAACGGTTTCAAAGCCCTCCTTGCGGAGAATATATCCCAGATTCTCCCGGGCGATGCTTTCATCGTCAACAACCAATATGCGCGCGGCCATTTTTCGACCTTTCTTATGCGGATTGCTGTAAAGGCAATCGGATGCTGAACCGGGTTCCTTCGCCGACCTTGCTTTCAACGGTAATGGTTCCCTGATGCTTCTGGATGATCCCGTACACGACGGAAAGTCCCATGCCCGTTCCCATTCCCACGGGTTTGGTGGTGAAAAACGGGTCAAAAATATGGTTGAAATGATCCTCTGGAATTCCGGCTCCCGTGTCCGCGACGGTAATGACCGCCTGATGGTTTTCCTGATCCGGCAGTGCGGAAATGCGGATATGTCCGGGAGGGCTTTCAATGGCCTGGACCGCATTCATCAGCAGGTTGATAAAAACCTCCTGAAGGCGCTGTGCATCCAGATTCAAAATCATATCCGCCGGAACGTCCCGCACAATGTCAATGCCTGGCGGCACCTGGCTGGACATGAGCCGGACCGACCTGTCCACCACTTCCTTGAGCGAATGGGGGATCAGCGCAAACTCCTTATCCCGGGAGAATTCCAGAAGCCCCTTGACCGTGTCCCGAGCCCGGTGGACTTCCTGCTCGATATTGGTCAGCATTTTGTGCATGAACTCCGGGTCGCCCTGGCCGAATTCCTCCAGAAGAATCTGACAGGAAGTTGAAATATTGTTGAGGGGATTATTCAACTGGTGGGCCACCCCGGATGTCAGTATGCCGATGGAGGAAAGTTTTCTGGCCTGAAGGAGCTGCTCCTGACGTTTTTCCAGCTCGGAAGTCATCCGGTTCAATGCCTGCAGCACCTGCTGGGTTTCATCCCAATTGCCCGTAATCGGAATATGGCTGAAATCCCCCTGGGCAATCTGAAGCGTTGCCTGTTCGATAAGCTTCAGGGGCCGGATGATTTTTTTGATGACCACGACAATCAGAAACACCCCGGTAAATATGAACAGTCCAATGGCAACAGCCAGTTGGCGCTTTAACGATTTGATGATGGTCAATATGCGCTGGCGTTCATAGGTGACCAGTTGATGCGAAAGGTCCAGAAGCTTTTTCCCCTGCTCCCGCAATCTGTCCTCGATTTTCTGATCGCAGGATCGCGAGTGCCGACCGCTGCATTTTTCAATTTGATCCATGGTGGACCGATATGCCAGAAATTCCTGCGCGAGATGGTTCAAATGCGGGGCGCCTTTCAAATTCTGTATTTCTGGAACGATGGAGTCAATGGCGCTCAGCCCTTTTTCGATAAATAACCGGTTTTCAGTAAAATCCTGCTCGGATCCATAGAGAAGAAAGTTTTTTTCATACCTTCGGATCTCCAGAATGATATTGTTCAGGTCATCGGCGACCTCAACAAAATGCTGTTTTCGCTCGATCTCTTTAAGATACCGGTAGGACAGTCCGCCCACCATCGCAATTGCCAAAATTCCGAGCGTCAGCCCGAAAATGACGATTTGACGGATGTTCAAATAAAGTTGCCAGCGCATTTTCATTATTCCTGTGCTCTTCATTGCTCCGGTTTTTTCGATGCATGTTTGCCGCCCGTGAATGATCATCTCCAGCGGAGATGCAACATGAGTCATGAACGTCTATTTTCAATATAGGCGATTGCAAGAAAAGTCCATAATTATCCGCAGTATCAGGTTTGGATGACGGGAACAGACAAACGGCAACCATTTTTGCGATGCACGGATTCGGATTATCAGCGGCGCAGTCTGCCGATAGAGCACAGAATGCCTCCGCCACACAGCAGGCAGAAACAGGACAGTGCGGCGCGCATGGTCAGCAGAAAATCGCTCTGCGTTTCGAATGTTATCGCGTGCCCTTTCATAAAGACGGACAGCAGAACGGTGATGACCGTCATGCTGGTCATCATGCCCAGGGTGCGCATAGTGCCCACGAGCCCGGAGGCCACGCCAAGATACCTGGGCGCCACGCTGCCCATGATCACGCTCATGTTGGGGGATGAAAACAGGGCAAAACCAAGGCCCAGCAGCAGGAAGATGGCGACAAGAACCTTCAGGGACGTGGATGCGGAGACAGCCGCGCTGATGCCAAGGCCGGCCGCGCAGAGCGCCATGCCTCCCGTGGCCACCCACGCCGCCGAATACCGGTCTGAAAGGCGTCCGCAAAGCGGGGAAAACAGGGCCTGGGCCACGGGCTGGACGATGAGAACCGCCCCGGCCTGCTGCGGCGTCATGCCCTTGACAAACTGCAGATAGAGGCTGAAAAAAAACGTCACGCCGAAGGTGGCGGCGTAGTTGAGCAGGGCCGCCAGACTGCTCAGGGCAAACACCCGGTTGCTCCGAAAAAGGTTCACGTTCAGTAACGGATGCTTTGTCCGCGCTTCTAAAGCGATAAACAGACCCAATCCGGCAAGGCCTGCCGCCAGAAGCCCCCACGACCACCTGGCATGGCCAAGATTGGCGGCCCCGACAATCAGAATAATAATGGCGCATGCATACAAGGTTGCCCCTTTCCAGTCAAAGGGTTCTCCTCTGGCATCCGCCCACTCGCCGCGCAGTTTCCAACCGACCAGAAAAAAGCTGCCGGCGCCAAGCGGTACGCACAGGTAGAACAAAGACCGCCAGCCAAACGCCGTGATCAGCGATCCACCGACAAAAGGGCCGCAGGATAGTCCGGCATATACGCAGGCGACTGTGATGCCCAGGGCTTTGCCCCTTTGTTCGGGGGGAAAGACGGAAACCACGATGGCCATTCCCGTGGCCGCAATCATGGCGCCGCCGATGCCCTGCAGAAACCGGAACCCGATGACCGCCTGAATTGACCAGGCCTGGGACAGCAGTCCGCCCATCAGGGTAAAAACGGCAATGCCATACTGAAAGACACGCCGGCGTCCGTGAATATCTCCGAGCCTTCCCATGGTCAGCATAAAAATGGAAACGGACAGCATATAGGCGGTTTCCACCAGGCTGAGCTGAATGGCGCTGGCGGAAAGCTCCCGGCCGATCGACGGCAGGGCGACGCCCACGCCGGAGAGCATGAACGGCATGAGAAAGGAAGCGGTACCGACTGCAAACAGGGTGGCGCCCCGAGATACATTTTGTTGCATTAAAACATTTTCCCTGAATAAACAAAGCAGCAATGGTGCCCGGCGGGCAATCAAGAATTCCAATTCGCTATTATTATAAGCGATTCGAAAAAAAGTCTATAAATATCCGGCAATGATTCTGAAATAGCTGTGATCCAAATGCGATGACCACTGAAGCGTGAGATTCTTTTGCTGAAATCATCGGGAGGGGTTGCATGTTTGGCAGCGGCTACACAGTTCATTTTTTCGATGGTTGAAAATCCTTTCGTATGATATTATTTGCACCGGATGAAGTCCCGAGTGGTTCATGACAATTTATTGAGAGGAAGCTTTTCGTTGTGTCAAAACCGGGCTATGAAATGAACTGGGCCACGGACCATCTTGCGGTGGGCGGCGCGCCTTTGTCTTACGAAGAACTGGACCGGATCAAGGCCGCCGGCGTTGATGCCATTCTCAATCTCTGCGCCGAATATTGCGATCTTCATGAGATTGAAGCCAAACACGGATTTGAAGTCCACTATCTGCCGGTACATGACGAGAAAACGCCGGACATCGGGGATTTGGACAGGGCAATGGCGTGGATGGATGAAATCATGCGCCAGAACAAAAAAGTCCTGATCCATTGCCGTCTGGGCATCGGGCGAACGGGCACCGTGCTGTATGCCTATCTTTCCAGCAGGGGGCTGAAAAGCAGGTTGCAGGAAACTGAAATCCAGAAACTGCGCTGCAGACCCGCCAATTACTGCCAATGGCAACTGGTTGAAAAATATGGCCGGACCACGGCCGATTGCGACAGCACCACAGCCTCAGCGGGTGTTATAAAAAGATTTGGTATCGCCATCTCCGCCCTGTTGATGTTGATACTCTCAACTCTTGGCATCTGGACAGCGGTTGATGTCGTGGAATATGCAAACACGGCAGGCAGCCGACATTCCCGGGAAGCGCTGATAACGGTATTGCCCCGTCAGAATATGAAAACCACTGCCGATATGCTTTTAAATTCAGAAATCATCGGGTCGCCATCCTATTTTTATGCCTATGCGCGGGGCTTCGGCTATGACCGGCGGATTCAGGCAGGAGAATATCTGGTTTCCGGCGCCATGACGCCCAAGCAGATTCTGGAAATGATGGCCGGTGGAAAGACTTTTTTACATAAAATCACCATTCCCGAGGGGTATGGCCTGAAAGAAATTGCTGCCGTGTTTGCCGGCGCGGGACTGGTCTCTGAATCCCAGTTGCTGCGTGCCGCACGGGACCCGCAATTGTGTCATGGGTGGAAAATTGAAGCCGATACGGCTGAAGGCTATCTTTTCCCGGATACGTATTATTTCCCGAAAGGCGTCAGTCCTGAGAAAATTCTGTCTACCATGGTCCAGCGGTTTCGGCAGGTATTTACACCGGAGATGGCGCGACAGGCGGAAAAAGCGGGCCTGTCGATTCATCAGGCCGTGACGCTGGCCTCCATCATTGAAAAGGAAACCGGCGCTGACAGCGAACGGCCTATCGTTTCATCCGTATTCCACAACCGGTTAAAACGCCGCATGCGTCTGGAAAGCGATCCCACGGTGATTTACGGCATGGAACATTTTGACGGAAATATCACCCGCCGGGACCTGACAACACCCACGCCCTACAATACCTATACCCGCCCGGGCCTTCCGCCGGGTCCGATCGCCAGTCCGGGGGCCAAGTCGCTTCTGGCCGCGGTTTATCCAGCCCAAAGTGATTTCCTGTATTTTGTATCCCGCCAGGATAAAACCCATCAGTTTTCACGGACCTGGGATGAACATCGGGAAGCAGTAACAAGGTATCAGATGGGAGGGGATTAGCGGGGTTATCCGTTAACCCCTTTTATCTTTATGGCGCGAAGTCCCTTCCTGAAGCGGTGGGTCAAATCCAGTGAGACTTCGTGTTCGTAGAGCCTGCCATCCGGGGTGATTCCCCGGATGCTGCCGTCTGTCAGGAACATCTGCAAAAGGAGGATTCCTGAATTCTGGCGGCTTTCCAAAGTCAAGTTCTTGCGCAAATCCCCTACCGATTTCGCCTCAAAATCAATTTTCTGATCGGTTAAAGCTTTCATGAAATTCAGGAGCCTTCCCATCCGCATCAGCGTGACGGATTCTATCCGGGAAGTGGTGTGAGATAAGGGAAGTGCGCTGGATCGCATCAGGGATAAATGTCCCGGCAGAATTCCGAGTTGGCCGCAGAGGTCATAATCCACGCTGCCGGGAGTGGGATAAAACACCGATACTCCGGCAAGCGTCCTGAGGGACGCCAGGTACAGGAGGTCTTCAACGCTGTCCATGGGATTCTGAAACGGTGCGGCAACAATGATATAACCGACGGCGCTGAGTCCGCAGTGTTCGACCAGATCAAGGGCGGTTTCAAATGGCAATTGCATGTTCGGTCGACAAAAGCGTTTGAGCTGGGCCGCTGATGTGGTTCCCAGTGACAGATTCAGGGTTTTGAAACCGGCTGCCTTCATGGCAAATATCATGTCCCTGTCCAGTGATGCCGGAAACAGGCCGTTCATGGCCCTCAGTTCCGGTCTGGGTTCCGGAAGCCGGGCCTGGATCGCGGACAGCAGGGCCATGAACCAGTTCCGGTCAAGCGACAGATTTTCATCTTCAAAATCAATAAACCCGGCATCAGACACACCGATGGCTTGATCTATTTCACCAAGCACCGTTTCAAGGCTTTTCCGGCGATACGGCGTTTTGGCGTTTTTCCCCAGCGAGCAGTATGTACAGGTCATGGGGCATCCCCTGCTGGCGACAATCACCGAAGCGCCGGATTTTCCCCGCCGGTAATACTGCGAACGCACCAGGTGCATGGCGGGGGGTGGCGCATCGTTCAGGTCCTTCATCCAGGCAGGCTCGCTGATGTGAAGGGAGCCGTCGGTTTTCCGGAAAACCAGACCCGGCACTGTTGACAGCAGGGCATCTGATGGAGACTTGTCCGTTTTCAGGAGGGTTGCCAGAATCGGCAGGGAGGCTTCGCCTTCTCCGCGAAGCCCGTAATCCACGGCTGAACAGGTCATCACCGCCTCCGGCAGTGCCGTGGGATGATGCCCGCCGATGACGATTTTGCAGGAAGGATTCCAGGTCTTGACAATCCTGGCAGTCTGAAGCGCTTCAGGGCTGTAAGCGGTAAACAGGGAAGAAATGCCGACCAAAAACGCGCCCGAGGTTTTTGCCTGTTTCCCGATATGCTCAAAACTGTATCCAAAATGTTTATACTGATGAAACAAGGCAAAAGGGGATAGATCCGGGTTTCCATAATACTCGGTAAGATAGCCCATCTCCGGGGGGAGCGGAATGTTTCGGGATTTGGACGTGGCAAGACCGTCCAGAATCGCCACGGAAAACCCGTGCTTGAGCAGGAAAGCGGCGATACAGGCCAGACCATAGGGAATCGAGCGCTTGGCTGTCAAATAAAAATCCCGCACTGGCGGCTGAATCAGCAGAATATCGATCATGACGGCGGTTTCGGAATCCCCGGGCGAACCTTTAAAACGATTTCTTTTCGAATCGTAACGGTTCCGGGTTTGGCGCCGCGGGGTTTGGAAACATACCGGGCCCGGGTGGCGGAAACCGGAACCGTCCCGCCGTCCCTGGCCTTGCTGTGATAGGCTGCAATGGCGGCGGCCTGGCGAAGCAGGTCATTGCCCGGTTCTTCATTCCGGTTTCCGATGAGAAGCACATGACTTCCAGGCATGCCGCGAACATGAAACCACCAGTCATTGGGGCCGGCTGTTTTCAGGCTCAAAATTTCATTGTCCAGGTCGGTTTTCCCGGCCATGACCACCCAGCCATCGGCAAGTGGATATTCATATACCTTTGGTGGCGTCTGGCTCAAAACCGGCGCAGAGGGGTCGGATGTTTTTTTCATCTCATCTTATCCAAAGAAAAGGTCATTTTTTATCTTGTAATTATACTGGTTTTCACTGCATTTCACAATGCCCGTGTTTTTCAAACGTCAAACGGCAATAAATCTCTTGACGGGAAAATTTTGAAAAAATATGCTGGACCATTTTCAATTGCTTGGGGGAAACGACAATGCCAACGGGTGATTCCGGCTGGATACGAATGCGGTTTAAGCAGAACAAGGTATGGGTGGCTGTTGGTCCGGACGGGAACATCCAGACCCATAACGGCAAGGCCCTGATCAAGTATCAGAAGGAACAGGATTATGAGTACCGGGTCCGCGAAACAGACCTTTTGCCCCTGGACGGCAACCGCGAGGAAACCACTGCCAAACCCCGCCGGAAACCCAGGGAAACCCGAAAGACGATCGGCCCGTCTATGGGGCTGCCCGACTCGGAGGACCCGGATTGCATCCGAATCTATGCGGATGGCGCTTCATCGGGAAATCCCGGTCCGTCTGGAATCGGAGTCCTGCTTCGCTATCGGGAGCACGAAAAGGAAATTTCACGGAATATCGGATTGGGCACCAACAACATTGCCGAGCTTGAAGCCATTCGAGCCGGCCTTCTGGAAGTAAAGAATCCCGATTTGCCGGTGAAGGTATATACGGACAGCGGCTATGCCTACGGTCTGCTGACGCTGGGATGGAAAGCCAAAAAAAATATGGAGATTGTCAGCGATATCCGCAACTTGATGAAAAGATTCAAAAACCTGACATTTATCAAAGTAAAAGGGCACTCGGGAATAGAAGGCAACGAAAGGGCTGACAAGCTGGCGACTTCGGCCATTCTTCGGAAGGCGTAAAGATAAAGGAGTATTGGCAGAAGCCTATACTCCTTTATGCTGGAAGGAAGCAGCGAATCCCGCGTGCTGCCGGGAAAAGCCGACTGATTTTTGTGAAGCTGAACGTTGGAAATCAGGCCTTGTCGGACTTTAAGGTTTCAATTTCTTTTTTCAGATCATCGATTTCCTGTTTGTATTTATCTGCGCTGTCGGAAGCGGGAGACGGCGCCGGTTTATCGTCTTTTTTCCAGGTATCCTTCAACTCGTCAAATCCAAGATAAAGCGCCAATCCTCCGCCAAGAAGCAGCATGATAGGAAGTACGCCGGCAAGAATCTGCAAGAATTCCTTAAACCAGATAGAAACACCGATAAGTCCCAATACTGCAGCTACTGCACCACCGATCAAAGTTTTCATAGAAAATACCCCCTCCTTTAATGTTATCCGTTTATTTAAGGCGCTTCAAAGGATGTCCATGCGGATTGCATGGCAATAATATCAAATAGATATCTTTTAAATTTCTCATGTTAAACACAATTTTGGAAAAACTAACACAAGATCAGGCTTTACGCAAGTTCAAAATGTCAATTCGGTGATTGTCTAATCCCCTTGCCCCTGCTCCAGGCAATCCTTGGTGAGACCGGCATCAAATTCAACCGGATAGCACCCATCGAAACAGGCCTTGCAAAAACATTCTTCGGGGTTTTCAACGCCGGTTGCCGTCAGAAGGCCATTCAGGCTCAGATAGTGCAGCGAATCGAGTCCCAGAAAATCCCTGAGCTCATTGACCCCCATTCGGGATGCGATCAGTTCGCCCTTGGTTGAAAAATCAATGCCATAATGACAGGGAAAACGGTGGGCCGGACCGCTGACCCGAAGATGGATCCGTTTAACCCCAAGCTCGCGAAGTGCCTTGACACGGGTGCGAACCGTCGTGCCCCGGATAATGGAGTCTTCAATGATGACGATGTCCTTGCCCTTGAGGAGTTCCTTGACCGGGTTGAGCTTGACGCGGACGCCGAAATCCCGCATGCTCTGGGTCGGCTGAATAAATGTTCGCCCCACATAATGGTTGCGGATCATGCCCATTTCAAACGGGATGCCGGATGCTTCGGAATATCCAAGGGCCGCATACGTTCCGGAATCCGGAAACGGCATGATCAGATCGGCCTGAACCGGGGCCTCGCGCGCCAGTTGACGGCCATGGGCTTTTCGGGTGAGATAAACGTTTTTACCGAAAATAGTGCTGTCCGGTCTGGCGAAATAGATGAATTCAAAGATGCAAAAGGACCGGCAGGCAGCCGCCGGCGTTTGCAGGCTGCGAATACCGTCCTGGCTGATGATGACGATTTCCCCCGGGTTCAGTTCGCGGATGAACTCGGCCTCCACCAGATCCAGCGCGCAGGTTTCCGAGGCCAGCACATAATGGCCGTTTAGCCGTGCCCAGACAAAGGGGCCTGAATCCATTGGGGTCCTTGATGCCGATGATCTCGCCCTTGTTTGTCATGACAATCAGGGAAAAGGCGCCCTTGATGCGGGAAACCGCTTCAATCAGCGCCTTCTCAAAACCCATTCGCAGATTCTTGACAAAGAGGTGAAGAAACACCTCGCTGTCCGTCGTGGTTTGAAAAATGGAGCCCGATTCTTCCAGTTCGTTTTTCAAAACATGGGCATTCACCAGATTCCCGTTGTGAGCCACGGCGTAAGAGCGCTGGCGATGGTGGACGACAAAGGGCTGGGCATTGTTCAGAATGGAGCTTCCGGTTGTGGAATACCGGACATGGCCGATGGCGCTGGCCCCGTCCAGAAGCTCCAGACAGGGTTTTTTAAAAACATCCGAAACCAGCCCCATTCCCTTGTGGGCGATGATCTGCTGGTTCTGGATCACGGCGATGCCCGCGCTTTCCTGACCCCGGTGCTGAAGCGCATAGAGCCCGAAGTAGGTCAGCCTGGCCGAATCCGGATGGCCGTGGATGCCGAACAGGCCGCAGGCTTCGCGCGGCTTGTCTTCTTCGGGGAAATCCTCAAATTCAAGATGGGATGTATCGTTCATGATTTTTTGCATATCTTTCAATATTCCTGGAGGGATTTTACCGAAAGATCCTTTTGTTTCATGGCGACAATGGCTTTTCCCAAAGCGATGGCGCCGGCCAGGGTCGTGGTGTAGGGAATGGTGTATTTGATGGCGGCTCGCCGCAGGTGGTAGCCGTCGCGTTTGGTTTCATTGCCGAATCCGGTGTTGATGATAAGCTGAATTTCCCGGTTCATGATGGCGTCCACCACATGGGGACGGCCCACCGACACCTTGTTGACCATCCGGCTGGGAATGCCGTTGGATTCGAAATACACCCCTGTTCCGCGCGTGGTCATCAGGGTGAATCCGAGCTCATAAAGCTGCCTGGCCACAATCAGGGCGCCGGGCTTGTCCCGGTCCTTGACGCTGATAAAGACCGTGCCGTCAAGGGGGATATTCTGGCCTGCGCCGAGCTGGGCCTTGGCATAAGCAGAGCCCAGGTCCTCGTCGATGCCCATGACTTCGCCGGTCGATTTCATCTCCGGCCCAAGCAGGATGTCCACATCCGGAAACCGGTTAAACGGCATGACCGCTTCCTTGACCGATACATGGGAAGGAATTTTTTCAGTGATCAGGCCCAGCTCTTTCAGGGTTTTTCCCAGCATGATTTTGGTGGCCAGCTTGGCAAGCGGAACGCCGGTGGCCTTGCTGACAAACGGAATGGTTCGGGATGCCCTCGGATTGACTTCCAGGACAAACAGGCGGTCATTTTTAACCGCATACTGGACATTCATGAGCCCCACGACATGAAGCTCGGCGGCCATGGCCTTTGTGGCCCGGGTGATTTCTGCAAGAATCTCCGGCTTCAGGCTGTAGGGCGGCAGCACGCAGGCGGAATCTCCGGAATGAATGCCGGCTTCCTCGATATGCTCCATGATGCCGCCGATAATGGTGGTGGTCCGTCGGAAATGGCATCCACATCCACTTCAATCGCGTCTTCCAGAAATTTGTCGATCAAAACGGGATGGTCCGGCGATGCGAGCGATGGCCAGCAGGGTGAAATTTTCCAGTTCCTTGGGGTCATAGACGATCTTCATGGCCCTTCCGCCCAGCACATAGGACGGCCGGACAACGACCGGATATCCGATGGCTTATCCGCCACTTTCGCGGCGGCTTCGGCCACGGAGGTGGCGGTGCCGTTTTCCGGCTGGATCAGGCCCAGTTTGTTGAGCATGGCCTGGAAGTGTTTGCGGTCTTCGGCCCGGTCGATGCTTTCGGGCTGGGTTCCCAGAATGGGCACGCCGGCTTTGAGAAGCGGGATGGACAGATTGAGCGGGGTCTGGCCGCCGAACTGGACGATGACGCCGACAGGCTTTTCCGTTTCCACGATATGGAGCACATCCTCGCGGGTCAGGGGCTCGAAATAGAGTTTGTCGGATGTGTCATAATCCGTGCTGACGGTTTCGGGATTGCTGTTCACCATGATGCTTTCAATCCCTTCTTCCCGAAGGGCGAACGAAGCATGGACGCAGCAGTAGTCAAACTCGATCCCCTGGCCGATCCGGTTGGGCCCTCCGCCCAGAATCATGACTTTTTTCCGGTCCGACACCCTGGCTTCATTTTCCGTTTCATAGGTGGAATAATAATAGGGCGTGGCGGCCTCAAACTCGGCGGCGCAGGTATCCACCAGTTTATACACCGGAAGGATATCCCAGCTCTTTGCGCCGGGTTTTGACGTCATTTTCGTCGCATCCGGTCAGGCATGGCGATCTGGATGTCGGAAAAGCCCGTTGCCTTGGCCTGTCTGAGCAGTGATGCGTGAAATGTCTTTTCCGGCTGCGGCAATTATGGGTTCCATATCCACGATCTGCCGGATCTGGTCCAGAAACCAGGGGTCAATCCGGGTCAGCTCATAAATGGACTGGATATCCATGCCGCTTTGCAGGGCATGCCGCAGGTAAAATATCCGCTTGGAATTGGGGGTTGCCAGGTGCTGTTCGATTTCGCCCCGGGTCGGACGGCGTCGGCAGGGTCCTTTCCATCCCCGCCCAGGCCGTAGCGGCCGATCTCAAGGGATCGAACGCCTTTCTGCAGGGCTTCCTTGAAGGTCCGGCCGATGGACATGGTCTCGCCCACGGATTTCATGGCCGTTGTCAGATAGTCCTGGGTTTCCGGAAATTTTTCAAATGTCCACCGGGGAATCTTGACCACGCAATAATCGATGGTCGGCTCAAAGGACGCCATGGTTTCGCCGGTGATGTCATTTTTGATTTCATCCAGCGTATAGCCCACGGCCAGCTTGGCGGCGATCTTGGCAATGGGATACCCGGTCGCCTTGGAAGCCAGGGCCGAGCTGCGGGACACCCGGGGATTCATCTCCACCACGATCATCTCTCCGGTTTCGGGATGAATGGCAAACTGGACATTGGATCCGCCGGTGTCCACGCCGATTTCCCGAAGGATGGCGATGGCGGCGTTTCGCATCCGCTGGTACTCCTTGTCGGTCAGGGTCTGGGCCGGCGCGACAGTGATGCTGTCTCCGGTATGCACCCCCATGGGATCCATGTTTTCAATGGAGCAGATGATCACCACGTTGTCGTTATGGTCCCGCATGACCTCGAGCTCGTATTCTTTCCATCCCAGAACCGATTCCTCGAGCATCACCTGGGTGATCATGCTCGCGTCAAGCCCGGCCTTGGCAATGACGTCCAGGTCTTCCGCGTTATAGGCCACGCCGCCGCCGGTGCCGCCCAGGGTAAAGCTGGGCCGGATGATGATCGGAAATCCGATGTCCGCGGCAATGGCCCGGCACTGATCCATGTCCGTGGCAATGCCGCTTCGGGGAATGCGAAGGCCGATTTTGTTCATGGCCTGCCGGAACAAGTCCCTGTCCTCGGCCTTTTGAATGGAGGGAATGGTGGCGCCGATCATCTCAACGCCGTATTTTTCCAGGATACCCATCTCGGCCACCTGGATCGCCGTGTTCAGGCCGGTCTGTCCGCCCAGCGTGGGCAGGATGGCGCAGGGCCGCTCCCGTTCAATAATCTTGGCAACGGTTTCCGGCGTAATGGGTTCGATGTAGGTTCTGGTCGGCCATATCGGGATCGGTCATGATGGTGGCCGGATTGCTGTTGATCAGGACCACCTCGTACCCTTCTTCCTTCAAGCGCCTTGCAGGCCTGGGTGCCGGAATAATCGAATTCGCAGCCCTGGCTGATGATGATGGGGCCTGCGCCGATGATCAGGATTTTATGAATGTCTGTGCGTTTGGGCATAGGAATTATGGGTAATGGGCTATGGGTAATGGGTACTGGGTTAAAAAAGGCATGAGGTTTTACCTGTTACCCATAACCGGTTACCATTTCTATTGTCCAGCCATCAGCCGGGTGAATTCATCAAAAAGATACTGGGCGTCCTGGGGGCCTGGAGAGGCTTCCGGGTGATATTGAACGGCAAAGGCGGGCAGGGTTCGATGCCGGAATCCTTCCAGGGTCTGGTCGTTGAGGTTGACATGGGTGATTTCGGCATCATCCGGATTCAGGGTGGCAATGTCAACGGCAAATCCATGATTCTGGGAAGTGATTTCGATGCGCCCGGTTTTCAGATTCTTGACCGGCTGGTTCGCGCCCCGGTGACCGAATTTCAGCTTGTAGGTTTTTCCGCCCATGGCAAGGCCAAGGATCTGAATTCCCAGGCAGATGCCGAAAATGGGCCGGTATCCCAGCAGGTTGCGGATTGTCTCAACCGCATAATCCACGGGTTCCGGGTCTCCGGGTCCGTTTGACAAAAAGATCCCGTCCGGTGCCATGCCCCGAATCGTGTCGGCGGCGGTTGCCGCAGGGACAACAATCACTTCACATCCGGATTGTTCAAGGCATCTCAGGATATTATATTTCATTCCAAAATCAAATGCCACCACGCTGCGCAGTTGGCCCCGATGCTTCCAGATTTTAGAGGTCAGATCCTTTGCCGGATCCACGATGGATAGGATTTCATTGTTCATCCACCGGTAAGGCAGCCGGGTGGAAACCACGGAAGCCAGGTCCAGACCGACCATGCTGGGAACCAGCCGGGCCTTTTCCACGCAGGAGCGCGGATCGGGATCTTCCGTGGAGATAAATACCCGCATGGCGCCGGAATTTCTCAGGTGAAGGGTCAGCGCCCGGGTATCCAGACCGTCGATCCCCATAACATGCTGCGTTTTCAGGTAATCGGCCAGCGAGCCTTTCGAGCGGTAATTGCTGGGGAAATGCTGATACTCCCGGACCACAAACGCCGATACCTGAATCTGATCGGATTCGACGTCCTCTGGGTTGACCCCGTAGTTGCCGATCAGCGGATAGGTCATGGTCACCACCTGACCCCGGTATGAGGGGTCGGTCAGGACTTCCTGATATCCGGTCATGCTGGTGTTGAACACGGCCTCGCCGCCTGCCTCACCGGACCCGGTAAAGCTCTTGCAGTCAAATGTCCGTCCGTCTTCCAATGCCAAAATTGCTTTTTTCATATCAATATATATTTGTATCATTCCAGCGGCTGGTTTTCAACAAGATTCCACACGCCGCAGGGACAGGCGCCGGCGCAAAATCCGCAGCCAATGCACCGATTTTCATCCACCCGGTATTCATAGCCGGCGGGGATGATCTCCATCCGGCGGATGGCTGCCTGGGGGCAGACGGCCACGCAGATGCCGCAATCCCGGCAGGCGCCGCAGGAAGAACACTGGGATCCGCAGGTGTCCACATCCTCAAATTCGGCAATCCGGGGATCGAAATATTCCAGAGACACGCGCCTTGCATCGATCATGGGGCGAAGATCACTCTCCAGAGGCTGCCCTTCGATGAGCTTCAGAATCGCGGAAGCCGCCTTCCGGCCCGATCCGATGGCGTCGGTCAGAAGTCCGGGCTTGACCGCATCCCCGATGGCAAAAACCGTGGGAACCGCGGTCTGGTAATGGGCGTTGACTTGAACAAACCCCCGTTCTGTTGCCACGTCTTCTGAGAGAAAATCCAGATCCGGCGCATCTCCGATCGATATGATCACCGTATCCGCGGGAAGGGTTTCGCCGGTGGAAAGGACAACGCCTTCGGCAGTGATCTCCCGGGTGAAGCAGGGCCACCGGAAGACGGCTCCGGCCGCCTCCGCATCCAGTCTTTCCTTGCCAAAGGAGGCGGGTTCCTGGACATCGATAAGCGTTATGGCTTCCGCGCCCAGGCGCTTGGCTTCCGTGGCCACATCGCACCCCACGTTTCCGGCGCCGATGATGACCACCCGTTTTCCGGGGGCAAGGTTTCCGGCCTTGGACAGTTTTAAAAAATCCAGGGCGTGTCATGGCCAGTTCCTTGCCCGGGACCGGAAGGGTCCGGGGTTTTTGCGCGCCGACCGCGATCACCAGAAAATCGTAATCCCCCTGAAGTCTTTCAAAGTCGTTTCTGTCCAGCCGCTGCTGCAGATGCACATGGGGAATGGCCTTTCGAATCCGTTCCAGCTCCGCAGTGACCACGGCTTCGGGAATCCGGCTTTGCGGGATGACGGAAGCGATTTTTCCGCCGATCGCCCCTGCGGTGTCAAACACCGTAACCGCATGCCCTTTCAGCCGAAGCTGCCAGGCAATGGACAGTCCCGCCGGGCCGGCGCCGATAATGCCGATGGATTTGCCGCTGATTTCCGGAAGCTGCGGCAGGCTGGCCGAGATGCTGGCCTTGCCCAATTGGGTGATGTCCACCGGGGACATGCGCTCGGTCTGGCGGGTGCAGGCCTGCATGCAGGGGTTCGGGCAGAGATAGCCGCAGACGGTTGCCGGAAACGGGGTAAAGTTAAGGGCCAGATTCACCGCTTCATCCACGCGCCCTTCCCGGACCAGGCGCCATCTGTCATGAACCGGAATGCCGGTCGGGCACAGGGCTTCACAGGGGGCCTTGTACTTGCGGTTTTCCCACATCGGCACATAGCGCCGCAGATCACCGGCAGGAATCAGCGGAATGGGGCTTCGGTCAAAGCTGACCAGGTCCCCGATAAGGCCCCCTTTTCCCAGTTCCTTGTCCCAGACATCGGTTCGAAATGATGTGATGGACCGTCTTTGCCGTGCGGTTTTCTCCTTGGGCGTCCGGGCCACGATGAGCTGCCAGGCATCGGCATCGGCCAGTTCCGCAAACAGTTCTGTCCTGCCGATCCTGGCAAGAAACAGTTCCAGGTTCCGTGCGAGCCACTCCCGGTCGGCCGGTTCGATGGGCAATATTCTGGCGTCCGCCTGGCTGAATCCCCGGTGCGGGCCCCGGAAAAACACCTTGCCGCCCACCATGCCGACCAGGGGCCGGTGTCCCAGGATATTGCCGGGGTCCTGGGGATTGACGCCACAGATGACGGCAATGCCGCCGGCCATGAATTCTCCGAAATAATCTCCGACAGATCCCAGAACCCAGAGCTCCGGGGGAGAAAACCGCGGGTTCTGCTTGGTCATGGTCATGCCGCGCGATCCGATATTGCCGCCGACAAAGACCTTGCCCTGGGCCATGGCGTTGCAGGCGCCGTTTCCCGCATGGCCGTGGACCACGATCTGGGCGCCGGCATTCAGCCAGCCCACATCATCGGAAACCGGGCCCTCCACCTCGATCACGGTGTTCGGAAATCCCAATGACCCCAAGCGCTGTCCGGAATGGCCTTCCACCCTGACATGGACCGGATCATTTCCGGCCCGCCAGAGCCTGCCGCCGATGCCGTGCTGTCCAAACGCCTGGACCGTGAGATGCCGGTATCCAGCGGCAATCGCTTCCTGAATCCGCTCTTCCAGGATTCTGGAATCCAGCCGGTTTCCGTCCACTTTTCCTGAAATGGTAATGATCTTGTCATCCATTGACATTTTGCTCCATCACCTAAACCACATAATTGATGCTCAGCCGCTGGCTGATATGGTAATCGTTGATTCCCAGGGCATCGGACATGCCGACCGGAAGGGACGTCGAGCGGCCCAGGGGCGCGATAATCTTTTTAAGTTCCGTATCAAAGCCAAGAAACACATCCACCACGCGCTGGGCCACCAGCTCCGGATCCAGCCGCCGATACAGCCGGGCATCCTGGGAAGTGATCCCCTTGGGACACTGGCCGATGTTGCAGATGTTGCAGCGATCCGTTTCGGATCCCAGGCACCCGGCCGCGGCCTGCATGATGTATTTTCCGATCTGGATGCCGCTGGCGCCCAGCATGATCAGGGCTGCCGCATTGGCCGCCAGATTGCCGCTCTTGCCGACGCCGCCGCCGGCGATGAGCGGAATTTCGTTCTGCATGCCCGCGGTCACCAGTCCCAGATAGGCATCCCGGATGTTGCTGGCGATGGGGTATCCCATGTGGTTCATGGAAATATTGTAGGCCGCACCGGTTCCGCCGTCTTCTCCGTCGATGCCGAGGCCTCCGGCAAAGGGGTTGCGGGTCAGGTTGTTGAGAACCGCAAGGGCCGTGGATGTTCCGGATATTTTGGGGTAAACCGGGACCCGGAACCCCCAGGCCATGGCCATGGACTGGATCATCTTGGCCACGGATTCCTCGATGGAATACTGGGTCTGATGCGTGGGCGGGCTCGGCAGGTTGACGCCGGCCGGAACCCCGCGGATCGCGGCAATGAGGCGGTTGACCTTGTACCACATCAGAAGTCCGCCGTCACCGGGCTTGGCGCCCTGGCCGTATTTGATCTCGATGGCGCAGGGGTCTTCCTTCATTTCCGGAAGCGCGTGAATGATTTCATCCCAGCCGAAATAGCCGCTTGCGATCTGAAGGATCACGTATTTCAAGAACCGGGACCGCAGCAGCCGCGGCGGGCAGCCGCCTTCGCCGGTGCAGACCCGAACCGGCATCCCCATTTCTTCGTTCAGGTAGGCAACGCCCATCTGAAGGCCTTCCCACATGTTGGGAGACAGGGCTCCAAACGACATGCCGCCGATCATCAACGGGTAGATTTCCCGAACCGGCGGAATCCACCCGTTTTGCCGGATGAATTTCAAATTCTCCTCCGGCGGTAGCACGCGACCGAGCAGGGTTCGAATTTCAAATTCGTGCCTGCCGGCATCCAGCGCCGGGTCCGTGAGCATGGAAATCCGGATGAACTTGATCTGGTCCAGAACCGTCCCCGGCACATTCCGGCGGCCTCCCCGGCTGCGCGGCAGCCCCCCGCGGTCCCGATGAAAGACGAGTTTATCGGCCTCATCACTCCGGCAGGGGGTGATGGCGCCATTCGGGCAGACCAGGTTGCACATGGCGCATCCCACGCAGCTATACACCGGGTCTGTTTTCTGGCGGATGCCGTAATAAAGCTGCATCGAGCTTTCCGGCGGTTTGACGAATCCCGGCGACAGATCAAGGACTCTTTTTCGGAACACCCCAAGCTCAATGGCGTGAACCGGACACACGGCCGTGCATTGCCCGCAAAGCGTGCATTTTTCCTTGTTCCAGTCGATCTGCCAGGGAAGGTCCTTGACGCTCAGCGTGGAAGGGGTAATGGGGATGTTTGACGGCATACCGCAACCTCCTGTCGATTCGGGCCGACAATGGCCGTGTCCAGATGCATGGGTTGAAAATCCCGGGTTTTGTCGCGATCCGGAATGGCGGCATCCAGCCCGCAGATCTCGGAGGAAAACGCATACCTTCCGGGCCTGCCGCCGACCACGCCGGGCCGGAGTTTCTTGCGGTCCTGAACCATGAACAGGCTGTGATCCGGAAGGCATCCGATGACGCAGTTGGGCCCGTCGATGATCAGCCGCCTGCAGGACTGCTTGAGCTGCTGAAGCAGGATGGCATCCGGGTGAACGGCAATATCTTCATCCTGAAGCGGGGTGATGATATGTTTGTACGCCTCTATTCCCAAGCCCAGCCTTTCCAGGGTATAATGCAGAATATGGGTAAAGACTTCGGAATCCGACTGATATCCGGTATAGCCGGGAAATCCCCGGGACTGCAGGTAGTCCCGGATCGGGATAAACGCCGTGTTCTCGCCATTGGTCATGGTTGAAAACCCCTGAAGGAAAAACGGATGACAGGCATAGAGATTTATGGCGTAGTTGGTGTTCTGTCGTCCCTGGGCCATCATGACCCTTGCCTTGATGTCTTTTCGGTCCAGCTTCAGGTGCTGGGCGACCTTGAGAGGCTCGCCGATTTCCTTGATCATGATGACATCGGGCCAGAAGGAAAAGACCATCATATCGCCTTCGGCCTTGCCCATTTCCCGGAGCTGCAGGCGGATATTGACCAGGCGGCTGTAAAGCTCCGGCTGGCCGAGGCCGTCCCATTCCTCCGGGTATTCATAGGCCCGGACCAGATAGATATCCCGTTTGGGGACCCCTGAAGGCGGTGTTTTGGATACTTTTATCGGCAATTTGTATTTGGTCATGAATCCCAGATTCATCATGAACGTATCCAGGCGTTTGAGGCCATTTTCGGTAAAAATGCCGGATAGAATCGGCGCATCCTTCATGTCTTCAAACGGACCGCCAAGGTCCCGAAGGAACAGTCCCACGCCGGAGCCGTCGTGGCCTTCGCGCATGACGTCAAGAGCTTCAAAGGCAACCATGGGCGACAGAGGCTCTTCACTGGTTATGGCAAATAAACGACACATGCTGTTTTCTCCTGTAAAAAAGCGCATCGCTGAAAAAAATGCGCATTTACATTTATTCCGTGAAAATACGCTGACGGTCAATAAAAGCAATATTTATGCCGTACCCAAATCATTTTGACGGGATAGTGCGTGCCTTCAAAATGCAGATAAAAAAAGCTGCTGAACATAGGCTGTTTCTGAAAAATTCGAGGGTTCCCAGAACAGACATGATTCAGCAGCATCATAAAATTGACTTTATCTTATATTCGAAAAACATAATAATTGTCAAAATCTTTTCTGTTATAATGACAAAAATGTATTTTACGATAGCATGGATGTTTTCAATCCGTGGCGATCAGATGGCGACGGTGACAAGACCAGGGTGCAGGACCTGTATCAGATCCCGGGGTTTCATGGAAAGAAGCAACCCCCTTTTGCCGGCATTGATGTAAATTTCCGGCAATTCCGCTATGGAGGCTTCCATGTATACCGGAAGCGAAAGCCGGGTGCCAAAAGGGGAAATGCCCCCCACGGCATAGCCGGTAATTTTTTCGGCTTTCTGCGGCGTACAGGGCTGAACCGTTTTTACCCCCATTTGCCTGGCCAGGGCCTTGGCTGAAACCTGTTTGTCCCCGTGCATCAACACGATAAAAGGATTGCGGGAATCTTCCTCCATTACCAGCGTCTTTATGACCCCGTGCTCTGAAACGCCCAGGGCAGTCGAGGCCGTTTCGGTTCCCCCCTTTCTTCATAGGCGTAAGGATGGAGCGAAAACGAAACGGCTCCGGCCTTCAGTTGCCGGATTGCCTGCGTGGTCGGAATTTTTTGACTGGGCACGCTGCTATACCTTATCCGGAAATGAAACCCACCCTATCATTTTTGAAGCTGCTTCAGGAGATACGCCATGTTTTCGCCCAGGACTTTCAGGGTTCCGAGGCCTTCCTCATCTTTTTCCACATCGCCCTTGTCCTTGCCGAACCCCATATTCCAGTAATTGGATCCGGGCACGATCATCTGGCTGATGAAAAAGAAATGATTCATGGAATCAAACGCGTGAATGCTTCCACCGCGGCGCGCCACAACCACCGCGGCCCCGGCTTTCCGCCGCAGCATATCGCCGTTGGCCCGGCTGACCATGCCGGCACGATCGATCAAAGCCTTGATCTCGGCGGTAACATCCGCAAAATAAGTCGGGGAGGCCAGAATGATGCCATCCGCGGCCAGCATTTTTTCGATACACGCGTTGACATCATCCTTGACGGCACAGCGCTGGTCCTTGTTTTCCCAGCACTTGTAACAGGCGATGCAGCCGTGAATTTTCTTTCCGGAGAGCTGAATCAGATCGGTTTCAATGCCTTCTTTTTCCAGTTCTGAAAATACGTGGCGGACGGCAATCGCCGTGTTGCCATCTTTGCGGGCACTTCCGCTAAACCCTACAACTTTCATGATTTTCTCCTTGATGTCGTTAATGGTTCCCAAAATCCAGTGTTGCCGTTAGTCTCCTGTTGCGCTTTCTGTCATTGCAAAATCAGTTGGGTGGAAGTAAAATTCAAAAATCATGAACCACAACCGCTTCAAAACCGCTTCTTCTTTTATCTCTTCTTCAGATCGCAAACGACGAAAGCGGGAGCTGATCATTATCGCAGCCATTATTGTCGTTGTCGCCCTGATGACTTACGCCCAGAACAGGCTCATCCATTTCGGCGCCAATTTTCCCATTTCCAATACCATTTTGATGTTCACGATGACGAACATCAATTTGCTGCTGTTGATTCTAATGATTTTTCTGGTTTTTCGCAACCTGGTAAAATTGCTGTATGACCGAAGGCGGAAAGTCATGGGATCAAAGCTTCGAACCCGGTTGGTCGTCGCCTTTGTTTCGCTGACCCTGATCCCCGCAGGCGTGATGTTTTTCTTCTCCATGGGTTTTATTACCACCAGTATTGATTTCTGGTTTAATGTGCCGGTTGAACAGGCCCTTGAAAACTCGCTGCACGTCGGCAGGCAGATCTATGGCATTACGGAAAACAGCAATGCGTTTTTCCTTGACAGGGCGGCCCATCAGATCAAAATCCGGAAACTTCTGGAACCCGCAAGGGTCAAAGAATTGGTCCAATATGTTGAAATCGTTCAACGGTCATTCAACCTGGATGCGGTTGAAGTATACGATATCCATGCCCGGCGCATTGCCCAGTCCATGGGTCGTGACTTGAACACGCAATCGCTTCAGGCGGTTTCCATTGAACAGCTACGAAAAGAATTTTCCCCCAAGTCTGTCTCGTCGTTTTCTCAAATCATCTCTGCCGGCGAGGTGATTCGAACTGTCGGAACCATCCCTTTTGGCGTCAAACCTGTTGAAGCAGAAGCATTTCTGGTCTTGACGGTCATGATTCCGCAGTATCTTTCAGAAAACATGGCGTCCATTTCAAGGGGCTTTGAGGAGTATCAGCAAATCAAGCTTCTGAAAAAACCCATCCAGATTTCCTATTATATCACCCTTTCCGTTGTTGGACTTCTGGTGGTGTTCTGCGCCGTTTGGTTCGGGTTTTATCTGGCCAAATCCATCAGCATCCCCATCAAGGAACTGGCGGAAGGAACCCGGCGGGTTGCTGGAGGCGATTTGAGTTTTCAGATCGGATCGGTAGGCGACGATGAAATCGGCAGCCTGGTGGATTCTTTCAACAAGATGACCCGTGATCTGCGGCTCAGCAGAGATCAGTTGGAGCTGACTTCCAATAAGCTTCGCGAACAGAATCTTGAAATCGAAGAAAAACGCCAGTACATGGAGATCGTTTTGAAAAATGTATCCGCCGGAGTCGTAACCCTGGATGCAGGCGGTTTTATCGCAACGATCAATACATCGGCTGAAAAAATGCTGAACATTTCCGCAGCGCAGGTTGTCGGAAAAAACCATCTTCGCCTGCTGCAGGGCCGCTATCTGAAAATGGCTGAAAAAATTGTTCAGGAGCTTAAAGGGGTTCACAGTGATTTTATTGAACTGCCGCTGAGAGCAACGATTGAGGGCCGCCCCCGTAGCTTCATGCTCCATATCAGTTCGCTGAAGGACGATAGCGGGCGCCATATCGGAATTGTCGTGGTGTTTGATGATCTGACGGAGCTTGAAAAGGCCCAGCGGACGGCGGCCTGGAGGGAAGTTGCCAGGCGCATCGCCCATGAAGTCAAAAATCCGCTGACGCCCATTACCCTTTCCGCGCAGCGTCTGAAACGAAGATATTCAAGGCTTATCCAGGAGCCGGTGTTTGACGAATGCACGCAGATGATCATTGATCATGTGGATATCATCCGAAATCTTGTCAATGAATTTTCATCGTTTGCCAGATTTCCTTCGGCAAACCCCAAGCCAGGGGAGATTCTGCCCATTATTGAAGAAACCGTCGCACTTTATCGCGAAGGACATACGGCCGTTCGCTTCGAAATCAGAAAAATGGGAAATATCCCCGTTATCAAACTGGACCGCCAGCAGATCAAACGGGCCATGATCAATCTGGTTGACAATGCCATTGCCGCCATTCATTCAGAAGGAGAAATCACGATTTCACTTTCCCATGATGCGACGCATAAGCTGGTTCGCGTTGAGGTCGCGGATACCGGCGATGGCATTTCCGATGAAGACAAGACCCGGCTTTTTGAACCGGATTTTTCGACCAAGGTAACGGGCATGGGGCTTGGGCTGGCCATCGTCAACTCCATTGTGATGGATCATCACGGAACGATTCGCGCA
Source organism: uncultured delta proteobacterium (assembly GCA_963845015.1). GTDB lineage: Bacteria > Desulfobacterota > Desulfobacteria > Desulfobacterales > Desulfatirhabdiaceae > RAAP-1. The sequence goes on from CAWJRD010000064.1 coordinate 76,027, forward strand.
GAGGACAATCATCCCAAAGGCGCCAGGTTTATTTTTGAACTGCCGGCTTGAAGCGCCTCGGCATCAATACTTGATTAGATAATAGAAAGGACAGCGCATGTATCCATCTGTGATGATCGTCGATGACGAACCCTCCATCCTGAAATCCCTGAGCGGGATATTGTCTGATGAGGGATTTGAAATTTTCACCGCTTCAAACGGGTATGAAGCGCTTAAGCGCATCGAACAGGAAGCTCCGGACCTGGTGCTGCTGGACATCTGGATGCCGGGTCTGGACGGCATTGAAACCCTGAAGGAAATTAAAAAAAACAACCCGGTGATTCAGGTCATTATCATTACCGGACATGGCACCATCGAAACCGCGGTAAGCGCCACCAAACTGGGGGCTTTTGACCTGATTGAAAAACCGCTTTCCATTGACAAGGTGATTGTGGCCATCAACCGGGCACTGAATTATCGAAGGCTTGAAGAAGAAAACAAATATCTTCGAAAAAAAACCATTGAAAAGAATTCCATTACCGGGAGCAGTCCGGCGACTCTTGCCCTGAAAAAACAGATTGCGGTGGCCGGCCCCACCGATGCCTGGATCCTGATTACGGGAGAAAACGGATGCGGCAAGGAACTGGTTGCCCGCACCATTCACCAGCTCAGCAGCCGTGCGCATGAGCCTTTGGTGGATGTCAATTGTGCCGCCATTCCGGATGATCTGATTGAAAGCGAGCTGTTCGGTCAGGAAAAAGGGGCATTTCCCGGTGCAGACTTAAAAAAACGGGGAAAATTCGAACTGGCCGGCAAGGGAACTTTTTTCTGGATGAAATCGGAGATATGAGTTTAAAGTCGCAAGGGAAAATTCTGCGGGTTCTTCAGGAAAAACAGTTTCACCGCATCGGGGGCGGTCGGACACTGGAGATGAATGTTCGGATCATCGCCGCCACCAACAAGGATATTGAAGCGGAAATCGCCAGGGGGACATTTCGGGAAGACTTGTATTTCCGGCTCAATGTCATTCCCATTGAAGTTCCACCGCTGCGGCACGAGGATTGAGGATCTTCCGCTTCTGGCGGATCTGTTTCTCGATGAATTCGCCCGGCAGAACCATTGCGCCGGAAAAACGCTGACACCTGCGGCGCTTGAACTGCTTGGCAATTATTCATGGCCCGGAAATGTCCGGGAGCTGAAAAATCTGCTTGAGCGACTATCCATCATGGTGGATGGGGAAATGATCCATGAAAAGGATATTCCGTTTCCCATCAATTCAGGCGAAAAAAATGAGAAATCCGTTCAGCGTGAATCCCCTTTGTTTTCGATCTCCCGGCTGAAGGATGCGCAAAAAGCCTTTGAAGACGAATTCATCAAGCGAAAGCTGATTCAGAATAATCAGGACATTGCCGCAACTGCCAGAGCCATCGGCGTGGGGCAAAGTCACATCAGAAATTACTTGAAGCAGGTTCAGAAGGAAAACAAATAAGCGGTTTCGTGGGTTTGATAACTCACGAAACCGCATGTTTACATGGACGCAAACGGATTGAAGCGTTTTTCCCTGCCGATGGTGGTTTCCGGGCCATGTCCGGTATAGACAATCACCCGATCCCCCAGGGGATAGAGCTTGTTTCGAATGCTGGATATCAGGGTATCAAAATCCCCGCCGGGAAAATCGGTCCGGCCGATGGACCCGGCAAAAAGCGTATCCCCGACAAACACCACGCCGTCCGTATGCAGCGAGATGCCGCCAGGCGTATGTCCTGGCGTGTGAAGGACCGTAAGCGTGATTTCCCCGAATTGAAGGGTATCGCCGTCCTGAACCGTTTGATCCGGGGGCGGAGAATTCTCGACAGACAGTCCAAATGCGGCGGAGGTTTCCGAAAGGACTTCCAGCATGGGCTGATCGAGTGCGTGTATCACAAGCTTTGCGCCGGTGGCTTCCTTCAGCTTCCGGTTTGCGCCGACATGATCGAAATGGCCATGCGTATTGATGATATACTCAACCGTCAGCTTCTGCTCTGCCAGCTTCATCAGGATTCGGCTCGATTCGGCGCCGGGGTCGATGACCGCGGCTTTTCGTGTCTTTTCACAGCCTAAAATAAAACAATTTGCCATAATTGGCCCAACGGCCAGGGATTGAAGAATCAAATCAGGCTCCTAATAAACGGGTAAGGGGTTATAGGTAATGGGTTATAGGGAGCGGGCAATGGGCATTTATCCAAAACCTATCACCTATATCCCCTTACCCATTACCTGTTTTTATCGACTTTTCAAATGAGCGGGTTTCGGAAAATTTTCAAACACCTTTTCTGAACGACAGATTTCATCATCGGTCATTTCATAATTGATCAGCTCGCCTGAAAAATATTTTTCATATGCCCCAAAATCCAGCAGCCCATGACCGCTCCAGTTAACCAGAATCACTTTTTCCTTGCCTTCCAGTTTGGCTTTCTGGGCTTCTTCCACCACACAGGCCAGGGCATGCGTGGTTTCAGGAGCGGGAATAATCCCTTCGGTCCTGGCAAAGGCAATGCCTGCATCATAGGCCTGGATCTGTTGAACCGATCGCGGCGTGATGATCCCTTCGTCAGCCAACTGGCTGACGGTCGGCGCCATGCCATGATACCGCAATCCGCCGGCATGAAACGGCGGCGGAACAAAGGCGTGTCCCAGGCTGTGCATGGCCAGCAGCGGCGTATAGCGCGACGTATCCCCGTGGTCATAGACAAATGGCGCCCGCGTCAGGGTGGGGCAGGCAGCCGGTTCAACCGGATAGATTTCAATGTGTTTTCCGTTGATTTTATCCAGGACAAAAGGAAACGCAAGCCCGGCAAAATTGCTGCCGCCGCCGGCGCAGCCGATGATGATATCCGGATATTCACCGATTTTGTTCAGCTGTTTTTTTGCCTCAAGACCGATGATGGTCTGATGCAGCATGACATGGTTCAGAACGCTTCCCAGGGAATACCGGGTTTTGCCGCTCGTGTCGCTGACCGCGGCCTCGATGGCTTCGCTGATCGCAATTCCCAGACTTCCCGGCGTGTTGGGATCTTTCTCCAGCGCATCCCGGCCGGCCCGGGTTTCCATGCTGGGGCTGGCCACGCATTTCCCGCCCCAGGTTTCCATCATGGCTTTGCGATACGGCTTCTGGTCAAAGCTGACCCTGACCATAAACACCTTGCATTCCAGTCCGAACTGACAGCAGGCAAACGACAGGGCGCTTCCCCATTGCCCGGCACCGGTTTCGGTGGTCATTTTTTCGATGCCGAAGATTTTATTGTAATAGGCCTGGGGAACGGCGGTGTTGGGTTTGTGGCTTCCCGGCGGACTGACGCTTTCATTTTTAAAATAGATCCGCGCCGGGGTATCCAGGGCTTTTTCCAGAGAGAGGGCCCTGACCAGGGGGGACGGCCGCCAGATGCGGTAAACATCCAGGACAGGCTCGGGAATGTCAATCCACCGGTCCGTGCTGACCTCCTGTTCAATCAGGTTCATGGGAAAGACCGGGGCCAGATCTTCCGGCCCAATGGGGTTTCCATCCGGACCCAGCGGGGGATTCATTTTGATGTCCGCAAGGATATTGTACCATTGGCGTGGCATTTCATCCTCGGTTAATAGGATTTTTCTGTCGTTCATGAATTGCTCCTTTGTCTTCCTGTCATGTTTTGGATTATCAGCGAATCAGGGTTCGTCTGGGTTTTTTCGTTTCAGGGCTTCGGGATTCCGACTGCTGCTGTTCAGAAACGTTCTCATCCTGCGGATAAAATTCAGGTTCAGGTTCAATGGAAAATTCCGGGACATCTCCAGCCTCCCCTTCAAGGTCGGAATCCTGGCCGGACAGATCGGGTTCGGGCATATCCGGAATGAATTCGCAGCTCCCGTTGACCGGAATGGAAATGTCTTCTGTCTCCATTGCCAGGCGGATGCTGTCCAGGATGCCGTTCACGAAAGCGCCGGATTCTTCGGTGCCGAATTTTTTCCCCAGATCAATGGCTTCGTTGATGGATACTTTGCAGGGAATGTCTTTGCAGCACAGCATTTCAAAAACAGCCACCCGCATAATATTCCGGTCAACGCCGGACATCCGGCTGATTTTCCAGTTGTTCGAAAAGCGCTCGATCAGGGCATCAATTTCACCTCTTGTAGATGAAACCCCACGGACGAGATTTAAAAAAAACGGGCGAATCTGAGAAGATGGCAGAAAATTCTGGCAGAAAAGGGATAATTTCTCTTCTGCGAAACGGTCGTTCATGTCCATAAAAAAAAGCGCTTGAATAGCAAGTTCCCGAGATTTGCGACGATTTCCCATAAGTTATGCCTGGTCGATGTCCTGGATCAAATTCGCCATTTCAATAGCGGATATCGCTGCATGCCAACCTTTATTTCCGGCCTTTGTGCCGGCGCGTTCAATGGCCTGTTCGATGGTATCGGTCGTGACGATCCCGAAGATCACGGGGATTTCAAATTCAAGGCTGACCATGGCAATGCCTTTGGTCACTTCAGCGCTGACATATTCAAAATGCGGCGTTGCCCCGCGAATGACGGCCCCCAGGCAGACGATCGCATGGTATTTTCCCTTTTTCGCCATTTTTTTTGCGACAAGCGGGATTTCAAAAGCGCCCGGCACTTTGACAATATCGATGTCATCGGTTAAGGCGCCTGAACGGAGAAGGGCATCCACAGCCCCTCCCACCAGCCTGTCGGTAATAAAATCATTGAATCGGCTGACCACAAGGGCGAATTTTTTCCCTTCGGCAAGCAGTTTGGCCTCGATAATGTTGGGCATGAAGAAAGTCCTCCAGTAGAAAGAGATTTTATTTAATAATTCCCAGCTTCCGATCTCGGGTCGTTCTTAAGGGGTCTTGTCGACATGCAGCATATGCCCCATCTTGTTTTTTTTGCACTCCAGGTAGCACCGGTTGAATTCATTCGGTTCGATTTCAATGGGAATCTGTTCGATAATGCTAAGGCCATATCCGTCAAGGCCGATGATTTTTTTGGGGTTATTGGTGAGGAGCCTCATTTTTTTAACGCCAAGATCCACCAGCACCTGGGCGCCGATGCCATAATTTCGCATATCCGCCTGAAAGCCGAGTTCGAGGTTGGCCTCAACCGTATCCATTCCCTGGTCCTGCAGCACATACGCCTTTATTTTGTTGACAAGGCCGATCCCCCTGCCTTCCTGCCGCATGTAAAGCAGAATACCCGGAGCCTTCCCTGTCCATCATTTCCATGGCCTTATGCAGTTGATCCCCGCAGTCGCATCTCAGGGAGCCGAACACATCGCCGGTCAGGCATTCGGAGTGAACCCGGACCAGAATCGGCTTGTCGGGGAAAATCTCTC
>CAWJRD010000065.1:0-41343 GCA_963845015.1 uncultured delta proteobacterium
GCCGCCGGACCCTGGGTGAAGGCACTTTCCATCTCCACCGGCTGGGTTCCTGATCCCTAGAGCATTTCGATAAATGCCTCGCAGCGGGTTTTGAACTGGCCTTCGGAGAGATTCCGGTCTTCGATTTCAAAAATCATGCTCGGGACACCTTCCTGATCCAGCATTTCTTTTATATAGGGGTAGTCGAAGCCGTGGGGGTCGCAGAATTTGAGGAACAAAAAAATGACCCCGTCCGCCCGGGTTTCCCTGACCTTTTGAATCAGGTGATTGCCCCGGCTGAACAGTCCGTGATGCTTGGCCGGGCAGACGATGCGATCGATATATCGCCTGGCGATGTTTTCGACCATATCGCCTTGCATCTGGATATTTCCCTGGAAAAACCGGTCTCCGGTGCAAACGTCTTCTCCGACAACAGCGGCTCCGGCGGCTTCGATGAACGGCGATAGATATCCGGAACATTGCAGACTCCTCCCGAAAGAACAATGCGTTTTCCCTGAAAAAATGCGGCCGGGGTTGTTCTGTCAAACATCCGATGATGTCGGTAATATCTTGCTGAAATCATCCCGGTCCATCCACATGGATGCCTGTACAATGGCGTGAAAATCGCTTCCCGCAATCAGCCCCGGGTGGGCATGCCTCAGCATATAAAGGGTATTCAGATGGGATCGGATTTCATTGTAGAGATCCGCCGCTTCCCGGAGCATCTTCTCCGTGATACTTCGCCCTAGCCGGTTTTCAAGGTCTTTTATCAGTTTCCTGAATGTCGCCACCAGATAGTCCGATGCGCTGTCACTATCCAGTTTTGCGGGGAGCACCACATCCGCATGAAAGCGGTTTTTGACGTTGATGCGCCAGATGTCGGACAGCCGCTGGATGGAATCGCAGGTATGCGGAAAGACCATGCCGTCCAGAAAATCGAGCCGGCCGGTCAGGGCATCTTCCAGGGACCCCCTCACCAGGCTGCACAATAGGCTTGCAGATGCGCATCCGCCCGTCAATCGCGTTTTTTGTTCCCATCAGCCTGAACGGAATGCGCCGAAAGCCCAGATGATTTCTTCCGGGGCTAAGAGCACATATAGCCGATGACTTTGCCGGAATGATTTTTTTTCCATTCCGCGGCATAGGCCAATGGATCCGGTCTGAGTGAATCGATAAGCTCTGAAAGTTGCATAAGTGTCATCCTTGGTATATTGCGCTTGACAATCCGCTGCTTTCGTAACATCTAATATCAAACAAATCAACCGCCGATCTTCTGGAGAGGGGCGTCCCGCGATAACTGCAATGTCCGAGCACCCAGGGCTCTTTATGGTAAATGTTTTAAGGATTTGAAATGAAATCTGATAATCGTGCGTGGCCGTTCAAAAAAATTGGGTTTTCCCCCCGGCTCCCTGATTTTCGTCGGCGAGCAGAAGACCGATGCGGTCGCGCTGACCGTCAGCAATTATGACGCGGAGCACTTTGAGGAAAAGCAGGCCGCGTCCATCGAGGATTGCCTTGCATACCGGGATTTGCCGTCCATCACATGGATTCATGTCCGCGGCCTTCACAATCCGGACATCATTGAGTCTCTTGGCCGCTGCTATGGCATTCATCATCTTTTCCTGGAAGATATTCTCAATACCACCCAGCGTCCCAAAATGGAAGATCTGGAAGGCGGTCTTTTCATCGTGATGAAAGCGTTCACCTAAGTGGCGAAGACGGGACCACGACTGGGGAGCAGATCAGTTTTATCCTGGGGAAAATTATGTCATCTCCCTGCAGGAAGGCAATGCCGACATCTTTGAACCGGTTCGCAGCCGCCTGCGCAGCGCCCATGGCCGCATTCGCGGCCTGGGGCCCGATTATCTGCTCTATGCCCTGATGGATACCATCGTGGACCATTATTTTTCAGTGCTGGAGGTGCTTGGCGAACAGATCGAGGTTCTGGAAGACGCGCTTCTGACCGATCACGCCAGAGAAACCCTGCCGCGCGTGCATCGATTGCGCAGGGAATTGCTGTTTTTAAAAAAAATGGCATGGCCGCTTCGCGAAGTCATCAACGCCCTGCTGCGCAGTGAAACCGGTTTTATCCGACAGACGACGCAGTTTTACATCCGCGATCTGTATGATCACATCATCCAGGTCGTGGATACGCTTGAAAATTATCGGGAAATGGCTTCCGGCCTTCTTGAGGTCTATCTTTCCAGCGTCAGCAACCGCATGAACGAGGTGATGAAGGTGCTGACCATCATCGCCACGATTTTTATTCCTGTTACCTTTATTGCCGGGGTATATGGCATGAACTTCGAGTTCATGCCCGAGCTTAAATGGAGATGGGGATATGCGATGGTATGGGGGGTGATGATTGCCATGATCGTTGCCATGCTGGGGTTTTTCCGAAAAAAGAAATGGCTGTAAAAAATCCCGAGGAGTCCCTTACTGAGGCATTGATTATTTGTCCCTGACACGGTTTCAAAATTTACTGATAACTTGGTCAGCTTTCGGGTAATTATTGTTGCGTCGAGCTATTTTTCCCATCCAACACATTGCGCACCTTATTGGAAAGATCCGAGATATTATACGGTTTTTGAATGAACCCGTTGCAGCCCTTGCGCATGATTTTCTCCGCATGGCCGTTGATTGCATATCCGCTGGAAAGAAGAACCCGCATGTCCGGCTGAATTTCACGAATGCGATCAAAGGTCGTACTGCCGTCCATTCCCGGCATAATCAGATCAAGGATCACCATATCGATTATGTTTCCAATATCAGTGATCACATTGACGGCCTCCTGGCCACCCCTGCAAACCACGACACGATAACCCAGCCGCGCCAGCATGGCCTGGCCGACTTCAATGATCAGCTCTTCATCGTCAACCAGAAGAATGGTGGCCGATCCCTTGATGAGCCCATCTTCCAGGGGAACCTCCCGATGCGCTTGTTTATCTGATGACGGCAGATAGATGTCGAATGTGGTTCCGTGATCTACTTCGCTGTTTACCGTAATCATGCCGCCGTGATTCTTGATGATGCCGTACGCTGAAGCGCGGCCCATGCCGGTCCCGCGGCCCTTATCCTTGGTTGTGAAAAACGGGTCGAAAATTTGCAGGCGGGTGGTTTCATCCATGCCGCTGCCGGTATCCATGATGGAGATCTTGACATAGCGCCCCGGCGCTGTCAGATGGGGTTTGAAGAAAGCTCCGTCCAGCGTGACGATATTTGTTTCCAGATACAGCTCGCCACCATCAGGGGGCATAGCCTGCCAAGCGTTGATATACATGTTCAGGAGTACCTGCTCTATCTGCCCCCTGTCCACATCCACCACCAGAGGCGATGCATGATATTTGGCATGGATATTGATTCAGGCGTCTCATGCGCGGCTATACTATATGGAGTGCTAACTCGCGTCAAGTGAAGACCCCCTTTTTTTGTTCCTGACTGCTGCGGCAGGCCGACCTTATTCTGTGACTACAGCGCCTGAGGCTTTTTCTTCTTGACAGGGGACACGCCCATAAGTATGCTGATTTCTCAAAGTGCGGACTCTGCACAACCCCTTGCAAATAAAGGCATAATTCCCCTTGACAAGCAATAGCAGCCACGCCTATAGTTTAACCGGCGAAAAAATATCTTATCAAAGAAAACGCATCTATTGACCCTAATCCGAGAACAGATGATGCCCGACGAATCAACGCCACAAAGTTCGCAGCCTCTCGAGCGGCGGCTTGCTACGATCCTGTGCGCAGATGTGGCAAACTACAGCAAGATGATGGCCGCCAACGAAGAACTTACCGTGCAAGTGTTTCGCGGCCACCGGGAGGTCTTCGAATCGCTGGTAAACCTGCACCGGGGAAGAATCTTCAATACTGCAGGAGATGCGCTGCTTGCCGAATTCAACAGCCCGGTCGAGGCCGTTCGCTGCGCGACCGAAATCCAGGCTGCACTTCGAACACGAAATGAACATCTATCACAAGATGAAAAAATGCAGTTCCGGATGGGAATCAACCTTGGAGACGTCATTATCCAAGGTGGTGATTTGCTCGGCGATGGCGTGAACATTGCTGCGCGAATTCAAACTGCGACAGCGCCCGGCGGCATCTGCATATCGGGCAGTGTGTACGACCAGATTCAGAACAAGTTGTCTCTCGACTTCAAGCTGCTGGGCGAGCAAACATATAAAAACATTGCCAAGCCTGTTCGCACATACACCATTAATGAAGGTGCCGCTGTAATCACACCGGCGCGCCGAACGGGATGGCGCATCCTGACTGCGATCACTGCAGCGGTTCTGGCTATCGCTGGCGCGGGCTACTGGGGTTACCGGCAGTACGAACAACAGCAAATCGAAGCAAGATTAGCGACACAGAAGCAGGTCACCGAGCAGGCGCAGCAGGCCGCAGAAGAGGCCAAGCGCGAAATGGAGTTGCAGGCTCAGAAACTGGCCGCGGAAGAAGCACTGCACCGCGCACAGGAGGAACTCAATAAAGTCGAACAGGATCGAAAGCAACTCAAGGCGGGAAAGCGACCCCCGCCACGGAGGCCGCCAAACGGCAGGCCGCAGATGAAGCGCTGCGCCGCACTCAGGAGGAGCGCATCCAACGCGAGCAGGAACGTAAGCGGATCGAGACAGAGAAGCAGTCTGCCGAGACTGATATAAAGCAGACAACTGCAAGTAAACACAAGACGCTGACAGCCACGACAGAAGATATGCCGAAGCTTGCGCCTCGCATGACGGCACCTACAGCGGACAGCTTTGCAACTTGTTCACAATTGTCGGAGAAAAGGCGCCGCGCTGTTGGCCGCTCGACATTGTGGTGCGCAACGGAATCATCGACGGAAACTGGATAAGCTGGATCAGCAAATCGATGAAGCCGGCAAAGGCATATGGAACCGTCGGCGACGACGGCTCGGTCAAGTTGAATCTGGCATCCTGGACTTCGAAGGGCTTTCCGGCCAGAGCGATCCTTCTCGGCCGCATCGTCGACGGGGCTATCACCGCTTCCGGGAAATGGGGCACCGACCATGAAGTTTCTGGAAAATGGCAACGGACGCCCTGACGAAATACACATGGTCTTTGCGCGAATCCTGAACAGCCTGCTGCGGGCTTTTTCGCTGTCTGGTCATGCCGCTGGTTGGAAATTCGCTTTTTTCTATCTTGATCGCAACTGTGTCAAGTGTGTAGGTCTGAAATTGGTCTTTCCTGTTTGGCAATAACTTCCGATATAACAGCCTTTCGATGCGCGAATGAAACCAGTTTTTTGCCAGATTCAGCTTGCCTCCGCAGAATGTCTTGAAATATTGCATCAGCGTTGTGACCAAACTGATTGGCGTATTGTTCTCTCAATGAGCGAGTCTCTGTGTAAGAAATCGCATGAGTGCGATGATGACCATCATCGCCATGATATTTATTCCCACCTGAAGCTTTGATAATTTTCCTTGACACAGGCAGGCGGTCATAATAAAAGTGCAATTAAAATATTTATTTGAATTGTATATTTTATTGTCTGGGGTGCTTGATGAAACTGAAAAGAAACCCGATCGCGACACGCAGGCCCGGCTATTAAAAGCGCCTGCGAGGTATTTGCGGAAAAGGGATACCGGGAAGCAACGCTTGCGGAGATCTGCGAGCGGGCAAACGCAAACATTGCCGCGGTGAATTATTATTTCCGGGACAAGGCGACCCTGTATGCCGAAGCATGGCGCCAGTCGTTTCAGCGCTCGCTGGAGGTCTACCCCGCCGACGGGAAAGTGTCGCCGGGCGCGCCGCCCGAAGAGCGTCTTCGCGGGCGAATTCAGTCGATTCTTCAGCGTATCGCCGACCCGCAAAGCTATGAATTTGACATTCTTTACAAAGAACTGGTCAATCAGACGGGTCTTTTGACCGATGTCATGCAGGAGTCCATCGAGCCGATCCGGCGTGGACTGTTTGTCCTGATGCGGGAGCTTCTGGGCGAAAAAGCTTCCGATCTGCAGGTACAGCTCTGCCAGATGAGCATCCGGGCCCAATGCTTTGATCTGATCATTCGAGAGCAGCGTCGAAAGAAATCCCCCGGAGGAAAGAAATATCTCCGGACCGCCTTTTCTGGATGTGGATGTGTCGGTGCTGGCGGATCATATCCTGCGCTTCAGCCTGGCGGGTATTCGTGAAATTCGCCGGGAGATTGAAGCCAGGTCACTTGACCCGGATAACCTGACAGTCTGACAAGCCGTTTGCATATGCGGGTGTTATTCACCATTTGAAGCGAGTTGAAACATGAAGCATAAAAAAACCGTGATTGCGGTCATTATACTGGGACTTGTCGTTGCAGCCATTGTCGTGTATCTGCGAAATGGCAACGGACAGCCGGTCTCATATCGGACCGCGGCCATCACGCGCGGTGATCTTCTGGTCTCCATCAGCGCCACCGGAACGGTGGAGCCCGAGGAAGTGATTGATGTCGGCGCCCAGATTGCCGGACAAATTTTGAAATTCGGTCAGGACAAGGCCGGAAAAACCATCGATTATGGATCTGTCGTCGAGGCGGGGATGATTCTGGCCCAGATCGATGACTCCCTGTATGCGGCGGATGCCGCGCAGGCAACTGCGCTCGTTCAGGTGAACAAGGCTTCGCTTCAGACGTGCCGAAGCCAACCTTGAACAACTGAAAGCCAAACTTTATCAGGCGCAGCGCGATTGGGAACGGGCACAAAAGCTCGGCCCATCCGAGGCGTTGGCCGTTACCAGCTACGATGCTTACCAGGCGGGTTATGAGACGGCCCGGGCGAACATCGCCGTTGGCAAGGCTGCGATCCTGCAGACCAAAGCATCCGTGGCTCAGTCCGAAGCGGCGCTCCGGCGGGCGCAGCGTAACCTGAGCTACTGTACGATCAAGTCGCCGGTCAAGGGCGTCATCATCGACCGCCGGGTCAATATCGGGCAGACGGTTGTGGCCAGTCTGAACGCGCCGAGCCTGTTTCTGATCGCCAAAGACCTCAGGCGCATGCAGGTCTGGGTGGCTGTCAACGAGGCCGATATCGGCAAGATCCAGCCGGGTCTGCCGGTCAGCTTCACGGTGGATGCATTTCCAGGCGAAACATTTCGCGGAGAAGTCGGCAAAGTCAGGCTGAACGCTTCCATGACTCAGAATGTCATCACGTATACGGTTGAAATCATAACGGACAATTCAAACGGCCGGCTGCTGCCGTATCTGACCGCCAATGTTCAATTTGAACTCAGCCGCCTTGGCGATGTCCTGATGGCGCCGAATGCAGCGCTCAGATGGACACCGCCGGCGGAGCGGGTGGCTCCGGCGTTTCGCGAGTCGTCCTTGGATGCCGCAGGCGCAAAAGGCGATCGGGAAGCGGTGCAGAAAGCAGGCGCAAAAGCGGAAAAACCGCTTTTGGATGGCCAGAAACGCGGTGTGCTATGGATTCGCCGGGGAGATTTTCTGGAACCCTTGCAGGTGAAAGCGGGACTCAGCGACGGGACCATGACCGAGGTTCAGGGTGAGGGGCTCAAGGAAGGCACCGAAGTTGTGTTTGGATTGCAGGCTCAGGGAGCCGCTCCGGCCGCCGGAACCGCCAATCCCTTTATTCCGCAGTTCGGAAGAAGCCGCGGACGATAACAAATCATGGCGCTCATTGAACTGAAAGAAATATTCAAGACCTATCATATCGGCGATATGCAGGTGCCGGTGCTGAAAGGCGTATCCTTGCAGATAGGCGCCGGGGAGCTTGTGGCCCTGATGGGGTCGTCCGGTTCGGGCAAAAGCACGCTGATGAATATCCTGGGATGTCTGGACCGGCCTTCATCCGGGGAATACTGGCTGAACGGAAAAGAAGTCGGCCGGTTCTCCGCCGATGACCGGGCCGGTTTGCGAAACCACAGCATGGGTTTTGTGTTTCAGAGTTTCAACCTCCTTCCCCGGGCCAGCGCACTGGAGAACGTCATCATGCCGCTGTCCTACGCGGCCGGCACTATTTCCGATAAAGAGGCCCGCAGCAGGGGCCGGGAGATGCTGGGGCGCGTGGATCTCCTGGACAGAATCGATCACGAGCCATCCCAGCTTTCCGGCGGGCAGCAGCAGCGGGTGGCGATCGCCAGAGCCCTGATCAACCGGCCTCCGGTGCTTTTTGCGGATGAACCCACCGGCAATCTGGACTCGAATACCAGCGGCGAAGTGCTTCGGATGTTTCGGCAACTGAACCGGGAAGACGGCATTACGATCATCCTGGTCACCCATGATCCGGAGGTCGCCAGACACGCCAATCGGGTCATCCGTATCAGCGACGGGGTGATCGTGGATGACGCGTCCCTTCCCCAATCGGCCGGCGAAGGCGGCGGCGGATGAAAATGCATCGGACCGTGCAGACGGCACTGCTGGCCCTTCGGCGCAATCCCATGCGGGCGCTGCTGACCACGCTGGGGATCGTCATCGGCGTGGGCGCCGTGATTGCCATGATGGAAATCGGTAATGGCTCGTCTGCCGCGATCAAGAAATCCATCGCCAGCATGGGCGCCAACACCATCCTGGTCCTGCCCGGCACGGCCGCCAGCGGCGGGGTCAGTTTCGGCTCCGGCAGCGTCACGACCCTGTCACCCCAGGACTACGAAGCCATTGTCCGGGAATGTCCTTCCGTTGCCAGCGCCGCGCCCGTGGTCCGTGCGCGGACCCAGGTGGTTTACGGCAGCCGGAACTGGGTGCCCGCATCGATCATGGGCACAACCCCTTCGTTTCTGGAAGTGCGCAACTGGACAGATCTGGCGGAGGGGGAAGTTTTCAGCGACCGGGATGTTCTGAATGCCAACAAGGTCTGCGTGCTGGGCCAGACCCTTGTCCGGGAGCTGTTTCAGGGGGAGTCCCCCATCGGCAGGGAAATCCGCATCAAGAACGTTTCCTTTCGGGTGGTCGGCGTGCTTTCGGCCAAAGGCGCCAACATGATGGGATCGGACCAGGATGACATTCTTCTGGCGCCGTGGACCACCATCAAATACCGGGTCGCCGGTTCCACGCTGGCCACGACCAACCAGAGCAGCAGCTCTTCCGATGCGTCCACCACGGTGAACTCGCTCAGCAAGATTTATCCCGGCGGCCAGCAGAGTCTTTATCCGGTGAGATCGGACATTCAGGCCGCGGACAACCCCATGCCGGTGCGATTCACCAATATTGACCATATCATGACCGCCGCCGTTTCCTCGGCGGAAATCTCGGCGGCGATCCAGCAGATCACCGCCACGCTTCGCGAAAGGCACCGGGTCCGAAACGATGAGGCGGACGATTTCACCATCCGCGACATGACCGAGATGACCAAAACCCTTACCGCAACCACGATGCTGATGACCAATCTGCTGCTGTGCGTGGCCTTGATTTCACTGCTGGTCGGCGGGGTGGGGATCATGAACATCATGCTGGTGTCGGTTACCGAGCGAACCCGCGAGATCGGACTGCGAATGGCGGTTGGCGCCAGGGCCCGCGACATCCTCAGGCAGTTCCTGGTGGAGTCGGTTGTTTTGTGTCTGGTTGGCGGCGGGGTGGGCATCCTGCTGGGCCACGGCGGATCGCAGCTTGTCCGGGTGTTTCTGCACTGGCCGGTTGAAAATTCACCGGGAGCGATTGCCGCTGCGGTCCTGGTCTCCGCCGGCGTGGGCATCATATTTGGGTATTATCCGGCGTGGCGGGCGTCCCGCCTGGATCCGATCGAGGCATTGCGCTATGAGTGACGGATTTTTAAAAAGCGCTGTCAGCAGAAGGAGTGTCTGTATGACGGGTAAGGTTCATGCCGGATCATCCATGCCGGTTCATGCATTTCTGGTGCTGATGTTTTGTCTGACGGCAGCGGCCGGCTGCGCCGTCGGCCCCGACTATCATCCCCTTGAAACCCCTGTTCCGGATACCTGGGCCAGTCCGCTTCCGGAGACGGTCTTTCCGCCGGGTCCGGACATGGCCCGCTGGTGGACTGCATTCGATGATCCGGTTCTGGTATCTCTGGTGGAAAGAGCCATCGCTTCGAACCTGGATCTGAAGCAGGCAGAGTCCCGTATCCGTCAGGCCAGGGCCGCCAGGGGCGTTTCCGTCGCCGGTTTGGGGCCTGCGGTCAATGCAGGCGGTTCTTTCCAGCGAAGCCTCTCATCGCCCGGAGGAAGCCTTGGCAGTAATGACAATACGTCCGAAGGGTCGATCTCCAACCTGTATCAGATCGGTTTTGACGCTTCCTGGGAGTTGGATATTTTCGGTGGTGTCCGGCGCGGCGTGGAAGCCGCGGATGCCGACCTGCTGGCGGCGGTGGAAAATCGAAACTTTGTTCTGGTGACGCTGGCAGCCGAAACCGCGATCAATTACATCAACCTGCGCGGCTTTCAGCAGCAGATTTTCATTGCCCGCAACAATCTTTCGGCCCAGCAGCACAACGCCGAATTGACGCGTCAAAAATATCAGGCCGGACTGACCAGCGCGCTGGATACCGTAAACGCCGATGCCCTGGCGGCGACCACCGCCGCCCAGATTCCGCTGCTGGAGTCTTCGGCCCGGCAGGCCATTTACAGTCTCAGCCTTCTGATCGCCAGGGAACCCGGAGCCCTGCTGCCGGAATTGACAGCGCCTTCCCCCATTCCGGCGGCGCCGCCGTCTGTTCCCGCCGGCGTTCCTTCAGCGCTTCTCCGGCGGCGTCCGGATATCCGCAGCGCCGAAGCCCAGATTCACGCGGCAACCGCCCGCATCGGCGTTGCAACGGCGGATCTCTTTCCGAAGTTCACCCTGTCCGGTTCGGCGGGGTTTGCCAACAATGACATCAATTCCTGGCTGAACTGGAGCAATCGCTTCTGGTCCTTCGGTCCTGCGGTCAACTGGCAAATTTTCGATACCGGTAAAACCCTGTCCAATATCGAGCTGAACCAGGCGCTTCAGGAGCAGTCGTTTATCTCCTACCGGCAAACCGTGCTGACTGCGTTGCAGGAAGTCGATAATGCATTGATCGCCTCCATCAAGGAGCAAGAACATTACCATGCGCTTTCAACTGCCGTGGCAGCCAACCGCAAGGCGGTATTTCTATCCACCCAGCTATATACACATGGGCAGACGGATTATTTGAACGTGCTCATCGCCCAGCGCGCGCTTTATACCTCGGAAGATGCCCTGGTTCAGAGCACGCGCACCGTATCCACCAACCTGGTCGCCCTCTACAAAGCGCTTGGCGGCGGATGGGAATAGCTTCTGAAAAATTTCCCAATATCACCACAGGACGATCATTAAAATCCTGAGCCCCACCAGTCCCAGTGCAAGGGAAAGGCCACGGATGATCCATTCCCCTTTGATCCGCTCCGACAAATGCGCACCCAACTGCGCGCCGAGAACAACGCCGATCGCTAGAGAAACGGTCATGTGAACGCCCTGATGGAAGGTTCCCTTGGCAATATGCACGATGGTTCCGGTCAACGCCATGATCGCCAGAATGAAATGGGACGTCGCCGTTGCAATATGGACGGGAAACCCCAGGAAATAAGACAGTATCGGCACATGGATGATGCCGCCGCCGATACCCAGAAAACTCGACAGATACCCGACAAAAATGCTCAAAACCACCCCTAAATACGGGTTGAACGCATATTCATAAACGATGCCATGGGAATCCACGATACTGCGGGACATTTTGATCCGCGAGGTACAGGGGTACTTGCAGGTTTCCTTTGGCGGGTCTGAACGGAACATCAGAAAAATGGAAGCACAGATCAGCAGCACACTGAAAATGATATCAAAAAGGCGTCTGGGCACCATGGAGGTGTTCAGTGCGCCAAGAATGGATCCCGGGATGGTGGCCAGGGCAAACAGAAAACCGGATTTGTAGTCGATCCGCTTCATCAGGGCGTAAGCCTCGGAACCCGACACGGCATTGAAAAAAACCACGGCAAGCGAAATGCTGGTCAACAGCTCCGGAGATCGGTCCGGATAGAGCAGGAGCAGAATCGGCATCAACACAAACCCGCCACCGGCGCCGATCAGTGTTCCATAAGCGCCCACGCCAAAGCCCATGGCAATCAATCCCAGATATTTTTCAAGGGGAAATATCGTCATGATGTTCTTTCCTTCTATCTGGAAAATATCGCCTTTCCAGCCGCCGGAAATGAGGCGGGTAATGGTCATCAGGATAAAAGGGGCGGAGAACCCCGCAGGCGCCGCCAGATATCGGGGCTGCCATTCGGGTTCAAATTTTGCTTTATATTCGTAAAGCCCTTCAAAATTATAGAACTCCTCGCCCAGATCAAATATCGCGGTGCCGATTTTATGCCATAATGGCGCCAGCGGATGCCTTTCCAATCCGGCAAGCGGCGCCATTCCGAGCGAAAACCACTGATAATTTTCCGTTTTACCCCACAGCATCAGCTCGACAAAGAGATAATTCCATAATGCCGCTCGGGCTTTCCGGATCATACCGCATCAGGTCAATTGACAACTCTTCCTTGTTGACGTTTTTCCAGAGATTGGCAAACGCCCGGATGCGTCCTGAAGGATCGTACACCACAGCCACATCCGTGCGGCAGATATAATCTTCATTAAAAAACCCAAGAGAGAAGCCTTTTTCACGCGTATGCTTTTTCAATAGCCATTGATCTGAGATGTTGCGCAATACAGCCAAATTATTTTTTAACTCTTCTTTGGCAAGGATCGCAAAACGGTAGCCTTTTTTTGTGAATTTATTGCGAGCCCCGCGCTGCGAATCACGCTTGCTGCCCTGCAAGGAAAATTTCGCCAGATCGACCCTGGCCTCTTCGCCGATTTTTAGCAGGGAGAGCCCAAGATCCAGGTAGTATGGCAAATATTGATCACTGACCTGATAGAACACGGATTTGGCGTTATAAAGATCAACCTGTTCACGAAACCGCCAGAGCAGGCTGTCAACAGCTTTCGGGTCACCCACGGGATCACCCATGACAATCCAATATTTCGGCGTAACGGCAAACATTAAAAATGCTTTCCTGTCGTTGCTCCAGCTCAAATACTTATCGCCCAGCAGCGCCAGAAATCCCCGGGTATCCGCCGCATTTGCAATCAAGGCAGTTGCCTCGTCCAATTCCTCTGGATCCGGTTTTTTGAGTGCCCTGGGATGAGCAACGGCCAACAAATAATATAAGGCATAGCCTGTCGTTAACACAGCCGATAACAACAAGGCCCGCAGAAAACGGGGCGCATCGTCCATGATAGGAAAATTGCCACCACAATTCGTTTGCGTATTGGATATTTCGATAAGCAAAGAAACCAAGCCAGGTCGAACCCGCCAGAACGATCACGATCATCGCAATCCACGGACGCGAAAACGGCATATCGAACAGGGACGATTTGCGCCGGAAATAGCTTTTGGCCGGCAGCATCAGTATCAACATCAGGAATAATGCCAGAGATTCCTGCCAGCCAAACCCCTTGAGCATCGAAACCATGAATACCCATCGCCAGCAATATAAGGCTTCCGTACCATGCGGCATCAATGCGCAGGCGTATGCCCCGGGCCAGAAACAACAGCAGCAGTCCCGTGAGACTGCCGAGAAGATGCGATATTTCAATAACGGGCAAGGGGATAAACATCACGCAGCCAGTCCATTGCAGACGGATTTGCCGGTATGGCTCCGGAAACCAGGAGTGCTGCCTCCTGAAAATAACAACAACACAGAATATATTTGCGGGATAATGACCGATAACAACCGCCTGAAAGCCCTGCTGCCTTCAACGAGGGCTTTGCGTCTGGCAAAGGCTTCATAGCTCAGCAGGCCTCCGCCCGCAAGCATCAGGGGCAGAAAATAATAAATTGTCCGGTACAGAAAGAGTGCGCCAATCAGTGAAAGATGATGGTGATGTGTCGATTGAACAGCAGACATGAGCCATAAAAAAGCGCTTTCAAATACGCCGATTCCGCCCGGAATCTGGCTGATAACACCAGCCACCTGCGCCAGAACAAAAACCAACAAAAACGCCGTGAAACTGATTTCGACACGACCCGACAGAAACACCCAGAGAACCAGCGAGGATAAAATGATATCGATTGCGGCAATCAATGTCTGCCCGAAAGTCATGGTTACGGAAGGCAGGCGGAATTCCAATCCTTTAATAATCAGCGGTTTTCTCCAGAAAAAAACCGCAGCCCAGTAGCCGCCCAGGGAAAGCGTACAGATTGCGGTCAACCAGTGGATCATTTGCGGGTTTTTAAGGGGATGGAGCAGATATTTCGGCAGCAGCAGGCTGCTGAACAATCCCAGCGTCAGGATGCCTAAAAAATAAGTAATTGTCAGAAAAAGTGAAATTTTCAATACATCCCAGCCCGGTATCCCCCATGCGGAATAAAAGCGATACCGGACCGAGCCTCCGGCGGCCCAGGCATGACCGGTATTATTACTGATGGCATAACTGATCAAAGATGCCGCCAGAATTTTTGATACGGGAATTTTGCCGTGTCCGGTGTAACGCAGCGCCAGCAGGTCATAACCGGCAAGGACCAGATAATTGAGAACCGTCAGCGCAACCGCCGCGGATAGAATTCCAGAGGGCACGCCTTTAACGGACTGAATAATATGATCAATATGGTGGGTTTTTAATTCGTTATGAGCAAGAAACAGCGCCAGTCCGAATAAAAACAAGGGAAGAAAATGGGCGGCTTTTCGGATAACAAGCAGAACGGATTCTCGTTTCATATGGGTGTTTCGCAGCACATTCCGGTCGTTTCGTAAAAGTCGAACTTCAAATTTTTCATCACTTAAACTCAATAGGTTATGGACACAATAACAGCCGAAAAGCAAGTTTTTAGAGTTCATCGAATTTGACTTGCGGTGAACCCATTGATGCGGAGTTTCATTTTAAACCGATCTGACGATATATTTCGATGATTCGACTGGCCAGCTTTGGATAATCCTGGTCAAAATGGTGGCCGCCCGGCAGCTCGATAAGCCTGGCGCCGGGCAATGACAGGTCCGCGCAAACGGAGTCCGCTTTCTCTTCCTGCCCGGTAATGCATAATATTTTGTTTCCCTGAATGCGGTTCAGTTCCGGCAATATCGGAAATCCGCTGCTGCTTTTTCCCATCCAGCCGGAAACATGGATTTCAAAATCAGCGGTTCTGGACAGCGCCAGCAGGACAAGCAGGGCGACGGTTTCCCGGTCCGGCTCCGGCAGGCGGTTATAGACCGCGGGCAGAATATCGGCCCCAAAGGAATACCCTGCCAGCACAAAGGCTTTGGCGCCCCAGGTTTTACGGTAATATGCCATTGCAGCCGCCAGATCGCTTGCCGCTTCCTCCGGCGTCTTGCGGCTCCAGAAATAGCGCAGCGTGTCCACGCCGACAACAGGGTAACCCAGATCAGCCATTTGCCCGGCGACATCCCGATCCAGATCGCGCCATCCCCCATCTCCCGAATAAAACAAGGTAACCGTCTCATTCGGATGGGCTGCGGGCACTTCTACTACCGGCAAGGGATTTGTCCGGTTTTCTTCCGCGATCATTTTTTGGATTTCTGTGACGGCAACGGTATCCAGCGGCGTATCGTATGGTGCGATCGCGGTTTTGGCGCCCGATACGCCGCGAACAAATACCGCGGTGGCGTCTTCGGGTTGATCTGTCCACACCGCCAGCCATTTTCCGTTTAACGCCGGAGAGGATGCCAGCACCCGATGGCCAGCCATCATCGTTGAAGTCAGCGGGGCGCATGGCCCGTATCCGTCCGGCAATTTTGCAGAGAAGCCCACGGACAGGTTTCTGGAGGCACCCCCTGATTTCGTTCCGGCAGAGAGAAACGGCAGCAGACCGCCGTCGCCGATACCGGCCAGGATCGAGCGTTTATCTTTTGATGCCCTTGCCCAGTTCGATAAAATCCCCATGGGTTCCATGACACGGTCGGCGTTCAGGCAATGATTCCCGCCGCCGGCAAGCGCCTGCAGGGCGCGATCCGTATCGACTATTGCAACAGCGGCTCCGGATTGAGCGATGCGGTGCGCCAGGCCATCGGCTGGGAATGTCCTGGTATCGACAAAAACCACCACCAATTCCCGATACATGATCCATGGACGGGCAAGCTGGATATTGCCGAAGATATTGTTTGAAAGGACAGTCTGAATAACGGGGAAATTTTTATGAGCGGAAAACCAGACCAAACCGGCCATAATGGTCAGCACGGAAAAAGCAAACAACAGGCGTCGGTCGAAATTGCGCATGAAGTTCATGATATCCGCTGTAGGCATTTATCGAGTGAGTAAGCCAGAAATGTTATGAACCAGATAAATGACAGGAAATATCCCCACAAGGGCGATTCCGAAAAATGTCGACCACCCGTGGGGAATCTGTGTGAGATGCATATCCGGAAATCCGGATTTTGTCAATTGCGATGCAATCCGCTTGATAAAAAGACGGATAAACCGATTGACAGCCCGATTGCGGCTGACATACTGTATACGTATTTTGTTAAGTTTTGACGGGACGTGGATACCGAAGGCGAGAAAAAGACCCGGCGCAGCCAACGCCGGAATGACGCATAATCCGAACCCTGAGGGGATTTTTTTGAAAACTGTTTTCCCGAGAGCCGTGGAAGCAGGGACTGAAAAACAACACCCGATGTCTGAATCCAAAGAAAAAATGGCGGAACAAAGCCGCACCCGTTTGCTCCTGAGGGCGCTACAATCCCGGAATTACCGGCTTTTTGTCGTGGGTCAGGGCATTTCCCTGATCGGTACCTGGATGCAGCAGGTTGCCATGAGCTGGCTGGTTTACCGCATGACCGGTTCGGCCATGCTTTTGGGGATCGTCGGATTTACCAGCCAGATCCCCAGTTTCCTGCTGGCCCCGCTGGCCGGCGTTCTTGCCGACCGTTGGGAAAAGCGGCGCCTGCTTCTTGCCACCCAAACCCTTGCGCTGACCCAGGCCGGCCTGCTTGCGACCATTGTTCTGACCGGAGTGGTCCAGATATGGCAAATCATTCTGCTTAGCCTTTTTCTTGGCATTGTCAACGCATTCGATATTCCCGTGCGGCAGTCCTTTGTCGTGCAGATGGTCGATTCCCGGGAGGACCTGAGCAACGCCATCGCCATCAATTCTTCCATGGTCAACGGCGCAAGACTCATCGGGCCCACCATCGCGGGACTTCTCGTTGCCAGCGTCGGAGAAGGCGTTTGTTTTGCCATCAACAGCGCCAGCTACCTGGCAGTCATTGCAGCACTTGTCGCCATGCGGGTGGCGCCACTGCCGCCTCGCCTTCAACGCCAAAACATTCTGCACGAACTCCACGAGGGGGTTCGCTATGCTTTTGACTTCAAGCCGATCCGAAGCATCCTTCTGCTGCTCGCCCTGGTCAGCCTGATGGGAATGCCCTACTCAGTCCTGATACCGGTCTTTGCCAGCGAAGTCCTTCACGGCAGTTCTCACACTTACGGTTTTTTAATGACCGCATCCGGCAGCGGGGCATTCGCCGGCGCCTTTTACCTGGCATCCCGCAGGAGCGTCCTCGGACTCGGCATGGTCATTGTCCGCGCCGCAATCTTTTTTGGAACCGGTATTGCCGTATTTGCCATTTCAACCAGTTTCGTCCTGTCGATGGTTTCACTCGTTGCGGCAGGCTTTGGGGCCATGACCCTGGTTGCCTCGAGCAACACGATTATTCAGACCATCGTAGATGAGGACAAGCGGGGGCGCGTCATGAGCTTTTTCACCATGGCTTTCATCGGCATGACGCCATTCGGGAGTCTGATTGCAGGAACCCTTGCCGGCAGCATCGGCGCAAAGCAAACCGTGCTTATTGGGGGAATCTGCTGCCTTGCAGGCGGGCTGATTTTCTTCAGACAACTCCCGCTGATCCGCAAAATAGTCAGACCGATCTATATCGATAGGGATATTATCCACGAGAAGGAAATTTAATGCGGGTGCCGGATAAGCCGCCTGCCAATGACGATCAGTCTGCCGGATTGACGATCACCCTGCCGCGCTGCCCGCCGGCCAGCATCCGTTCAATGGCGGGCTCCAGGCCTTCCAGGGGGATTTCCGCATGGAGAAGATCGAGCTGGCTGATTTTCCATTCCCCGGCGATTTTATGCCAGATTCTCTGTCTGAGGGGCATGGGGGAGCTGGCCGAATCAATGCCGTACAAGGTGATTCCCCGCAAAATAAAGGGATAAACCGTGGCGGCAAAAGCGGGGGAAGCCACGTTCCCGCAGCAGGTGACTGCTGCCCGCTGAAATGTCGATCTAAGCGCCGTGGCCAGAATACTGCCGCCGACGGTATCCACGACGCCGGCCCATCTGGCTTTGAGCAGCGGACGCTGCGAGTTGTCCGTGATGTCGGTTCTGGATAACACGGCTTTGGCGCCAAGGCTTCGCAGAAAATCATTCTGGTCTGATTTTCCCGTGGCCGCGGTTACCGAATAGCCGATTTTCGATAGAATGGCAACGGCCAGGCTGCCGACGCCGCCGGTAGCCCCTGTAACCAGGATGTCTCCGGAAGCGGGGCTCAGTCCGTGATCGACAATTTTTTGAACCGACAGGGATGCCGTAAAACCGGCGGTACCGTAGATCATGCTTTCCCTGAGGGAAAGATTCTCCGGCAGCTTTACCACCCAGTCCGCGGGAACCCTGACATACTGGCCGAAGCCGCCGGAAGTATTCATGCCCAGATCATAACCGGTTACCAGAACCGGGTCACCGGGCAGGAACGCGGGGTGGGTGCTTTCCGCCACGAGACCCGCGGCATCAATGCCGGGGGTG
Source organism: uncultured delta proteobacterium (assembly GCA_963845015.1). Taxonomy (GTDB): domain Bacteria; phylum Desulfobacterota; class Desulfobacteria; order Desulfobacterales; family Desulfatirhabdiaceae; genus RAAP-1. Next base: position 18,678 of record CAWJRD010000065.1, read on the forward strand.
TGGGGATAGGTCCGGGTAACGCCCCTGTTGCCGGATGCCGAAAGGGCGTCCTTGTAATTCAGGGAAGAGTACATGACCTGAATCAGCACATCGCCTGCCGGAAGGTCCCGGATGTATTTTTGGGCAATCCGCCGTTCAGAATGGGCTTCGGAAGTTGAGTGAACAATCAGGGCCTTAAAGGTTTCGGGAATCATGGTCGCCTCGCGCGTTGCTGTTTTCGGTTACCGGGGATACATGCCGTGATGGTAAATATAATCGAAATAATACCGGTAATATTCGTCGGATTCGGGATCGTCGGGTTTTGCGGTCGGCGGATTTTCCTTGCTGATCAGCTCCCGAACACTTTTCAGCCATTTATCCCTGGCATAACCATAGATGACGCTTCTCAGGATTTTCGGGTCGATGAGCTGAAGTTCCTTGTTGTGTTGAATGAAGTCATCGAGGCCTTCAATCACGGATCGAATGTTGCGGACATAAATGGTGTCATCCGAGTTTTCATCCAGATACGCTTGATGAAACCGGTTGATCAGGCTCTTGAAACTTCCTTCGATGGCGTCAATGCAGTTCATGGCGTCCTTATCTTCCTTTGCGTCTTGATATAATCATGAGTTATGATAATCTGAAAAAATCAAAAGTCAAAAACTTCCTGCATGCCATCGGCATTTGCCGGAAATGTATGTTCCATTCATACAGGATGACCGGATGCAAAAAAATTTCGTCAGCACTTGCTGCCCCATTGATATAAGAACTGAAAACAATAACCTGAAAATGATTTATGCCCTGACGCTGATTCATTTCCCCTTCTTGAAATCTTGACGGAACCCCCTGAACTGTGTCATAGAAAAGAACATGAAATCTTCAGACAACCATCCCAGCGCCGGACAAAATGTTGCCATGGTTTTTGCGGTCATGGTGATTGTGTTCATGTTTTTCCTGATCATTGTGGGCGACAACGGCATTTCCGACCTTCAATTGATAAAAACGGAACGCCTGGCCCTGCTTGGTACACATACCGAACTCAAGCGGAAAAATCTGCAGCTCTATCATGAAATTGAACGGTTAAAGAAGGATCCCGCCTATATTGAGGCCATTGCAAGACAGGAACTGGGACTGGTCGGCAAAAAAGAAATCGTGATCAATATGAGCAATGTTTCAACGGGTGCAGAAAAAAAATAACCGGTGTGTCTCCGCCGTGAAAACATCCTGAAACGGCATCTCTCCCATCACAGAACCCTTACACCCGGATTCGGGGCCTCCACGGCCATTCCCACCAGGCTGGCATGCATGACGCCTGCGGCCTTCAGCGCCTGCACCAGTTGCAGCGCCTGCCCCGATGGAACGGATAACAGAAGCCCTCCTGAGGTCTGCGGGTCAAAAAGAAGCTCTCTTTGCGCGGCGGAAGGCCCGGCCTTTACCTCCAGATGCGCCTCGACGAGCTTTCGGTTGGCCGGGTTGCTCCCTGTGGTTTCCCCCTTGCGGTACATGTCCGCGGCGTTGGCATAGAAGGGCAGGTCGGCATAAACAAGATCGATCCGCACGCCGCTGCCGCGGGCCATCTCCAGCGTGTGGCCCAAAATACCAAAGCCGGTGATATCCGTACAGCCATGAACGCCATAAGCCAGCGCCACTTGAAGCGCGGTGTGGTTGAGGGCCGCAACTTCGGGCAGGATGGCTTCCAGCTCCGTCCATGGCAGCTTTCTGGACCGGTTGGCATTGAAAAGAACGCCCGTGCCCAGAGGCTTGGTGAGGACGAGGGCATCTCCGGGGCGAACCCCCGTGTTGGTCAGGATGCGGTCCGGCGACACGATTCCGGTGACAGCCAGACCGTATTTGGGTTCCTCGTCGTCCACGGAATGCCCGCCGGCCAGGGATGCGCCCGCTTCCGAGATCTTTTCGTGGCCACCGCGAAGAATCTCCCTGAGCACATCGGGCCCAAGCTTCTTCATGGGATACATGACAAGATTCAGCGCCGTGATGGGGCGACCCCCCATGGCATAAATATCGGAGAGAGAATTCGCCGCGGCGATTCGCCCGAACCAGACGGGGTCATCCACCGGCGGCGTAATGAAATCGACGGTTGAAATGACAGCCAGTTCCGGGCTGAGCCGATAGACCGCGGCATCGTCGCTGGTCTCAAAGCCTACCAGCAGATTGGGGTCGGTGGGCGAGGGGAATCCCTGAAGCGCATCCGACAGAGCCGTCGGACCAATTTTTGCCGCTCAGCCGCAAGTCCGTGCCAGCCCGGTGAGTGTCTTCTTTCTGCCAAAGAAATTCATATGTCTTTCCTTTCCGTCATTGGAACTCCCAATATTGTACGACATTCGCTAAACTGCTCTTTCGTGAAGCGGCACTCCCCCGCCTTAAAACATGCGTTCAACGTTTCAATGGCAATAACATGTATGGCCTTGATCACGAGTTCCACCGCATCGCCGATCACAAGCCGGACAGAAGCATGTCGATTTGTGATGTTAATTTATAAATATATCAGCGGCATAAATCTGTCAAATTCAATTAGACTACAGCTTGGACGCGATTATTCCTGTTATTGATAACATTGAAATACGGACTGTCGGTTACGATGATTTGGCCGCTACACTTTCTATCTCAAATATTCCCGCATGTAAGCTGTCCATCCCATGCAATTTTTCCATTAAAAAAATTTGACAAGTGATCCTGAAGCATCATACAGGATCATATGTCAATCTCATTATTGTCAGGCAAAATAATTCACACAGGAAAAATGGAGGAGGTACGAATGAAAGTGATTATTACAAAAAACTGTATGGGGGACAGAAACTGTAACAATCTTTGTCCGGAGGTGTTCGAGTATGACGAGGATGAATTGAAATCAATCGTCAAATTTGATGAAATACCGGAAAAATACAAAGCGGTTGTACAAAGGGCCGCGGATGAATGCGGCGCAAAAGCCATCGAGATATCAAATTGAAACGAACAGCGCAGTCGATGCTTATCACCGCCACAGGCTGAGCTTTTATCCGGAGTGCAGAAATCATTTTTCGCACTCCGCTATCTGCAGATCATGACGGTGATGAGCAGCTTAAACGGAGACCGTCACATGGGAAAATTCAAAGAAAGCCTGACAGCAAAAAACTTGCTTATTTCGTTTGCATTTGAATCACAGGCAAACAACCGGTATCTCTTTTTTGCCAACAAGTCAAAAGAAGACGGATACATACAGATAGCGAAAATTTTTAAGGAAACAGCAGATCAGGAACTTGAGCATGCCCTGCGTTTTTTCAAATTTTTTAATGGCGGTGAACTCGAAATCACTGCGACCTTTCTTACAGGTGTTATAAAGAATACTTACGATAATCTGCTTGCTTCGGCTTCGCTTGAAAACAATGTGCATACCCAACTGTATCCAAAGTTTGCAGAGATCGCGCGGAAGGAAAATTATGAGCGCGCCGCTGAAACATGGGATGCCGTTATTGTTGCTGAAAGGCATCATGAAAAGTGCTTTCTGGCATTAGCTGAAAACATTCGATCAGGTAAAATATTCAGGCGGGATGAAAAAGCAGTTTGGCGCTGTACCAACTGCGGTTATCTTCATGAAGGTTCGGATGCGCCGGAACAATGCCCCGCCTGCATCCGACCATCCGGTTATTTTGAGCTTCTATGTGAAAACTGGTAGGGTATTAACTTATGGTGATTCAATTTATCATCGCGGCCTGAAACTGTATCAAAAGGCCAGCACCAATCAACTGCAGATGCTCTTGCTCGGGGACACCAAAATCCGGTCGGATGCAGAACTCCTTATGAATTTCGGGCTGGTCTCCAACACCAATACACAGCAAGAAGCTAAGGACATCAAGCTTGTGGAAGAGTTGATGGCGAAGCGGGCAGCGATCGCCCGGAAGCGCGCACGATCATGATGGCCTGCGGCAAGCTGGCCAGAAGATCGAAGATGGCGAAGGCCGGCGTCGGGTTGGCCAGAAGTCCCATGGTGCGGTTGATCAGGGCTGCCTGTGAACAGGCTTCGGGAATGGTCATGCCGGATGCAATCAGCGCCGCCGCCACGCCGGCCAGGCTGTCTCCGGTGCCGCCAATGGGTTCCATCGTTTCGACACAGGGACTTGAAACAACATCGACGATGATGCCATCGGCAACCACATAATCGTTTTTCCCCTTGACCAGAAGATGTCTGGCCGCATTTCCATTCGACACGGCCCGCTGAATCAGGTCCGGCGCGGCCTTGTCCTCATGCAGCAGAAAACCGCGCGTATAAAAGGGATGGGGCGCTTTTTCATCCGCCAGAAACGCCAGCTCGCCGACATCCGGCGTGAACAGGTCATAGGATGCGGCGTATCCGCTCATTTTGGCCACATACATATAGCCAGCGTCAGCCATCAGCATCGGCCGCAAAGGCAGCTCGTCAATCGCCATCAGAATGCGGTTGTGCCAGTCCACATCGGGCTGAAGATAATGAAACAGAAGCCCCGTATAGGGTTTCTGCGTCAGTCCCGTTTCAGCCAGATACCGGTAGATATGACTGCTGCCATCGCCGTCGCCGATATCGCCGCACAAAAGGACATCGGGCGGTTCCAGCTTCAGCGTTTTGCAGGCGATGCAGGCTGCTGCGATCAATGCCGGCGTTCCGCGGACCACCGGCGAAACGCAGCCGTTCACGACAAGGTCCCGATCCTTCAGCACCGCCTGACCGCATGTCAGTGGAAAATCCTTCCTTGGAACGGTGCCAACAATCAGCCAGGACATTGCCGGTGCATTTCCTCCCAGGCCAGGTGAAGGGCGTAACCGCACAGGGTTTTTCCCAGGCGCTGCGGCGCCGGCGCATCGTCCAGTGTTTTTCCGATCAGTTGATCGGCCAGCCAGGGCACATCCGGACACCCGCCGCCGGATATGTTGACAATGCGCCGGCTTGACTTGTGAATGGTCAGCTTCATATTGGCTGCCCGGACCATCAGATAGTCGCCATAGTCTCGGGTCTGAAACAGGGACACGGGCGACAGCAGGGTATCTTGAACCGGCACGGACTGAATCGGCTGAATGCGGGAATCGGACAGAATGCGCTGGACTTCCAGTTCTAAAATCAGGGGGAATTCAATCACCAGATCGCAGCCGGTCCGGAGATCCGGCGGCGGCCCCATGACCCGTATCGCCATTCCCGCCTGCTTCAATAAAGATTCCGCCTGAATCACATCGCTGGTATGATGAAAGACAAGAATCCCTTTTGCGGAAAGTTTCTTTAATGATGATCGCGGGGGTTTTTCCCGTCTGCTTTTTCCAAACCAGCCCATCGCGGCGTTCCATTAACCTTTGTGAAGGGTGATGCGATATTCATCGTTGTTCTGTTCTGCGGCGGCAACCGTCCAGCCCTTTGCAGTCGCGGCGCGGGAAACATTTTCAAAACTGGCCTGATTGTCAACAATAACGCAGATATCCTCTTTTCCATCCGATGATTGAATGGCCTGAAGAGACATCAGCACCGGTTGAGGACAGGAAAGCCCTCTGGCATCCACTTCATGCGGCATGACGATTCCTCCTTAACTACGTTTCAAATGTCCAAAACCAATGCCCAGACAGAGCAGCAGCCCGATGATGACCGCCGCCATGCCATGCGGACCGATGCCGTCCGGCGAGCTGGCCAGACCGAAATTATGCGAGATGGCGGCGCCGGTGATCATGCCCAAGGCGAAAATTCCGGCGTCGCTGTCTCCTTCACCGGCCAGAAACAATTGGCGTCCGGGGCATCCGCCGGCCAGCGCAAAGGCAAGCCCTGCCACAACCATGCCCGCGAAATTCCAGATCTCCTGCGTATGCGCAACCGGTTGGCCCGCAAATCCGGGTTTGAACTGTCCCAGAAAGATATTGACGGCCATGGCTGCCACAAGCAGGGCTACCAGTCCGGAAAACAGGTGAATCTGCCGGAATAGAATCAGATCACGCAACGCGCCCATGGTGCAGAACCGGCTCCGCTGCGCCAGAAATCCGACCAGAAGCCCGATCAGAAGAGAGATCAAAACCGTCGCATGGGCGGCGCCTGGCCCTTTCAGGCTGTACCACAGAACGCCGGATTGGGCCTGGCCTTCCACGGGCGCAAAAATCAGTCGAAGGACAAGCAGCCCCAGCATGATGAACGGCAGCAGGAGGCCGGCAACTGTATTCTGACCGGTTGTCCGGCCCAGGTTATAGCCGTTTTTGAAAAACAGTGTCCCGGCCCACACGCCGCCGAAAAGACCCAGAAAACCAAAAATGGCATTCCCATCGCCGCCTGCAAGCCGCAGCATGACACGCCAGGGGCATCCCAGAAAAACCAGCGCGCCGATCATGGCCACAACGCCCAGAACATAACGGACCAGGGGCGATGACCCGCCGCGCGGCTTGAATTCCTTGAACAGCAGTGCGGTCAGGAAGGCGCCCAGAACAAAGCCCATGATCTCCGGGCGCAGATACTGCACCACGGGGGCCCGGTGAAGTCCGATGCCGCCGGCGATATCCCGCTCGAAACAGGCCACGCAAATGCCCATGTTGGCCGGGTTGCCCAGATACTGAAGCAAAATCGCCAGCACCCCGATGACGCCGCCAACGGTGATGATCCCCGCTTTAGAAGAAAACCAGTTTTGTTTCATGTGTCTCCGCCTTTGTATGTAAGGTCTAAAAACGCACCAACACCCGAAACGATTCGGCCGATGTGGATATTTGCAAGTGCCGGTTGCTATTGCCGTTGTGCTTTAATTGAATATAGAGAATATGTCAAATTCATAAAAACTATAATCAATCTCCGTTGATCGTTTTTGGTTATAGCTCGGACAGCCGGGTCGTTTACCTCGGAATACGGCTTAGAAATTGCCGGGTGCGGATGCAAATATACCTTGACGAACCAGGGGAAATCATAACAAAATGTAATGAAAGAAATTATAATATGACACGGTAAGGAGATCTGTCATGGACGACGCCAAGGATCGGGTAATTTGCAACTTGAAGTCGGCCCGTGTTCGCAAAAAACTGTCTCAGAGTGAACTGGCGGAGCGGGTGGGCATCAAACGCCAGGCCATTTACGACATGGAGTCCGGCCGTTATATGCCCAATACCCTCACTGCGCTTCGATTGGCAAGGGAACTGGATTGCAGGGTCGAGGATCTTTTCACTCTGGAAGCGCTGGAAAACGTGCAGCCTGTCACGCTGGCGGAAAAGGCGGACTTTTCTGATGCCAGGGTTTCCGTTGTCCGTATCCGCAATCGCCTCATTGCTTATCCCATGGACGGCAAGTGGCTGCATGGCGATGGATTTCAGGCTGCCGACGGCTTGCTTGGTAAAGACGGCGCCACGGTTCAACTGCTTCATCCAGAGGAATCCCTGAACAAAAGCATTCTGTTGCTGGGCTGTGATCCGGCATTTTCCTTGCTGAGTTCACATGTTTCCCGCCACGCCGGCGGCGATATCCGGGTTCATTGCCGTTTTGCCTCAAGCCATGCCGCGGTAAAAGCGCTGGCATCGGGCCAGGCACATGTGGCGGGAACCCACTTGCATAATTCTAACGCTTCGGAATCCAACATTTCGCTTGTGGAAAATATGCTCCCTGGAACAAAAGTCATGCTCTTTGCTTTTTCAATGTTTGAAGAAGGACTGATGGTGGCGCCGGGCAATCCGCTGAACATTCGCACTGCATGTGATCTGGCAAAAGGAGAGACCCGGCTGGTCAACCGGGAACACGGGGCCGCCCTGCGCGTATTGCTGGATGATTGTCTGGCGCGTGCCGGTGTGCCTGCCGAGGCCGTGAAAGGCTACAACAATCTGGTTGCAAGCCACAGTCAGGGGGCGCAGATGGTTGCATACAATCTGGCGGATGCAGCTCTGGGCTTGCGGGCCGTGGCTGTAGCCCATGGACTTGATTTTGTTCCCATCCAGGCGGTTCGCTGCGATCTAGTCATTCCGTATGATCTTCTGGATCTTACAGCGGTAAAAATTCTTCTGGATGTACTCCAAACGCACGCAATGCGCAAGGAATTATCCTCCCTTCCGGGATACGATGCCTCCAGCACCGGCAAACTCATCGGTGAAGTAAACAGCAGATAAAACCGGAATCGACTCGTTCAGCGCAAACCAAAGCCAACCCTTAAGGAACAGAAGTTGGCGGTATGAACGGTAACGGGCCATCTATTACATTGAAAATACAAGGGCAAATAATATGCTGCAGACTAATTTATCCAAAATCCAATATTATGGCGGTAAGAATGAGAAGAAGATCTGGAAGTTCAGAACATATTTAAAATCATTGGACAAGGACGAGTCTGCAATCGATGCAATTGTTCATCGCGTATACGCCGATATCACAAAACAGATTGACTGTACCCAATGTGCCAATTGCTGCATGAAAATAAGGCCAATCGTTACCAGGGATGATATCCGTTCCGTATCAAAACATCTGCAGCTTCCGGAAGAAAAATTTATTTCCCGATATTTGGAATTAAATGAAGTTCAAGAATATTTGATGGCTGAAATACCTTGCCCATTCTTAAAGGATAAAAGATGCAGCATGTATGAGGTGCGGCCTGAAGATTGCCGTTCTTACCCGCATATATGGAAGAATGGATTCGTGACAAGACTCATGGGCGTTCTGAATAATTATTCAATTTGCCCAATTGTTTTTAACGTGTACGAACAGCTAAAATCCGAATTCAAATACAATGCCTGACCAGACACTTTCGCACGATGAGGCCACGGGGATCATGTCGGCGTATGGCAGAGGTGCCGCATGGACGAGGCACTGCTTCGCCGTCGCGGATGCGGCGGCAAGAGTGGGCGCGGCACTGAAATGTCACTGTGCCATCGACCAGGATTTCCTCTGGTCGGCTGCCCTCCTTCATGACATCGGCAGGTGCGTCACGCATGATCCGATCGGGCATGGCGTTGCGGGCTACGACCTGCTGACGAGGTTGGGGTATGAGTCAGAGGCTTACGTTTGCGCCTCTCATATCCTGTTCGGTCTTGAGGCTTGTGAAGCGGCCCGGTTCGGTCTGCCCGCACGTGACTTTGTTCCGCGCACAATCGAAGAGCGGCTCGTTCCCCTGATTGATTATCTGATAGAGTTCGACAAACCGACCACGCTTGATCGCCGGTTTTCGTCTCTTTGCAGGCGCAATGCCGACAACGAATTCTTCCTGAGCAGGCTCGATCGTGCGCGGGAGAGAGCGGAGGTATTCATGTTGCAGCTCAACGCAGAAATCGGTGAGCCGATCGAGGGTATCATCGCCTCACAGGGCTAAATCTTCCAAAAACGCATCCTGTGAGATCTTCCCGTCTATCCCCGGCAGCCTCTTGAGCTCACCTGTTTTCCGTCCAGATTCATCATTGACAACTTCCAGCAATAAGGTTATTTTAAAATAATGAATACGAATGGTTACTATTCATAAGATGCATTATAAATTTATTCATTATTCATTAATTCTATTGGAGGCTATCATGGTTGAGGTTACGGTTTCAGCGACAAACCAGATCGTTGATTATTTCAAAGGCAAAGAGATTGCTCCCATTCGTATTTTTTTAAATGAAGGCGGCTGCGGCGGACCAAGCCTGGCAATGGCCCTGGACGAGCAAAAAACCACGGATGACGTGTTTGAAATTGGCGGGTTCACCTATGTTGTTGACAAATTATTCATGGAGAAAGCCAAGCCCATCAAAGTCGATTTTCTGCCCAGTGGCTTCAAATTGGATTGCGCCATTAAATTTTCTTCCGGCTGCTCCAGTTGTGGAACAGCCGGATCCTGCTGTTCTGATTGATCGCCAATAAGAAAGATAAAAGTAGAACCATCCTGTGACTGTTTTTCCCCGGTAGCGAAAAATAAAAATATCGCTACCGGCGGCCTCTCTCTAAAAGCCCATCTACCACACCGAAAAGCACTCTTTCTTTTTTGTATCCCCTTCTTCGGTATCTGGTCCCTCGATCAGTTCATGGAATTCCGTTTTCATTCTGCTGAAAGCATCCATAGCGCCTTGCGATTGATAAATTCATGGTTGCAAAACTTACAATCTAGTTTTATAAATGTCATTAAATGTTTATAGACGACATTCGGTGTGGGTGTGCCAGAAAGATCAATTGGACATGAAAGGAGAATAAAATGCTTAAAAAAATGTTGTTATGGGCCGCAGGATGCCTGATGGTTCTGTCTGCGGCAGGAAGCGTTATCGCACAACCTTCAAAAGAAATCACGGTTTCCGCGGCCATCAGTTTAAAGAATGCGTTTGAGGAAATCGGAAAATTATTTGAATCCCGGAATGCGGGCACAAAAGTTGTTTTCAATTTCGGCGCATCCGGAGATCTGGCCAGACAGATCGAGGGCGGAGCCCCGGTCGATGTTTTTGCCTCCGCGGCCCAGAAAGACATGGACCAGATCGATACGAAGGGATTGATAGACGGCGCCACGCGGGCAAATTTTGTTAAAAATACGGTTGTCCTGATTCAATCCGCGGCTTCAACCCTTGAGATCAAGGGGTTCGAGGACTTGCTGAAACCTGAAGTCAAAATGATTTCTATCGGCAATCCGCAGACCGTCCCCGCGGGAAAATATGCTCAGGAAGTCTTCACGCATTTCAAAGAATGGGAAGGCATCAGCAAGAAACTGGTCCTTGCGGAAAATGTCCGGCAGGTTCTGGACTATGTGACCAAGAACGAAGTGGATGCCGGCGTGGTGTATGCTACGGATGCCGCTGTTCAGGCCGGCAAGGTTAAAATTGTGGCGACAGCGCCGACAGGTAGCCATAAACCCGTTGTTTATCCGGTTGCGATGGTGAAAAGCTCGAAAAATGAGGTGATGGCAAAAGCTTTCATCACGATGCAGAAAGCGGACGAGGGGATGCGCATCCTGAAGAAATACGGGTTTGAAAGCGCCCAATAGGCATATCGCACAATGGACAGTTCAACCTTGTTTTCACTCCGGCTCTCCCTTCAGGTGGCGGTTACTGCCACGATGCTGATGGTGTTATGCGGCATTCCCGTTTCCTATCTTCTGGCCAGAAAAAGCTTCAGGGGCAGGGAGGTCATCGACATGCTCCTGACCCTGCCGCTGGTTCTGCCGCCAACGGTTACCGGCTATTATCTGATCATCCTTTTCGGCCGCAGCGGGTATATCGGAAAGCTTCTCTATCAGTGGACCGGATGGAGCATCATGTTCACCTGGTATGCCGCGGCACTGGCGGCATTTGTCGTGGCGATTCCGCTATTGATCAAAACCGCCAGAGCCGCCATTGAATCCGTAGACAAAAATATCATCCAGGCCGCTTTTGCCCTGGGGCATTCCGAATTTCAAACCGCCGTGTATATCGTTCTGCCGCTGGCCAGAAAAGGAATTCTGGCCGGCGTCATCCTGTCTTTTGCCCGCGCACTGGGCGAATTCGGCGCAACCCTGATGATCGCGGGAAACATTCCCGGAAAAACCAACACCATGCCGCTTGCCATTTACACCAGCGCCGGCAGCGGGGACTGGTCAAAAGCCAACATGATGGTAATCTCACTGACCGTATTGTCCGGTATTGCGCTGTATCTGGCAAACAAATTCAGCAAGGGCGCTTGATGACAGGTGCCACCCCCTTGATCCGGCTTTGAACCAGCGTTCAGTCTGCCCCCGGCGCCAAGGTCAGCGACTTCAAGTATTTCCTGGTATCCCAGACAATTTCCCCATTTCCGGATCATCGTAAGAATAAACCTACCTCCTTAAACCATTTCATCGAACACGATAGAATCCTTGAATATATCTCCTCATATTATAATAAATATGAATTTGATTAATAGTTTTTATTAATATATCTTTAAGTTGGTCAGCAACGATTCGATTAAAATGGATCACTGTGTGATCTGACAAAAATCGTAACCGTCGTGTATTTTATCAATATTTAACGCATGAGTTGAGGAGACCATCATGAGTGAGGATTACCGGGGGATGTGGGAGGATTTGGGACTTGACCTGGCAGGCCACGACGCGCTTCTGGGCGTTTTGGGCGGCGCCTATCAGGACATTTTTCTGGCACAAAAAAATCGTCCGGAGGGAATGGGCTATTTTGATTTTGTGATGAGCGAAGTTCATGGGCTGCGGATCCGGGAACTTCTGGATGAAAAAAAAGCCGGCCGCAAAATCATCGGGTCGTATTGTGTCTTTGTTCCCGAGGAAATCGTTCTGGCCGCCAACGCCACCCTGGTGGGGCTGTGCTCCGGCGCGGATTTCGCCATGTCGGAAGTGGAAAAGCTCCTGCCCCGCAATACCTGCGCCCTGATCAAATCCTCTTTCGGGTTTAAGCTCGGCAAGGTGTGCCCCTATCTGGAAAGCGCGGACATGATCGTGGGTGAAAACACCTGCGACGGCAAGAAAAAAGCCTATGAATCCCTGGGACATCTGGTGAAAAATCTTTATGTGATGGATCTGCCCCAGGTAAAGTCCGAGCAGGGCCGGGCGCTTTTGAAGTCCGAATACCAGCGCTTCAGGACCGCGGTCGAAGCCCTTACCGGAGTGGCCATTACAGCCGAATCGCTGAAGCAGGCGATTCAGACGGTAAACGCCAAACGCGCCGCCATCCATCGCCTCTCGATCCTGCGCAAGGCCGACCCGGCGCCCATATCCGGTCTGGATGCGCTCTTGGCCAACCAGGTTTTCTTCTATGACAATCCTGCCCGGTTTACAGAGTCCGTGAACAAAATCTGCGATGAACTGGAAAAACGCATTGCAGAGAAAAACGGCGTTTTCCCGGAGAAAACACCCCGGATTCTCATATCCGGTTGTCCCCAGGCCGTACCCAACTGGAAACTGCCGTTTATCATCGAAACTTCCGGCGCGGTGATCGTGGGCGAGGAATCCTGCGTGGGGGAACGCGGCACCCGCAATCTGACGGATGCATCCGGCAAAACCGTCGATGAGATGATGGAAGCCATTGTGGATCGCTATTACCAGGTGGATTGCGCCATTTTTACGCCGAATCCGCAGCGTCTGGAGCATATTCAGGAAATGGCCGCCGCATACAAGGCCGACGGCGTGATTCATTACGGCCTGCAGTTCTGCCAGCCCTACCTCATGGAATCCATTCCCGTTGAAAAAGCCCTGGAGGAAAAGAATATTCCCACCCTGCGCATCGAAACCGATTACAGCATGGAAGATGTCGGCCAGTTGAAAACCCGGATTGAAGCCTTTGTCGAGCAGCTTCGATAGATCTTTAGGAGTTCAGGATGCCAAAACGTTTTGCGGGAATTGATATCGGATCGCGCACCATCGAACTGGTGGTGGTGGATGATTCGGGAAACATCTTGACCAGTCTTCAGACAGACACCGGATTTGATCCAATGACGGCGGCCAAAGACCTGATCCATGGCGTGGCATATGATTGCATCATGGCCACGGGTTACGGCCGGAATCTGTTTGAGATCTCATTCGATACGCTGACGGTTACGGAAATTAAAGCCCACGCCGTAGGGGCGCGGGCTTTTTTCCCCGATGTTCGGGCGATACTGGATATCGGCGGGCAGGACAGCAAGGCCATCAGCCTGTTTGAATCCGGCAAGGTGAAAAAATTTGAAATGAACGACAGGTGCGCGGCCGGCACTGGAAAATTCCTGGAAATCATGGCAAAAACCCTGGGTTTTGACATCGAAACCTTCGGCAGGGAAGCTCTTCTGGCTGAAAACGGACTCAATATTTCCAGTATGTGTACGGTATTTGCCGAATCCGAAGTCACCTCCCTGATAGCCAAGGGACAAAGCCGCCGGGAAATCGCCCGCGGCCTTCACACCAGCGTCATTCAGCGTGCCGCCGGCATGATCAACCGGGTGTCATCCGATGGCGATATCGTCTTTACCGGCGGTGTGGCCAAAAACCCCTGCATGCGGCGTTTTCTTGCGGAAACTCTGGGCAGAAACGTGCTGGCGCCGGAAAACCCCCAACTGGTCGGCGCCCTGGGCGCAGCGCTTCTGGCCAGGGAAATTCCGTGAAATTCCCTGCAGGCTTGTCGTACTTACAATTCCGGCTCGGTTTTGGTTCCGGAAATCCTCGATATTACCACCCTCAGCAAAAGGATGCCGTCTGAATATGAAATTGATTTTTGTCTGTCCGAATCAAAACAAGGTGTTTGAAAGCGCGGAATACAGCATCGTTGAAAATAGGGGCGTCATCATCGATGCGGCCGGGAACAGGGCCCTGGATGCGAAAGTATCTCTCAACGCAGTCTGTCCGCATTGCGGCCAGAAACATATTTACCATGTCAGTGAATTGTCCTGTCCATTTTCAGGATAAAAAGGAGTTTTTTCATGAAAGAAATCGATGCCCGGGGACTGGCTTGCCCGGCTCCGGTACTTCACACCAAGGCCGCGCTGCAGGAAGAAAAACCTGCAGGCGTATCCGTGATTGTCGATAATGCGGCCTCCCAACAGAATGTGCAGCGGTTTCTGGAGTCGCAGGGATTCGCAACCAGTCTCGAACAAACCGGAACCGACTTCCGGGTCATCGGAACGCTGGGTGCGGGGTCAGCGGATCTTCCTCAGGTTTCTGCCGCGCTGGAGGCCGGTTCCAGTAAAATCATGGTGATGTGCGCCACGGACCGGATGGGTTTCGGGGACGATGAACTGGGCCTGAAATTGATGCTCAGTTTCCTGCGCACGCTCAAGGAAATGGGCCCGGATCTGTGGCGACTGGTGTTTGTCAACAACGGCGTCAAGCTGACGATCGACGGCTCGGAAGTGCTTGACGATCTAAAGGGCTACGAAAACGGGGGCCTCAAGATTCTGGTGTGCGGCACCTGCCTGACGCATTTCAACCTGCTGGAAAGAAAACAGGTCGGCGAAACCACCAATATGCTGGATATCGTTACCGCCATGCAGTTGGCCGACAAGGTTATTTCACTTTAATGCTATCTTTCCACGCCGTGCAATGAAGCGCAGGAACAGCACAGGATGCTCAATCAGAACATAGCCTCAACAAAACCCGTTTTGCCTTCACGCGGATTTGCTTTGCCGCTTCCGATGACGCTCGCGGTTTCAACGCAATGGCACAATTTTCCCAAAAAATCCGATTGGCTGGTGGAACAGGGATTTTCTCTGGAATATACTCCAGATGCAGGAAACCTGAACCAGACGGCGGGTCAATTGGCCGGGTACATCGCAGAGGGTGCCCGTATCCGGCATCATGGATATTTTCCCGGTTATGAAATCGGCGATAGTCGATCCGACAGAGCCGAGGAAGCCATGCAGCTACATTTTCAGGCCCTTGATGCCATCAGGGGAATCGGTGAGCAACATATCACCGTGCATGTGGGCCTGATGGCCGATATCGAACTCAACCACGCCCACGTTGTCGCAAATTTACGTCGGTTGGTGGAATACGGCCGACATCTTGGCATAACCGTCAGTCTGGAAAATTTGAGATTCGGGCCAACAAGTAACCCTGAAACGGTTCTGGAATGGACACAAAAAACCGGCGCCAAAATCACCCTGGACATCGGTCATGCGGTATCGTGTTCACGCGTTGTTCATAACGATATGAACGTTCCCCGTATAATCGATTTATTCAGTCAGGACCTTGTTGAAGTGCATTTTTATGAGTCGGAAACCGACAGGCATCACGCCCCGCGGGACATGAGCATCCTCGGACCCATTGTTGATAAATTGCTTACAACAAAGTGCTCTTGGTGGACGATCGAGCTTGATGCATATGAAGATATTCTTCGAACCCGCGATCTGCTCACGGACTATCTGCAATTCTCAACGCATCAAAGGCATTCATTCTTTGCCGGTGGTGATTGTCAGGGAACAAGGAGGAAAATTGATTCGGTCTGTGTACAGGGATCCCAGATTTGACAGGCAACTGGAGACCATTCGCAAAGCGAGCAAAAAAGGGCTGATTGCCGCTAAAGAAGCGGATGCGATCATCAATCGGTTGATTCAGGGCTGTGATTCTCCGGCGGGAATCGGGGCGATGACCAAAAACGGTGAACATCGAATTAAAAGATGCACGAAATACGATCTCGGATGCGGTTACAGGCTGATCAGTGTTCTGGACAAAGACTGCCTGTTTGTTACATATGTCGGCACCCATGACGAATGTGATCTCTGGCTGGAGAAAAACAAATATCTTCAGCCGCGTGCGGACAAATCCCGTGGGAAGGTCTTAATGGTCCAAAAACCAGCCGCGGGTAGTCTTTCCGTCAAACAGCAGGAAAATGAAACGGAAGATGAGCCATTCCTTCGACCCATTGCCGAGAGATTCCTTCGGAAAATTTTCTATGGACTGTGTGGTAGGGGAGTTAACGGATAAGCGTGGGTATCAGCGGAATTGCAGATTATTGCCGTTCGAACGATACTTTGTATGTTGAAATGTTTCGAATGTTTCAATCCGGCCATAGCGCATTCATGACAACCAGCGAGCTATTATGATTGTATTTTTGCGTAGATGGTGTACATTTGCCTGCAATGAAAACCCTTCAAGACCCGCATTTTCTCCGGCTGACTGAAACCGTAAAAGGCGCCGGCTGAGCGTCCAAACTGCCTCCAGGGGACCTGGAGAAGGCGCTGTGCGGACTTATTTTTCCTACGAATGCCAATGTGCTGGTCGGGCTGGACCGCGCGGATGACGCCGGCGTCTATCGCGTGTCCGATGATCTGGCCCTGATTCAAACCGTCGACTTTTTCACGCCGATTGTGGATGATCCGTATGCATTCGGTCAGATTGCCGCAGCCAATGCCTTGAGCGACATCTACGCCATGGGCGGCATTCCCAAAACCGCCATGAATCTGGTGGCTTTTCCTCTTAAAACAATGGACATTTCCGTGCTCCGGCAGATCATTCAGGGCGGCCTGGACAAAATGAGCGAAGCAGAGGTGGTGCTGATCGGCGGACACAGCATCGAAGACAGCGAATTGAAATACGGACTGTCGGTTACCGGATTCATTCATCCAAGCCGGGTACTGACCAAAAAATCGATTCGCCCGGGAGACCGGCTGATTCTGACCAAGCCCCTGGGGACCGGCATCGTCAACACCGCGATCAAAGGCGGGCTGGCGTCTTCCGTCGTCATCGAAAGCACGATCCGCTTGATGGCGACCCTCAATCGCCGGGCAGCCGAAATCATGAGCGATTACCCGGTCAGCGCCTGCACCGATATCACGGGTTTCGGCCTGATCGGGCATCTGGCTGAAATGGTAGCCGGATCGGGATTCGGCATGACAATTTATGCATCGATGCTTCCCGTTATTCCGGAAGCCAGGGAATATGCCGCCATGGGACTGGTGCCGGCGGGCGCTTACAAAAACCGGGAGTTTCGTGAAAAAATGGTGACCTTCGGTCCGCAAGTGGACCGGGTTCTGCAGGATATTTCTTTTGATCCCCAGACCTCTGGCGGCCTCTTGATCAGCATTCCCTGCGCTCAGGCGGATGCACTTCTGGCCGACCTGAAAGATAACGGCATCTCCCATGCCGCGATCATCGGGGAAATAACAGACGCGCCAGAACATATTACGATGCTTTAGCCGATACACTTTTCCATCTCGTATATTCCCGACTGTAAACTTTTCATCCCGTGCCAATTTTCTGTCAAAAAAATTGACAATTGATACTGAAGCATCATACAGGATTAATTGTCAATTTTATCGCCTGTCACATATAAATATGAAAGATTCCCCGGCGTGATACACGACGACATGACTTCTTTCGAAAATCTGTTCGTGAAGTATCAAAACTTGCTAACCGAAAACAGCAATTTGAAAGAAGAAATCAGAATCCTAAAGGTTCGCCTGGCCGGTGTGGAGTTGGGGATTCCGGTTGGCGAAAGCTCCGAGCAAGGGTGTGAACCGGAGACGCCCCCGCGTCAATCCGAAGCTAATGTATCGCCGGACGATATCAGCAACAAGTCTGACAGCATAGAAAAGATCAAACTCTATCATTTTTAACAGAAGCAATTTCTCTCCGGTTTACGGAAATGATATCCTAGTGCGGCCGGGCAAGGTCGCGTGTTTTAGCGGGTGCGAATCCCGCCCCGGAAGGTCTTGCCAGCCACCGGGTAGCAAGTCCTTGGACCCAAGGGGGTAACCTCTTGTGGTTAAGCGTAGGACAGCAAGACGGCAGGCCGTAAGCCGTAAGGTTGAAGTGATAGAGCCTCGAAATACATAAAACAAGGGAAGGATGACGCTGTTAGGATAGCGGAAATCAACACAAAGCCGGCGTACGAAGGCGAGCCGGTGGAGCTTCCCCGGGGTCATAGAGCATGGCATGTCGGACATTGTGAACACGTGGGAACCCGGGAGGCCCTGAAACCTCTTGCATGGATGCGAGTATGCCGGACAACCGATAATAAAGGGAGAAAGGCAAACAGGTATCGGGGAGTCGGATGGCGCTATAGTACCAGTGAAGGCGGGTAATGCCGCTGGAGGAAAGGGCGCCACATCAGTATGACCGTTGACAAGGAAACATGTACTGTGCTCAGTAACAGAGAGAGCGTGGAAACTAAATTGCAACGGATAGCCGAGAAAGCCCGAAAGGAGCTGGACTGTCAGTTCACCAGTTTGTTTCATCTGATGGACAAGGAGCTTCTGAGGGGGTGCTTCGAGAGGCTGAGGAAGGATGCCGCCTCGGGCATCGACAGAGTCACCAAGGAAGAGTATGGAACAGATCTGGAAGCCAATCTGTCCGGCCTGGTAGAACGGCTGCACAGGATGGCGTATATTCCGCAGCCAGTTCGCAGGGTGTACATCCCGAAGCCGGGAAGCACGAAGCAGAGGCCGCTGGGTATCCCTGCGCTTGAGGACAAGCTGGTGCAGGCGGGGCTCGTCCGGATATTGGAGGCGATTTATGAGGGAGATTTCATAGATGACTCCTATGGATTCCGTCCGGGACGCGGCTGCCATGACGCTTTGCGCACGCTGAGTATAGAGGTGGAAGGTGGCAGTGTTCATGTCATCGTAGAGGCTGACATCAAAGGGTTCTTGGAAACCTCTTCATACTACACTCCTTTCATGATAGGTTGTTAAAAAGTTTGAGTTGGTTGTCTAACACTTTGATTCTTAATCCTTTTTGTTTTCCGCAGCGTACATGGACGGCTGAGAGTTCACCGCGCTTTACACGCTGCAACACGGTTTGCCTGGATACACCGAGAATGCTTTTTGCCTCAATCATTGAGACATATCCTTCGGGCGGCTGTTCAACGAATTGGGAACGAAGCTCTTCTGTGATGCGGATGCGCCATGGCGCCCCTGGAGTGATTTGTTCACCGGCAATAAAGCCGTCAGAAAGCCATCGATGAATGGTAGAGGGGGCAAGGCCGAGCATTTCAGCGGCTTTTTGGACCGTGACCAGTTTGCCTTCGTTGGGTCTGAGAGTTGTATCGAATCGAGGGATCTTCCAATAGCGGCGAAGGTTTCCGATTTTGTTGGCCGTAAAGCGGTCCCCATGGGCTGTGCGGCGGCCTTGGCGGTTTACAATACCGGCGATGACGCTGTCAGAATGATGTACGGACAAACGTCGTACCAGTTCGATGGTGTCTTCGTCAGTTCGGATAGGCGGCGTATTGCGGCGCTTGAGGAGAAGATCGATATGAGAGATCGCGCCTCCTTTCCAGCGCAAGACCAGATGGACGTTGTGCTGGCCGGGTTCGATCGATATATTGACTTCCTCCAGCAAGGTCGCAAACAACTCCTTGCGGTCGCGGTCGGTAGTGGTTGGGGCTTCCCATACGCGCATTAAATCGGTTCCGAGGGTGTAAATGCGTGTACGCTGCTCATCGGTTAAACGACCCTGGAGTTGGTGTTGGTGGCGTACAAGTTCGGCTTGGGCAGCGGAAAGCTCGCTCAAGCTGCGCTCCCAGTCGGCTTCCAGTGTACGGGCTACCAGGCGGTTCTCGGGTTCTACGGCCCGATAACGGCGTTCGGCCCGCTGGACCTCATATTGTGCCCGTTCAACCTGTAAGCGCCATTTTTTGAGGGAGAGCTGTTGATCGGCTTCGAAGTCTTTTTCGGCAAGAATGGCCGCTTCGATACCTGCTGGAGCGACAGTATCGAGAAAGGCTCGACAGACTGCTTGATCGATCTGTACGCCTCCGACGCGCATACAATGCAGGCCCCGGCCGTTGGCCAAGGTGTTTGCTGTGCAATAGTAGCCCGGGGTGGAGTGTCGGCCCTGATAATATACTCTAAGACGACGGCCACAGCGGCCGCAGGTGGCGATGCCTTGCAGTAGGGCAGCGCCTTCGCGGATTGATCCGGTAGCTTGATGAGTAGTCGGATGAGCATTTTTGGAGATGCGGTGCCGGTTCATTTCATACGTGTTCCAATCAATGAAGCCTTTGTGGTGATTTTGGATCAGGACCTGCCATTGGGACCGGGGCACACGTCGAACGCGTTTTTTTAGTCTTCCGCTTTGATCCACAAAGCGTTCTTGTTGTGTTTTACCATATACATAAGCGCCTGCATAGACCGGATTGGTCAGGACATGGTGAATTTTGGTATAGGTGGGTGTGGCCCATTGAATGTCGGCAAAGGAGTTGGACTGCAGAGGAAAGACAAGGTTCCTGGAACGAAACCAGAGCCAAACCCTGCGAACCGAGCCCATTTCAGTAAATTTGTCAAAGATGGATTGAATGGCTTCGGTGACGGCCTGATCGGGATGAAAAAGGACATCTCCATCCTGTTCGCCCCAGACAAAGCCGACGGGAAGCCCGCGACGAAGTTGACCTCGGGCGGCCTTGTTACGGATACCGCCTTCAAGACGCGCGCGGATAACATGCAGTTCGGCCTCTGCCATAGTGCCTTTAAGCCCCAGGAGCAGCCGATCATTAAAGAGCCCAGGATGATAGAGGCCATCTTCGTCGCCGATCAAGGTGTCGGTTACACCGCACAGATCCAGCAATCGGTACCAATCGGCATTATTGCGGGCCACTCTGGAGACTTCAATGGAAAGGATGAGGCCCACGTGGCCTAAGGCAACCTCGGTGGTCATGGTGGCGAAGCCATTGCGATCTGTGGTTGTCGAACCGGAACGGGCCAGGTCTTCATCGATAATACGGATCTGTGATTGGGGCCAACCCAAAAGAGCGGCTCGATCGGCCAACTTGTACTGACGGTCCGTAGACTCGCGGTTATGTTGGACTTGGGATGCGGTCGATTGGCGTACATAGACATAAGTGCAACGGTTAAGATGGGTGGTTTTGATTTTTTCATTAAGGCTCATGGTTGACCTCCCGGGGTTGGATCTTCTCTGGTGGATGAACTGCCTTTGCGATCATTCTGGCCAGGGCGGCGATGAGCTCGTTTTTGCTGCCGGGGGTGAGATTTTGCCAGATGCCGGGTTGCTGGGACTTTTCTTGGGGCCACAGGGATAGTTGTTGATGCATGATTGCTCTCCTTCTTTGAAGGGGTTGGGCCTTTGCTCATAATCATCGAGCTTGCATAGGAGAGCGTCAATAACTTTGCGGGCCTGAAGCAAATGAAGAATAGAACCAATGATTGCAGTTTGGGGTTTAACATCGGGTAAAATATTGGGATCCAGATCTGTCCATGATGCGGGGATATATGAACGGCTGCCGTCTGGAAGCACCAGAGTGAGATTCAAGACGCCTTTTCGATGAGCCCAGCCGAAGAGCTGAAGCAATTTTCCTTGTAACGGGTGGGAATCGCGCAGGATGGTTACTTCAGGTGGAAAACCATCGAGGTGGGTAGTGTGTTGTATTTTCCTTTGACAATGTTCAGCACGACTGGATGATGGATTTTCTGGGTCACCGGATAGCCGACAAGCGGATGCTGCGCTATGTGAAGCGTTTTCTGATAGCCGGGATTATGGAGAATGGTTTGTTCAAGGCCACGGAAGAGGGTACCCCTCAAGGGGGGAACATCTCGCCGATTTTGGCGAACATTTATCTTCACTACGCGCTTGACCTGTGGTTTACGCGACGCTTTATCAAGAGCTGCGAAGGGCTGGCGCGTCTGATCCGTTACGCTGATGATTTTGTGGTTTGTTTTCAGCGCAGATCTGATGCGGAGCAATTCAGGATGGAGCTGGACGGTCGTCTTGGAAAGTTCGGGCTTGAGGTCGCAGCCGAGAAAACCAAGATCCTGGAATTCGGTCCGCTGGCGGCATTGAGGGCCAAGGCAAGAGGTGAGAAGCCCCAGACGTTTGACTTTCTGGGGCTGACGCATTTCTGCAGCAAAACGCAGAATGGCAGGCGTTTCCGTATGAAGCGTAAAACATCCCGGAAGAAGTTCAAAGCCAAGCTGCTTGCTTTCAAGGAATGGCTGAAGGAAAGCCGAACTCTGCCCACCCCGGAACTGATGAAAACGGCTGCCGCAAAGCTGCGGGGGCATTTTGCATACTATGGGGTGACGGACAACTCGGAAGGAATCGGTCAATTCAATCATGAGGTCAGGAAACTACTCGTCAAGTGGTTGAACCGTCGTGGAAAAAGTGGATGCTTGACCTGGGAGAAGTTCAAAAAGCTCTTGAAGAAATATCCCCTTCCTAAGCCGAGGATTATGGTGAATCTGTTTGCAACGAAGTGAATGTACTGATGAGGAGCCGTGTGCGTTAATAGTGCCAGCACGGTTCTGAGAGGGGCCGGGGACAATGATGAAAAGGGAAGATATGCCGGTGACACGTAGTAGCCGCGTGCGGCAAGGCGTCTGTGAAAGTTCATCTGTTATCGTCATTCCTATTCTTTCAAAGAAACCGGTCTA
>CAWJRD010000066.1:0-11098 GCA_963845015.1 uncultured delta proteobacterium
GACTGGCTGAATAATCAAGGACCGATTTTCTTATGGATACCTATACAAATGTACAATTCGGTATTTGGGGTCATCCGATAAATCATGGCACAAGTTGGCATAACTCTAACAAGAGATCCCTGAATGATGGAACCAGCTATATGCAGACCAAGCCCTCTGAGAGCCCAGTGCTGACAAGATTTAGTCCCAGCCCTTGGTAATCAGTATGTCCAGGAAATCAACGAGTCTCCGGAGTCCATGAAAGAGAAGAAGGTTTTTGCTTGATGAGCTTGTTAGCGCCCCCAGTATCCGCTGCAATCTCTACCGGGTGCTGATGTTGATCCCCGGCGGTATCAGTCCGTAATGACCGTAATCGCCGCTGTGATCTTCTTTCCTGCATCCCTTCAGTTTGTAACCAGTCAGCAGGATCTTGCCTCAGAGCTTTGATATTTCGCAAGAAAAGGGCAGAGCCCGATATGGGATCTGCCCCATTGAGCATGCGGATCTGTTTGCGAAAACGCCCGGAGATCGCTGGCCGGATCAATCCAACTATTGGTTTATTATGTAATAAGTCATGTTTCACTTTACATACAGTACCGATTCCCTGCTTAGATCATCCTGGATAATCCGGCCTTCATCTATCGCCCTTTGCCGAACAATCTCATATTCGCCGAATGTGATGGCGTCTGTCAGGCAAACCTCAGCACAGACCGGAATTTCTCCAACATATGTACGATCAACACAGAGATTGCACTTGTGGGAAATTCCTGCTTTTAGATCAAACTGAATAACATCGTAGGGACACGCCTGTATGCAAGCACAGCCACAGCCGAGGCATCGTTTTGCTTCTTCGATGGCCATCTCTTCAGTCAGACCCAATTGGACTTCCCCGAAATGGTTCACACGGTCCAGGGGGTCTGATACCGGCATCTTCCCCCGTTTCGCAGGATGATGGTTTCCCTTCTGAACCTCTGTTACCACCGCAATTTGGTCGCCACGTCCTTCATGAAGGCAGATGCCTTGTATGAGCCGGTCGATCGAAATAGCAGCTTCTTTTCCGCTTGCAATTGCCTCTATGACGGTCCGGGGACCTGTCACCGCATCACCACCGGCAAAAATGTCCGGGTCGTCACTTTGGAACGTAACGGGATCTACATGTATTGTGCCCCAGTCCGTCAACTGACAGGCGCATTCAGGTGTAAGACAAGCCCAATCGGATTCCTGGCCCAACGCGGTGATGACAGCATCAACCTCAATGGTAAACTCAGACCCGGAAATCGGCTTCGGTGCTCTCCGGCCGCTGCCATCGGGCTCCCCAAGAGCCATTTTAACACATTCGACCTTGTTTACCTTTCCATTGGTTCCGATAAATCGAACCGGCTGAGTCAGGAAATGAATCGGTATGCCTTCATCTTGAGCTTCCTTAATCTCGTCTTTGTTTGCAAGCATCTCCTCGGCAGTCCGTCTGTAGATGATGAAAGCTTCTTTACCCCCTAATCTTCTGGCAGTTCGAACCGCATCAAAAGCGACATTTCCCCCGCCGATGACTGCCACACTGCCGCCCATAGCAATCGATTCTCCTCTATTTATTCTGTCGAGAAAATCGATTCCCGGGTATACTCCGTCTAATTCTTCGCCTTCCACACCAAGGGTTTTGCATTCCTGTGCGCCGATGCCGATGAAAAATGCTTTGTACCCTTGATTCCGCAGTTTTTCGACTGTCATATCCTTTCCAAAAGCTACTCCTGTTCTCATCTCCACGCCCAGATCCCTAATCACCTGAATCTCAGCATCAACAAGGTTTTTGGGAAGCCGATAAGAAGGAATCCCCGCTGTCAGCATACCACCGAGAGCCTGTGATTTCTCAAACACGGTCACAGGGTAACCCTTTCGCGCCAGAAAATAGGCGCAGCTGAGCCCTGCTGGCCCTGCTCCGACAACGGCGATTCTTTCCTCTTTTTTGTCCTTGACTTCAGGAATAAATCGAGTCTCCGCATTCAAGTCCAGGTCTGCCACAAACCGTTTGATCATATTGATTGCGACAGGCTCATCAATTTCGGCCCGGTTGCAGTAGGCTTCGCACGGGTGATCGCACACTCGACCACAGATTGCCGGGAAAGGGTTGTCTTCTTTCATGAGCGACAGCGCTTCTTGAAATTTTCCCTTTGCCACCAGACGCACATATCCCTGAACATTCATATGGGCAGGACAATTGGCCTTGCAGGGTGAGGTGAACTGTTTTTGGGCCGTTTCAGCACCCTGGACTGCATTGCAACCGTCGCAGAGCTTTTTATCGATGGACACGATGCCACTCTCGGGACTCTTGGTGATTGCCCCTTCCGGACAGGCCCCCACGCAATTGGGCTTACTGCAATGCTGGCATGGCACAACCCATGCGTCGACCGACAGATCGGGAAAGGCACCCTGAATTCGACTCTCCACCCTCAGATAATATGGCATTGCGTTTGGCATGGCGGTTTTATGATCAATGATCTCGTGATAATTCCGGCATGCCACAATGCACGTTCGGCAACCGATACACCGGTTTAAATCTATCATTAAGCTGAGCTGTTTCATATTCCCTCCTTTACGATACGGACACGGGTCGAAACATGGGATTCCCCACCGATCACATCCTGCCAGTCCAAATTGGAACCGGAGTCTGGAATCAACAGATTATTACTGATTCCGTTGCCGACCGTTGCAACCCGCCCTACCGTGGAACCAAAACCATGGTGCAGCCCCACGCAATCCGGCCGGATACCTTCAGTCAGATTGACCTTCACCTGAATGCTTCCGCTTGACGACGCCACTGTAACAGTATCGCCCTGGGATATCCCAAGCTTTGCTGCCGTGGTCGTATTCATCATAAGGGGATTTTCATGAAGTCCAGAAATTCGATCACGTAACTGCGGGTTATTGTGGGACCATTGTCCTGATCCGGAATGGTAAATGCTCCGATATGAAATGAGGATAAAGGGAAATTCTTCTGTTTTCACCCTGTATTCCGGAGCAAGCTCCACCCTGGGCCAATTTTGATTCCAAGGTGATGCTTCAAGCTCGTCCCAATGCAGATGAATTTTACCGCTTGGCGTGCCGAAACCGCCAGCTTTTTTGTATTTTCTGAATCCCATGGTATGGGGTGACCAGAGCCCTCCCATCTCCCGGAGTTTTTCAACTGAAAGTCCCAAGCCTGCCAGTTGGATATCATAGTAAGCGATGTCGTTTTCAAACTGAAAATAGTCCGGAACCAGCCGTTTGCCGAGTTCTATGAAAATCTCATTGGAATGCCGGCGTTCCCCGGAAGCCTCTACCACAGGCTGGCGCAAAGCAACTCCATGGCCAAAATTGTACCACCACGGCATGTAAAGGAGTTCCCATCTTTCAAAAAAGGATTTATCCGGTAATACCAGATCCGCATACATGGAGGTCTCCGACAACATAATTTCAAAGCTGACCAGCAATTCAAGTTTATACTGGCCGCTGCCGTCTTTTTCCTTGACGGCTTCCTGCCAGACATTTTGTCCCATCTCGGTCAAAGCGGGATTCGATTCCGCGGTGATGAGAACTTTAAGACCACCATCCTTTATTGCTTGGGCCTCGTACCATGTTGGCTCCATAATAAATTGATATTTTTCGAATTTATCTCGATTCGGGCCGGTTCGATGCCACCCCAGTTCATGCAGATTTGGGCCGTTTGGCGCCGGTTCCACAGGGGACAAAGACACCAGATCCGGCAGAGGTTGTCCCCCAGGGTTATCAATATTTCCAGTTACTGCCAGAAAAATGCACCATGTATGGGAGAAATCCAGTGCATTACCGAGCATGACCCCCTTGAAACTGTCCACACCTACGGAAGGCGCCTTGGCGCATTCTTCAGCCAAGGACTTAATGACCGCAGCAGGCACCTCGCAGATTTCACTCATTTTCTCCGGTGTTTTATCCGCCACCCAGTCTTTAAGTTTTTGAAAATCGCCTGGCCGTATCCAGTTTTCTACAAATTCCTTGTCATGGAGGTCTGATGCGATGATGTGATGGATCATTCCCGTGAAGAAGGCCGTGTCTCCGCTCGGCTTGATGGGAATCCACTGGTCAGCCTTGGCAGCCTCGGGGGTAAAAATGGGATCTATCACCACCAGCTTGGCACCCCGGCTTCTGGCATCAAGAATATCCTTGGGAACCGCGGCATCTTCCAGTCCTCCGAAAGCATGGCGACCAGCCAGAATCATGATTCCTCCCTTGGGCACCGAAAACCAGGCAGGCGGAATATGATGGTTTGGAACGCCTCCCATGGTCTTGATGAATGACAATATTTTCGCGGAATCACAATGAGGAAGAGCGGTATTGATAAAACCGCCGTAAGCATTCAGAAAACGCCATTTGGGGTCCGTGATGCTGTGGGGAAAAAAATTAGCCGTAAGCTTGTGGGCTTCACCGCGGTCCCTGAGATCTTTGAGTTTTTGGGTCATGATATTCAGTGCTTCATCCCAGGAAATCCGCTCAAATTTACCCTCACCACGCTCGCCGATGCGTTTCATCGGGTAATCAAGTCGATCAGGAGAATATTCCAGCGAAACCCCGGACATGCCCTTGACACAAGCTTTTCCACGTGCCCGCGGATTTCCCCGGATTTCTTTTAGCACCCCGTCTTCAACACGTGCAATTATGGCGCATTCAGCCTTGCATTGATAACAAATCGTCGGTATCCACTCTGATTTTTTCATTTTGCCTCCTTTCCACGCACTCGGAACACCGAAGTCTCCTTAACGGACTTCGGACCGGATAGTTATTGCTCTTTTCCCTTCTCTTCATTGGGATAGTTGGGATATTTGCAATGAAAAACCTTTACCGTCAGGTAAGTGACAGCGATGAACCCGGCAAAGATAAGCCATATACCGGGATGGAACGGTGAAAAATCCATAGAGGACTCCTTTTAAAGCTTGAGCATGTAGTTCGATTTGTTCTTGTACAGTTCGGACACCCTGCCTGGATGAGACACAAGCTGAAATACGATTCCAACAAATAAAATGCCGCCGATAAGGTTCCCTAAAACTGTGTAGAGCTGGTTATGAGCCCAACCATACTGGCCGAATCCCCAATGAAGAATAACAGGGGTTATGTCGGGCATGTTTGCTACAACTTTCAAATAATAATCTTGCTGAAACAGTGGCAGGGCCAGAAATCCGATATTGGCGATACAGTGTTCGGTCATGCCGGCCACAAAGGCAAGCGGCCCGTAAGCCGCCATGGCGATTTTGGCAATATCGCTATCGGCTTTAACATAGAGAATGGCAGCGGTTTGGAGCATCCAGGTACAAACGATACCCATGACAAAGATCTGGGGTGCGGTCTGGCCCAGCTTGGCCACACCTATGCCATGGGCCTTTAAGAGCCACGGAAGAGATGCATAGCTGCCGGATTTGCTGATAAGCCACATAAAGAACATGCTGCCGATAAAATTGCCAACGTATCCGAGTGTGACCCCCCAGGCAAACCAGCCCCAGTTGATGCGTCGGTGGAAAATGCCGATCACTCCTATATACATGTCGGCCGTTACCAGGGTCATGCCGCTGACCATGATGATGACCAAAGAAAACATGAACACGAGACCCATGAGCAGGTTGGCAAGCCCCGGTGCCAGTTTTTCTGAAACACCGGCACTCACAGCAAGTGCCAAGGTTGCGCCGAATACGACCATGGCCCCCCCGGCGAATCCGGTCAGCAGGTAGGACAGAGGCCGGTGACGGATCATATCCCATTTATAGGTGCAGATGTCAGCGACCCTTACGATGAGCTCGTCCACATTTGCCGGCATACAATTACCCTCCTTTATCAAACAATCCTACTGGATCAAGGGCTAAATGATCGAGAAATTCTTTAAGTACCAAAGATTACCAGCCCTATTTTTCAGAGCACATATCAATCTTTTAATGGCATATAACATCTTTGAAATGTTAACTTTATGAATTAACAGGACAGCAATAATAATCAGCAAAATGAGATTCAAATTCCCCGAAAGAGGGGGCTGCGGAACTTTAAAAATTCCAAAGTCTGCACAATGAAAAAAAGGTGGCATTATGAAGATGAAGAGTAACAGGAAGTTGTTAGAAGATTGAGGAGTTTTAGTCTGTTTGAGCGCTTTCAGGAGATTTTCTCGCATGAGCAATCCTCCGATATCAGGTCTAACAGGCGCAAGATGAAGGTCAGCCCCTTGGGCGCAGCGGATGCAGATCTATCCGCTGGAGCAGATTCGAAGAGTAGTCACCATAGGCGGTATTTATTGCATTAACGCTTGCGACTGCTCGTGCGCAGCGAACTAAACGCAAAACAATCAAGATAAGATTTTATGAAAACCAGCTGACTGAGGGCATCATAATGAATCTTATATAATATCTCATCACAATTAGTAATTTCAATATGTTAATTTTAGCATATTGTTTATTTAGTATGGTTAATAGGAATTGTCAATATATCATTGTTTGATCGACTGGCTATTCCAGTTAAATTTGACAAAAGTCATAAAAATATCATATAGAATCACTTATCAATAAATTCAATACAATAAAAGCTCCAAGCTATCTTTACGCATAATTTGCATGATCAAATGATGGCTGACCTCAAGTCCCATCTTGCAGGGATGCGACTCAAAACCGAGCGGATGTGTCGCCCAACACGCGTACGCAGCTATAGAATGAATTGATTGCAGGGGTAAGGTGACCTACATGGAAATCGCGCTGAAATTACTCAACGGCGGCGCCGGTAACCTGGTTGCGTACCTGGCCGCGCATGTGTTGTTATGCCTGCTCCCGCATTCTTCATTGCCGGAGCCATGGCGGCATTGATTCCTAAGGCAGGCATCACGCGCTTGCTGGGACGCAATGCGCCGGCCCATGTATCTTACCTGGCGGCTGTGGCGGCAGGCTCCTTGCTGGCGGTGTGTTCTTGCACCATCGTGCCGCTGTTTGCCGGCATCTATCGAAAGGGCGCGGGCATTCGCCCGGCAATCACCTTCCTGTTCTTCGCCCCTGCGGGCAACATCATGGCACTGGCCTATACCGGCAGCATCCTAGGGCCGGAATTTACTGTGGCGCGTCTGTTGCTGTGTCTGCTGTTTGGTATCGGCATTGGTTTGTTGATGGCCTTACTGTTCTGGCGCGATGACGCCAGTCATGATGCGCAAACCGATACATTGTTTTCTGATCAGGCGAACATAAGCCCTGCTGCGATTGGTGCTTCTACTGTCGCTGGTGGCGCTGCTAATTGCCGGCACCTTGAAGCTGTGGCCACTCACCTCCACTGTTGCTACCTTGCACCTGCCCTTGTCATGGGCCGAAGCCTGGCAGGCTACACTGTTTCAGTGGGTACCGTTCGATGCGGCCAAAGGTGAGGAAAGCGTAAGCTTTCAGGGTTCGATGCTGATCGCCCTGTTGTTGTTGAATTCCGCCACGGCACGGAAAGGCATGGAGGACATCATCGAGAGCACCAACCGCTGGACTGGATAACCCTGGGTCTATCTGCGGCCACCTTGCTGGTAGCGGCTTTACGGATCACGCCACAGGCGGGTGGGTTGGAGCTTGCCTTGACGGGCCGCTTCATCGGCCGTTGCACTGACCTTGTGGGCTTTGTTCGCATTACGCCGGTCGTTTGAGCGCAGATGACCGACAAGCCTGGTTGTGGGAATCGTGGCACTTCGTCAAGCAGATTTTCGGCGCTGTTGGTGGTGGGCGTTTTCGTGGTGGGCATGGCGCGCCAATTGATTCGCCCGGAATGGATTGAGGCCTTGGCCGGCAACAACACCATACTTCGCCAATATCGTGGCAGTGGGGTTTCGGTGTGTTCATGTATTTCCCTACCCTGGTGGAAGTGCCGGTGGCGCGGCATGTTCCTGGATTTGGGCATGCACCCCGGGCCTTTGTGGCTTATTTGATGTCCGATACCGGAGTTGAGCCTGCAAAGCATTCTGATGGTGTCGGCTGTGATCGGCCGCACTAGAAAACCTTCTCTTATGTGGGTCTGGTGGCCCTGTTCTGTATCGGAGCAGGTATGTTGTACGGCGCCTGGGTGGATGGATTGCACTGGGATCGTCTGGCGCTGATCCTGGCCGTCTTGATCGCTGTATTGGGGATTGCGCTGGCTTTGCTGCGTCGACGCCAGCGGCAAGCCAAACCAGTTTTATAGAGCGCTCGTCTTCTCCAATGAGAACCCGTATATTGACGGTACTCAAGCTGAAATTCGCAAGTGGATGACCAGTTGCGATTCAGGAAAAGGTACGGGTTCTGGATGCCACCAATAACGGGTATTTTTTCAGTTTGTATCTGAGCATCCTCTCTCCGAGACCCAATAACAAGGCTGCCTTCGACTGGTTGAAATCCGCCTGTTGCATGGCATCTTCGATCATCTCGCATTCCATCGCCGCTATGGCCTGGTGAAGGTTGCCGGCCGGCGTTTTGGATGTGCCAGCCTCGCCGGTCCCGCATACCGGATTTTGAAAGGGCAGATCTTCGGTGGAAATCACCGAACCGCGGGCGATCACGATGGCCCGCTCAATGATATTTTCAAGCTCCCGGACATTTCCGGGATAATCGTATTTGACCAGAAGGTCCTGGGCCTCACGGCTCACACCATCAATTTTCTTGCGGTTTGCTTCTCCAAAACGCCGGATGAAGTGCGTCATCAAAACGGGAATATCCTCTCTGCGGTCTTTGAGCGGCGGGATTTTCAAGGCGACCACATGGATCCGGTAGAAAAGATCCTCCCGAAAAGTACCGTCTTTGACCCTGGCATCCAGATCCTGATGGGTGGCGCTGATGATCCGGACATCGGCCGTAACCGTTTTTTCTCCCCGACCCGTTGAAATTCCCGCTCCTGCAGAAACCGCAGCAATTTGACCTGAACAGCGGGGGAAAGCTCGCCGATTTCATCCAGAAACAGCGTGCCACCGTCGGCCTGTTCGAACCGGCCGATCCGGCGCTGAAAGGCGCCGGTGAAGGACCCTTTTTCATGGCCGAAAAACTCGCTTTCGATCAGGGTTTCGGGAATGGCCGCGCAATTGACCGCAACAAACGGCTTGGCCGCGCGCGGGCTCAGGTGATGAATCAGCCTTGCGAACAGCTCTTTTCCCGTACCGGTTTCGCCCTGGATCATCACCGTTGCCTGGCTGGGTGCAATCCTTGCGGCCAACTGAATCAATTCGGCCATTTTCGGGCTTTTGTACTGGATCGCCTCAGAAGTCACCCCTTTGATTTTAAGCTCCTGGCGCAGGATTTCGTTCTCCCTGACCAGGGTCCGGTGTTCCGCAATCGCGGCGGATCAACATGGCAAGTTCATCCAGATCCATGGGTTTGGTGATATAATCCCCGGCCCCGGCCTTCATGGCTGCAACGGCCGTCTCGACCGTCCCGTAAGCCGTCATGATCACCACATCGATTTCAGGATCAATGGTTTTTACTTTTTGAAGCGTCTCCAGGCCGTTCATGCCGGGCATGCGAAAATCCATCAGCATCAGATCAAAGCAGCCTTTTTCAAGAAGCTGAAGGGCTTTTTCCCCGCTTTCCGCCTCTGTCGCCAGGTGGCCCGCCTTGCGCAGAAAGTCGCGGAGCATCTCTCTTTGGAAAAGCTCATCTTCAACGATCAATATATCCAGATTATTCACGACACGATTTCCTTTTGACCGCCTGTCCTGCTTAATGAGGCGCCGTGCGCCGCGCCCTTTTGTTATGCGCCGATACGCTTTTCTTCAGTCCCCTGCGCCAGGACCGGCAGCAGGATATCAAAGACCGTTTCCCGGCCCTGGACGCTCTGTACCCGGATTTCCCCGCCATGGGCCAGAACGATTTCGTGGGCAATGGACAGGCCCAACCCGGTTCCATTGGATTTGGTCGTATAGTCCGGATCAAATATCCGCCCGGTTTCACTTGCGTCTATTCCGGCACCGGTATCCCGGACCCGGATGCGGATGAAATTCTTTTTGTAGCTCTCCAGAACAAGGGTAATGGCGCCTTCCCCTGAAATGGCATCCGCGGCGTTTCGAACGATGTTAAGAAGGGCCTGCTCCATTTTATGGACATCCATCCTCACCATCAACCGGGCATTTTCCAGCCCCTGGGTTTCGACCCGGATCCCCCTGGCCTGCACTTCTTCCCGGACCAGAAAATGGACGCGCTCCAGAACCGCCGCAATGGATGCCTGCCGCAGATTC
The DNA here is from genome assembly GCA_963845015.1 of uncultured delta proteobacterium. Taxonomy (GTDB): domain Bacteria; phylum Desulfobacterota; class Desulfobacteria; order Desulfobacterales; family Desulfatirhabdiaceae; genus RAAP-1. Next base: position 10,178 of record CAWJRD010000066.1, read on the forward strand.
AGTCTGTCACTTCGGGAGAGGCTGAGAAAATCCTCGACAATGGTGTTGATCCGCTGAATTTCGTCCCGCACGATCCGGGTAATGTATCCGAACTCCTCCTGATTTTTCCCGCTTTCAGCAGGCGCGAACTCCCGCTGAAGCCGCTGGGCCGCCATGCTGATGGCATTGAGCGGATTGCGGACTTCGTGCGCCACTCTGGCGCCGAGCTTTGCCAGGGAAGACAGCCTTTCGGCGTGATACAGATGCTCCTGTACGGCCTGAAGCCGGGAAATATGCCGGTTCTGGGTCTGGTACAACAGCCCCAGAACCAGAATTCCGATGGCCATCATCAAGCCGGTCCACAGAAAGATATGACGGCGTTTCTCTTGAAGCATCGCGTCGGTTTCACGGGTTTCAAGCCCTACCCGGATCTTCCCCACAACATGACCATCCAGTTTAAATGGCAGAAACACCTCCAGGAACTTGATATCACCAAACTTGACGCAGGCGCTGACCGGGTTGTCCGGCTCTCTGGCGCTGCCGGCAAGCAGCAGACATTCCGATACTTTTTCACTTGGAACGCTGCCGGTCTGAGTCAGGACCCGCTCCTGGGCATCTTCAGCAGCCAGATAGACAATTCCCCTTCCCATCGGCGAGTTTTCGATGGCGGCCCGGGTGCTGATTTTCATTGCCCAGTATTGAATCGAATTTTTGTCCATCACCAGCAACACCGCGCCGTTTCCGCCCTGCCTGCGGATACCGACAAAGTCCGCAGGGCCGTTTGCGCCGGATTCGCCGATTCCGCCAAACAGGTGAACGGCCGCTTCCCGGCGGCCGGAAACCAGATCCTTTGCCTGGGATGACAACTGTAAGGAAACGGGACTGCTTTGAAAGGCAACATTCCCGTTTTTATCCAGAATGACAATGGCATGAGCAATACAT